>CAVTTI010000013.1:0-131490 GCA_963737615.1 uncultured Actinomycetes bacterium | reverse complement strand
GCAGGACATGCCAGGGACCGGTTCGGCGACGAGGAGCGCGGTGGCTTCTTCGTGGACGACCACGGGCTCGTGGCGCGGCGAAAGGAGTTCGACGACCACCCCACCCCCTCCGGGAACTCGATGATGTCCTATGTGCTTCTCCGGCTCGCTCGGATCTATGGCGACGACGAGCTCGCCCGCGATGCCGTCGGCGTTTTCCGCCTGGCGAGGTCGCTCCTGGAACGAGCGCCGGCAGCGGTCGGGCATCTCCTCTGCGCCCTCGACCTCCATCTCTCGCCGCCGCAGGAGGTTGCCGTCGTGGGAGCCTCCGAGGAGCTCCGGCGCGCCGCCGTCGACGGGTACCGGCCGAACATGGTCTACGCCTTCGCGGCGGGGCCGGACGACCCGGCGCTCGAGCGCGTGCCGCTCCTGGCCGGGAAGAGCCTCGTGAACGGCCGCGCCGCGGCTTACGTCTGCGAGAACTTTGCCTGCCGCGCGCCGGTCACGGAGCCTCCCGAGCTCCGCGAGGCACTCAGCGCGACTTGATCAGTTTCGCGACGGCTTTCAGGTCGCGGACGAAGTCCCGCATCGCCTCCTGTCGCCCTTCGTCCGGCGCCCGGAGGATCGAGGACGGATGCACGGTCGCCACGACGCTCGGGGCGAGCTCCGACTCCACGGGCACGCCGCGCATCTTGGTCACACGGAACTGGCGCCCCAGGAGGGACTGGGCTGCGGTGGCCCCGAGGCAGACGAGGACGTCCGGCTCGACCACTGCGAGCTCCGCCTCGAGCCAGGGACGGCACGCGGTCATCTCAGCCCAGTTCGGCTTCTGGTGGATCCGCCGCTTGCCCCGCGGCTCCCACTTGAAGTGCTTGACGGCATTCGTCACGTAGACCTGCGAGCGGTCGATCCCCGCAGCGGCAAGGCCCTCGTCCAGGACCCGACCGGCGGGCCCGACGAACGGCCGCCCGGCGAGATCCTCCTGGTCGCCGGGCTGCTCCCCGACGAAGACGACGTCGGCGTCCGCCGACCCTTCTCCGAAGACGGTCTGCGTCCCGAGCTTGTAGAGGTGACAGGCCGTGCAGCCGGCCGCCGCGGCGCGGAGCTTGGGAAGCGTCGGCCGGTCAGGAATGAACGGCGCAGCGGTATCAAGCATCAGACCAGGGTCATTCGTTGCGATCAGCTACGGACGGAGCATGACGATGGACTCGCCGCAGTAGCGGCGAAGTGCGGGAAACCTTTGGAGCAGCGCTTCGTCCAGCCGATACAGAGCGTGGAGGAGCGTTCGCGAGCTGGTTACTCGTTTGAGCATGTACGTCAGCGAATGACCCTCGATCGAGCAGGATGCAAACTCCTTCGCCCATTCGCGGACACGAGCCTCAGTCAGGACGACGTCGCCCGCATCCTTCTCGCTTCGCATCGTGACCGTGCGCGCGAGCTCGATGAGGGGGTTTTGGCCGAGGTTCTCGCTGAATAGGCCGATCGCTCCCGGTCGCATGACGCGGCGAAGCTCGGACGCCACCCCCGCGTATTTGATGACGTGGTGGATAACGCCGATTCCCACTACGACGTCGAACGATGCGTCCTCGTACGGAAGCTTTCCGGCATCGGCGACGTCGAACCGCACTTCGACCTCGTTGACGGCGGCCCGCGCGCGGGCGTGTGCGATGGCGACGTCCGAGAGATCGAACCCGGCGACGCGCGCGCCCAGCTGGGCAAGGTGGATCGACCAGCCACCAACGCCGCAGCCGTAGTCGAGAACGTCCTTTCCGGCGACCTCCGCGCCGGTCAGGAGCTCGTACAGGCGCAGGCGCAGGAGACCTCCGGAGCTGCCGCCAGGTAGGTGTGCCGGGGTGATCGCGCTGCGAAATGTTCGGAGCGTGTCCGGGCCCGGCTCCTGCACGGACGCACCCCAGAGCTCGTTGAAGTGCCGGAGCTCGCGGGCCCGAACGTCCTCCATGTGGGGATCAGGGCGACTGGTCATCAACCTAGACTCATCGTACGCCGACCCAGGAATCACGAGCGTTGGCCGCACAACGAGGATCGGGCAGCCCGCCGCATCGAGACGAAGCCAGGCTGACTACGGGCACTCGTCGTCGCGTCGCGAGAGCTACGCGGTGCCGTGGCGTCGGCGGCGCAGGGCGAACACGGCACCGGCGGAGGTGATGAGAACGAGCGCGATCGGGATGGCCAAGATGTGCCCCTCGCCGCCGTCCGTCGCCGCGCTCACGGCATCGCCGAACGGGCTGTCCGTCGACGGCACAGCCTCATTCTTCTCCGGCCGGCGGTTCGAGCTCCCGAACGACGAGGTGGGCGCGCCCAGGGCCGGCGACGTGGCCACTTCCTGCAGCATGTCCGCGGTCGATGAAGGGACCGAGCTCTCGAGTTCACTCTGAACCGAGGGAGACAGCTCCTGGGCACCGCCACCGCCGCTTCCCGACCCGGTGCCGCCGCCAGTGCCGGCTCCGCCGCTCGCGTCGGGAACCTGCTCATAGTATTGGTCTACGACGGGAGGGCCTGCGGACCAAGCGGCGCTCGCCGTCGCGAGGCCTGCGACGAGGACAAGGAGGAAGACGGCGTCCCGGAAGCGCATCACCGCTCGCTCATCCTAACATCCGAGCGGTTGGGTTCCAGCAGGCGTGGGCGGCACCTTCATCGAGAAGGGGACCGACTTGTAGGTCGATCCGGCTCGCTTCGCACGCAGCGCGCCGCGGCTCGAGATCCGGAGGTAGAGCCTCCGCTGAAAGATGCCATGGCCGTTGGTCCGAAGCTTCTTCACTGTCACCCAACCGCGCGCACTCTTTCGCTGGATCGCGACGAGGCCGGGCCGTGCCCAAGGCGTGCGGCCCCAGACGTAGGCGCCGCCGGCGCGCTTCAGCGCGACGAAGGGGAAGCGGAAGGCGCGCATGGCTGCCTTGGGCGCCCCGACGCGTCCATTCCCTCCGAAGGTGTAGAGGCCCCCCTGGTACGGGATCGCGTCGCGCACGAACGGATAGTCCTTGAGCTGCGTCCACATGAAAACGCTGACGCCCGCCCGCCACATGCGGTAAGGCGCTTCGGACACCCAGCGTGCGAGCAGAGCTGTGGGGACGCCACACGGATCCGGCGGCTTCGAGTCCCACGAGAACTCGGTGACCCAGAACGCCACCTTCCGTGTCGAGACGACCCGATGGTTCGCGATCGCTGCGCGGAGAACGCGGCGCGCATCGGGGAGGTCGCCGATCGACACGTCGTTCGGCCGGTAGGCGGAGTGAGTCGGGCCTCCGGCGGTATATGGGTTGTTCGACCAGATATCGAACCGGATCGGCTGAGAGAGCAGCTCGCGCATAAACGTGAGCGGTGGAATCGTCGTTTCGGCGCCCTGGCTGTCCTTGCGGCCGAACGGCGACGGTCCGCCCGCCTGAACGAGGAGCCGGGAGTCGACCCCGTGGAGCCTGGTCGCAGCCGTATTGACCATGTCGCGGTAGCGGCCGACGGAGAAATGGTTTGCTGCCGGGGAAAGGAAATAGACCGCGTTGGGCTCGTTCCAGACCCCCCAGGCGCGAACCTGCGGATAGCGTCTCGCCGCGGCTTCCATGAAGTCGGCGAGATCGGCCGCGCTCGGCCTGTACGTGCCCGGGTTGTAGCGGAGCCGCTCCGGGCACTCGTTGGGGACGTTCCCTCGTCCGTCGCACTCGGCCCATCCAGGCGCGCCCAGCACGCTGACGAAGGGCTTCAGGCCGCGCGAAATGGCGCTACTCACTTCTGCGTCGAAGTCATAGCCGGGATTGCCCCACGTGTACCCAGGGTCGTTCGGGTCAGCCGGGTTCGCCGGGCGGGCTTCGGGCGCGACGCGATCCCAATAGAGCAGCAGGCGCGTGCGCGTCGTTCCCGCAGCTCTTGCCTTGCTGAAGGCGATCCCGGGCTCGAGGTACGAATACGCGCGTCCGGGCCCGCCACCCGACGCCATGGGATCGTAGAGACCGGTCTCGATCGAGTTCGCAGCCGCGGACGTACCCGCGGTGATCGCGAGTACTGTCGCCAGGCCCGCGACGGTCGCGGCCAGTCGTTTTCCTCGTACTTGATACTTAGCCAAAAAAGAGAATCCCCCCGACCGTAGTCGTGCAAGTCGGCCCCGGAATAACGCCGCGAACGCATAGTAGTTGACAAAAACGGATCTGTTAATGCCCTCCACGTCGAATTTGGATGCTTCTTACAATGTTCGTACGGAACGCCTCTTCCGCACTCGCGGGTGGGCGCTGAGCGCGGCGGTCGCGGGAGCCCTCTTCGCAATCGCGTACGACGGCGGCGGATACGCACTCACGAGCCGGAACACGATCGCAGTGCTCGCCCTGTGGACGGTCGGAACGGGCGTCGCGATCGGAGCCTGGCCGCGCGCGAGGATGCCCGGAGCAGCGCTCGCGGTCGGCGGTCTTCTGGCCGCGTTCGCCCTCTGGGCCGGACTCTCGACGATCTGGTCGGCGAGTCTCGAGAAAAGCTTCAACGAAGCGAACCGGGCCGTGCTCTACCTGGCGCTCTTCCTGCTGGTCGTCGTCTCGTCGAGACGCGGGCGCGGGACACGCCGCTGGATCCGTGGGCTCGCGATTGGCATCGCCGGAGTCGGGCTCCTCGCGCTTCTGAGCCGGCTCTTTCCCGATCGGTTCGGCGGAACGACGACGGAGATTGTGGCGCTGCTCTTTCCCTCCGCCGAGAACAGGTTGAGCTATCCAGTCGGATACTGGAACGGCCTCGCCACGTTGCTGGCACTTGGCGTGCCGTTCCTTCTCTTCATCGCGACGAGCGAACGTCGCGCCGTCGCCCGCGGCCTCGCCGTCGCGCCGCTTCCGGCGCTGGGCGTCGCCCTCTATCTCACGTCGTCGCGCGGCGGCATCATCGCCGCGGCCCTCGCCGCTCTGGTCTACCTTGCCCTCACGAACCTGCGCTGGCAAGCGACCGGCGCACTCCTTGTCGCGGGCGCGGCTTCCGTGGGGGCAACGCTCGCCGTAATCGCGCAGGACACGGTGATCGCGGGCGAGCCGGCCCAAGGTGAGGGACTCGAGGCGGCGCTCTACATTGCCCTGGCCTGCGCCTCCGCCGGCGCCGTCTACGCGATCGGATCCCGCTTCCGGTTCGGCTTCACACGCGCCCGCAAGCCACTGGGTTGGGCGCTCGTCGTGATCGCGACGCTCCTGCTCGTAACGGCCGCCGTGGCGGCGAACCCGCGCGAGCGCTTCGAAAACTTCAAGTCAATTCCCTCCGGGGAGGTCGCGACGAATCTCCAGGCGCACCTCGTCAGCGGGAGCGGGAACGGCCGCTGGCAGCTTTGGCAATCCGCGGCCGAGCAGTTCAAAGACCATCCAATAGTGGGCGACGGCGCCGGGTCCTACGAGGCCTGGTGGGCCCAGCACGGCACGGTTGCTGTCTTCGTGCGCGACGCACACTCGCTCTACCTCGAGACGCTAGCCGAGCTCGGACTGGTCGGCTTCGCCCTACTCGTGGCGGCGCTTCTGGCGGCTCTCGTGATCGGCGTCCTGCGCGTCCGGAAGAGCGAGGGAGACGGTCGGGCGGCGACGGCGGCTCTGTTGGCGGCACTTACGGCCTACCTCTTCGAGGCCGGATTCGACTGGATGTGGGAGGTGACGGTCGTCTCGCTCGTGGCTTTCGTCTGCGTCGGGCTCCTGACGGGCCCCGCGACCTGCTTCGGCCGCCGACGAAGCCGCGGGGAAGCCCGTGGCCCGCGCTGGTCGATTGTCGCGCTCCGGGCAGCCGGTGTTCTTGCCGTACTCGTGCTGGTCGTGGCGCAGGGCATCCCGCTCGTCGCCCAAGCGGCCGTCGGACGCAGCCAGGATGCGGTCCGGCAGGGCGACCCCGGGAAGGCGCTCGCCGCAGCGAAGAGAGCCGAGCGCCTGCAGCCCTGGGCCGCCTCCACCCACCTACAGCGAGCACTCGTCGAGGAGCTCACCGGGAACTTTCCGGCGGCGCGCGTGGCAATCCGCCACGCGCTCGAACGCGACGCCGAGGATTGGCGGCTCTGGATCGTAGCGGCGCGAATCGAGACGAAGGTGGGCGCGTTCCACGAAGCGCAGACAAGTCTCGCGCGGGCGATCGAGCTCAATCCGAATTCGCGGATTCTCTCCCGCCTCAAGCCGTCGGAGCGCTAGCTCCCATCCCCAGCACCCTCGCTCCCAGCGCCTTCCGGACCTCGTCGTAGTTCTCGATTCGCTCCTCGTAGGAGCGAGAGCTGAGCCTGGTCAACCTGGACTCCAGGTCTCCCTCGGGTGCGACGCCGACGAAGTGGAGGAGCGCGTCGAAGCCCGTTTCGCCCGACAGGAGCGCTTCGTAGGAAACCTCGCAGGTCGGCACCGGTAGGAGCGCGAGCAGGCGGCGAAACTGCGCCACCTTCCGCTCCTCCCAGTCCATCTGCTCAACCAGCTCGTCGACGTCGACGCGCACCCTCGCCTCAATCACCTCCTCGCCGGGGAGGACGTGGTACTGGTTCGTCTCGCGAGCCACGATGCGCGACAGCACCTGGTCGAACTTGTTGGTGCGGACGACGTGGAGCACCCGCACGCGCCTCACGGCCAAGTAGGCGAGCAGCCATGGAAACGCGCGCAGTTGGGCGTACATCAGCTTGAACCCGACGGACTCGGCACGACCGCCGTAGAGGCGGTTGAGGTACCGCCATCCTTCCAGGTGTCGAGCGAGGGCACCGCTGCGCCGCTTGCGGAGGACATCGCTCAGGGGAAGCGTGTCCTGCGCGCCCACTGGGTGCTTGCCGGTTCCTTCGGGGAGAAGCAGCTCCCCATAACAACTGACGTGGGGGTGACTGTCGAGCATGTCAACCACCCAGGTCGAGCCGCTTCGCTGCGTCGAGAGGATGACGAACGGCGTCGACCCCCTCACGTCGCACGCACCGAGCGAACGGGCGCGCCGCGCGGGTGGAGCGGCCTGCCCGGCTCGTCTTCCTCGTCGAGAAGGTCGGTCATCTCGGCTGGCGGGTGGATCCGCAAGTCATCGACGTTGGCGCGAAGCCAGAGCTCGAGCGACGCGAGCGTGAAGATCCGGAGCTCTCGCTCCAGGGGGTCGAGGCGACGTCCCTGCAGCAGCTCGACGACCTCCGCCCTCTCGAAGAAGCCCCGCTGGGCGGCCCGCTCCGAGAGCAGCAGTCGCTCGAGCGTCCGGTGGGGGTCAGCGAGCATAAACCTTGCCACCGGCACCGCAAACCCTCTCTTTGGCGCGTCCAGGAGCTGCCGGGGCACAAAGTCGCGGACGGCGTCGCGCAGGACCGCCTTGCCTCGGCGAAGCCCTGATCGACTCGAGGCCGGTATGCGCGAGGCGAGCTCGACGATCCGGTAGTCGACGAGCGGCATTCGACCCTCGACGGATGCACCCATGAGAACCTTGTCGGCCCGGAGGAGCATGTTGTCGGGGAGATACGTGAGGAGATCGCCGAGCAGCATCCGCCGTCCCGGATCGACGCCGGCGTGGGGTGCGAGCAGGCGAGTCAAGGGCTCGACGAGGTGTTCGGGAGTGGCCTGGCCGCGAAGGGCCGGGACGAGGAGCCAATCGAGCTCGGACGGAGGGTAGGTGCAGAACCAAGAAGCCCACCTGAGCGTGGGGTCGGCCACCGAGAGAGTTGCTACTGCACGACGCCACCTGCGCGACGACGGGCGCGTTGCGAGCGCCCTGCCTGCGAGCCGAAGCGCCAGTGGAGCCACCGGGCCCAGCCGCAGCAGTCGCTCGGCGCGATACTTGGGATAGCCACCAAAGACCTCGTCACCCCCGTCGCCGGAGAGCACCACTTTCACGTGGCGCCCCGCCAGCTCGGCGAGAAGAAGCAGTGGTACCTCTGACGTCTCCGCGAGAGGCTCGTCGCGATACCAGGCGAGGCGCGGCAACGCGGCAAGGAAGTCCTCGGCTCCCACCACGAGCTCGTGGTGCTCTGTCTCGGCGCAGGCGGCGGCGATACGCGCCAGCGGGCGCTCGTCGTACAGCGGGTCGTCAAATCCGATCGTGAAGCTGGAGAGCGACCCGGCTCCCGCCTCGCGCATCAGACCGAGGACCGACGCCGAATCGACGCCTCCGCTCAAGAGAACTCCAAGCGGGACGTCGCTCATGAGCCGCTTGGAGACTGCATCGAGCAGGAGCGCTCGCAGCTCCTCCGGAGCTACGTCGCGCTCCGGCCCCGGGTCGACGCTCCAGTATCGCCGGATCTCCTTGCGTGCGTCTTCGAAGGTCGCTAGGTGGCCGGGCTCGAGTCTGGAGACCCCTCTGAAGAGCGTCCGCGGCCCGCCGACATAGCGCTGGAAGAGAAACTCGCCGAGGTGCGCGGAATCGACTTCGGGCTTGCGGCCGCCGGCGAGCAGGACTGACCTCGCGTCCGAGCCGAAGACGAGGCCGCGGTCTAGCTCGGCCATGTACAGGGGCTTTTTCCCGAGGCGGTCCCGCGCCAGGAGAACCCGCTCGCGCCGGCCGTCCCAGACCGCGAACGCGAACATCCCGTTCAGGAAGGAAGGCAAACGGTCGCCCCACTCCTCGTAGCCGTGGACGAGCACTTCCGTGTCGCACCTCGTCGCGAAGCGATGCCCATGCTGCTCTAGCCGGCGGCGCAAGTCGAGGTGGTTCCAGATCTCGCCGTTGAACACCGCCAGAATGGAGCCGTCCTCGTTGCGCATGGGTTGGCCCCCACCGGCGAGGTCGACGATGCTGAGGCGGGTGTGGCCGAGGACGCATCTCGGCTCGGCGTGGACCCCGTTCCCGTCGGGACCCCGGTGGCGGAGCGCTTCGACCGCCATGGCAACCCGGTCGCGATCTGCCGGCTCCACGCCCCCTGCGCGAACCACCCCGACGATGCCGCACATCAGACGTCAACCGCCGGGCGATCGCGAATCCAGTCCTCGACGAGCGTAATTCTGGAGGTCCCTCCGATCACGACGCGGCTGATGCCGTCGCGATGCTCGAGGCCCAGCTCAGGGATCGGCCGATCGCTTCCCAGACTCGCCACTGTTGCGAAGACAACCTCGCGAGCCTTGGCGCTCCAGCACAATCGCGGCGCTCGCTCCTGCCACGAATAGCGCTCCGAAAACCGCCCTTCCTCGTCCCGATAGGTGGCACCTGGGATCGAAGCCACGGCCAGGGCGCCGAACCTCGGAGAGAGCTTCGACGCATCGCAGCCGGGCATGAGATTCCACACGAGGGAGGCCTCGAGCTCCCGGCTGCCAGACACGCGGTCCAGCACGATCAGCAGGTGCGGGCCCTTGAGAAGAGTGACGCTGCGTGTGTGCATCGCGCCGGAGGCCGTTCGCTCATACCCGTCATGAGCGCCGCGTGCATATTCGAGGTCCGGCCCGAGCGTAGCGGCCTCGAGTACGGCGGAGTAGTGCCGTCCCCAGATGTGCGGGCCTCGCTGCTCTGCCTGATCCTCCCCGTCCACGACGACCGTGTTGTGAGCGAGCGTGGCTCGAAACTCACCACGTCCGGCGTCCGGCGCATACGAGCCCGTACCGCTGTCACGAAGCAGCGTCTCGGCTCCCACGTTCACCACGATCGCGAGGGCGTCCGCATGGCCGTGCGCGGCGAGAGCGCCGAAGCCCAGGTGGCCGACATCGAAGACGATTCTGACCGGCTCTTCCTCCAGCGTGCTCCTGAGCACGACATAGCCGCTCTCCTCGAGGGTCCTCGACTCGCGCGCTGGAAAAACATCCCGCGAGGCAATCAGGCCCGGCTCGCCGCGTAGGACGGCCGCAGCACGTGCAGCAACGACTGAGGCGCGACGCGGCGAGAAGTACGCGACGCGAAGCGGCCGGTCCTCGGCATCGTCACCAATTGCGGGTAGCTCGCCGTCGACGCCCGCCAATGACGCGTACCAGTCGAGCATCGACGCCAACGTTCGATCGAGCGAGTCCTGGCCTGCACCGGCCTCACGGCCCATGAAGGCCGCGAGCGAGAGAATCTCGAGCACGTAGAGGAAGTAGCCGGCTGCCTGCTCACGGCTCCCGCCATCGGCGAAGGTCTGACGAGCGCTCTCCCGTTCGAGCTCCCCCCAGATCTCGTCCCGCCCGGCCTCATGGCCGCTCAGCAGTGAGGCTGCTAGGAGGCCGAGCAGCTCCATCAGCCGATGGTTGTTGGCCGACGAAAAACGTGACGGCGATGCGGCTACGAATCGGGCTTGCTCGACATACGACTCAGTGATGCGCGCCAGGAGCTGCTCCGGCGCTTGGTCTGCGACGAGCGGGACGGCCAGTGCCCACGAGACCAGCCGGTGCGCGGTCTCATACCCGGAGCTCCAGCCGACGCCGTCGCGCGGCGGGTTCCACTCGATCCAGCTCTCGAGTTGCTCGAGGCAGAGGCCAGCCCAGTCGCGACGATCCAAGAGAGCGGCCGCTGCTGCGAGAGGCACGAGGTGCTGGTGTCGGTGAAGCTCCCAGATCACTTTTGGATCGACCGGCCCGCTCTCTCCCCCCAACACACGGCCGTCGAGCGGATCGCGGTGCCAGTCGACACCGTTCGGGTCGAGCTGTACCGGGTGTCCCCAGAGATCGAGCTGACCGGCCGCGATTCGCTCGGCGTCCACCGTCAGCTCCGCTCGGGCGGGCTCGAGGGCCCGCAGCAGCGTCGACCTCCACGGCAACCCGTTCCAGTTCGGTCGCGCTCCCGCGAGGGGGGAGGCGGGCTCGAAGCCCGCTGCGCGCCCGGCACGCCAGACCACTTCTGCGGGAGACATGGCCGCAAGCCTGGCCAGATACCAGGCGGCGCGATGGGGTTTGTGGAGGAGGGTCACGTCGCAGTCTCGAGGCGTAGTTCAGTGTAGGCGCGTCGCTCGGGAGGTCGGTCTCCCGATCAACGTTTCTCGCCTCTCCTGATTCATCATGGGATTTAGTTGCCCGTCAACCTTCTGTTTCGGCGCCGCGCTCCCTGACCTCGCCCTCGACGACCTGCAAGGAATCGCGGGCGGATCCAGCGCGACCGTTAATTCCGGACCGGCTGAGTCGATCTCGTACTTCTGGCCACCAGAGTCCGAGGCGATGAAGACGGCGTCGGAGACCACGCCCACGTTCTCTGCGTCTTGCTCGAAATCCCCCACGTTTTCGTGGACACCAGCGACGGAAAGGTCAGAGACTTCTTCCAGGCGTGGGCCTCGGAGCGCAGCTTCGTACGGTGGGCAGGAACGGCGGATCACGCGCTCGTGCAGGCCGAGTTCCTCTCGCCGAGGACGCCGCCGAGACCGCTCGCTCACGGGTCTGTGAAGAGCTACTAGGCGAATCTTGCGAGGCGCAGCTCGCGGCTCGTGACTCGAATGGTCCGAGTCGCGCGCCGCACGCCCTCCGGGAAGACCGCCCGCGCGATCACGACGAGGCTACGCTGCCGTAGCCAGCGCGGCAAATGCACGCTGGTATCGATCCTTCCGAGGGAACCCGCTCGCAGGCGCTTGGACCCGAGCAGCGAACCCCGCGGGCCGCGCACGATCAGCTTGACGACGGTCGCCGGCTTCGTCCTTGCCTGCACCTGGATTCGGCGGCCGGATGCGAATGTGGGCCGCCGCACGATCGTCACGGACCCGGATCCGATTTCCTGCCCGTTTTGCGTCCCGCTGGCCGAGACGCTCCCTGCACCCGGGGTCGCGACATCTGCGTATGACGATCCTCTCCGCATCGCGTCGTGGTACACGACGCTCGTCACAGCAGATCGGGCTCGATACAGACCCTGCTTCAGGTATACGCCCTGACCCTCGTAGATCGTCGGTGTGAACGTCAGTGGGACGACGTGCTGTCCGTTCACCCATACCTCGACGAAGCCTGTGTTGTCCGTGGCCCAGCGGACATGGAAGATGAAATCGAACCACCTGTCCTGCTGGAAGTCCCCGAGCAGGAAGATGCGCTGATTCTGCTCCTCCTGCCCGCCGAAGGTCCGCAACTGGATCTTCCACGGGCTGTACAGCGTGTTCACCTCGAAATGGGCATTCGCCTGGCCGGTCGTGCCGGTGTTGTGCCAATCGGTGAAGATGTTCCACCATGTATCCCGACTCGGATTGAAATTTTCGGGGAAGTAGGTGCTCCAAGCCCACCAGGACTCGACGCCGGCGCGCTCGCCCGTGTGGCGGACAACCTCGCTGCGCTCGCCTCGAGGCCCGTTTGGATCCGGATTCGGCCGCACCTCGAACCGAGCGCCGTAACGACCCTCACGCGGATGCGCGGTTACAACGGCAGCGGGACCCTGGAACGCCTGAATCCCGCCATCTTCAGTCCACTGGCTGAATGAGCCCGTCTCGAGGTTTCCGCGCCAGCTAATGCTGGCTTCCGCGCTTCCCGCGAACGACGAGATGCAGGCGAGCAGCACGACGACGGTGGCGGAAATCTGAGCAAGGGACGAACAAGGGCGGCGTTCCGGGCTGCGGGCCATGGATCCTTCCGAGCGGTAGCGGTTGCTGCACCGCTATAGATCGGAAAGCCCAACCTCTTCGAGTGATCACTCCTTCGAGGCATGGTCGGGTAAAGAGCGACCAACCCTCGATCTAGGCATAGGCGGCCGAACGCCGCTTGCACGGAGGCCTGACCGGGCACCGGTTGTGCGCGGGCCGAATCGGCAGATGTTGCGCGGTTGCCTCGACGGATGCGTTGACTACGCTGTGAGTCCATGAGCGGCCTGCATTTGACTCACTCTCGCCGGCTCGCTCGTAACAGCCTTCTGTCCCTCGGGACGAGCGTTGTGGTGCTCGGTCTCGGAGTTCTCTTTATCCCGCTCATGATCCGGGAGTTCGGTCTCGAGCTCTTCGGAATCCTCACGATCACTTGGGTCCTGGTGGCCAACCTCGCTTGGCTGGACCTCGGGCTTGCCCGGGCAGCCGCACGCTACGTTGCCCGCGAGCTGGCTGTCGGAGATTCGAGGGCCGCTGCGATCTGGGCCTGGACGGCGATCGGAACACAGGCTTGCTTCGGTGCCCTAGGAGCAATCGCGGTCTGGTTCGCGGCGCCGTTTCTCATCGACGCTCTGGGGGTCAGCCCAGGAGTGCGAGACCTCGGGATTCTCTCGTTCCAGCTCTTTGCCCTTGCTCTCCCAATCGAGTTTGTGATCCGCTCGCTGGTCGGCGTCCTGGAAGCCGGGCAGCGCTTTGGACTTGCAAACGCACTGGCAATCTTTGGAAGCGCGGGATTCTATCTCGCGGGCGTCGTAGTCGTCCTGCTCGACCAGGACTTTCGAATCATCCTCTACGCATTCTTCGCCCTTCGGATCCTCAGCTTTCTCGCTTCGTTCGTCGCCGCCAACAAGGTGGTGCCGCTGTTCCGCAGCTTTTTGACAGCCGAGTTTATGACCCGGCGGTACCTGGCACGGGTGCGAGAGATGATCCGATTCGGGGGCTGGATCGCGCTCGGTCTGCTCCTCGGACCGATGCTCCTGTACTTCGACCAGTGGCTGATCGGCGTCATCCTGACGGTGACCACTCTCACGTATTACACGGTTCCCTTCAATTTGCTGTCGCGGCTCTTCGTCTTCCCGGCGAGCATCATCCGCCCACTCTTTCCGGCTTTCAGCGCGCTCGACGCAACCGATCAAAAGGACAGAATCGAGCATTACTACCTGCGGGCACATCGCTATCTCTTCTTCGCGCTCGTTCCCATCTGCTTCGTAATCTTCGTCTGGGCCCAGGAGATCCTGGAGGCGTGGATAGGGGCGTCATTCGCCCTCCGAGCGACCGACACCATGCGCATCCTGGCCGTCGGGTTCGTCATCAGCCTCCTAGCACCGCTATCGGGCGCGCTGCTCAACGGCATCGGGCGGCCCGACATCGTCACGAAGCTCTACATCGTCGAGCTTCCGCTCAACATCGCGTCAGTCTGGGCGCTCACGCACGCGTACGGGATCAACGGCGCGGCTTGGAGTTATGTCGTTCGCTCGATTTTCGAGACAGGCTTACTTTGGATCCTAGTCGGGAGAACCATCTCGTTCTCGAAAGAGAGCCTCGCATTCGCTAGGCGGCTGAGCTCTCAGGCTGCGATGACGCTTATCGCCATGGGCACTCTCGCCGTGCTTCTGAGCGGAAGCCGGATCGACGATCCAGAGTCGATCGCGCTATCCCTCTTGGTGTTGGCCGGCTACGGAACTGTCGTCTCTCTGCTCGTGCTGGATCGCCAGGACTGGCGTTTTCTCAGGACCCTCGCCCGTCGCGAGCAGTTGAATAACGCATGACCAGCGGTCAACAACACTGCGAGGGCTCGTGGGGGGCCACGGGAGCCTGATGTGAGAATCGCCTGGCTCTCACATACCGGCGGGAGCTCCGCGGGTGCGGAGCTCGCGATGCTCGAGGCCGTGTCATGCCTCACAGAGCGTCAGGTCGAGGTTGTGGGAATCGTGCCCGCGCGCGGCCCGCTCTGCCCCCTCCTCGAGGCGCGCGGAGCGACGGTGGTCGAGCAGCCGAACGTCTGGTGGGCTACTCCTGACGGAGCATCGACCCGAAGCCTCGTTCGCCAGGCAGCCGGCTCCACCGCTCGGAATGTCGCGAGCTTTAGCAAGATGACCAAGGCCTTACAGGAGATCCGCCCGGACCTCGTCGTCACGAACACACTTGCCATCCCGCTCGGCGCCCTGGCTGCCCGCCGGGTTGGATTGCCCCACGTGTGGTATCGCCACGAGTTCGGCCGGCTCGATCACGCCTTCCGATTCCATTTCGGCGAGTTGGCCACGTTCGCGGCGATCGACCGACTCTCAGACCTGGTTATCGTCAACTCCAGATCCGTCCTCGAGGACATACCCGGCCGGCGGTTCCGGAGCAAGGCGAGGCTCGTAACTTCCTCCGTCACGGTGCCTCCGCACGGGCCGGTCGATAGCGCCCGCGACGGTCCGCTCCGGCTCGTCCAGATCGGCCGGGTCGCCCCTAGCAAGGGGCACATGGACGCCGTCCGGGCAGCGGGAGAGCTCCGCCGCCGCGGCATCGACGTTGAGATTCGATTCGTAGGCCCTACCGGGTGGCTCACCTACAGTGAGGACCTCCGTGCGCTCGCCGTGGCAGAGGGTGTGGCGGATCTGATCTCGACCACCGGCTTTCGGCCCGATCCGGCAGAGGAAGTGATCCAGGCGGATGTAGCCCTCACCTGCTCTCGACTCGAGGCGTTCGGTCGAACGACGGTCGAGGCGATGAAGCTCGGAAGGGCCGTCATCGGTGCCCGCTCCGCCGGAACGGCCGAGCTTATCCGGGAAGGGCAGACTGGATTCACTTATGCGCCGGGCGATGCTGCCGAGCTCGCGTCCAAGATCGAGCTGTTCGTCCGCGACCGCTCGCTCGCACGGGCGCTGGGGGCCAGTGCAAAGAGCTGGGCCGAGCAGACGTTTACGGCGGAACGCTATGCCTCGGAACTGTTGGAGGTGTTCCAGGAGGCCCTCGCCGAGCGTCGCCCCGGAAGCCGCGACGGAGCAGCTCGCCAGCAACGAGCAGGATAAAGCGCGTGTTCGTCAGGAGGTAACGACGCGAGAGTCGTCGTGGTTCCTGGAGCAACCGGTACGCCCACTCGAGCCCTAAGGCCTGCAAGCGAGGCGGTGCTCGGCGCACGTCTCCCGCTGTCACATCGAGGGCTCCGCCGACACCCATGATCACGGGGACGCCGAGCGCGCGTCCGTACTCGGCGAGCCAGTACTCCTTCCGTGGCGAGCTCATGGCGACGAAGAGAACGTCCGGACCCGCCGCTCTGATCTGCTCGCAGAGCGCCGCAGACTCGGCGTCGGCGAAGTAGCCGTGGTGGGACCCGGCGATGGAAAGCTTGGGATAGCGCGTCAGCAGGCGCTCGACCGCTCGTCCGAGGGTGTCCTGGGTGGCCCCGAGGAGGTAGACGCGATACTCCTCGCGCTCGGCCAACGCGAACAGTTCCTCCATCAGATCGATGCCGGCAACCCGCTCGGGCAGTGGGTCGCGAAGAAGGCGCGAGGCCCAGACCACGGATTGGCCGTCCGCGGTCACCAGCTCCGATTGCGCCACCGCCTCCTGGAGATGCGAGTCGGAGCGAAGCGACACGATCTTGGCCGCGTTGAGCGCCATGTGCTGCAGAAAGCCACGTTGCTCCACCGCTGCCCGGCACAGGGCGACCGCTTCGTTCATCCGCACGCGGTCGATCTCGCACCCGAGCAGCTGCGCGCGATCGCGGCTCTCGCGGGTCACGTCGCCACGGAGAGATACTCGCTACCCCTCTCTCCTGCCACGGCGGCTGCCAGGATCGCGGCCGCCCGCTCGCCCGCGTGCCCGTCCCACAGGTGAATTGGAGGCGGTATGGCAGGTCGAGAGAGGTGGATGGCAGCGATCGTGCGCGGGTCGTCGCCGAGCAACGTGTTGGTTCCCTGCGCAAGCGTGATGGGCCGTTCGGTGTTCGCACGCAGCGTGTAGCACGCGACGCCGAGGGCGGACGTCTCCTCCTGGATCCCCCCTGAGTCGGTTATCACCGCGCCGGCTGCGAGCTCGAGCGAGAGGAAGTCGAGGTAACCGAGAGGATCAAGACACCGAACTCCGGCGCTCGCAAGCCGTGCGATCGAACCCTGGACGTCGAGACGCTCGCGAGTCCGCGGGTGGATCGGAAAGACCACCGCCACTCGACCCGCGAGCTCCACCAGCGCCTCGACGATCCCGCTGAGCCTGACCGGGTCATCGACGTTTGACGGCCGGTGCAGCGTGACGAGGGCGAACTTGGCGGGCTCGACTCCCACGCGCGTCCACGCCGCCAGAGCCCGGGCGGCGTCTTCGAACCGGCGCAGCGAGTCGATCATCGTATTACCGACGTAGTGCACCCGGGCCGGGTCGACCCCTTCGAGGGCAAGGTTGCGGGCTGCCTCCGGACTGTGCGTGAACAGGATCTCGCAGAGCCGATCGGTCAGGACACGGTTGATTTCCTCGGGCATCGTCCAGTCGCGCGACCGAAGGCCCGATTCGATATGAGCCAGCGGGATCGAGAGCTTCGCGGCGGCCAGCGCCGCGGCGAGCGTAGCGTTGACATCGCCGCTGACGACAACCAGGTCGGGCCGCTCGGCCTGGAGAACTCGCTCCACCTCGATCAGCGTCTTGCCTGTCTGCTCGGCGTGCGTCCCGGATCCGATGCCGAGAAAGCGATGCGGAGTCGGAAACCCCAGGTCCTGGAGGATCTCGGTGGAAAGAGCCGCGTCGTAGTGCTGGCCCGTGTGCACGACGAGCTGTCCGATGCGGTCATCGGCTTCGAGCGCTTCGATTACTGGCGCGGCCTTCACGAAGTTCGGCCGGGTGCCGACGACGAACGCGATCGTTTTGCGCATGATCGGCTAGGCCGCCTCGAAGAGCTCGAGGTAGGAAGCCGCCGTACGGTCGATCCCGAAGAGCCGGGCCACCCGGCCTTCGGCGTCCCGGCCATGCTTGCGTAGCTTCGTTTCGTCCGAGGCGTACGCCCGGATTGCCGCCGCGAGCCCACGCACGTCACCGGGCTCGAAGAGCTCCCCCGTATTACCCTCGTCGACGACCTCCGGTAGCCCGCCGTTTCGGGACACGATCGCCGGGCGTGCGCAGGCCATTGCCTCGAGAGCGACCATGCCGAATGACTCGACGAACTGGTGCGAAGGCACTACCGCGATATCCGCGACGCGCCATAACGCCGGCATGTCTCGCACCCAGCCCGCGAACTCCACGCGGTCGGTGATGCCGAGGCTCGACGCAAGGTCAGCCAGCGAGGCGCGATCGGGTCCGTCGCCTGCGAGGACGAGACGTGCGTCTCCCTCCTTCACCACGAGGGCCAGCGCACGAAGAAGGTCATCGATGCCCTTGCCGGGGATCATCCTCCCGGCCCACGCGACGCGAAACGAGGCGTCCCGGGGCGATTCAGCCCCATTCGATCCGTACCGCTCGTGATCGACGCCGTTGTAGATCCGGACGAGCCGTCTTGCGTGCAGCCGCTCTCGTCTCAGGCGTTCGAGCAGGTAGTCCGAGACGGCGACCTCTTGGTCGGGGGCCCAGAATCCACTGGCCCGGTCGGCTTTGCGCACGGCACGCGCGGCCGGTGGCAGCCCGGGGAGCTGAAGTAGCCGACCGTGATTGACGGCGACCAGCCGCCCGCGGTAGCCCCCTAGCCTGAGCGCCGCCGGCAGATAGCCCGGAGAAGGCGAGACGATCCCGTCCGGCCCGAGCAGCGAGGCTGCGCGGGCAAGTGCTCGCGGGTGCAGAAGGACGCGGTTCCCACGCTCGTGACCGAGTGTCCGGTACGGAATACCCTCCTTCTCCAGCTCCCGCGCGAGCGGATGTGGCTCCGTGATGAAGAGAAGGGAGGCTTCGTGCCCCTGGCGCCGCAGCTCGCGCACCAGCGAGGCCGTCATGGTTTGCGCCCCTCCGACGCTGCCGCCCCAGAGGAGGAAGCCGAGGCGCACCTTAGGTTTGTCCCCGCAGGTGTGCGGCAGCGTCGGGACAGAATGGCCCGAGCGAACCGGACTCCACATCCTCCTGCGGACCCTCGACGAACGTAAGCAAAGCCTTGATCTGCCGATCCTTCCGCCTGGCGCGCGAGCCGAGGCCGGCTCGCGCCAGTCCTCCCAGGACGGTACTCAGGAGGCGCAACGTCGCGCGGGTCACCATGGCCGCCCTGCGTGCTGTCTTCGAACCTTCGCTGATGTGCAGGTACTCGATCCAGGCCAGGAAACGCCAGCCGAGCAAATCGATCCGTAGGTCGTCTCCACGCGAGGACCCGCTCACCGCGTGCGTCCCGACCAGCGAAGGGCTCGTCCTGATCGGCAAATTTGCGTTCCGGTAGCGAGCGGAGAGCTCCTTGTCCTCGTAGTAGAGGAAGAACCGCGGGTCGAAGCCGCCGAGGCCCAGAAACTCCTCCTTGTCGACCAGTAGGAGCGCGCCCGGGATCCAGGGGCGTTTCCCCCGGCCCGAACTCTGGCGGCGGCGCCATTCCTTAGGCCGCAGCAACCCGAACGTCTGGCCGACATACTCGTGCAGCCAGTGGCGCTCGCCTCGCAGGCTGTCTTCGGGAACCGAGTCGGGATCCGCTGCCAGATACCCGCCCAGCAGGCCAAAGCCGTTCGGACCAGAGCGGGCCAGCTCCGCCGGGTCGGCCGACACGATCCGGACGTCGGGATTCATGAAGAGCACCCGCGTCCCCGCGGCGTGGCGGGCTCCGGTATTGCAGGCTCGGCCAAATCCGGCGTTCTCCTCCTGGTCGACGAGCCGGATGTCACCGAAATCGCGGACGACTGCCTGTGTCTCGTCGTCCGAAGCATTGTCGACGACGACGATCTCCGCCTCGGGTAACTGCGATCGAACCGATGCAAGGGCACCTTCGATGCAGCGGTCGGACCGGTACGTCACGATCACGACGGAGAGGCTCAAGTCCTCGCGCCGAGCCTGCTTCCGCCGGGCTGGGGCGGGAGACCCGCGACCGACACGGCGACGACGAGTACGACCGCCGTCAGCAACAGGCCCTGCACGCTGAAGAGGGTCACGAGCGAGATGGAAGCGACACCGACGCCGAACAACCACCCGCTGGCCCCAAAGATGAGGCCGTCCCATTCACCGCTCCCGGTGCGCCTGCGGCGCGCGAGAAAGAGAATCGTCCCGAGGACGGGGAGGTAGAGCAGCACCGTGCCGAGCGCCCCGATCGTCGTGATCCCATTCAGCACTCCGACGTCTCCGTTTCGGATCGATCCGTCCGGCAAACCGGAGACGAACCGGTCGTCGGGATGCCAGAAGCCGACCCCCACCGGCCAGCGGTTGCCCACGACGTCGAGCATCTTCGACTGGACGTCGTAGCGGTAGCCGAAGGTCCCACTCCGCGCCTGGATCTCCTCGATGCCGGACTCGGCTCGCGTGGCGAAGACCTGCGCCGCCGATTGCGGATTCTCGTTTGTGGGATGCACGAGCCCGAGCACCGGAACCAGCGCTGCGAGGAGGACGAGTGCCGGCAGGACCTTGCGGGCCACCACCAGCGGCGCGGGGGCCCGGAAAAGCGCAATTGCTATGAGCACGAGGAAACCGGCCAGGATCGACGCGTACGACGCGCGTGAGAACTGGACGAGGGCTCCTACCGTCAAGAGGACGAAGAGCATCGAGGCGGCGAGGCGCAGCCGGGAGGACCGGGCGAGAATCGCGGTCCCCGCGGCGACGAGCGCTCCCAGGATGACGACGTCCCCCATGTAGGCATAGATCCGCGTCACGCCCTCGAGCTCGTTCGTCAGCGTCGGATTGATCAGGACCGAGAGATTGAGAACGGCGGCAACCGATGGAAAGAGCGACGTCGTCGTCTGCGCGACGGCGAAGATCGCCGCCGCTGCTCCGAGCATTGCGATGAGCACGACGATGTCCCTGCGGCGGCGAAGCGCGACGGGCAGAAGCGGAAGGAGCAGCGCGAAGTAGAGGAAGTCGCGTCCGAAGAGGGCGGCGTGCAGCGGTGCGATGTCGGAGAAGAACACGCTGCGAGCAAGCGTCACGAGCCACCAGGCCAGGAAGATGAAGGCCCAGGTCCTCGTCAGCCCCAGCCAGCGGCGGTCCACCAGCTGGGCGGCCGGGGTAGTGAAGTGCCAGAAAACGAGCGCACCGATCAGAAACGCGATTAGGAGGTCGCTCGGCCGAAACGACCCGGACACCGCCAGAGCCTCGAGATCGACCCCCGGGATGCCGTTGAACACACCGAGCAACGTCAACCCCACCAGTGCGCCACGACTCACAGCCGCGATGCCGGCGAGGACCGCCAGCCCGATCCCCGGCAAGACAAGCTCGCTCCAGCGAGGGTCGAGCACGGCAGCCCCGGCGAGGAGCGAGAGGGCGAGGACGCCTAGCCCGACCAACGCAGACTGCAGGCGCTCCCCTGCGAGGAATCGACCAACCGCGGGCCGGACCGCGGGAGCGCGGCGGCCGAAGACTCCCGGGGCGCCCGCCGTCACGAGTGGGCCTCCCGCGCGCGCTCTTCCACCACGCCGGCGTAGATCCGGTGCATGACGCGCGCGTGCTCAGTCACACTGAAGCGAGCCGCGACCTCACGGCCGCGCTCACCCATTCGCATCCTCCCGGCGTGGTCTTCGAGGAGCGACGTGATTGCGTCTGCCAGCGCTGTCCGCGAGGAGGCCGCGATCACGACGCCCGCACCCGTGCGCCTAATCTCACCGGCGGAGCCCGCAACGTCGGTGGTCACGACTGGAACTCCTGCTGCCATCGCCTCGATCACAGCCGTGCCCCAGACGTCCTGGCGGGTCGGAAGAACGAAGATGTCCGCCTCCGAATAGTACGGCTCCGGGTTGTCCGTCGATCCTGCGAAATGAACGCGCCCGGTCACTCCCGCCTGCTCGGCGGCCGATCGGTAGGCGCCGGCTTCGCCGTCCCCGACCACGACAAGGTGGGCGTTCGGGCTCACCGAGGCCATCGCCTCGACGGCCGCTCCGAGTCCCTTACGTTCGAAGTCGTGACCGACGAAGAGCAAGATCTGCTGGTCCTTTCCGAGTCCGAAGCGCTCCCGCGTGTTGACATGGCCATTCGAGCTCCGACGCGGGAGCTCGATCGGAGGCGGAAGGACGTCGATACGCTCGGAAGGAACACCGTGAACCTGCTCGAGATCGGCACGAACGAGCTCTGCAACGGCCACGGCGCGGAAGTAATGCCCTGGCCGAAACTGGAGGCGTTGGGTGGCGCGCGCGACCCCCTGCGCGGGATGCAGAAGGTGAGCGACGCGAGCTCGCGGGCGAGCGGCGCGGTAGCTCTGTCCTCCATGCTCGGGCCAGCGGCGCTGCATTGCCGCGGGGACCGCCTGCACCCGCACAACGTCGTGCTCCCAGGCCGAGGTTCCAGCCACATCGATCACGTCGTATCTCGCTCGGTGCTCGCGCAAGAGACGGGTCGCCTTCCACGCGAAGGACCCGCATTCAACGCCGTAACCCATCCGGCCGTCCGACTCCCGGATCGGCCGCACGTCGTGAAACTCGACGCCTGCAGGCTCGACCCCGCGTGTCTCCGGGTTCGTATAGCAGTGGACTTCGACGCCCTCGCCGACCAGTCCGCGGGCCAGATGCACGCGCTCGCGCGGCAGGCTTCCTTCGAGGTGGAAGTCGTGGAAGACGACTGCTACGCGCATCGGACGAGCTCCCGTTCGTGCTGCGAATAGATCGTGCGCCAGCGCTCGGCGACGATTTCCGCCGAGGCGAACTCCTGGACGCGCGCCCGAGCCAGTTTCCCTAACCGCTCTCGCAGACGCGGGTCCGAGGTCAGCAGGCGCAACGCATCGGCGAGCTCGCCGGTCCGGGCCGGCTGGATCAAGAGCCCGCTCTCCCCGTCCTCGATCACGTCCGGAATTCCGCCGACGCGCGTCGCGACGACAGGAAGGCCGAAGGCCATTGCCTCGAGGAGGGCCATAGGCAACCCCTCGCTCTGCGAGGGCAGAGCGAAGACGTGCGAACTCTCGTAGAGCTCCCGAAGGGCGGGCGTCCCGAGGACTCCGTGGAAGCGTACGAAGCCGGTCAGACCGGATTCCCGAACGCGCACGCGCAGCTCAGCCTCCTCGCCTCGGAACTCTTCCTTGCCGGCGAACTCGAGTTCGATTGAGATCCCTTCGCTGCGAAGCTGTGCGACCGCATCCACCAACTCGGCTGCTCCCTTTCGTCGCCCATACGTGCCGACGAAAAGTGCGCGGCAGACCGCGTCCTGACGTGCCGCCGGAGACGCCGAGCTCCCGAGGCGAACTGGGTTGAAAACGACGCTCGCTTCGATCCCGAGGCGCCGGAGGGCGGCGCCCGAGCTGGGGGCCAGCGCCACAGTCTCGGCGCTCAAGCGGGCTATGAGCCGGAGCGCGAGCCCGCGGAGCGGGCCAGCGCCCTCCGTCAACGCTGCCCCATGCACGTGCGCGATCACGCGGCGGCCGGTCACCCGGAGCAAGGCGACGATCACGAGGTCACGCGGGACGCCTGTCCGTGTGTACGACACGCACACGTGGACGAGCGTGGGAGCCGTCCTCAGCCAGCGCGCCAACGCGAGCATGAGCCGCGCCTGGCGGAGGACCGAATCCGCGCTCAGTCGCCCGCCCGCCTCGGTATCCGTCGGCCGCCAGAGATCGAACGGCTCATAACGACACCCGATCGCGTTCTCCTTTTCAAGCAGCCAACCGGCGAAGCTCGCGACGCCACCGACCTGCGGCGGGAGCGGCGCCACGAGGCCGACCCGCTGCGGGGCCATCTTCACCCCTGCCCAACGGCAGGGGAGATGCCGCCGCAATCGACGAGTTCGAGATAGCAAGCGAGGTCGAGCCTGACCGTCACGATCGCCCCACCAGCGTCGCGCGGAGGAGAGTCAGCGCGTACGAGATCCCGAGCAGGGCGACTTGGCGCTCCACCTGATCGCGCCGAAGCAGTCCGTACATGTAGCGGGCTGCGCTTCGCGCGAGCCGTACGAAAGCGTGCCTGAGCGCGTGTGGCTCCTTTGCCTCAGTGCGCGCGTTCCAGGCTCGGATGTTGCGGACGTAGTCGAGCGAGAGGCGCTCGCGCCGAACGTGGTGCCGGATCCGGGCCGTCGGCTCGTACCAAACCTGCCAGCCGGCCCTCACCAGCCGGTGTTGAAGCTCCTCCTCCTCCCCGCGCGCGAACGGGACGCCGGGCCGAGGGCCGAGGAGCGGATCGAAGGCGCCGACTGCCATCACCGCCGATTTCCGCACGCTCATGTTGCCGGCCCATGCGAACCCCTTTCCGGGTCGTCCGTCGAGGACGAGACGCTCGTCGCCGAGGTCGCGGAAGCTGATCACGTACAACAGGTGGTCGCGAAGCCAGGGCGGCCGTCCCCCGTCCAATTCAGCGTGCGTCGGGCCACCGATCACTGCAAGGTCGGCGGGAGCCTCAACCCATCCGCGCCTGTGCGCTTCAAGCCAGCCGGGCTCCGCCGTCTCGTCGTCGTCGAGAAAGCAGACAATCGGGTAGCGGACTGCCTCGAGAACGGCGTTTCGGGCTCCAGAGGCGCCCGCTCGAAGACGCATCAGGAGTCGCGCGGAGGGATAGTGGCATCCGAGCCAGTTTGCGAGAGGATCGGCTTTCGCCCCGTCTTGCCCGGTGAAGACGACGACGAGCTCATCGTCACGCTCGAGCTGTGGGATCACCGACTCGAGCGCGCGGTAGGTGAGCTCGCCCGCCTCGCGTGTGGCCATTCCGACCGAAACAGGAAGCTCGCTCGTTCTCATGGCTCGTCTAGTACGCAGCGCGTCGCTTCAGAACCGCAGGGATCGTCCGGCCGATGAGCTTTAGATCGCTGACGAGCGACCAGTTGGTCACGTAGAGATAGTCGAGCTTGGTCATCTCTTCGAACGGAATTTCGCTCCTCCCGAGGACTTGCCACACGCCGGTCATCCCGGGTCGAAGATTCAGGCGATTGCGCGCCCAGTCCTGCACGTGCACGTCTTCGACGAGGATCAGCGGTCGTGGTCCGACGAGCGACATCTCGCCGCGGATGACATTTATGAGCTGCGGGAGCTCGTCCAGATCGAACCGCCGCAAGTACTTTCCGACCGTGGTGACACGGGGATCGGCCGCGATCTTGAACATGCGTGGGTCTCCGCCGCTCTTCGCGTGCTTGTTCAGGTGCGCGACTTCACGCTTTCTCTCCTCAGCGTCCGCGGCCATCGTCCTGAACTTCAGGATCCGGAACGCCGTCCCGCCGGTGCCCATCCGCTCCTGGCGGAAGAACACCGGCCCGGCAGATTCGAGCTTGATCGCAAGCGCAATGAGAGCGAACATCGGCGCCAACAGGATGAGCCCCAGTCCCGCCAGGCAGACGTCCATCCCCCGCTTGAGCATCTGGGACGATGCGGACAGACGGAGCGGCCTGAGCCCGAGAAGTGGCAGCCCTTCGACGGTATGGACGCCGATCTCGGTGCCGACGATGTCGAAGAGTCTTGGAACGATGTCGATCTGAACGTCGAGATCCTTCAGCGATCGGATCAGCTGGAGTGTCGAGTCGTGGGACTCGTTGGAGAACGCGATCAGCACCCGCTCGATGTCGAAGAGCCGAATGATTGTGGCGAGCCGTTCCGGCGGCCCGAGCAGCGTCAGGTGCTCCAGGTCGGGGCGACGCTCTTTCGGCTCTGCGTCGACAAAGCCGACAAGGTTGATCCCGTACTCCGGGTGCTGCAAGAGCTTACGCCCGATCAGCTGGCCGACCTCCCCCGCGCCGACGATCACGGCGTTCTGCAGGTAGGTGATGCGGGTGCGGCAGAAGGTTCGTGCAGTCGCGCGGCCGAGCGTGATGAGGGCGATGGCGAGCGCCCAGAACAGTGCGAGCTTGGTGACGTCTGGGTGGGCAAGACCCGTCAGCCAGGCAGCTACGACGAGAACCCACGCCCCGACCGTGACCATGTGGAAGACGTCCAGCATGTCGTCGACCGTGGAATGGTCTGTGCGCTCCTCGTCACGCTCATAGAGGCCGTAAAGCTTGGCGACGACGATCCATGCGGGCAGGGTTCCGAAGAAGAGCACCCACTCCATGGTCGGGTCGACCGGGTTCGGGACATTCGGATTCGGAGCCAGGAGGAGCTGCGCCACGATAAATGCAATCGCGAGACCGAACAGGTCGGCGGCGAGCAGCATGCGCCTGACGAGCCATCCTCGCCGGCGGACCGTGGACGTGGCGCGGCGGCGCTCGAGGATCTCGAGCGTGCGGTCGTCCATCGCAGACGCGATCTGGTCGTAGAACAATGCTCCCTGAACGAGAGCGGAACGCTCAGTCGCGTTCATGAGGCTACGCCTGCGGTAGTCGCGGTCACAGAGCTTCCGGTGAAAGGTCTCGCGGAGCCGTTCGGGTCCTTCTCGAACCCGTTCCCCCCGTTCTCGAGGGCGGGCTCTTCGTCCGGAAACGCCGAACGGTAGAACGCAGCCGCCTCGATCCGCGACGGAAGAGCGAGCTTCTGCAGGATGTTCTGGACGTGACGCTTGACCGTGAACTCCGAGATCTCGAGAGCGGTGGCCACCTGCCTGTTCCGTGCGCCAGTCGCCACCAGACCTAGAACCTCACGCTCGCGCACGGTGAGGATCGACGCTAGCTCTCGATCCCCGCTCCCGCGGACTGCGCTGATCGCGACACCCGCGAGATCACGCGCCAGCGGCGCCTCGCCATGTCCGAGCGCGCGAAGCGTCCGGAGCAGACCCGGTGCGGGAATCTCCTTGTGCAGATAGCCGCTCGCGCCATGCCGAAGCGCCGCGAGAACCTTCTCCTGAGAGGGCTTGAAGCTCCAGACGATCGCGTGAGTGGCGGAGCTCGCATGCAGGTCGGGGAGCACGGCAAGTGCGCCTCCGGGCGGAAGATCGAGGTCGAGCAGCACGACGTCGCACTCGGTAGCCGCCACCGATTCGAGCACCTCGTCGCGATTCCCCGCCTCGCACACCGCGAAGTCCTCCTCGGCGAGCAGCACCTCTCTCACGCCCGCGCGAAAGATGGGAAGCGGGTCGGCGATGAGAACGCGGGTGCGCGTCACTTGACGCGCTCCTGCTCGGTGCGCGGACTCGACGAACGGCTGTAGTCGCCGTAGCCGTATCCGTAGCCGTACCCATAGCCCTTCTCGACCTCGGCGCCGGTTACGACGAATCCGAGTGGCTGGGCGGGGACGTTCGCGAGCAGGCGGTGAAGCTCCTTGAGGGTTCCCCGCCGAAGTACCTTGAGGCGCGTGACGAGGATGATGCCGTCTACCTTCGGGCTGAGAGCCATCGCGTCACCGACATTCAGGAGCGGCGGAGCATCGATGATGACGAAGTCGGCTCGATCGCGAAGGCGCTGGATGATGGACGTGACGGCGTGGGTTCCTACGAACTCACCCGCGTCCGGCGGAATTGGTCCGGACGGCAGCACCTCGAGAATTCCCGACACGCGAGCGTGTCCGTTCGTTCCGTTGGCTGCCGTCGCCTCGGCTCCGCGGTGTGAGTCCTCGCTCGGGTCAGTGATCGCAATCGTGGCGAGCGCTTCCTCGAGACCCACGTGGCCGAGCGCAACCTGGGTCAGGCCCGGCCTGTCACTCAGATTGAAGAACCGGTCTAGATAAGGGCGCCGGAGATCCAGGTCTGCGAGCGCGACGTGACGGCCGGAGCGCGCGAGTGCGAGTGCGAGGTTGGAGGCGGTCGTGGACTTCCCCTCCGACTCGAGCGCGCTCGTGACCATGATCACCCGTGCGCCGTGCTCCAGGTTCGTGAACTCGAGATTCGTCCGCAGCATGCGAAAAGCCTCGGACTCCTTGCTCCGCGGGGCTTCGAGCATGACCAGACTGTCCTTGGAAGTAAGCCGCTTGGGCGGAGTCGGCAGCCGCGCGAGCAGCGTCATGTCGAGAGCCTCCGAGACCTCCTCGGCCGTCCGGACCCGTGTGTCGAGCGCTTCGCGAAGGAACGCGAGCCCAAGGCCGAGCACGATCCCGACCAAGAGGCCTAGCAGACCTGACCGGAAGGGACGCGGCTGAACCTGTGACGCGCCCCGGGCCGGCTGGACGACGAACGAGTTCGAAGCCTGGAGGGCCTCGATCGTGCGGAGCTGCTGCTCCTTGTCCAGGAGACTGGCGTAGAGGGTCGTATCCTTCTCTCCCAGGTCCTCGAGGGTACGCACCCGGCTTGAGACCTCCGCGAGGGCCTTGCGCACGGCGGCGGTGTCGAGCTGGTTCTTGTAGATCGTGAACTCGCGGGCGAAAGCCGTAGCAAGCTTCTCTGCGCGCGCCGGAATCAGGCTCGTGACCGTGAAATCGAGGAGGTCGGCATCGGGCCGGGGCTGAACCGACACGGAGCCAAGCAGCTGGTAGGGGCTCATGTCATCGACGCCGGCGGAAGCAAGGGCGCGCCGAGCGACGGTAGGAGTCGTAGCCAGATCCGCTTGTGTCTGGGCGATGCGCTCCGACGTCTGGAAGACGCTGCTGCCGGAGACGCCGGTCAGGCCCGCGGAAATGTCCTTGTTTGTGAGAAGCACCTCCGCCGTCGACTGGTAGAGCGCCTGCTGGCGCATCGACAAGGCGACCGCTACCGCTGGAACCACGATCACCGCTGTCAGGATGATCCACTTGCGTCGCCGGAGCACCCGCAGGTAGTCATGAAGTGTCGCGCCGTCGCGAGCCATTCCCTCGATCCCCATTCCGTCCTCCCCTTGCACCGCAGTGTCCCGAACCGGGCGCGCGATCTACCTACTCCCTAACCACTTCGGTAGATCGTCTGCCCTTTCCCTCTCCGTCTCAGATTCTCCTTAACCGGCGGAAAAAGTCAAGATGCCGACACAAGATAACCAACGAGCGTGGTCCGAACGGAGTGAGTTTTCATGGAGCTAACCGCAACATCCCTTGCTTGATCCAGCCGCTCTAGGCGGCGATGGGAAGTTCGGCCAGAGGCTCCTCGAGCGTCGAGCGGGCGACCGCTGCCGCCAATGTGTCCAGGTCGCCTCGGCTGGCCGTAAGTACCTCCCGGTGGAGCTGGATCACCAGCGAACCGCTGCGGCTCAGCCGCTGGCGACTCGCCGCGATGAGGCGCCGGTAGGGCTCGAGACCATCGCCGGCGGCGAAGACCGCGTCGGGCGGCTCGTCGAGCAGATCGGGCCGAAGCCGGGCCTCGGCGACGGGCAGGTACGGCAGGTTGGCGACGATCAGATCGAGCGGGCCCCCGATCGCCTCGAGGAGGTCACCGCGGCAGACGGTGACGCGGCCGGAGAGGCCTAATCGTGCGGCGTTGATGCGGGCGAGTGCGACGGCGTCGATGCTGATGTCAGTCGCGAACACCTCGATCTTCGGAAGAGCAGCGGCGATGGCAAGCGCGATGGCGCCTGACCCTGTCCCGACGTCGACTACCCTCGCCGGTCGATCGCCAATCAGGGCGACGGCCTCGGCAACGATCTTTTCGCTCGCCGGCCGGGGCGTCATGACTCGCCCGCCGTCGGTCAAAACTCTCAGTTCGCAAAACTTCACCAACTCCATACATCGTTGGTGTCGGCACACGCAGGCCTCTTACCTCGGCGCTACGATGCTCGACAATGCGTGAGCGCACGCCCGCTCTACGGGATCTGCTCGCGACTCACCAACGCACGCAGGCTCTCGTACTCCTCGCGGCAGGCCGGGCAGCCCTCGAAGTGAGCGCGCAGGCCGGGGACCGCAGCGTCGGCATCTCGGCCGGCAACCTCGAGCTCAACGTAGCGGTCAAGCTCTTCGAAGCAGGCATCGCAGCCGACTTCCGGCTCGGCCGGTCCGAGCAGCCGGCCGAGGGCCAGTCTGGGATCGGGTCGCTCCATCAGTTCGTCTCCTCTGAATATTCGAGGGAAAGACCGCAGTCCTCCAGGTGCTTGCGGAGCTTGAGCCGCGCGTCATGCAGGGTCTTGTAGAGCGCGCCGCGCGTCGAGCTAAGCCGCTCGGCGAGGACGTCGATCGGAACTCCGTTGAGCGCCAGGGCAATGAGCACCTGGCGTTGGTGCGGCGTCAAGACGTCTTTGATCGCACGCTGTACCGCCCCCAGCAGCTCGCTCTGCTCCAGCTCAGCGTCTGGCTCGAGGCCCGTGCTCGAGAAGAGGCTCCAAGTCTCCGGCCCGAGCGGGATCTCCTTGCCTTGCCAGGCGCGCTTGCGCAGCTTGACCGCCGCCTCGAGGAGCGCGAACTTGTACACCCAGGTCGTGAAGCGGCTGGCGCCTCGGAAGCTGTCGAGCCGCGCGAGCACGCTGACCATGGCGTCGTCGGCGGCCTCGAGTGCGATGTCGTCGAGTTCGTCACCGCGAACGTGCGGCAGCGCCCGCCGACGTCGCGCGACCTCGAAGCGCGAGGCACGGAGAAGGAGCGCGTGCAGTCGCGCCACGGCCTCGTCCCGGGCTGTTCCCTCCGCACGCAAAGCGCGCAGCCACTCGCGCGACTCCGCGTCGAAGAGCGGCGACGGCGACGGCACGTTCGCCGCCGGCAGAGGGGTTACCGGCTCCACGACACCGACGCGAACCGTAGCCGCCGCCAGGGCACTCATGCCGCCGGATCCCTTTCGGTCGATTCCCTCTGCATGTCAGCGGAAACGCTTCGGGAAGCGCTTGATGATTCCGATCGAGAGCATGTCCGCCATCCCGAGCGCTTGGAGGTGGATCTGGTCGTATGCGGCGACGTCCGCGGCCCAGTCGCCCTGTAAACGGGCAATGGCCTCGTTTGTTGTCAGGCGAAGGTGCTCGTGCAGCATCGTCTTCATCTCGTCGAGCTTCCAGAAGCGCGGGTTGGCGCTCGCTAGAAAGCTTGCGATCTCGTCAGCATTAACCGTCCAGCGTGACTGAGCCTCAGCGACGGCTGCCTGGTCGCTCGCCTGGGCGGCGGCTACGAGGTCGGCGGCGATCAGGATGTGAGCGCGAAGGAGCCGGGTCAGCTCTTTGCCGGCCGCCTCACCGTAGAAGGGCTTGATCGCATTGCCGATCTCCGTCTGGTTCTCAAGTAGTCGGCCGACGCTGGCCTCGGTGTCGGGTGCATCGGTCGTGAGGCTAATGATGGCCAGTCGCGTCCAAGTGACGTGGTCCTCCCACAGGCGACGCATGTCGTTTCGGAAAGCCAATTCCTTCCGCGTGATGGTGGCGCTGTGGCTCCCTGGTGCCGAGTGGCCGGTCGCGTGGTGGTCGCCGCTACGGTGCGCCGCCGCGTTATGGCCGCCGGTGAGGGCCAGGGCGACCAGGGCGCTGACGAGAGCGATGAGCATCGTCAGGGCCAGTGGAATCGGGCGGTACGTGCGGGTGGACGTGCGGGTGCGGTTCATGTGGGCATTCCTTCGCGTCGAGGGAGGGTCAGGGCCACGGCCGGGCGGCCAGGCCAGCTGAGGTGCAAGGCTGCGAACAGGCCGACGGCCTCAATGCCTTTCGTCGCGAGTGCGAGGCCTTCGACGGGCTCAGGATCGGGATGCAGCAGCGGAAGACCGGTCGTAATCGCAAGCACGTAACTCGCAATCAGCCCAAACAGCACGGCAGCGGTGGCGCCAAGCATCGTCGTGCCCACGTCGCCGCGCGTGAGGGCGATGACCAGAAGCGAGAGCAAGGCCGTCGCGGCGAGGAAGCCGAGCCCGGCGCCGCGGCCCTCGGAGAAGTGCTCGCGAATGACCGCGCCGTGGATGCCGGCGCTGATGGCACAGACAACGATGAGGGCGTCACGCTCGAGCTCTCTGCGGGTCACTTGACGATCACCTCCCCGTCCATGTCCTTGCTGTGGAGCGTGCAGACGTAGTGATAGGTGTCGTTGATCCAGTTGCCGTAAGGCATGCACTTCCCCTTCTTCGGTTGTGTAATTGGTGCTGGCCCGGAGACGGTCCTTACCTCTGCCACGGAAATGCGGGCCGACAGGGTGCTCTTGCGCCGAAGAGCTCTACATTGGTGGCGTGGCTAGCCCGCGGAGCTTCTGAGCCATGGACTTCTCGTCTGCCGACAACCTCGTTCTGGTCGGACTCCTTGTGGCGGCGGCCGCGCTCCTCGCGATCGCCGAGCTGATTCGGATTCCGTATCCGATCCCGCTTGTGCTCGGAGGCCTCGCGCTCGGCTTTGTCCCCGGGATGCCGCGCATCGAGTTGCCGCCGGAGATCGTCCTTGTCGCAGTTCTCCCCCCGCTCCTCTACGGCGCGGCCTTCTTCAGCCCGTTACGCGAGCTGCGTGCGAATGCTCGCCCGATCGGGCTCCTTGCAATCGGGCTCGTCTTGACGACGACGGTCGCGGTCGCTGCCGTGGCGCACGCTGCGATCCCGGGCCTCGGCTGGCCGACCGCGTTCGTCCTCGGTGCACTCGTCTCCCCGACGACCCGACCGCGGCAACCGCGATCGCGGAGCGGCTCGGGCTTCCCCGCCGACTCGTAGCCCTCGTTGAAGGCGAGAGCCTCGTCAACGACGGAACCGCTCTGGTCGCCTATCGGTTCGCCGTCGCTGCCGTGGTCACGGGGAGCTTCTCGCTTGCCGCTGCCTCCGGCCGCTTCGTGCTCAACATCGCGGGCGGCATCGCCGTGGGCCTGGCCGTGGGCTTCGTCATCCGTGAAGTCCGGAGGCGGCTCGACAACCCACCGGTCGAGATCACGATCTCGATCCTGAGCGGGTACTTCGCCTACCTGCCGGCCGAAGCGATCGGCGTTTCCGGGGTCCTCTCCGCAGTCACGGTCGGGATCTACATGGGCTGGCACACGCCAGAGCTCACGACGGCCCAGACCCGCCTCCAGGGGGTCGCAGTCTGGGAGATCCTCTTCTTCCTTCTGAACGCGTTCCTGTTCACCATCATCGGCCTCCAGCTCCCGGTGATTCTGGACGGCCTCGCCGGCTACTCGACGGCGACGCTCGTCTGGTACGCGGCGCTCATCGCGATGACCGTCGTCGCGGCGCGCTTCGCGTGGATCTTCGCGACGGCGCGGCTGCCACGCCTGCTCGGCCGGTATCGCCGGGAGACTCCAGAGCCATGGCAGCCGAGCGTCGTCCTCGCCTGGTCGGGGATGCGCGGCGCGGTGTCGCTCGCGGCTGCGCTCGCCCTGCCGCTGACGACGGACGCGGGCACGCACTTCCCAGACCGCGAGCTGATCGTGTTCCTGACCTTCGCCGTGATTCTGGCAACGGTCGTCGTCCAGGGCCTGACTCTGCCGAAGCTCATCAGCTTGCTCGAGCTCGAAGACGACAGCAGACTCGAGGCGAAGGAGGACACGAAGGCGCGAATTCACGCAGCCGACGCCGCTCTTGCACGCCTGGAGGAGCTCGCCGACGAAGAGTGGGTTCGCGAAGACACAGCCGAGCGGCTACGCGGTCTGTATGGCTACCGCCGCTCCCGGTTCCGGGCCCGCTTCGATGGAGACGACGATGGAGGAATCGAGCAGCGCTCGACCGACTACCAGCGCCTCCTTCGCGAGCTAATCCAGGCAGAGCGCGCGGCGGTTCGCGCGCTCCGGCGCGAGCGACGGATCAGCGACGAGGTCATGCGGCGGGTCGAACGCGACCTCGACCTCGAAGAAGCGCGCCTGGAATAGGCGCCTCGACGCTTACCTGATCAGCACCGGCGTGCGATCGGCATCAGAAGCGCAAGCCGGCTGATCGCCGGGTTCTTCACGCGCTCCCCGGAATGGAGAGAGCTCACGAGCCCCCTGTCCGGTCAGTGAGACGACCGCGGCCGGGTTCGCTACCCAGCTAGATCGGGCTAGCCGGAACCGGGGCCCGGACCGATTCCGCCCGGAAGCCGGGAAGCCGGAGCGCAAAGGTGGCGCCCGCGTGCGACCGCTCGAGCGTGCAGCGCCCGCCGTGCGCCCTCGCGATGGCGTCGACGATCGTGAGCCCGAGGCCGACGCCGCCGTCGCTCCGCGACCGAGCCACATCGGCGCGGGAAAAGCGGTCGAAGATGAGCGCACCGGCTTCGGACGGAACGCCGCAGCCTTCGTCGGCGACCTCGATCACGAGCTGGCCGCCGGACGCCCGCGATCGCAGCTCGATGACGTCGTGGGCGTCCGTGTACTTGACGGCGTTCTCGAGCAGTTCGTCGAGCGCTATTCGGAGGCCGTCGGGATCCGCCTGCAGCGTTCCCGCCGCCAGCCGGCCGAGCCGCCACGCGCGCGGCGCCACCTCGGACCAGCGCATGAAGACGTCCTCCAGGAACGGCTCGACCCCGAGCTCGGTCGTGAGGACGAAGTCGGGCTGGTCGGCCTTCGCAAGCAGGAGCAGGCGGTCGACGATTCGCTCGATCCGGCCGAGCTCGTCGAGGGCGACAGCGACCTCCGGAGCCGGAGCGCCGTCGAGGCGATGAAGGACCTCGAGGTGCCCACGGGCGATCGTCACCGGCGTCCGCAGCTCGTGTGAAAGGTCGTGGAGGAACTGCTCCTGCCGCCGAAGGACAGACGCCCGCTCGTCGGCGAGCCGCTCGACCACGTTCAGCGCGTCCTGGCGCCGGCGCGCGTGCCACACCATCGCGAGGAACATCGCCGACATCAACGGCACCTCGAAGAGCTCCCCCCAGAGCTGCTGGCCCCGGTAGGCGTCGGCGAGGATGAGGCTTCCCGACGCGAGGGCGACGATCACGAGGAGCGGATAGGTGGCGAGCGGCCGCCACACCCGGAACCCGTAGAGCAGGGTGAGGCTAAGCCAGATGAAGTGGAAGGGGATCGTCTCCCAGGTCGGCCACAGGGCCATGGCAACGAGGTTCGCGGCCGCGAAGACGAGCCAGAGAAGCTCGACGAACTTACGCCGCGCGAAGTCGATAGCCTGCATGGCGCACGGTCTCGATCGGTGCTTGCGGTCCGAGCTTCTTGCGCAGGCGCCTAACGCAGACGTCGACGACGTTCGATCCTGGGTCGAAGCTATACCCCCAGACCTCGGAGAGAAGGCTCTCGCGGCTTACGACCTCGCCCGCGTGCTCGACGAGGTGGTGCAGAAGGCGAAACTCCCGATCGGAGAGATTCGTGACCAGCGTGCCGATGCTCGCCTCCCTGCGCGCGATGTCCAGCGCCAGTGCTCCGGCATGCAGCACCCGGGAGTCCACCCCTCCGACCTGCTTGAGTTGCACACGCACGCGTGCGACGAGCTCGTCGAACGAGAACGGCTTGGCCAGATAGTCACGCGCGCCTAGCTCGAAGCCGCGAAGCCTCGTCGCCAGGTCGCGCCGCGCGGAGAGGATGAGGACGGGTAGCTCGGGCCGGTTTCGCGCCAGCTCCCGGAGGACACTCAGGCCGTCGAGGCCGGGAAGCAGGAGATCGAGGATGACGAGGTCGTACGCCTCTCGAAGCGCCCGATGGAGTCCGCCCGCTCCGGTCTCGGCCGCGTCGACCGCGTATCCCTCCGCCTCGAGCCCGCGCACGAGGAACGCAAGGATTCGCGACTCATCCTCGATGACCAGGATTCGCACGCTGGGGCACCTCCTTCAGGCGACCATACAACAGCGAAGATGACGTGCATATGACCGCCCGATGACGGTCTGGTCATTTATGCCGACCTGCCCACGCTCGCCGTTTACCGTCGGCCCGGCAGCATGGCCGAGCCAACGGCAGAGCAGACTCTCTCCCCCGGCGCTGCGATCCTCGAGGCACCGGTCACGGAGCGACCGGTCCGGCCATTCCCGGACCGGGCGGCCCGCCACTGGCTCATCTCAGCGATCGTCTGGCTGACGGTCGTCGACCTGTTCGGCCTCGTCCTGGCGACCGAGTTCGTGACGCCCGAGGCCTTCGGGAACATCTCGTGGCTCGCCTTCAGCCGGGTCCGGCCCTCGCACGTGAGCGGCGTCATCCTCGCGTGGCTCACGATGATGTACTTCGGGGCGCTCTTCTACATGCTGCCGCGGCTCGTCGGCACGCGCTCCATGTGGAGCGAGCGGCTCGGCGTCTGGTCCGCGTGGGCATGGAACGTCATGTTGGTGCTCGGAGTCGCCAGCCTCCTGACGGGGCACAGCCAGGGTCGCGAATACGCCGAGTACATCTGGCCGATCGACATCCTCCTGATCCTCATCTGGTCGGCCAACATCGTGAACATCCTCGCGACCGTCCGCATCCGGACAATCCGGCCAATCTACGTCTCGGTCTGGTTCTTCATCGCGAGCCCGCTCTGGCTGGCGGTCGACTATGCGATCGGGAACGTGATCTGGCGCCCCGGCGAGATCTGGAGCGCGCCTTCGGGCGCCCTCTCGAACAGCCTGTCGGACGCAATGCTGAACTGGTGGTATGCCCACAACCTCTTCGGGCTCTGGCTCACGCCGATGCTGCTCGCGATCACGTACTACATGGTCCCGCGGATCACGAACACGCCTCTCGCGAGCTATACCCTCTCGCTCATCTCGTTCTGGGGGATGGCGTTCCTCTACACGGGGGTAGGCGACCACCACATCCTGCAGTCGCCAACGCCCTCCTGGCTGAAGACGATCGCCGAAGTGTCGTCGTGGGCGCTGCTCATCCCGGTCCTCGCGTTCACGATCAACATCCTCGGGACGATGAAAGGCAACTGGGAGAAGTTCTTCACGAACTTACCCCTGCGCTTCACCCTGACCGCGTTCTTCTTCTACTTCCTTGTGAACATCCAGGGCGCGTTCGAGGCAATCCAGCCGTTCAACAAGCTCCAGCATTTCACGAACTTCGTCGTCGCGCACGCGCACCTTGCCTTGCTCGGGGCCTTCACGATCCTCGGGATGGGCGTGATCGATTACATCGTCGCCCAGGTCTGGGCGCGCCCCCTCTGGAGCCGGACCCTCACGGAATGGCAGTACTGGCTCATCACCGTCGGCTTCACCGGCTTCTTCAGCGTGCTCACGCTCGCGGGCTTCCAGCAGGGCTTCAGCTGGGCCGACGGGATCCCCGAGGTCAACGTCCTCCCGCAACTCCACGCCTACTACATCGCGCGCGGGATCTTCGGGGCCATGATCGTGATCTCCGGGATCGTGCAGATCGTGAACGTCGGCATGACCATATTCACGAACACGGAGGATCGCCGTCGAACCGAGACAATGAGGGTGGCGGAGGCGGTCGTGCCTCCGCTCCCGGGATAGCGTCGTGGCGGACGACGACCCCCGCGAGGACGAGGACGGCCGCCGGGCTCCGCGAGGCTGGGCGCCCCATCCCCCCGAGCGGATGCTCATCACCCCGCTGGTCGCCGGCCTGGGTGGACTGATCGCGTTCTTCACCGTCGTCTTCATAGTCGTCGTCCTTCCGATCAACACGTTCGACCCGCCGCCCTCGGACGACTGGGCGCCGCTCTCCGACCAGGCAGTGAAGGGCCGGAACCTCTTCGCATCGAACGGCTGCTACGTCTGTCACTCCGGCTACTCGCGGCCGCAGGATGTGCGAGCTGGGCTCTACTTCCTCTACCCGAAGGTATCCCAGCCAGGCGACTTTTACGGGAGCGACCAGTCGCCAAACCTGCTCGGCACCGAGCGGACGGGGCCCGACCTCTCGCAGGAGTCCGGTTGGCACCCGGACGACTGGCAGCGCATGCACTTCTACGACCCGCGCTTCGCCGACCCGCTCTCGCTCATGCCGCCAATGAAGGCGCTGTTCTCGGACAGCCAGGTCGAGCAGCTCGTCACGTACGTCGAGACCCGGAGCGGCAAGTCGGGTCTCCTTCGCTACGCCGGACAGCTCTACGCCAAGCACCTCGTCCTGACGGTGCAGGCGTTTCCCGAGCCCTACAAAGGGTTCCAGGGAGCGAACAAGCCGATCGTCAAAGAGCAGGAGCCGGTCGAGGGTGCGCCCAGCATCGTCCCGAAGGACCAGCTCCCGGAGGCGCCGAACCTCGCTCAGATCGACCGGAGCTACTGGCTTGCCGGCAACCCGCTCCCCGTGACCGAGGCCAACCTGCTCCGCGGCAAGGAGATCTATCTCCAGCGCTGCGGCGGTTGCCACAACGTGAACGGGAACGGCAAGGGGCCCGCCGCGAGCTTCCTCTCACCGCCGCCGCTCCCGTTCGACGATGCAGACGACCAGTGCTGCGGCGCAGACACCGGCCCCGGCGACTTCTACTACCGGGTGTTGCACGGGTGGCCGGGGACGGCGATGGAGAACTTCGGCGAGCGGCTGTCAGTGGACGACATCTGGCGGGTCGTCCTCTTCTTGAAGACGATCCCGAACGGGACGCTCGACCCGAATGTCGTCCCCGAGCCGGAGGACTACATCGTCTGGAAGCCGAGCGAGGAGCTGCTCGCCTGGGTCGCGAAGAACCAGCCCCTCGAAGGCAACGCGTCCTTCGCCGAGGAACCGGCCACCGATCCCTACATGCAGGAGGCGATGCGGATCTTCCCCGGCCTCGCCCCGGGTGACAAGGTCTTGGTCGACGGCCTCGAGACGCCGCTCGACCTCGAGAACGCCGCCGCCGGGATCCAGTCGATCTACCAGGATCTTCTCGACCGGGCCTGGGCCGAGGCGAAGGCGCGTGGCGCCAAGCTGCCGCCCGAGGCGCAAAAGGCGATCCCGCCGACCGTTCCGGGCCAGCAATGAGACGCGGTCTCGGCATCCTCATGCTCGTCGTTCTCGCCGCGCTCATGGCGCCCGCGGCGGCCTGGGCACACGAGGCGCCCGAGACCGACCAGTCGCGCTGGGTGATGGTCGACTGGATGCTCGAGACCTTCTTCATCTTCGCGGGCGTCGCGCTCGCCGGTTTCGTCTGGGCCTGGAAGGCGGGGCACTTCCATAACCTGGAGCAGCAGGCGAGCATCCCGCTCCGGATTCACGAGGAGGACTACTACACGCCCGAATGGGCCTTCGACGAGGAGGAGTGGGACGATGTCGATGCCGAGCGGTGACTCGCCGAACGACGCCCGGGACTTCTACCTCTACCTGCAGGGCCACCACGAATCGCAGGGCCGTGTCGAGACCTGGCACGTCGACTGGCTTTCGCTCGCCTGGCTCTGGGGCTTCCTCATCGTCCTCGCCGTGGTACTCCTCCTCTGGGTGCGGCAGTATCGGACGACTCGGCACCGCGAGGGGATCTACCCCCTCGACAGCTTCGGCGGCTGGACGACGGAGGCGGCCGGCCCGGCGACCGGCTTCTTCCTCCTCTTCACCGGCATGATCGTCGTGTTCGCAGTCGCACTCATCGTCGGGCACCTCGTCTGGGGACAGAAGTTCTGATGACCGCCGCGCCGCCGTACGTCGCCTACTCGAGCGCTACCGAGGCCCTCGTCCCGGCCGCCGAATGGCCGGCGCTCTACGCCTCCCTCCAGGCGCTCAAGGGTCACGTCCAGGAGTACCCCGGCTGCCAGGGCTTCGACGTCTTCGTTCGCGTCGAGGCCGGAGGCGACGTGCGCGTCCTCTGCTACACGACCTGGGATACCTACGTCCAGCTCGAGGCGTTCCTCGAGCGCGGCTACACGTTCGAACGGCTGCTCGCCGACGTCGGCGACGGCCTCGAAATCGAGAGGAGCCTGCCGATGGAGAAGGTCTTCTGATGGCCCGCGAGCCTCGCCGTTCGGGCCGCCCGGCGCGGCCACTCATGGGCTACCGCGACGTGGGCGAGGACGTGCGCCACTCGCGTCGCGCCGTCTCGCGGGCGTGGGTCATCCTCGCGGTGATGGCCGTGCTCTACCTGGCCTGGACGCTGGTCATCTACTTCCTCGAGCCCGGCCTGCGCTAGCGGCGGCTGCCGTGTACACGCAGGATCTGTCGACGCTGCAGTTCCTCACCTTCGCGGCCTTCGGGGTCGTGGTCCTGGCCGCACTGTGGCGTCTCCTGCCCGGGAAGGAGCCGCCGATCCGGACCGAGCCCTACCCCGAAGAGCAGCTGGCCGCGCACGATCGCAGGCTGCCCAAGTACTTCATCGCCGGAGGCGGCTTTCTCGTCCTTGGAAGCCTCCACATGGTGGCGAAGAACCTCCCCTGGGTAGCCGACTGGCTCGCCCAGGCGGGCTACCCGGGTCACCTCGTCCGCGACCTCTCGAACACACATGTGATGATCATCGGGGGCGGGACGTTGATCGTCTCGGGCCTCACCTGGTACGCCCTCCCGCGGATCGTGGGGCGCCCGCTCGCAAGCGAGGGGCTGGCCCACGGCGCGTTCTGGTTTACGGCGGCCGGCCTTCTCGTTTTCTACATCGCCCTCGTGGCGAATGGGATCGCGATGGGCCGGCTGGTCGCCCACGGCTGGGAGTACGAGGCGGCCAAGGAGCACATGGGCAAGCTCTACCGGGTCCCGGTCGGGATGGGCGCAGGCGTGATGGGCATCGGCTACTGGTGCTTCGCGGCGAACGTGATGCTGACGGCGTTCCAGGGCCGTCTCGTCCGATGTCCGAAGCCGGCCGGTCACCTCTGGAAGTTCCTCGGCGCCGGCGCCGCCGGGCTGACGGTCGGAACGGTGCAGGGCGTGATCCAGGTGCAGCCGGCACGTGCCGACTGGCTCTTCCGCGCCGGGCACGCGGGCGAATGGATCGATCCGATCAGCCACGCCCACGTGAACCTCGTCACCGGTCTGACAATGCTGACGGCCGGCGTCCTCTTCTACCTCCTGCCCCTGCTCGGCGCCGTGCCCCCCTCGCGACGCCTCGCCAACGCCTGCTTCGCCGCGCTCCTCGGCGGGTCGCTCGCCTTCTATGCTGCCGCGCTCTACCTCGGGCTCCACGAGGGCCGGCTCGTCGTCGACGGCGGCCTGACACCAGAACAGGCCGAGGAGGCGACTCCGCTCCACGCGGTCCTGATCATGACCGGGGGGACGGCGATGCTCCTCGGATTCTGGCTCTTCCTCGCCACGGTCGTGCGTGCAGTGCTGCCCGCTCGCGGACCGGCCCGGGCCTTCGTACTGGCGGGATGCGGAGCCCTGGCGGTCGGGACGCTCCAGGGGCCGGTGCAGGCCTTGCCGGCCGTGAACGAGCTGCTCGAGCGGGGAGGAGAGGCGGGCGAGGTCGTCGTCAACCTGCACGCGCAGCTCAACATGCTCGGCGGGCTCATGGTCATCCTCGTTGGGCTCGCGATGCTGCTGCTCGCCGAGCTCGCAGTGCGGGAATGGCCCCGGCGCGCAAGGTTCATCCTTGGGCCGGCCGCGGGAGGCGTGGCCGTCTACTACGCGGCCGGGATCGGGCTCTCGGCCCTCGCCGCGAGCCGGGTTGCGGGCGGAGAGACGTACGGACACGCCGTCGCCGCGCTCGAGCCCTGGCAGGCGCTCGTGCTCGTCCCGGCCGCGCTCGCGGTGCTCGCCGGCTTCGGCGCCTTCGCGGCTGCGGTGTGGAGCCTCACCGCTCCCTACCGCGACGCCGGCCTCCGGGCCGTCGCGGCCGTCCCCTCGATCTATACGGGCCGCATCCCCAAGCGGGTGCGCCGGCGAAGTCCGGCCGCGATCGCTGCGTACGAGCTGCCGATGGGCCTGCTCGGCTTCCCGGGTGTTGGCTGGCTCTTCGCGGGCTTCCCGTTCACCGCCACGATCCTCCTCCTCGCTGGGCCAGGCGTCGCCTGGGCGCTCATCCCCCTCGCCTCGACGCCCTACGCTGACGTTCCGTTCCAAGGATTGGGAATCGCCCCGGAGCTCGTCTGGCTACCGACGAGCACCCTCGTCTCGGCCGCGTTTTTGTACCGCGCCCAGCGCCGCCGACGCATTCGGCTACTCGGTGCCCCGCCTCGCCGGCGCCGCCGGCTGCGCGGCGGCTACCGGACGCGTGTGAGCGTCGCCCTCGGCGCTATCGGCCTCCTGCTCGCATCGATCCCGTTCGTCCCGGCCGTGACCGGCATCGGCGGAAGCTCCGTCCGCTACTCATACCAAACGGGATTCACGTCCGAGATCACGGGGCAGTTCCTCACCTCCCCACGGGGCACGATCAAGCTCTTCGCCTGGCGCGACCCGCAGGAGCGGTTCCCCTCCGACGCGCTGCGCCTGCACGCAGACGACGTGCGCTCGCTGGTCGTGCGCGCGGCTGCAATCGACCGGACCGGCGCCTACCAGCTCTTCGACCTCACGCACGGGAGCTCCGTGCCGCTCGCGATGCAGAGCCGTTCCTCGAGAATCCTCGAGCTCACGCCGGCCCGGCGCCTGGCGCCTGGCCGGTACCTCTTCGTAGCGAGCCACGAGGGCATGTTCGGAGGACGCGACTACTCCTATCTCCGTGTGGTCGACCCCGGCGAGGCCGTGACGGCTATCGCCCGTCGCCCACATGCGACCGCGCCCGCGGTCCTGGACGCGGTCCTACCCGTCGCCGCCTCGCTCCTCGCCGCGCTTTTCGCGCTACTCCTCCTCCGATCCCTCGTCCGGAGGCCGGCAGGACAGAAGGCGTTGTGGGCGACCGGCTTCGCACTCTTCTCGGTCGCCACCACCTGCGAGGCGCTCGCGCAGCGCCACGGCTGGAGCCCCGCACTCTTCCGCGCCTACTACCTCGCCGGCGGAGTGCTCGCCGTCGCATACCTCGGTGCCGGGTCCGCCTGGCTCCTCCTCCCACGGCGGGGACGTGACGCGCTCGCCGGCGCGCTGGCCGTGGCAACCCTGGCCGCGACGGTGTCCGTCCTCCTCGCACACGTCGATCCCACGGAGCTCCTGCGCGCCCCGAGCGGTCGCCCTCCCGTGAACGGGGCTCTCGCAGGTCACGCCTTCCTCTGGGCGGTCGCGCTCAACTCGCTCGGGACGCTCGCGCTGATCGGCTGCTCGGTGCTCTCGATCGTGCGGCACCAGCGCGTTCGCGCGAACCTGTGGATCGCCGGTGGCGCTCTGGTGGTCGCGGCTGCGACCGGTCTCTCGCGCGCGGGCGACTACTCCTTCGTCTACCTGGGTGAGCTCGTGGGGATCGGGCTCATGTTCGCAGGCTTCACAGTCGTCGGGCGCCGCCGCGAACCGGGGCGGGTCCCAGAGCGGGTGCCGGAGCCGCGAGCGACGGCGCCCGCCGCATGAGCGTGCGCGCAAGGCTCCGAAGTCATGCGGCCGCCGTCTCGGGCTCGGAGCTCGAACGAGCCGACGGCCGCCTCCAGGCGCTGACGCCCGACCAGCGCGCCGTCGTCGAGGAGCTTGCGACGCGTGTGGCGGCACGCGTTACGGACTGCCTCCTCGAGCAGGCGAGGAGCGACGACCGTGTCAAGCGGGCACTTGCCGGCGTCTACGAAAGCCCCGGAGCTGTGCTGCCGCGCCTCGGAGGGCGTAGGCTCTCTGAACGCCACTGAGAGAAGCTGAGTTGCCGATCGTCGATGTCATGGACTTGCGGCTAGTGCGGGTGTCCCCGCAGGACTCCGTCCAGACTGCGATCGGGCGGATGCTCGATGAGAACGTGGGGTCCGTCGCGGTCTGCGAGGGCCCGCGCATCGTCGGCATCTTTACGGAGCGCGACGTCCTCCGCCTGGCGGGCCGGCGCGCGCGTTTCGACGAGGTTCCGGTCGCGGACGTGATGACGACGCGCCTGGTGGCCATCTCTCCAGACGACGAGATCCCCGCAGCAGCCCGCCTCATGGGCGAGCACCGAGTGCGGCACCTGCCCGTGATCGAGGACGAGAACCTGCTCGGGATCGTCGGGATCCGGGACGTCCTCGCAGCGCTCGTCGAGCAGGTGTGGCACACAGAGGACGCGCAGGTGCGGGAGACCGTGCGGCAGCTCCTCGGGCGCATGACGCGCAGCGGGCAGACCTCCTCGCGCTAGCGGGGTGCCCGACCCCGAGCTGGCCTCGGGTTGTTATCTGCGAGCCCCGCAACCCAGGCCAGGTGCGCTTCCGCGGAGCCCAACATGGGCAGCCGCCGTGACTCGCACCGCAGCGGTGTCCGGGTGCGTTGACGCGCGAGCAAGTCGGTGGGAAGATCGGAAGCGATTCGTGCGTCATGACACGTAAGGCCCCACGCTGTGGTGGGCCATGAGCGGAAGGAGGCGTATGGACTACGCGACTGGAACCGCCAGGCTTGTCGAGCCTGGAAACCTCGAGGGTCGTGGAGTCGCAGCCGTGCTCGATCGAAGCGAGATCGAGCAGGCACTGCGTTCCAAAGAGTCGACCGAGCTGATCCTCGACGTCGCACGGCAGGGCGACGTCGAGGCACACACGCTCGGCGTCCGTTGGGATCCGCCGGATCTCGAGGAGGTGCTCCGCACGACCGAGGGCGACCGAATCGCGATCGCTTTCGACCGGGAGGAGCTCCAGGACGCGCTCACCGACGCCGACGTCGAGGGCCACGGCCTGCGAGAGAAGGCGCTCGTCCTGAGCGTCGCGGTCGCCACCGCGACCGCCGCGGTGGGCAGCGCGCAAGGGATGGTCGCCGGTGGAGGGAGCTCGAGCTCCGGCCAGCCGGCCGCCGCTATCGGCGGTGCCGTGGCCGCGGCGGGGGATCAGTCCCCCGCAGAGGTGACCGGTGCTGCCGTCTCAACGACAGACCAGCCGATCGGTGGTGCGGTGGCCGCGTCGGGAGACCAGTCACCCGCGGAGACGACGGGCGCTGCCATCTCGACGGCCGATCAGCCGATCGGTGGTGCCGTCGCTGCGTCGGGAGACCAGTCACCGGCGGAGACGACGGGCGCTGCCATCTCGACGGCCGATCAGCCGATCGGTGGTGCAGTGGCCGCGTCGGGCGGTGAATCGCCCGCCGTGGCGATCGGTGGGGCGGGACCGAAACCCGTTCCCGCTTCGGATCAAGGCCCAGCGTTCGCCGCCCCGGGCGACGGACTCTCGGGTGCTGAAATCGCCGGGCTAGCCGGGCTCGGTGGGATCGCGATCACGGCCGCCGCCTTCGCCGCAGCCAGCCAGCGGCGTCGGCCGGTCGAGCCGGCCTAGAGGCAAAGCGACCGCGAGGGCCGGACGATCCGGCCCTCGCGGTCGCTTGAACGCGCATGGCCGCGGGAGGAGCTACTCGTACCAGCCCGCAGGCGCGAGTCGGACGCTGGTCTCGTAGTCGAGCTCATGCGTCGTCATCAAGTGGGCGTTCTCGCTGCGCTCGATCTCCTCGATCCGATCCCACGTCGCGATCGTCGCGTCCGGGCTCCAGAGAATGCCCGGCAGCTTGCGAGAGCGCATTTTCGCGAGCAGATAGGCGGCGTCCGCGAGCAGGAAGACCGTCTGTCCGTCCAGATGCACGAGAAGAGACTGGTGACCCCGCGTGTGTCCGGGCGTGGAGATGAGCGTCACGCGACCGTCGCCGAAGACGTCGTGGTCACCGTCGAGCTGCCGCCAGTTCAGCCCGACGTCGTAGTCGTCGCGGACGTAGATCGCCTCTTGATACACGGGCGGATCCATGGCGAAGGACAGCTCCTCCCGTTGCACGAGGACGGGCGCATGCTTCAGCCACTCGAGTCCGCCGGCGTGGTCGAAGTGGAGGTGGGACTGGGCGACAAGGTCGACGTCGTCCGGGCGCAGCCCAATAGCGGCGAGCCGCCGCTCGATGTGGTCTTCCGGGCTGAGCGTGACCTCGAAGTCGGCCGCGGCCTCACCAAGGCGCGACTCGGGATCCGTGGCGAGCTTCGGATGAGCGCCGCTGTCGAACACGAGCGTGCCCGACGGATGCTTGACGACGTAGAGGAAATAGGGGTTGTAGACCTTTTTCGCCGGCTCCGGATCGAACGGGTCGAAGGCGGCCATCGTCATGAGATCTCCGCCGCAATGGAGGGCATACAGCTGGATCGTGCTCATGACACGCTCACGGTTGCTTCGGTCCTGCGCGCCGGCTGGACGTCACAACATAGGGAGCGCTCTCACCGCCCGTCAACAACTCTCTCGCCGGACCACCCCCGAACCGTGGCACCATCGCGTCGATGGCAAGCGTTGGCGACAAGGATCGAGTGCTCGAGCTGACGCGTCGTTTCCTTGCTCCGCACCGCGTGGAGGTCTGGGACGACCTCGGCACGCAGCTGGTCGTCGGTCGTCGCGAGGACTACCGCCTCTGGGACCTGTCTGGACACGAGCTGCTCGACTTCCATTTGAACGGTGGGACGTTCAACCTCGGGCATCGCAACCCGGAAATCGTCGAGACGCTCGTTCTCGCCGCTCGGGAGCTCGACATCGGTAACCACCATTTCTCCAGCCTGGCGCGCGCCGAGCTGGCTGAGCAGCTCGCTCGACTGACTCCCGGTGACCTCACGTATTCCGTGCTCGTGCCCAGTGGCGGTGAGGCCAATGATGTGGCAATCAAAACGGCGCGCCGCGCGACTGGCCGGCGACGGGTGGTCGGTCTCGTTGCCGGCTACCACGGTCGGACCGGGCTTGCCGGAGCAGCCGGGGAAGACGCCGCTGCCCGGTACTTCCTGTCTGACTCACCCGACTTCGCCAAGGTGCCCTTCGCCGACCTGGATGCGATGGCTGCGGCACTCGCACGGGACGACGTGGCCGCCGTCATCCTCGAGACTGTTCCCGCAACCTCCGGATTTCCGGTGCCGCCGGAGGGTTACCTCGGCGCCGTGCGGGCTCTGTGCGACGAGCACGGCACCCTTCTGATCGCCGATGAAGTCCAGACCGGCCTTGGACGCACCGGTCGCCTCTGGGGCGTCGAGCGCTTCGGCGTTCAGCCGGACATCCTCGTGACGGCAAAAGGGCTCTCGGGAGGGATGTACCCGATTGCGGCGACGGTGATGAGTGAGCGCGTGGCCGGCTGGCTGCACGAGTACGGCTGGGGCCACGTGTCGACCTTCGGAGGCGCAGAGATCGGCTGCCGGGTGGCGCAGAAGGTGCTCGAGATCACGACGAGGCCGGAGACGCAGGCCATGATTGCCGGCCTGATCGAGCGGTTCGACTCGGCCTTGACCGAGATCCGCGCGCGACAGCCGTATCTCACCGAGGTGCGTCAGACCGGCCTCGTGATCGGACTGCGTGTGGAGCATCCGAACGGCGCCGTCTTCCTCCAGCAGGAGCTCTTCGCCCTTGGCGTGTGGGCGATCGCGTCCGGTTTCGACCAGTCAGTTCTGCAGTTCAAGCCCGGGCTGCTCCTCGATGCCCGATCGGCCGACGGGGCACTCGAACGGCTCGAAGAGGCGCTAGCTCGGGTCAAGGACGTCGACCGCCCGGTGCCGAAGCGTCATCGCATGACCTCCAAGACCCGCCCTTGACGCCCCAGGGGCAGCAGCCGCTCGGCGTAGCGGGCGCCGCGGAAGCGGAGCTCGCCTCGGCAGCACTGGCGCGCTACTCCGCGGATCCGTCCTCCCGCCTCGAATTCGTCCGGCACGGCGAGAACACCACTTACCGGGTGCTGCGGCCGGAAGGTGACTGGGCATTGCGGCTCGCGCGGCCCGGGTATCAGTCGATCGACGCGATCCGTTCCGAGATCTCGTGGATGCGCAGCCTGAACGAGAAAGGGGTCGCCACACCTGCCGTGATACCCGGCCGAGACGGCGACACAGTCCAGCTGGTTCCGCACCGAGAAGGAAGCGTGCGAGCGGCTGTCGCATTCACATGGGTGGAGGGGGTTCCACTTCCCGAGGTGGACAGTATGGGCGCGTGGATGCGGCTGGGCGAGATCATGGCCCGGATCCACGAGCACGGGCGGCGCTGGCGGAAGCCGCAGGGTTTTGTCCGCCCCGCATGGGATGCCGAGGCGTTGGTGGGGGATTGTCCGCGCTGGGGCAACCCGTTCCCTCCCGACATCTGGAGCGTGGAGGATGTGCGGCTCCTCCAGGCCGCCCGTGAGGCGGTGCGGGAGCGGCTGCGTGCCCTGGGCCAGAGCGAGGATCGCTACGGGCTCATCCACGCCGACCTGGGCTTCGAGAATGTGCTCGTACGGCCCGACGGGACGACGGTCGTCATCGACTTCGACGACAGCGGGCCAAGCTGGTACCTCTACGACTTGGCAAGCGCGCTGTACCCGTTCGAAGACGAGTCCGGGTTTGCGGAGCGCGGGCAGTCGCTGGTCGCGGGGTATCGCTCGGTCGGCGCCTTGCCGGACGAGCACGTCCAGGAGCTCCGTACGCTTCTGATGGCGCGTCGTCTTGCGACGCTCGGGTGGACATTCACGCGCGCAGAGACAGCGCACGCCCAGCGCCAGAAAGCCCGACGGATCCACAGCAGTCCACCGGCGGCACGACGGTTTCTCGAGTGGCGTATCAACACCACGGCCGCGTCAAGTTGACCTCGAACGCAACCTCACGTCGTCCTGCCGTCGGCTATCGAACCCCGCAGTGGTGTTCTGCTCTAAGTGTTGTGAAGCGTGATGTAGATGAAGTGCCTATGTTGGCTATGAGCTCCATCGTCGTCGTCAGGCCCCTTGTACTACTGCAAGGTCGCAGCACGCCAAGATGCTAAAGGTCGTGAACATAACCGACTACCTCCATACCCTCCACCTGCTCTATCTTCGCTCGGTCTATTCTCGGCCCGCAGACGAGGAGCAAACGTGTTCTCGGGAGCGTCCTTGCGAAGCTCCCGCGAAGGCGGCGGCTATGCGCCGGAGAAGATGAATCCCCACGCCCGAGCCACCCACGCTCGCCACTATCAGCGGCCGCTCGGGGTCGTAGCCAAGCTCTCGGCGGAGCCGCTCGCTGTCTGCGAAATCGGCCGGATCGAACGGAGCACGTAGCCGGGAACTCGAAGTGGCGCTCGATCCAGTCCGGCATGAAGGGCAGATCCGGGCCGAAGTGGCGCGGCACGATGTCCTCCTTCGAGCCGATGAAGAGCGGCCGCGTCCCGCACGTACGGGTAGCGCTCGACGTGGCGGATGTTCTCTCTCGTTGTAATCCGCTGCGACGACCGCCTCGCGCGAGCCAGCTGTCGTCCATCGGCACCCAGCCGACGAAGTCGGTCATGAAGACGTACGGGCGCCGATCTCAAGCTCCGGGTTCTCGTGCAGGTAGTAGTCGAGCTCCCAGGACTCGTCGCCGAGCCAGAGGTCGTAGCGGTCGTCGCGGACGACGTCGTGGAAGAGCATGAAGTTCGCGAGCAGGATCTCGTCCATCTCGCGCCAGGCCTGGAAGGCGTGCAGGTCGTGCTCGCCCATCTCCGACTCGATGTGCGCCGACTCGTTCGCCATGAGCTTCGAGGCCGGGTGCACCGTCTCGCCGGCCGTCTCGAGCACACGCGTCACCGGATCCTGGGCGAGCCAGACGATCTCTAGATCCGGCCTGAGCCTCCGAAGCTCGCGCGCGATCGCGAGGTCCCGCTGCGCGTGGCCGAGGCCGATCGCGCTCGAGATGTAGAGCGCGCGCGGGCGAGAGCGGTGCGAGCGAGCGCGTTATCCGCCGCTCGCTCGGCCGCTCGCCGCCGTCGAGGAAGTCGCGCACGAGCAGGTTGAACTTCACCGGGTCGCGCGCGAGCTGGCAGTGCCCCCCGCCCTCGATGACGACGAGCTTCGCGCCCGCGATCGCGTCTCGCCCCGCCATCGCGCCCGCGAGCGGGGTGATCTCGTCCTCGGATCCGTTGACGACGAGCGTCGGGCAGCAGATCTCCGGCAGAAGCGGGATGATCGCCGAGCGGTCGTACTCGCGCTCCTGGGCGACGAGGATCTCGCGGAGTCGTCTCGAGCCCCCAGCGACGCGAGTCCTCGATCCGCTTCGTCGAGTGGGCTCGTTGAAGACCTGCGCGAAGAACCACCAGAGAAAGCTCTCGTAGTGCTCTACGCCAGTAGACGGCGTTGTTCTTCTCCCAGCCTTCGTACCGATCTCGCGCCTGCCAGAATTCCCGGCTGGGTTCTCGCGAACCGGGTCCGAAGCCGACCAGGACGAGGAGCTCGACGAGGTCAGGACGGAGAGCGGCGAGCATCGTCGCCGGAAAGCAGCCGTCGGAGAGCCCGAACACCGCAGTCCGCTCGACGCCGGCCGCCCCGAGGACGGCGAGTGCGTCACGGTAGTGGTCGTCGAGGCTGTACCCGCTGACGGGGCGGTCGCTCTTACCGTTGCCTCGCGGATCGAAGGTGACGACGCGGGCGTGGCGCGCGAGGTAGGGGACCTGCATCTTCCAGCAGCGGGAGTGGATGATGTTCCAGGTCGGGAGAAGCGTGACGGTACGCTCGCCCTCGCCGAACCGCTCCCAGTAGATCCGGACGCCGTCTCGGTCGACGAACCCCTTCTTCTCAGGCTCTAGCGCCCGCAACACTTCTTCCTCTCGCTTGTTCTTTGGTCGTACGACCGATAAACTATCTCCCCGTGCCGAGAACGTCAAGCTCTGCGAATGCGAGAACCGACCTGCGCGCAGCCCGGGGCGCCGCGACGCGACGGGAGATCCTTTCTGCCGCCCGCGAGGTCCTGCGCGAGCGCGGCTACGCCGCACGACGATGCGCGCTGTCGCCGAGCAGGCTGGCGTGCAGCTGTCGCTCGTCCACTATCACTTCGGCGGGAAGCGTGGACTCCTCGTCGCCGTTCTCGAGCACGAGAACGAGCGTCTGCTCGAGCGCCAGCGACTGCTCTCACGTCGGGCCGGAACCCCTCGCGGAGAAGTGGCGGAGCGCTAGCGCCTACCTCAGAGAGGCACCTCGACTCGGGCTTCGTCCGCATTCTCTGGGAGCTCTGGGCCGCCGGTCTTGCAGACGAGGAGCTCGCCGGTCGCTGGCGGGAAGCGCTGACCGGTTGGCGCCGGCTCCTCGAGGACGTCTTTGCCGCATGGATCGAGCGCCAGGAGGTCGAGCTTCCGCTCTCCCCGCGCGCTCTGGCCGCGCTCGTCGTCAACGTCTTCCAGGGCGCCGAGGTGGAGATCCTCGCCGGCGTCTCCGAGGAAGAGGCACCCCACCTCGAGGCCCTCGAGGCCTGCGCTGTCCTGATCGAGCGCGCCGAGCAACACGATCGCTCGGTTCTCGGCCCCGTGTTCCTACTGCGATCCCGCGGTAAGCCCTCTGAGGGCGGCCACGACTTGGTCAGAATGGGGCCATGGCCTCATACACAGTCAATGAGCACGCCGTAGCGCACGCAAGACGGCTCATCGACGCACACCAATACGTGCTCGAAAGTGTGTGGAACGAGGTTCAACCGAGTGCCGACGACGAGAACGCCTTCCTGGAGTTGCACTCATGGGATGACTATGCCGCATGGCACCTGGGACTCACTGAGGGCCCCAACGACGAGACCAAGGCGCGATACGCATTCGTCTATGGGGACTTCCGGCGCGTCCATCGGATGGGTCTGATCGCTTGCCAGTACCGGGCAGCCGAGTGGCGTCACAAGGAGGTCGAGCTTGCCGCCCATGAGCTCCTACAGCACCTCGACAGGACCCGAGCCTGATGGCTAGCTACCTAACGCCGGCTCGAGCGTCTCCAGCGCGCACAGCGCCGCGAGCACAAGCGTGGCGAGGGCCATCACCCACAGCGCGGAGAGCCCGCCGCCAAGGGCGAACACCGCGAGCAGCCCGACGGCACCCGCTAGTTTCGGGTAACTCACCACGCCTACCATCCGCAGCTGGAAGGCCACGTTCCCGAGCAGGTACAAAGCGAGTCCGCCGCAGAGGGCGAGGCGCGCGGCGTCGGAGAGGGTCTCGCCGAGGTCGTGGATGGTCACCTTCACGCCCACTGCGAAGATGATGATTCCGGCGACGATCACGAGATGGAGGTAGCTGTAGCCGTCGGCTGCCGCCAGCACGGGGTCGTCGTCATTACGGAGCCGCGCCTCCGCCGTGCTCGCGAAGCGGTCGAAGTACGTCCACCACAGGCCGATGGTCGCGAGCAGGCCCAGGGCCACGGCAGCGATCAGATCCGCCTCCATAGGCCGCTCGTTCGCGCTCAGGCCGATCGCGACGATCGACTCACCCAGGCAGATGATCACGAACAGGCTGTAACGCTCAGCGAAATGAGCGACTGCCACCCGCTGCAGGCCGCGAAGGCGCTCGCGAGTGAGCCAGGCAGGACCCGCGTAGTCGATCGCAGCCGCCAGCGTCCAGAGCAGAACCCGTGCCGGCTCGTCGAGGAACGAGCCGACAATGAGGAGTGTCATGCCGATCCCGACGGTCGTGGCGAACCCGGCAATCGCCGACCACGAGGCGCGGCCGCGCCTCGATGCGTGTGCGTAGAGGGCCAGGTGCAGCAAGCGGACGCCGGCATACGCGCAGGCGAACAGCGTGGCCCGGTCGCCGAACGCGTGCGGCAGCGAGAGGCCGGCGATGAAGATCAGCACCATCCCCACCAGCAAGACGCCGCGCAGCACGTAGGACTCCTCCTGCTCGGCGTTCGCTGCCCACACGTACGCCGACCATGCCCACCAGACGAGGGCCAGCACGAGCATCCCGCGGCCGAAGCCGGGCCACGATAAGTCGCGCGAGAGGAGGGTCGTGACCTGGGTCAACGCGAACACGAACACGAGGTCCCACAACAGCTCGACGGGGCTCGTGCGCCGCTCTTCCACCCCCCGATTATCGCTACGGTCGCCGCTGTATCCTCAGCCCAAGGGACCGGCCTCAGGCGCGCGTGATTAGGCCTGCCCGCCGAGTTACATTGTCCCGGGACATCAGACGCGTGACGAAGGCACCTATCTCCGCTCTCGCCCTTGCCTCCATCATCTGCGGCAGCGGCGAAGCTGGGAAGCGGGATCTCCGACCGCGCCGGCTTCCACGTATGGAAGGCTGTTACGGAAAGACGCGGCTCTCGCGCCTCGCGGCCCTTGGCCTTGTCGTGGCAGCCTTGACCGCGTCGACGTCATCCGCGGCGGCGGTCGCTTCAGAGCCGTCGCTGAAGCAGATGATCGGCCAGAAACTCGTCGTCAGCATGGACGGCAGCACACCCTCGGCGTCCTTGCTCAGACGCGCGCGCCTGGGACGCATCGGCGGCGTCCTTATCCACCGCTACAACTTTCCCTCGGCTGCGCAACTGCGCGCGATCACGAGCAAGCTCCAGCATGCGGCGGCTGACGGCAGCCAACCGAGGCTCTTGATCGCCGTCGACCAGGAGGGTGGACCCGTCAAGACGGTCTCTTGGATACCACCGACACTCTCGCCGTGGCAGATGGGCGAGCTCGGGTCGAGCGAGAGGGCGCGCAGGCAGGGTCGGAGAACGGGCTTCGCCCTGCTCGACCTTGGCGTCAACACCGACTTCGCCCCCGTCGCAGATGTCCCAGCCTCGACGGCATCGTTCATGTATCGGCAGGGCCGCACGTGGTCGTTTGGCGCTTGGAAGACGGCGCGCCTCGCCAACGCATTCGCCCTCGGTCTCGGCGACGGCCGTGCACTCGCCACAATGAAGCACTTTCCCGGCCTCGGCTTCGCGACGCGGAACACCGACGACTTTGCCGTCCACATCACTGCGACGAAAAGCCAGCTCGCCACGGGACTCAAGCCTTACCGGCGGGCGGTCGCGAACCACATTCCGCTGATCATGCTCTCCAATGCCGTCTACGACGCCTACGATCGGTATCACGCCGCCGGCTGGTCGCGGGCGATCGCGACCAGCCTGCTGCGCGGCGAGCTCGGCTTCCAGGGCGTGACCATCACCGACTCTCTGGACGGCGCCGCGCACGCGCGCGGTATCGCCACCGACCCTTTAGCGATCCGAGCCGCCAGGGCCGGAACAGACCTGATCCTCTTGACCGGCTCCGAGGCCGCCTCGCGCAGCGTCTACGGATCGCTGCTCGGCGCCGCCTCCGACGGCCGGATCAGCCAGGCGCGCCTGCTCGCTTCGTATCAGAGGCTTGCCGCCCTGAAGACAGGCCTGTAGAGGCGTCGACTCTCGATCGAGTAGAGCGAGACGGTGCTTGTGGCTGGCGACGAGAAGGTAAGCCACTCCTGGTCAACCCGGCTCGATCTTCGGCTCGGCTCCGCCGCCCTGAGGGATTCGGCCGCTGCTTCATAGAGGGAGGCGAGCAGTCATCGGAGACCGTGTCTCCGCCACTCAGCGGTGGAACCCCACGGTAAGCACTTTCATTCTGTAGCCGGAGGGCCACTGTGCCGATGGCTGGCCGGTCTTGCTCCCTCGCGAACGCACGCCTAGAGCCGCCCCGCGAAGTCGGGCACCTTCACCGAGGGGTTCGAGGACTTGTCGCCTTCTCAACAAACTGCGTCATCGCTCGGCCGCCTGGCTCCGAGCGCTTGGTTGTCCTCACCCGTGCCCTGCCGTACTCACCAATTCACTCACCAACCGGTCTCAACGAGAGAGGCGGAAGGCGAGAAACGGCTTGGTTAATGGAGCTAGCCAGGCTCGAACCGGCGACCTCCTGGGTGCGATCCACTCGCTCTTCCGAACGAGAAACCCTCTGTTTACGGCACTTTTCGAAAGAGCGCCTGGAGGGCCGCAACATCTCCCACAACATTTCTGCGCCTGACAGCGCGAGCGCGGGGAGCACGCCCGACTGGTTCGGGATGCCGACGAACACCGGCGCGCTGCTCGAGGCGTACACCCTCACGGGCGTGCTCGGCCTCGCGCGACGCGACGGCAACCGTCGGTACTCCGACCTCCTCGAGCGACTGCTCCCGGCGAAGCTGCTGGATTGCTGCCCACGGAGTTCCACCGGATGATGACGCAGACCGTGTTGGTCGAGAACGCTTCCCGCTCGCGAGCGCCCACTGACACGAATGGCCCAGCCGACCAAGGAGGCAGAATGACGATGAGGGAGAAACAGGACGGGTCGGCCTCGCCAACGAGCTGCTGCAACGGATCGGCCAGGCGGTCGGAAACAACGCGAACGTCTCAGCCGTCTTCGGCGAGCCGGTCGAACGCGACGGGATCACGGTGATCCCGGTGGCAAAGGCGCGGTTCGGGTTCGGCGGCGGCGCCAGTACAGGCGCACGCGAGAGCGAAGGCTCAGGCGGCGGAGGCGGCGGGGGAGCATCCGTGAGCCCGGTCGGCTACATCGAGGTCCACGACAAGACCGCACGGTTCGAGCGGATCCCGAACCCGGGCGACATGCTCGCGTTCGTCGCGGCGGCGTCGCTCGCAGCACTCGCCGTCAAGCGACTGCTGGCCGGATAGCCGCGGCTCTCTAGACGAGAGGATGGCTTCTCCTTCGATCGAAGAGTCGACCACCCGGAGGCGCACCAGCCCGATCCGGTGCCCCGCCGTTCTCCGCACCCTGCGCGGGAACGGCCGTTGATCTTCGACCAGTTTCGAGAGGCGCCTAGCTCTAGCCGTCGCGCGGGCGTTCGCCGAGCTCGACCTCGACGGAGCTCCCGTCGGCGAGCTCGAGCGTCACCCGGTCGCCGGGCTCGTGTCCCGCGACCGCGTTGACGAGGTCCTCCGCGCCTGCAACCGCTTCGCCGTCGATGCCGACCACGACGTCGCCGGGCTCGAGCCCCGCCTCCTCGGCCGGGCTGCCCGGAACGACCTTGGCCAGGAGCGCGCCCTCGTCTCCGTCGGCCACCGCGGCGCCGAGCCACGCGCCCGGCTCCTCAGAAGGAGCGGGCTGCTCCGGCCCCGAGCCGCCGCCCTGGCCCTGCTCCGGATCGGTCGGCTCGCCTTCCTCGGGCGAGGCCTCCTCCTCGGACGAGCCGCCGGCGCCGCACGACGGGTTGTCGGCGATGATGTCCTTCGCGACCTCCATGGCGCCGTCGATTGCGATCGCGAAGCCGACGTTCTCGGCGAGCGCCGCCAGAGCGCCGGCCGAGTTGATGCCGATCAGCTTCCCCTCGCGGTCGACGAGCGGGCCGCCCGAGTTTCCGGGGTTGATCGCGGCATCCGTCTGGATGAGGTTCTCGAGCGGCACGCCGCCGAGCGGCTCGATTTCGCGCCCGAGACCTGAGACGATGCCCCTGGTGACGGTCGGGCCGAGCCCGAGCGGGTAGCCGAGCGCGATGGCGTCGTCGCCGAGCCGGAGGTCGGCCGAGGAGCCGATCACCACCGGATCGAGGCCGCTTTCGTCGATACATACCACGGCGAGGTCGTTGTCGGGGGCGGTGCCGAGCACGCGCCCAGGGAACTTGCGCTCGTCGGTGAGGACGATCTCGACGCTCTCGGCGTCCTGAACGACGTGGTTGTTGGTGAGGATGATCCCCTTCGGGTCGATGATGACGCCGGAGCCCTGGCCCTCCCCGCCGCCGCCGAGCAGGTCTTCGAGGAGCCCGCCCGCGCCGCCCTTCTGGACGCGCACGTTAACCAGCGAGGGGAGCACGTCCTCGACCATGTCGGCGAGCTCGGGGCCGGCGGCCTGGGTCGCTGTGGCGGTCGCCTGTGCGGGGATCGCCTGCGTGGTCGACGCGGAATCGGAGTCGGCCCCCGCTCCGCAGCCGGCCGCCGCGAGGCCGAGGGCGAGCGCGGCGAGGGTTGTCGGGACAAGGGAACGCATGCTGTGTCCTCCTACGGAAGGCGGTTGAACCAAAGGGCTGAGAGCGAGCCGGCGAGAACGAGCAGCACGAGCCCGCCGGCTGCGAACAAGGCGGTCACCTCGCGCTTCTCCTCCTCATAGCCGATGCTCGTTCCCAGCCGTTCGTACACGGCCTCGAGGGCCTGGGGAGTCGGAGCCGAGAAGGTGGCGCCGCCGGTGATCCGAGCGATCTTCTCGAGGGTCTCGCGATCGGGCGGCACATCGAGGGTCTCCGGGATCCCGAACTCGTTGGTGACCTCGATCGTGCCCCCGTCGGTCCCGAGGGCGATCGTGTACACGGGGACTCCGGCGGCTTTCGCCCGGTTGGCCGCTTCGACCGGGTCGAGGGTGCCCTCCGAAGGCGCGCCGTCGGAGAGGAGGAGGACGACGAGCGGCGGCTCGCCGTCTTCGTTGTCCTCCTGTCGTTTTCCAATTAGACGCTCCTTGCGGAGCTCGGTGGCTAGCGCAACGGCGTCGCCGATGGCAGTGCCGCCGTCAGCCTCGAGCCCGGACAACGCTTGCCGCACCAGCGTGTGGTCGTCGGTCGGGGGAACCGCGACCTGCGCTTCGCTCGAGAAGGTGATGAGCCCGACCCGGAACTTTTCGGGCACCTGCTCAAGGAAGCGCGCGGCCGCCGTCTCGGCGGCCTCGAGCCGCGTCGGCTCCACGTCCGTGGCCCGCATCGAGCCCGAGACGTCCATCGCGAGCACCACGGATGCCTGGTTGCGCGGCACCTTCGTGACCAGCTGGGGCCGTGCGGTCGCGAAGAGGAGCGTCCCGAGCGCGGCCAGAAACAGGACGGGCGGGACCCAGCGGCGCCAGCGCGGCGACTCGGCGACGACGTTCGCCAGCAGGTCGACGTTCGTGAAGCGGATCGCATACCGCGTCCGCCGCCGGGCCAGGGCGAGATACCCGAGCGCGAGCGCTGGGACGAGGAGGAGCGCCCAGAGGAGCTGGGGGGAAAGGAAGGTCATCGCCTCGCCTCCAGCCGTCGGAGGAACCCGGCGAGCGTGCGAAGCCAGTCACCCTCGGTCGAAAGGACGACGTGGTCCGCGCCGGCCGAGCGGAGGAGCTCGGCAAGCTCGGCGCGCTCGGCCGAGGCCCGCTCGGCGAAGCGCTCGCGCAGCTTCCTGCTCTTCGTGTCGGCGCGGACAAGGCGGCCCGTCTCCGGGTCGACGAGCCACAGCAGGCCGACGTCGACGAGCTCTTGCTCGCGCGGGTCGCGGATCTCGACCGCGATGACCCCGCACCGCGCGCCCAGCTTGGCTAGCTCGGCGCGGAAGTCGAGGCGGGAGCGGAAGTCGGAGACGAGGACGACGAGCGAGCCGCGCTTCGCCAGTCGGCCGACGCGCGCGAGCGTCTCGCGGAGGGAGGTCGCGCCGGCGCCCTCCTCGAGCGGTTCCTCGCGGAGCGTGGTCAGGAGTGTCGTGAGGCCCAGGCGGCCCTGCTTCGGGGGCAGCGCACGCAGGCGCGAGCCGCCAAACGTCACGATCCCGAGGCGGTTGCCGCGGCGGGTCGCCGCATTGCCGACCGCGCGGGCGACACCCTCGGCGACGTCGGCCTTCCGGCGGTCGGCCGTTCCGAACGTCATGGAGGGCGAGACGTCGAGGACGAGCCAGGTCGTCAGCGTCCGCTCAGCGACCTGGACGCGCACGTGCGGCTCGCCCGTCCGGGCGGTCGCGTTCCAGTCGATGAGGCGAACGTCGTCGCCCACGACGTAAGGGCGCAACTGGGCGAGCTCGGTCCCGAGCCCGAGGGTCGTCGCGCGGTGCTCGCCGGAGACGAGCGCGTCCACGCGCCGCCGCAGGGTCAGGTCGAGAGCGCGCAGGAGCGCCTCGGGCATGGGGCCCGGGCCGGGGCGGGCGGGCGTGCGAACCGGGGCGGAGCCCGTCATGCGGCGTTATCCCTGGCGAGGTCGATCTCGGGAACCTTGACCGCCTCGATCACGGCGTCGAGGATCTGGTCAGCCGTCACCTCGTCGGCCAGGGCCTCGTACGTGAGCACGAGCCGATGGCGGAGGACATCTTTCGCCAAGTCGCGGACGTCCTGAGGCAGCACGTACGCGCGGCCGCGCAGGAGCGCGAGCGCGCGGGCGCCGTGCACGAGGTTGATCGAGCCACGCGGGCTCGCCCCGTACGCGACGAAGCGCTCCAGGTCCGCAAGCTCGTGCTCGCCGGGGCGGCGCGTCGCAAGCGTGAGCGTGACGGCGTATGTCGCCACGTGCGGGTCGACGTAGACGCCGGCGGCCGTGCGCTGGAGATCGCGCAGCGAGTCGGCGGAGATGACCGAGCGAAGCTCCGGCGCCGCCGCGAGCGAGCGCTGGACGACGGTCAGCTCGTCGCCGAAGTCCGGGTAGTCGACGACCACCTTCATCATGAAGCGGTCGACCTGCGCCTCCGGGAGCGGGTACGTCCCCTCAGCCTCGATCGGGTTCTGCGTCGCGAGGACGAGGAACGGGTCGGGGACCGCGTGGGTGGTCGCACCGATCGTCACCTGGCGCTCTTGCATGACCTCGAGGAGCGCCGACTGCACCTTGGCGGGAGCGCGGTTGATCTCGTCGGCGAGGAGGAAGTTGCAGAACACGGGCCCGAGCTCGACGTCGAAGTCGCCCGTGCCGGGACGGTAAACGCGCGTGCCCACCAGGTCGGACGGCACGAGGTCGGGGGTGAACTGAATGCGGTGGAACGTGCCGTCGAGCACGTCGGCGAGGGTCTTGACTGTCAAGGTCTTCGCAAGGCCGGGGACGCCCTCGATGAGCAGATGCCCGCCGGCGAGCAGCCCGACGAGCACGCGCTCGAGCATCACCTCCTGGCCGACGATTACTCGCTTCATCTCGAAGAGGGCGGCCTCGAGGTCGTCCCTCACGTCGCCGACCGCGACCGGCGTCTTCTCGGTCTCTGTCACTGCCTGGCTCCTTGTGTCGCTGGACGGCGACCACTCAACCAGGCGGAGTTAAGGCCGAGTTAAACGACCCTAATCGCAGCTCAACATGGTTCTCGCTAGCGTTCCGCGGGGCCAAATGCGGGTCTTGGTGGCAGAAGACGAGAAAGATCTCGCGGATGCGATCGCGCTCGGTTTGCGGCGCGAAGGCTACGCGGTAGACGTCGCGTACGACGGCGACGAGGCCTTCGTCAAGGCGCGCGTCTATCCCTACGACCTCGTCTGCCTCGACCTGAACATGCCCGGCCTGGACGGGCGGGACGTCTGCCGCCGCCTGCGCGCCGACCGCGAGGCGCCTGACCCGCGGATCCTAATGCTGACGGCGCGCGACGGCGTCGCCGACCGGATCGGCGGCCTCGACGACGGCGCGGACGACTACCTCGTCAAGCCGTTCCACTTCGAGGAGCTGAAGGCGCGAATCCGCGCCCTTCTGCGCCGCGAGCCCGTTGGCTCCAGCACGGTCCTGCGCGTCGGCGGCCTCGAGCTCGACGTCGCCAGGCACGAAGCTCGCCGCGACGGGCGGCCGCTCGCGCTCACGCCGAAGCAACTCGCGCTGCTCCGCTACTTCATTTCACATCCCGGCCAAGTGCTCTCCGAGGGACGCCTTCTCACGCACGTCTGGGACGAGAACGCCGACCCGGCGACGCGGACCGTCCGCGTCACCGTCATGACCCTGCGGCGCAAGTTGGGCGAGCCGCAGCCGATCGAGACGGTCGTCGGGAGCGGTTACAGGCTGCGTGAGGACGCGTAGCCTCCTGCAGCTGGCCGGCGTCCGCCTGCCGCCGTGGATGGGATCGATCCGGTTCCGGATCGCCCTCCTGACCTCCGCATCGCTTTTCCTCGTGGCGACCCTGCTCGTCGTGTCGCTCTACCTGGGGCTCTCGCTGACGCTGAAGCGCGGGCCGGTGTCGGAGGAGGTCCTCTACGAGCCGGTCACGTTCGATCCGTTCGGGCTGTTGAGCGAGGAGGAGCCCGTCGTCCTCGCCGACGTCCGCGACCTCGAGCGGAGGATGAACGAGCACACGCTCGCGACGATGCGCAACATCTCCTTCGGCGCGCTGGGCGTCCTCTTCATCGCCAGCCTCGGAATCGGCTGGGTCGTGGCGGGGCGCGCTCTTCGGCCTATCGACCGGATAACGGAGGTGGCACGGGAAATCCAGGCGACGAGCCTCTCTCGCCGGATCGACCTCGAAGGGCCCGACGACGAGCTGAAGCGGCTGGCCGACACGTTCGACGCCATGCTCGGGCGGATCGACTCGGCGTTCTCGGCCCAGCGCCGCTTCATCGCCGACGCGTCCCACGAGCTCCGCAATCCAATCGCGATCATCGGGACGAACGTCGACGTCGCCCTCGCGGACCTCGAGGTGAGCGGGGGCGACCTTCGAAATCAGCTGGTCGTCGTCCGCCGGGCCGCGGATCGGATGTCCGGGATCGTCCGCGACCTCCTGTCGCTCGCGCGCCTCGAGACTCCTGCCTACCTACAGACTCAGGCCGACCTCGCCGAGATCGCTGCCGAGGCCGGCGACGAGTTCGACGCCCTCGCCGAGCAGCGCGGCGTCAGGATCGCGCGTCGTCTCGAACCGCGCCTCATGATCGTCGGCGACCGGGATGCGCTCAAGCGCGCGATCTCGAATCTTCTCGACAACGCCGTGCGCCATGCCCCGGCCGGCTCGCGGATCCTGCTCGCCTCGACACGCGACCGCGACTGGGTCTCGGTCGCCGTCTGCGACGAGGGACCGGGCATCGCGCCCGAGGACCAGGCGCGCGTGTTCGACCGCTTCTGGCGCGCCGACCGCTCGCGGCCGGGAGGCGGGCTCGGGCTCGGGATCGTGAAGCAGACCGTCGAGTCCCATGGGGGCACGGTGCTCCTGAGCTCGGCGCCCGGCGCAGGCTCGACGTTCTACGTCTGCCTCCCGGCTGCAGCCGTCCCCGCCGCGGCCTGAGAAGCCGATCCGGTCGCGGACGCGAGGCACGCGCAGAGCCGGTCGAAGTCCTCACGCCGGCCGGTGATGAGCTCGCAGCCGAACCTGAGGTCGAGGCGGCTCCGGCGCACGACATCCGCCATCGTCGCGTCGAAGGTGACAAGCCCGCATAGCGGGAGCGCAAGCGCGAGCGTCTCGAGATCGACGCCGTCTCTGGGGCCTTTTGTCATGGAGCTAGCCGGACTCGAACCGGCGACCTCCTGGGTGCGATCCAGCCGTCCTCTCACGTCGAAAGGGGTTCGTTTGCAGCGCTTTACGGGCGAGAGCCTGGAGTGCCGCAACATCTCCCGCAACAGTCTGCACCGCGTCTTGCAGGGGCATGAGACCCTGGACGGGCCTGTCGACCATCGAAGAGGAGCATGGGCGAGCACCTCCATGGTAAGGAGGGGGTCGACGGTTCGAGTCCGTCAGAGGGCTTTAGAAAAGGCCAGCAAATGGCCTTTTTTGTTGCCCCGGCGCGATACGGCGCACTCTCGATCGACCCGCAACGTGTCCCCAAGACCTGTCCCCAACATTCGGACCGGAGCATCTTCTTGGCTTGAACAGATGGATCGGACGCCACAGAGCACCTCCATATGAAGGAGGTGCTCTGTCGAGCATCCGGGGTTGGCGTCTCGCACGACCCCCGGCATGTGCCGCCGTGCACCGGCCGGTTGTTCGAGCCGCCGCAGGTCTTCTCGCCTCTCTGAACGACATCACCCCCTCCTGACTTCGAGACGGATGAGTCCTGCCTGACGGGAGCTTCCAGTGATCCGGCGCCGGTCGCGTCTACGAGTCACTGGCGACAAACGCTAGTAGTCAAGTCTGGCCGCGTTGTTCCATGCCGGGCTTCTTGGAAGCTGGGGGGTGCGGTGCCGGCGAGGAGAGTGACGAATCTGCCGCGCACCCGGGATCGGCGCTCACTCGCCGCCGCCGCGCCCCGCTTCTATGCTGGCTGCTGATGGTTCTCCACCTGCTTCGGCGCGGCTGATGCTGAGCGGCCGGCCTGCTGAGTGCGCGACGCTCGAGCGGCTGCTGGAGGCGACGCGCGCAGGACAAAGCGCGGTGTTGGTGCTGCGCGGCGAGGCGGGGATCGGCAAGTCCGCCCTGCTCGCTCATGCCGCCGAGCGCGCCGAGGGCTGCCGCGTCGTCCGCGCCGTCGGCGTGGAGTCGGAGATGGAACTTCCCTTCGCGGGCATGCACCAGCTGTGCGCGCCGCTGCTCGGCGGACTCGAGCGGCTGCCACGACCGCAGCGAGACGCGCTTGCGACGGCTGCAGGCCTGAGCGGCGGCGACCGCCCTGACCGTTTTCTCGTCGGGCTAGCAGTGCTGAGTCTCCTCTCAGACGCCGCCGAGGCGCAGCCGCTTGTCGCCCTGATCGACGATGCGCAATGGCTCGACCGCTCGTCCGCCCAGGTGCTCGCATTCGTCGCACGGCGCCTCGAGGCAGAGTCAGTGCTCTTCCTGTTCGCGGAGCGTGAACCGAACGAGCCAGACGAGCTCGCTGGCCTTCCGGTGCTGCCGCTCGAAGGCCTGTCGGACGCCAATGCACGGGAACTGCTGGACTCGGTGATAAGCGGACCGCTCGACGAGCGCGTCGCGGAGCGTTTCATCGCCGAGACACGCGGCAATCCCCTCGCACTCCTCGAGGTCCCGCAGGGGCTGTCGACCACGGAACTCGCGGGCGGGTTCGGCCTGTCGACCGCGCTACCGCTGCCGGGCCGGATCGAGGCGCGCTTCCGCCAGAGGGTGGAACAGCTCCCCGCCGAGAGCCAACAACTGCTCCTCGTCGCCGCGGCCGAGCCGCTCGGTGACCCGGCGCTCCTCTGGCGTGCCGCCCTGGAACTCGGAATCCCCCGCGAGGCCGCTGAACCTCCCCAGGTCGCGGGCCTGCTCGTGCTCGGCACCCGGGTTACGTTCCGTCACCCGCTTCTCCGCTCGGCGATTTACCGCGCTGCGTCGTCTGGCGAACGGCGGAACGCGCATCGAGCTCTGGCCGCCGCAACCGATCGGAGCGCCGATCCCGATCGTCGGGCCTGGCATCGCTCGCACGCGACGCTCGTCCCCGATGAGGACGTCGCTGGCGAGTTGGAGCGGTCGGCCGGGCGGGCGCATGCGCGCGGCGGGCTGGCCGCGGCCGCGGCCTTCCTCGAGCGCGCGGCCGCATTGACGCTCGACCCGGCGCGGCGCGCAGGGCGCGCGCTAGCTGCCGCGCAGGCGAACCACCAGGCAGGCGCACCCGAGGTCGCGCTCGCGCTGCTGGCGAGCGCGCACGCAGGGCCGCTCGACCAGCTGGAGCGCGCGCAAGCGAACGTTCTGCGCGCCCAGATCGCGTTCACGTCCAACCGCGGCCGCGACGCTCCGGCGCTCCTGCTGGATGCGGCCAAACAGCTCGAGCCGCTCGACGTGACGCTCGCGCGCGAGACGTATCTGGACGCGCTGGCTGCCGCACAGTTCGCGGGTCGAGTCACTCCCGGCGCCGCGCTGCGCGTGGCCGAGGCCGCGCTCGCCGCACCCCCGTCACCCGCGCCACGCGCGCCCGACCTGCTCCTCGACGCAATGGCCGTGATGATCACCGAGGGGCACGCGTCTGCTGCGCCGCTCCTCAGGCAGGCAGTGGACGCCTTCCGCGACGGTGACGTCGCGGCAAACGGCGGATTCCGCTGGCTCTGGCTCGCCGAAGAAGCGGCCCAGGAGCTGTGGGACCACGACGCCTGGTACGAGCTGGCTGCGCTCCAGCTCCAACTCGTTCAAGCGAGCGGCGCGCTGGCGGTGCTCCCTCTCGCGTTCACCGCGAGCATATGCGCGCGGATCTACGCAGGAGAACTGACTGCCGCCGCATCATTGATCGAGGACCAGCAGAGCGCCACGGACGCAACCGGGAGTCGGCTGGCGCCCTACGGGGCGCTCATCCTCACGGCGTGGCGAGGCAGCGAAGCGGACCTGTCCGCGTTGATCGACGCGACGCTCGCGGACGTGGTGCTGCGCGGCGAGGAAATCGCGGTGAGCACGTGCCAGTGGGTAACCGCCGTACTTCACAACAGTCTCGGCCACTACGAACGCGCCCTCAGCGCAGCCGAGCAGGTGCTCGACCCGCCGCGGAAGCTGGACTGGACGATCAACGCGACGCTGCCGGAACTCGTCGAGGCAGCCGCTCGGTGCGGTCAGGCCGCGCTCGCCCACGACGCGCTCGACAAGCTCTCCACGCTCACGCGCCCGAGCCGCACGGACTGGGGACTCGGGCTCGAGGCCCGCTGCCGAGCACAGCTGAGCGAGCACGCGATCGCAGAGGATCTCTACCGGGAGGCAATCGACCGGCTCGGCCGAACCCGCGTGCGCGGCGAGCACGCGCGGGCACATCTCCTCTACGGCGAGTGGCTACGACGCGAGGGACGGCGCGTCGACGCGCGCGAACATCTGCGCACCGCCCATGGCCTATTCACCGCGATGAGCGCCAAAGGGTTCGCCGAGCGCGCGCGCCGCGAGCTGTTGGCCACCGGCGAGACGGTACGCAAACGCATAGACGAGACCCGCGGCGAGCTCACCGCACAGGAGGGGCAAATCGCTCGACTTGCCGGCGAGGGACATTCGAACCCGGAGATTGGCGTCCAACTCTTCATCAGCCCGCGAACCGTCGAATACCACCTGCACAAGGTGTTCGTCAAGCTCGGCATCAGCTCCCGCATAGAGCTGCGTGGCGCCGTGTAGGGCTCGGCACGAGCGGCTTCGCCCGCCTAGCTGTTCTGCGGAGGTGATGGCCGCCGCCTCGTCGCCGCCTTCGCGCTCGTCGTAGCCGGCGCCGCACTCATCGGCGCCGTCCGCTAGGCACCCAGCTTCGTTCTAGTGCGCCCCGGGCGAGAGCACGGAGAGCACCCCGGAACGCCTGGGAAAAGCGGTGCGCGGACGCGAAGAGTCACGCTTCCCTCCGGAAGCGTGACTCTTCGGACTCGCGGCAGTCATGGGGGCCTGGCCGCGTTTCGGATCAGACGAACGCTGCGTCTGGCACAGCCACGGACTCGGCGGCGGTCTTGACGAGCTTTACGACGTCGTGCGGGTGCGACACCATCGCCACGTGGTTGGTCGGGACTTCGACTGTCGTCGCGCCCATGCGCTTGGCGAACTGCCGCTCGGCATCAGGGGGGATCGCTTGGTCGCCATCGGCGACCAAGTACCAGGACGGAAGCGACTTCCAGGCTGGCACTCCCATGACCTCGCCGAGGGCCGAACCGGCCAATGGCTGTTGCACCGCGTACATGACCTTGGCCTTGATCGGGTCGACGTCGGCCGCGAAGTGGTTGACGAAGTCGTCCTCCGGCAGCCAGGCGAAGCCTTGCTGGTCGACGTCGAGATGCGCGAGCGCGGGGCTCGGGGGGCCTTGACTCACCAGCGCGCCGATTGACTCACCTTCGTCGAGTCCGAACGCTGCGATGAACACGAGGCCGACCACGTTAGGCGCGTCCGTCCCGAGCGCAGTCATGATCTGGCCGCCGTAGGAGTGACCTACGACGATCGTCGGGCCGTCCTGCCGGGCCAGCACTTGGCGGAGGCGGACAACGTCGTCTGCGAGCGTCGCCAACGGGAACTGCGGTGCTGTGACGGTGTAGCCGTCGGCCTGCAGGCTCTCGATAACTGCGCTCCAACTGGATCCGTCGGCCCACGCGCCGTGGACGAGAACAATGTTGGGGGAAGCGTTCATTGCGGTGTTCCTTTCCGTTGCGGTTGTCATGACGTCGCCTCTGCGGCCCGCTCGATGACCTTCGCGACAGCATCCGGGTTGGAGAGCATCGAGAGGTGCGGCGCGTCGATCTTCGTGATGTGCGCGTTCGCCCGGTTTGCCATTGCGAGTTGCGAGGCGGGTGTGATGGCGTGGTCTTCCGTGCCGATCACGTCCCAGGACGGGATCGTCGCCCAGGCCGGAACGCCGGACTCCTCGCTGAACGCGTTCGTTGCTAGCGGACGCTGTGTTGCGGCCAGCGCGGCGACTTCGCTCTTGGGCAGGCCGTTCGCCAAGCAGCCGGAGAAGACGCTCGGCTTGACGTAGGCGTCAGCGACGCCGGCGGGCGCGCCCGGAATCGGCACGAAGTCGAGCACGGTCTCGGGCGGAGCGGCGAAGCACGAGCCGGGCTGGGTCAGGCTCACGAGCGTGTCGTGCTGGGCCGGGATGAACGCGTCGACGTAGACGAGTGCCTTCACCTGGCCGTTGCCGAGCGCGGCGTTGGTGATCACGGCGCCGCCGTACGAGTGTCCGACGAGAACGATTGGGCCACTGATCGTCGAGAGGTAGGCGGCGATCGAGGCCGAGTCTGCGCCGAGGCCACGCAGCGGGTTCGGCGGCACTGCGACCGTGTAGCCGTCCCGTTGGAGGTCTCGGGTGACGTTGATCCAGCTCGAGCCGTCAGCCCAGGCGCCGTGCACAAGCACGATCGTCGGCCTGACAGACTGCTTCGCCTCGGACGCAGACGTCCGCGCCCCGGCGGCGGAACCGAGAACCGCGACCAGGGCGACGGCGACGAGCAGGATGGCGAAGATGCGCGTCGTGATGGAGCTCATTTCTCTTTCCTCCTTCGTTGTTTGTGCCAGTCAACGTCGCGAATTCGGCGGCCCGTCGCATCTGTGGGGGCCCGGGTCGATGCCCTGGTCCGCGTGGCGGGAGCGCGATGAGCCGCGGGCCCGCGAGCGACGCTCTCCGCGCTTCGCGCGGCAGCGAGCGCAGAACGCGAGACCCCGCTGAACCCACGTCGAGAGCTCGTCCTGCGTCCGCAGCTCGTCTGAGTCCAGCCGCAGCCAGCCCGGCATCTCCATCACGCGGGCAGGCGTCTCGCCGACGAGAGTCGCCGACTGCGCGGGATCGACGCGGACGAGCAGCACGCGCTGCCCGCTGGCTGCCACGGCCATGTTCCCGTTCACGAGAAACGCAAGGCCGCCGAACATCCTCTTCTCGGTCAGCTCGGGCTCAGCTGCGAGAAACTCGCGGATCCGCTCGGCCAGTGGCGACCAGTCTCGCCGTCTGTCTGTCGGGCCACCTCTCTCGTCATCGTCGACGGCTCTCGGTGCGGACCGCGCCTACGCGCGCATGCTGGCGAACGGCTGCAGGGCGCGTCGGGGTGAACGCTGCCCTGCGGCGCCGGGTGACCTCCTCGTGCCGCCGCCTACGGTCGTCGGAGCTGCGGTCGCGGCGACCGCGGCAGCTGCGCTGGCTCGCCTCGCCCCGGCCAGGGCGGCCATCAGCCGGGGCGATCGGCTGTTTCGAGCGGCTCGCTTGGCGCCTCGAGATGAGTGTGTGTTCGGATCTCGACACTTGCGGCGAGCGCGCGCGAGACCGGGCATGTCTGCTCCGCTTCCTGTGCCGCTCGCTCGAATGCCGCCTGGTCGATCCCTGCCACGTGTCCGTCGACTTCGAGCTCGCTCCTCGTGATCGTGTAGCTACCTTCGATCTCCTCCAACGTGATCACTGCTTCGACGGCAAGCCGCTCGGGCGGCGTGTGCTCACGCGCTAGGACCAACCCGAGCGCCATTGTGAAGCACGTTGCGTGGGCGGCCGCGATCAGTTCCTCCGGGCTCGTCTTGCCCTCCGGCTCCCCGAAGCGGGAGGCTGCCGTCACGGCCAACCCGCTGAACGCTCCGCTCTGGGTCGACAATCGACCCGCTCCGCGCGCAATCGTTCCCTCCCAGACGACGTTGCTGGCTCTCTTGATTGCTGCCATCTCAGCTCTTCTCCTCTCGGACGCGCAAAGCGGCGATGGCCGCGACGTCGTTGGGTTGCAAGCCTGCAAAGCTCGGCTCGGAAAGGCAGGTCACGCTGCGCGCCTCAGGTCGGCGAGCCGATAGTCGACGCCACGTGACGCGGCGTACGCGTATGGGTGCTCGAAGATTTGAAGCGCGTTGGCGCCGGGTTCCACGCTCAGTTCAAACTGGTCGTCGTTGCCGTCGTCGCGGACGAGAACCGCGACGGTGTCTGAGTCCTCCGCCCAGAGCAGCGTCACCTGGACGCCCGCGTTCTTGCGCTCGGCGAGCACGACTCGGGCGGGACCGGCGGGGGCGTGATCGTGAGAGTCGTCCATGTCATTCCTCCTGTTCAGCGCCCGCAGTTCACGAGCTGACGTTGTTCGTCCGAGCGTGCGTCAGAAGGGCAGGAGTTCGCATCGAGCAGCGCCCGAGTCTCCTCCCTAGTCCTCGGACGAAGTCCCTAGCCGCGCGACCCGCGCTTGAGTCCGCTAAACCGGCTGTGCTTCTCGAGCTTCGCTCGGGAGCACCCGCTGGAGCTCGTTGCGCGAGCTGATCTCGAGCTTCGTGAACACCTTGTGCAGGTGGTACTCGACGGTCCGCGGGCTGATGAACAGCCGCGCGCCAATCTCGGGGTTCGAGTGGCCCTCGCGCGCAAGCTCAGCGATCTGCATCTCCTGCGCGGTGAGCTGACCGCGTGTGTCTGCTGTGCGTTTGCGCGCCTTCTCGCCGGTGGCGAGAAGCTCACGGGCGGCGCGCTCGGCGAATGCCTCGGCACCCATTGCCGAGAACATCTCGTGCGCCGTGCGAAGCGTCTCGCGCGCGTCGATTCGCCGGTTCTCGCGGCGCAGCCATTCGCCATAGAGGAGGTGGGTGCGGGCGAGATGCACCTTGATCCGGGAGCGGCTGAGCCGCTCGGTCGCCTCCAGGTAGAGGTCTTCGGCGGCCTGGCCGTTGCTGAGGAGCGCACGCGAGCGGGCCTCGATCCCCAGCGCCCAGTCGGTGCCGCTCAGGCCGGTTCGCTCCGAGAGGCGCTCCAGCGCGTCGGCAGCGAGCTCTGGCTCGCGAGCTCGGACGGCGGCCTCGACCAGCTCGACCAGGGCCCAGCCGAAGAGACCGAGGTCGTCGTGTTCGGAGGCGCGCCGGGCGGCGGCGAGCGCCGCCTTGTAGCGGCCGAGACCGTTGCACAAGCACCGCGGTCGCGTACTCGGCCAGGGCGATCGCTCGTCCCTCACCCCTTCCGGAGGCGTCTTCGCGGCTCGCCTTGATCAGCTCCAGCGCCTGGGCCTCCTGGCCGCGCCAGGCGGCGAGCACAAGCAAGGTGTACCCGAGCGGCGCATTGCCGGTTGCCTCCGTGATTGCATCCGCCTCCTCGATCAGAGCCGCCGCCGCCGCGAACTCTCCGGCGTGCACGTGCACGCCGGCGCGATAGGTGGCCGCGAGGGGGAGCACGTTGAGCGCGCCGGCGTCGCGGGCGACCTGCAGCTGGCGGGTCGCCAGTTCGTGCCACGTCTTGTCCTCCCATAGATCGGGTGCGACGCGGCACGCCAGCCAGAGCCAGCGGATGTCGTCCTCGCTATGGCCTTCATCTCGGGACACGGCGTCCAGCGCTCGCTTCAGCGGTGGCACGCCCGCCGCGTAGCCATCCGTGAAGCGAGTCGCCAGCCCGTCCAGGAGGAGGTCGATCGTTCGTGCAGGCCGAGGAGCCGGGGGCGCGGCGCGTGCCGCCTCTGCCACTTCCAGCACCCCGTGGCCGCTGCCGAGGCGGCCGGCGAAGATCGCCGCTGCGAGCGCCTCGAGGTACGTCTCACGTGCCAGCTCTGCGTCCAGCGGTTCGAGGCGCTTCGCCGCGTCGAGCAGTAGCGGCGGCGCGTCGCTTCCGCGTCTCGAGGCGAACGCGAGCTGCGCGTGCAGCCGCTCGAGGCGGGCGCGCTCCAGCTCGTCGAGCGGGCCCTGATCGGCAGCCGCCAGCAGTTTCAGAGCCGCGGCGGGCGCACCGGCCTCGTGCTTGGCTTGCGCGGCGGTCAGCTCACGGCGGGCGCGGTGCGCGGGGTCCGGGGTCAGCGTCGCGGCGCGCTCGAGGAATGCGGCTGCGGCGGCGAGGCCGCCGCGTGCTCGGGCCCGGTCGGCTGAGCGCTCGAGCTCGGCGGCGACGGCCTCGTCCGGTGCGAGCGTAGCCTGGGCGCGATGCCACGCGCGGCGATCGGGATCGAGGGCGGGATCGGTAGCTGCCGCCAGAACGTCGTGCGCGCTCCGTCGCTCGTGCGCCGGCGCCGCGCGGTAGATCGCCGAGCGCAGGAGGGGGTGGCGAAAGGTAACCCGTGCGCCGAGGGTGAGCAGGCCCGCAGCCTCTGCTGGCTCGACCGCCTCGGGCCCGAGATCGAGGCGCTCGGCCGCCCGCCACAACAGCCTCGGATCGCCGAGCGGCTCGGCCGCGGCGACTAAGAGCAGCCGCTGGCTGTCGTCGGGGAGACGCTCGACTCTCTGGCGGAAGCTCTCCTCGATCAGGCTCGGCAGCGGCAGCGCGACCGTCAGGGCGAAGCCGCCTGCCAGCTCCGCCGGCGACAGTCCGTGCGGCAGCTCGAGGAGCGCCAGCGGATTCCCGTGCGTCTCGGCGACGAGTTGCTCGGCGATGCGCTCGTCGAGCGGCCCGCTCACCACCGAGCCGAGCAGCTCGCGCGCGTCGACGTCCGAAAGTCCCTCGAGCGGCAACTCCGGCAGGCCAGCCAACGCGTCGAGCTCGCCCGACTCACGCTCGGCGAACACGAGGACGATCGACTCGGCTGCGAGGCGCCTGGCAACGAAGGCGAGCACCTGTGACGACGACTGATCGAGCCACTGCGCATCGTCGATCAGGCACAGAAGCGGCCGCTCCTCGGCAGCGTCGGAGAGGAGGCTCAACACTGCGAGCCCGACGAGAAACCGTTCGGGCCGGGCGCCTGAGGTCAAGCCGAAGGCGATCCCGAGCGCATCCTGCTGAGGAGCCGGCAGCCGGTCGAGCCGGGCCAGCAGCGGCACACACAACTGGTGGAGACCGGCGAACGGAAGCTCCATCTCCGACTCCACCCCGACGGCGCGCAGAACCCGACAGCCTTCCGCGCGCTCTGCGGCGTAGTCGAGCACTGCCGTCTTCCCGATCCCAGCCTCGCCGCGCAGAACAAGAACCCCGCTCTGCCCTGAGTGCACGGTCTCCAGCAGCCGATCGACGGCCGCGCACTCGGTACGGCGGCCCTGCAGCACGGATCAACCCCGCGCGAGTTTCGAGCCGGCCACGACCAGACCAAGAATAGACCGATCCCTCGCGGGCGGTGCGTGGACCAGGGAGCCGACTAGGGATCTCGCCCGTGACCCCCAGACGCGAGTCCCGCCGTGCGAGCGCATGCTCACTGCGGAGAGATCAGTCCCTTCCAACGAAAGGAACAAGCATGACTCGCAGCACATCCATAACCTTCCTCGCCGGCGCGGCGGTCGTACTGCTCTCCGCGGCGGCCCTTGCCGGTTGCGGCAGGCGGCGGCGGCGCGAGTGCACCGGCGGCGCCCCCGAAGACCGCGAACGGACAGCCGGCCACGCTAGGCGTTGCCAATGACAGCAACCTCGGCGAGATCCTTGTCAACTCGCAGGCGCGCACCCTTTACCTGTTCCTGAAGGACTCCGGGACGACGAGCGCGTGCGCCGACGCTTGTGCAGCCGCCTGGCCGCCGCTCCGGGCGAGCGGCAAGCCGACCCTCGGCAGCGGGGCAAATGCCCCCTTGCTCGGTACCACCACGCGGTCCGACGGCAACCCACAGGTCACCTACCACGGCCACCCGCTCTACCTCTACGCGGGCGACCAGGCGCCCGGCGACACCAACGGCCAAGGCCTCACCCAGTTCGGCGGCGGCTGGTTCGCGCTCTCTCCGGCGGGAGACCAGGTCTCCGGCCAGGGGTCGGCCTCGGGTGCAGGCTACGACTTCGGTTAGCGGAACGATGACGATTCAACCTTCGCCGAGAACCGTGCGCGAGCTTGACGTCTCCAACCTGGATCAGGGCTTCGAGGGGGCCCTGATCGAGGAGCGCCAGCCGGGCGAGGCCGACTCGTGGTGGTGGCTGCTTTCGCTGGTCCTCATGGCGATCGGTCTGTACCTGCTCCTCACCGTCCATCTCCTCTACGACGTGGTCCAAGCCCCTGCCCTCGTCTGGGCGGCCGGGTTCGCGGTGCCGGTCGCGTTCTTCATCGGCGCTGGTCTTGCGCTCGGGCAGGAAGCTGGCTTCGGCCTGCGGGAGCAAGTGAGGGCCATTCCAGCGGTGCTTCTAGGCTCGGCGCCGCTCGGAAGCCGTCCCGAGGAACCGTCGAAAGTCGAGGAGTCCTACGAAGAAAGGCTCAGCGATGAGCCCCTACTCCGGCCCGCGCGGTGCCGTTCCCCGATAACGACGTTGGGGCGAAATCCGCTCTGGCCAGAGAAGCGTTCGTTGATGGACATGGTCAAGGCCAGTGCCCCGCCTCAAGGGCGCTCGGAAAGGGCGAGGCACGGCCGCCGCGGCCACATGCACGGCTGAGGAGGCTGGCGCGGCTTGTCTGCGTGGCATGGCCGGGCTGGGACGGCGGTTTCGCACCCTCTGCCGCTTCCCGCAACATTCTGTCGAGCTAAACGGCGGCACCGAGCGAGTCCGCGGGCGAACGACTCGCCAATTTGCAGGAGGAATCGAACCCGATCACCGATTCGGGTGTCGAGCGCCTGTGCACATCCAGGAGCTCATTGTATTCACCTCAGAAAACGACGATGGCCCTTTTGCAGGCCTTTCATGGAGCTAGCCGGGCTCGAACCGGCGACCTCCTGGGTGCGATCCAGGCGCTCTCCCAACTGAGCTATAGCCCCGCGGAAAAGACATTCTAGCGCGGCAGTTCTGGCGAAAACGAAGCGGGCGACCTGCGCGGAGCCGCCCGCTTTGGCATCCCTTTCGGCGCCTCTCAGAGCGCCACGACTCCGCGGGGCCAGGCGCTGACCTCGGTTCGGCCAGGATTTCCCTGCTCTTGGCAAAGACTCGACTAAGGCCGCGAAACGTCGGGCGGTAGAGCCCGGGCGAGCGGGGGTACCATGACTCGACCCGCGAAGAGGAGGATGCGTTGCCTGGTCTCATGAACCGCGCCTCGACCGTCGTCAAGGCTCGGATCTCGAAGCTGCTCGATCGTGCGGAGGACCCGTCGATCACGCTCGACTATTCCTACGAGAAGCAGCGCGAGCTGCTTCAGAACGTCAAGCGCGGCGTCGCCGACGTCGTCACCGCGAAGAAGCGACTGGAGCTCCAGTCGCAGAAGCTCGAGCAGGAAATCGAGAAGCTCGAGACCCAGGCACGACAGGCGCTGTCGGCGGGGCGCGAGGATCTTGCCCGCTCGGCGCTCGAGCGAAAGGCGCTCGTGCAGCAGCAGCTCCAGAGTCTCGACCAGCAGGGCACGGCGCTCGAGGCCCAGCAGGAGAAGTTGATCGAGGCCGAGAAACGCCTGTCCGCGAAGGTCGAGGCCTTCAGGACGCAGAAGGAGACCATCAAGGCCACCTACTCGGCCGCAGAGGCGCAGGTCAAGATCGGCGAGGCCGCAAGCGGGATCGGCGAGGAGATGGCTGACACGGGACTCGCAATCGAGCGGGCTCGTGACAAGACCGAGCAGATGCAGGCCCGCGCGGCCGCGGTCGAGGAACTGACGGAAGCGGGGACGCTCGAGGACTTCACAGAGCAGGGAACGAGCCTCGACCGCGAGCTGGCGCAGATCTCGGCCGGGAGCCAGGTCGACGAGGAGCTGGCGCGCATGAAGGGCGAGCTTGGATCCGGCGAGACGAAGAAGGAGATCGAGCAGTGATCGCGCGGCTGATGGGAGACGGGCAGTACGAGATCGACGAGGCGCTCTGCACGCGGCTGAACGAGCTCGACGACAAGGCCGTGGCGGCGCTCGAGGCAAACGACGAGGAACAGCTCGATGCCTTCCTTGACCAGATGGCCGAGCTCGTGCGAAGCGAAGGAACCCGACTCGCCGACGACGACCTGTCTGCCTCGGAGATCGTGATCCCGCCGAGCGACCTGACCCTCGAGGAGACGCGGCAGCTCTTCTCGGACCACGGCCTCGTCCCGGATCTGCCCGCGCCGCAGCAGTAGCAGCGGCTAGCGCGCGGCGGCGAGCCACCCCGCGCACGCGACCATGTCCTCGTAGACCGACTCGCCGAGGCCCCAGGCGAGCGCGTGGACGATCCCCCAACCGCGCATCCGTTCACGGTCGAGCTCGAGCGCCTCGGACAGAAGATCGAGCCGGCGCGTGATCGTTCGCACAGGCTGCGGGTCGTAGGCAAGCTCGGCTCGCCGGTCGCGGAGGAGCGACGCAGCATCGAAGGCGCGCTCCCCGACTAGAGGCTTCGGGTCGATCGCGAGCCAGTGCTCGCGCTCGGCCGCGAGCACGTTTCCGCCGTGGAAGTCCTGGTGGAGGATCACGATCTCGGGCTGTGAGGAGCGGAGATCGCGCAGGAAATCGAGCGCTAGATCGAGAAGCGATCGCTCGAAGGGACGTCCGAGGCGATCCCAGGCGGCCGGGATGCACTCTTCCCACCCGGCGGCAACATCGGTCAGGAGTCGAAACGGATGGTCTGCGACCGGTGTGCGCCAGATCCGGCGAAGGACCTCCGCCGCGATCTCGTTCGCGCGCTCCTCGTCAGCCTCGCCCCAGAGCTGGGTGCCGGGAGCACACTGCTCAACGAGTAGCGCCGAGCGGGCCTCGTCGCGGGCAAGGAGCCTCACTGCGCCACGACCGTCCCAGGCCGCGAGGGCGTCTGGCTCCTCGGCGCTCTCGGCCTCCGGGAAGCCGACCTTCAGGACCGCGGCCGAGCCGTCCGGAAGCGTTGCCGGAACGACCAGAGAAATGGTGGCAGGCTCGAAGGAAGCGCCCAGCCGGAGCGTCCACTCTTCGGCACATTCCGACGCGAGAAGCGGCAGTCGGTCGAGCCAGTCGGCGCCTCCCGGCCGGCCGCGCCACCACTCGAGACCCCGAGGCAGTGCCAAGGGCATCCCCGACGTTAATCCAGGGGAGCGTCGAAAAGGCCGAGCCAGCGTTCTAGGTCCGGCTCGATCGGGAGCTCCTGCTCGAGCTCGTTCTTGAGTCGCATCTCCTCGGCGTTGTCCCGCTCTTTGTTGGAGCCGGTCGGGATGAACGGCCAGAAGGTCCCCCGCTTGAAGCCGTAGACGATGTTGACCCGGCGCTCCCCGCCCTCGAAGGGGAACAGTGCGGCCAGGAGCTGCTCACCGAACCCCCGTGCGTCCAGCTCGGAGCTGACGAGGTGAACGGTGGTCACGAGATCCTCGAAATCAGGATCGCGGATCACGAGCCATTGAAAGCCGTAGCTGTCGGAGCGCCGCCGCACCTCAGATCCGGAGCTCTGGGCAGCCACACTTAGAAGCTCATCGAGCTCCTGCTCGGCCCGCGCGAACTCGCCCGCCGACAACGGCTTGAAGACGACGGCAGCGGCGCCGGAGCTCTTCAGCCCGAGCTCGGACTCGAGGGTGACCTGGGCAGTCGAGAGCGCGAAAAGCTTCTCGAGTTTCGCGCCCTTGAGCTTCTTCCGCCCGAAGAGAACGTCGCCAAGACCCATCGAGTTGAGGTTAGCGGCGTTCGGGGAGCGCCCGACGGTGGACGGACTCGCGACGGCTAGACGGGGCGGCCCATCTCCTGGGCGATTGCCGCGAGGCGCGCCAGCCGCTTCTCGAGCGGCGGATGCGTCATGAAGAGCTCCCCGAAGGCGCTCTTCACGCCCGTCGGGATGATGAAGAACGCGTTCATGCCGGCGACCTCGCGGAGGTCGCGCTGCGGGATGCGCGTCATCTGGCTCGCGATCTTCTGGAGCGCGCTCATGAGCTGCTCCGGCGCGCCGGTGATGACGGCCGACCCACGGTCGGCGGCGTACTCGCGGTAGCGCGAGATCATCATGATCAGGACGTAACTGATCACGTACGTGAGGAGCGAGACCGCGAACATGATCAACCAGACCGGCGCGGAGTTGTTGTTGTCCCGGTTGCCGCCGCCCAGCATCCCGCCGTAGAGCCCGAAGCGCATCAGCATCGCGGCGACCATCGAAAAGAAGCTCGCGATCGTCATGATCGCGACGTCACGGTTCCCGATGTGAGAGAGCTCGTGGGCAAGAACGCCCTCGATCTCGCGCGGGTCGAGCCGGTCCCATAGTCCACGCGTCACCGCGACCACCGAGTGCTTGGGGCTTCGTCCGGTTGCGAAGGCGTTGGGCACGTCGGTCGGGACGACCGCGACCCGGGGCTTCGGCAGGTCCGACATAGCGCAGAGTCGCTCGACCATGTCATGAAGGTCCGGCGCCTCCTCGCGCGTCACGACCTTCGCGCCAGACGCGGCTAGAGCGATCTTGTCCGAAGTGAAGTACTGGAGAAAGGCGAGCCCTCCGATGATCAGGATGATCGCGAAGTACCCGAAGTTGAACACGTTCAGGAGGACGATGAAAAAGACGACGTAGAGCGCGCCGAGGGCGAACATGGTCAGGAACATGCGGGTCGAGAGACCCACGTCGCGGCCGAAAGCCTTGCGTTTCATGCTGGTTTCAGTGACTCCTAAAGAGGCTGTTGGGGATGCCCGAATTGTACCCTCGAAGAGGCCCGCTGCCGCGTCGGCTCAACCCTCAGGGCAGGCCCCGGAGTCGCCGTCGACCAGCCCACGGAGCAGCTCGAGCGGGCGCTCGTCCGTCTCGAGCGCGAACCGACCCGGCCGGGAAGCGTGTAGAAGCGTCAGCCCGTCTGCGGCTCGCGAGAGGCAGATGTCGCCCGCCGTCACGCGCCAGTAGGGCATGAACCGCACAGCGAGCCGGTAGACGCCCGACTCGCCGACGCGGCCTGCGAGGGAGTCGGACTCGAACGTCGAGAGGGACGCCGGGCCGGGCCCAGAGAGCATCCCTACGGCTTGCGGAAGCTCGTACACGGTGCCCGTGGCGCTCTGAAAGACCGGCCGGAGCCCCGAGCGCCCCGAGCGGAGCAGATCGGCCTCGCGCTCCTCCCCCATCCGTCCGAGCTGGGTCGCCGGCAGAAGGACGTAGCGAACGCCCATCCGCCGAAGCCAGGCCCGGTAATCGGCGGCCTCGAGCGGAGCCCGATAGAAGAGCCCGTTCTCCTTGATGTCGATCTGGCGATACCACCCCCGTGCGAGGGCGAGGCCCGACTCAGGCACCCAGTAGGCCTCCCAGTGATCGCCGGTGGGCACCACCTCGACGCGAAAGTCGGCACCGGAGTTGGCCCGCAGATAGCCGAGCGCCGGGTTCCAGAACGTCTCGTCTGCAGGCCGCCCATCGGTTCGGTACGGAATTACGGCGACGTACGGGACAAGCATGTACGCGAGGGCAAGGCCGAGAGCGGTCACAGCGAGGATGCGAGGGCGGAAGCGAGCCAGGATTGCCGCAAGCAGGACGAGTGGGAAGACGACCCCGCGCAGACGGGTGACGTTCTCACCGACCGGCGAGGGCACGAGGAAGGCGAGCACGCTCGCTCCCGTCCAAAGCGCGAGGAAAACCCCCACCGTCCGGCCACGTGCGGAGCGGAATGCGAGCATCGAGCCGGCGCCGCCAACGAGGAGAACGACGACAAGCTCGAAGACCCGGAACGGGTACACGCCTTGGTCGGGGAAGAGAGAGACCGCCAGCAGCTGGACGCCACCTACAACCGCCAGGCCTCCGGCCACCAGGTAGGTCGGGCGGTCGAGCCTGCGGCGCGTGAGGGCGACGGCGAGCAGGGCGAGGACGAGGAAGACGAAGGCCAGAGGGCTGAAGCCGACCGTGAGCCCTGCTGCACCGATCCCGGTCCAGATGCGGCGCGACTGGAGCGCTCGGAGAGTTCCGAGGAGAGCCGCGAGGGCCAGTGCGTACGAATACGTGCCGGTGAAGATCGGCGCACAGGCCGCGATCGCAAACGCGCGCGAGGGCCAGCGCGCGTCATCTCCCCACTCCCGCCTGGCAAGGGAGGCGAAGAGCCCGGCAGAGGCCACGACCCCCACGAGCACGACGGGGATGTTCCCGAAGACGTATGCGGGGAAGTAGTAGAGGAGGCTGTAGGAGCTAAACGGATAGTGACCTCCGTACCAGAGGTTGTTCCACAACAGCGCTCCGTCTCGGACGAGGAGAGACCTGAATAGATGAGCCGGTGCGTCTCCGCCCGCTGGCCCGAGGGCGACGAGAGCTACCGCGAGGACGCCGGCGAGCACCGCTGCCCGGACGACCTCGCTCACAGCGTATCCAGCGAGCGGGGACGGGCCCGTCCGGACGACGAGCGTACCCGCGGTGTCCCCGCTCACCCTGGTGTGTTCGGCCACCGGCGGAGCATAGTTATGGTGCTCGATGATCCGACTACTTGCCATCTGCGTCCTAGCCGCGGCATACCTCGCAGGCCCGGCCGGCGCCGAGGCCTTCCGCATCGTCGTCGTTCCCGGGCTCGAGCTCGCCGACCTGCAGGCCCTTGAGAGCCGAGGCGCAGTCGGCCTGCTCGTCCCGGCGGCGGGACCCACCACGAGCGCGGCAGACGCGCGGGCCGCGCTCATCCGCGGTGCCGTATCAGATTCGCTCCGGGGCGAGCGGCCGTCAGGTACGCCGCTCGTCACCTTCGAGACTGCCGCTACGCCGCCGAGCTCGGGGCCCGCGATCGTGCTCGGCCTTCCGAGCGGCGGCCGGCAGCTGAACGACAGCCGGTACCCGATCACAGTCATCGGACGCGGCTACGAAGGCATCTTGGTCTCCTCCTCGACTCGAATCCCCGGCCTCGTCTCGATCGCCGACATCGCTCCGACCGCGCTTGGCTCGAAGGGTGCGCTCCGCTCACAGAGCGAAGCGGCGTCGACCGCGCACATCCTCGACCTCGACCAGCGAATCCGCGACAACCGGGTCTCCGGCCGGGCGTCGAGCATTCTCGCCGCCGTGCTGATCGTCCTGCTCGCCTACCTGGTGCCGGGCTCGGCCGTTCTCGGGTTCGCCGCCGCCCTGGCCGCAAACCTGGTGTTCGGAGCAGCCGGCATCTCCGAGCCCTGGGTCGTCATCCTCGGGTTCGGTCTGGCAGTGGCTCTGGGAGGGCCGCTTCTCGCGCGGGTCGTCCGTAGCGCGACCGCCGTCGGGCTCGTCCTCGCTGCGGTCGTCCTCGCCTATCTGATCGCACTCGGTGTGGACGGGACCGCCGTCTCCCTCGCCCCGCTCGGGCCGACCCAGAACTCGCGCTTCTACGGGATCTCGAATCAGCTCGAGGCGATGTTGCTCGTCCCGGCCTTCGCGAGCGCGGCGCTGCTTCTGCCTCGGTTCGGGCCCGTCGCGTTCGTCGTCGTTGCACTCGTCTCCCTGGTCACGATCGCCGGGGACCGCTTCGGCGCAGACGGCGGTGGAGCGATCGTCCTCGGTGTCGGCTACGCCACGCTCGCGGTGACCCTCACAGGCGGCGGCCGGAGGGCCTTCGTGGCGGGCTTCGCCGCGGCGGCGGCGGTCGTCGCGCTCCTGGTGGGGATCGACGCGGCGACGGGCGGCTCGAGCCACGTGACGCGCGCAGTCCGGCGTGGGCCGGTGTCGCTCGCCGGAGACCTACGCGACCGAGCCACCCTGTCGTTCGACCGCGCGGTCATCCACTGGTACACCGCACTTCTCGTGTGCCTCGCGCTCGCGGCGCTGCTTCTGCTCACGGCCCGCCTGCTCCAGGCCAGTGTCCCCGGCCGCGAGCGTGCGGTTGCGCTCGCACTCGCCGCCGCCACCTTCATTTCCCTCGTGGTCAATGATTCGCCCGTCGAGGTGGCAGTCTGCGGGTTGGTGGGATTCGTCGCCGTCTCAATGGGTAGACTCGCGCCCGATGCACCGCCTCTTCCCCCTGGCCATGCTCCTCTGCGCGCTCGCCGTCGCCCTCGCCGTGGCGGGCTGCGGTGGCGAAGAGACGGTCACGCCGACGCCTGACACGGTCGTCGGAAGCGTGGCGCAGCCGACGGTTCCGGAGGGCGACGCCGCGGCAGGCAAAGCGGTGTTCGCGTCCGCCGGCTGCGGCAGCTGCCACACCCTCGCTGTGGCCGGAGCGTCAGGGCAGGTTGGCCCAGATCTTGACGAGGTCCTCAAGGGGAAGGACGAGCAGTTCATCTACGAGTCGATCGTGAACCCCGATGCCCAGATCGCGGATGGCTTCCAGGCAGGGATCATGCCGAAGACGTACAGCGAGCAGCTCGACGATAAGCAGCTCGGCGACCTGGTCGCCTTCCTCAAGCAGCAAAGCTGAGTCTCCCGCCTGGCTTTCCCTCCGAGGTGGAGGCGTTTGCCTGCGACCTCGACCGGACGCTCTTGCCCGAGACACTCGTGCTCGGCGAGCGGACTCGTTCTGCCATCCACGCGGCCCGGGCCGCCGGCATCCGCGTCGTGATCGTGACGGGCCGGATGTTCCAGTCCGTCCGCCCCTACGCCCTCGAGCTCGGGATCGACGATCCCGTTGTCTGCTATCAGGGAGCCGTGGTCGCCGAGCCGGCGAGCGGCCGTTTCCTCCGCCATATCCCCATCCCGCTCGAGCTTGCACGGGAAACGATCGCAGCGGTCGAGGCCGAAGGCTTTCACCTCAACTGCTACGTCGACGACCAGCTCTACGTCGCGGAGGAGACTCCCGAGTCCGAGCGCTACGCTCGCTTTCAGAACCTCGTCGTGCACCCCGTGGGCGACTTGCTCGCGTGGCTCCAGGAGCCGCCCACCAAGCTGGTTGCGGTCGACAAGTCCGAGAAGCTGGACCGGCTCGAGGCCAACATGAAGCAACGGTTTGCCGGACGCCTCTACATCTCCAAGTCGCTCCCGTACTTCCTCGAATTCGCGAGCCCGGAGGTCACGAAGGGATCGGGGCTCGAGTTTCTCGCCGAGCACCTCGGCTTCTCGGCCGGGAAAACCGTGGCGTTCGGCGACGGCGAGAACGACCTAGAGCTGCTCGAGTGGGCAGCCTTCGGGATCGCGGTCGAGGACGCGCACGAGCGCCTGCTCGCGATCGCAGACGCGACCTGCCCGCCGGCGGAGGCCGAGGGAGTCGCCGAGGTGATCGAGGCGTACCTCGCATCCCGGTCCGAGCCAGGCTTGCCCGGCCCGCGCGCGTCCATAAACTCTCCGCATGATCGACGTCAGGGCGGCGAGGAGCGACCCTGAGACGTGGCGGGCGGCACTCGCGCGCAAAGGCGCCTCCGAGGACTTCGACGCGCTCATTGCGGCGGACAGGCGCTGGCTCGAGCTCGTTCCCAAGGTGGACGAACTGCGATCGCGCACCAAGCTGAAAGGGAAGCCGACCCCAGAGCAGGTCGAGGAGCTGAAGAATGTGAAGGCCGAGCTTCAGCGCCTCCAGGGTGAGCTGGCCGAAGCCGAGGCGCAGCGCCGCGAGCTCCTGGAACGCGTGCCGAACCCGCCGGATCAAAGCGCACCGGACGGCCAGACGGACGAGGACGCGGAGGAGGTTCGCCGGGTCGGCGAGCAGCCGAAGTTCGACTTCGAGCCGCGCGACCACATGGATCTGGTCGGCGGGGAGCGCGGGATCGACATGGAGCGTGGCGCCCGGCTTTCGGGCTCCCGCTTCGCCTACCGGACCGGCGCCGTCGCACTGCTCGAGCTGGCGCTCTACCGCTTCGCTCTTGACCGGCTGACGGCGGAAGGCTTCGTGCCGGTGCTACCGCCCGTGCTCGTACGCGAGGAGGCCATGTACGGCACGGGCTTTCTCCCGACCGAAGAGGTCAACATCTATCGCGTCGAGCGGGACGACCTCTATCTGACAGGGACCTCGGAGGTCGCGCTCGCAGCGGTCCACATGGGTGAGATCCTGGAAGCCGAATCGCTTCCGCGCCGCTACGCGGGCTACTCCACCTGCTTCCGGCGCGAAGCCGGAGCGGCCGGGAAGGACACGCGCGGTATGTTCCGGGTCCACCAGTTCGACAAGGTCGAGATGTTCGTGTTCTGCCCATCGCAGGCGTCGAGCTCGGAGCACGAACGGATCCTCGCCATCGAGGAGGGGTTGGTGCAGGCGCTCGGTCTCCCCTACCGCGTCGTCAACATCGCCGCCGGCGACCTCGGGGGCGCGGCGACGAAGAAGTACGACATCGAGGCGTGGTTCCCGGCCCAGGGGCGCTACCGGGAGATCACGTCTTGCTCGAACACGACGGATTACCAGGCGCGCCGCCTGGACGTGCGCTTTCGAGGCGACCACGGGCCCGAGCTCGTGCACACCCTGAACGGAACCGCCGCAACGGCGCGAGCTATGCTGGCGATCCTCGAGAACTTCCAGGACGCGAGCGGTTCGGTCGCCGTGCCCGAGGCCCTCCTCCCGTTCGGCGCGCCCGAGCGAATCGGTTAGCCAGAGAGCTGGCGGCCGATCGCCGCGAAGGCGTCCAGCTCGAGATCCCAGAGCGGGTCCTCGTCAGCCACCGGCCAGGTCGAGAGCTTCACGCCCACGAGCTCTGCCTCCGGATCGACGTAAATCGTTTGCCCGTGGATCCCGAGTGCCGCGATCGTACCGCGGTCCGGATCAAGCACCCACCATTTGTTCCGATATGACCACCGTGGCCTCTTGGCCCCCTCGTCGCTCCTGGCAAACGCGGACCGTGAGGCGTCGTCCCCGCCCCGGCGTGTGTCCTCGATCCACTCGGCGGGAACGATCTGCTCGCCGTCCACGCGGCCGCCCTCGAGGATCATTTGCCCGAACCGACCGAGGTCGCGAAGGGACGCGCTCATGCCGCCATCCGCAAGCGCGCATCCGTGCCGGTCGACGGTGATCTCCGCGTCCTGCTCGGCGCCGATCCGGCTCCAGAGCTCACACGACACGAGATCCGCGTAGGGCATTCCTCCGACGCGCTCCAGGAGCCAGCCGAGAAGGTCGGTCAGGATCGACCGGTACTCGAAGATCTCGCCGTGCCCGCGCTCGTTCTCGAGCGTGGCGATGTAGGCCCATGTGTCCGGCGCGACGAGCGGGCCGGTGGGCGGACACCAGCCGATCACGGGCTCGTACAGGCGGATGTCCGACTCGGGGTCGTCGTAGACCTCCGAGAAGCGCGTGCCGGTGCGCATGTCGAGGAGATGGCGGAGAGTTGCTCCCTCGAAGCTCCCGCCCGCGAGCTCGGGCAGGTAGTGGACGACCTGCTCCTCAGGATCGAGCTCGCCGCGCCCGACGAGGATGCCTGCGACCAACCCAGCAACCGACTTGGAGACAGACTGGAGGAGATGGACGCCGGCCGGCGACATCCCGTTCTCGTAGAGCTCGGTCACGATCGCGCCACGGTGCACGACGAGAAAGCCGTCGGTGGAGGTGGCGGCGAGCATGCATCCGACGGTGTTCGCTGCCCCGTCCGACGAGAACTCGACGCCGAGGAGATCGACTGGCTGCCTCCTGAGCATGCGGGGCGATCCGTCGCCGCGCGTGATCCGGGCGGTCGGGACCAGCTCTCGCACGTGCTGGTAGGCCCACCGCAGGTGCGGCGGGTGCTGCCAGTTCTCGAGGGTGACGCGCTCGCCCACGCCGAGCGACTCTAGCGACCCGTGGGCATCGCCTCCCGTCGCAGGCCTTTCGCCCGGACGGCCGGCCACACGGTCCGGCGGCACGGCGCATCGTTTTGTGAGTAGCTCTGCGGCGACCCCGGGCTACACTGGCTCCCCGGCGGGGTGCCTGAGCGGTTGAAAGGGGCGGTCTTGAAAACCGTTAGGCCTCGAGAGGGGCCTCGTGGGTTCGAATCCCACCCCCGCCGCTGGTCTGACCCTGCCACCCGCCCCGCCGAGCGGTTATCGTTCGGCTCCGGGAGGATCTCGTGAAGAAGCAAACCCTGCGCGCACGCGGAAGGGGCGAGCTCGTCCCGCTCGCCAGAGGCCGCGTCGTGCTCGAGCGCGACGTGCGCATTCCGGTCCGTGACGGGATCACGCTCTCGGCGGACGTCTTTCGGCCGGCGGCAGGGCCGCCCGTGCCAGCGATCCTCGAGCATGTGCCCTATCGCAAGGACGACGTCACGGCCGTGCGTGACCGCCGGCTGGGCCGCGCGCTCGCGGAACGCGGCTTCGCCCTCGTCTGCCTCGACGTGCGCGGAACCGGCCGCTCCGATGGAATCGCGGTCGACGAGTACACCGAGGCCGAGCAGGAAGACGGCGCCGAGGCGGTCGAGTGGACCGCTGCGCAGGAGTGGTGTTCGGGCGCCGTCGGCGCCTACGGGGTCAGCTACGGCGGCTTTGCGGCGATCCAGGTCGCCATGCGCCGCCCGCCTGCGCTCCGGGCGATCGCCGCCGTCTACTCGACGGATGACCGCTATACGGACGACGTGCACTTCTACGGAGGTGCGCTGTGCGCCTTAGAGCTCGTCCATTACCCGCTGCGGATGGTTGCGATGAACGGGCTTCCGCCGGGCGGCTCCCTCGGCGAGCGCGGGCGCGAAGCGTGGCGTGCGCGCATCGACGCGACGCCCCCCTGGATCCTCAACTGGCTGCAGGAGCAGCGCGATGGTCCGTACTGGCGGAACGGCTCGCTCCGGCCGGCGTACGAGCAGATCGTGTGCCCGACGCTCCTCGTCGGTGGCTGGCGCGACGGTTACGTCAACGCTGCCGTGCGGATGGCCGAGCGGCTCGAGGCCCCCTGGAAGCTCGTAGTCGGGCCATGGCCCCACGTGCGCCCCAACATCGCGACCGTGCCTCCGACAATGGACCTCGTGGGTCTGCTCGAGGCGTGGTTCGGCCCCCACCTCCGCGGCGACGTCGCCTCCGGGGAGGACGATACGCTCGTCTTCGTCCAGGACTATGACGACCCCAGGCGCGTGCCGGAGCGGATCTCCGGCGCGTGGCGCCGGGTCGGCGCCTGGCCACGGGAGGAGATCCGCCTGAGGCGCCTCCATCTCGACGGGGACGGGACGCTCGCCGCCGAGCCTGTTTCGCCCGTCGAACTCGAGATCGAAAACGCGCCGCATGCGGGCACACAGATCGGGGTCTGGTGCCCGCCGCCCCCGCCACACGGGCTGCCGGGCGACCAGCGGCCGGACGAGGTGCACGCGCTGACGTTCACAACGGCCCCGCTCGAAGAGGAAGCTGTCTGCCTTGGATTCCCGCGCTTGCGGATCGCGATCTCGCATCCCGGGCCGACGGCCCTCCTCTCGGCGAAGCTCGCGGACGTCGCGCCCGATGGGTGCTCGCAGCTCGTGACTCGGACCGTCCTCAACCTCTCACACCGTGATGGGCACACGCAGCCCGCCCCCCTTCCCCGCCTTACCTGGATTCCCGTCGAGCTCGAGCTCGACGCGACTGCCTGGAGGTTCGCGCCCGGGCATCGGATCCGCCTCGCCCTCGCCTCGAGCGATTGGCCTACCATCTGGCCGACGCCGACGTCGGAACGACTCCGCGTCCGCGTCGGGGACGGCGAGGCGACGCTCGAGCTGCCGCTTGCGCCTGCGGGAGAGCCGGCCGACGTGCCTCCGGCTCCCGAGCCCGAGGACGAGCCGACCGTGGCAGAGGGCACGCGCGCCGCCACCTGGCGCTCGGTTCGCGACGGAATCGCCCGCACGGCCGGCATTGAGTCGAACACAGACCTCGTCCACGAGGTTCGCGACACCGGAACGACCATCCGCGAGACGAGGGCCTTCGCGACCTCCGCGAGCGAGAGCGATCCGCTCGACGTCGTGGTCGGGGGCACGACCACGTTCGAGCTGCGCCGCCCCGACGTGCATGTGCGCTCAGCCGCCACGGGGCGGATCACGTCGAGCGCTGACGCGTTCCGGCTCGAGCTCGAGCTCGAGGTCGAGGCCGATGGGGAGCCGTTCGCGTACCGCCGCTGGGACGAGCGCGTGCCGCGCGACCTCCTCTAGCCTCGGGCTTCACCGGCCGGCACCGCCCCTGCTTCGGCGGCGCGCACCTTCCGCCAGAAGTGACATGCGACGAAGTGGCCGGGCTCGATTTCCTCGAGCGCGGGTACCTCGGTCCGGGAGCGGGCCTCCTCGTACGAGCACCGCGTGTGAAAACGGCAGCCGGGCGGGGGGTTGCGCGGGCTCGGGATCTCGCCGGGAGGAAGCGGACGGTCCCGAGTGTGCCGCAGGCGGGGATCCGGCTCCGACACCGACGCGAGGAGCGCATGCGTATAGGGGTGTGCCGGCGAGTCGAGCACGCGATCGGTCGGGCCGACCTCGAAGAGCTTGCCGAGATACATGACGGCGAGCCGGTCGGCGATGTAGTCGACGACCGAGAGGTTGTGCGTGATGACGAGGTAGGTGAGGCCGAGCCGCTTCTGGAGGTCGTGCATGAGGTTCAGGATCTTGGCGCCCGCAGAGACGTCGAGCCCGGCGGTCGGCTCGTCAGCGACGAGGAACTCGGGTCGGAGAGTCAGGGCGCGCGCGATTCCGACCCGCCGCGCCTGCCCGCCCGAGAGCTCGTGCGGGAACTTCGAGGCAAGCTCGGAGGAGAGCTCGACCGTCTCGAGAAGCTCGGCGACGGTGTAGCGCTCCGTCGGTGGAATGTTGTTGATCCGATACGGCTCGGTCAGAAGGTAGGAGACGGGGAGTCGGGGACTGAGGCTCGAGTAGGGATCCTGGAAGATCATTTGCATGCGACGCCGCAGGCGCCGGAGCTCCCCGCCTCGCAGGCGGGTAACGTCGTCGCCGTCGAAGCGGATCTCGCCCTCGGTCGCCGGCGCGAGTCGTAGGATCGCCTTCCCGAGCGTCGTCTTCCCGGAGCCTGACTCGCCGACGAGGCCGAGCGTCTCGCCCCGACGGATCTCGAGGTCGACGCCGTCGATGGCACGCACGGCGCCGGCCTCGCGCCCGAGCAGGCGATCGAACCACCAGGAGCGCTCGAAGAAGAGCGTGCGCAGGCCATGCACCTCGACCAGGGGGTCGTCCGTCACGCCCGGACGACCCCCTCGTAGCCGGACTCAGGGTCGTACCGGTTGCATCGAACGTGCCGCCCTTCGAGCTGGAGCCAGCGTGGCTCGCGGTCGCGATTCACGGGCTGGGCGTACGTGCAGCGGTCGACGAACTTGCAGCCGGCCGGAAGCGCGGAGAGACTCGGGACGCGCCCGGGAATCGCCTCTAACCGCTCACCGCGTCGCTTGCGGGACGGAACGGCGGCCAGCAAGGCCTCGGTATATGGGTGCAGCGGCCGCGCGTAGAGGTCGAAGACGTCCGCCTCCTCGACAGCACGGCCCGCGTACATGACCACGATCCGGTCGCACACCTGGGCGACAACGCCGAGGTCGTGCGAGACGAAGAGGATCGCCGTGCCGCGCTCGTCGCGAAGCCCGCGTAGGAGCTCGAGGATCTGCGCCTCGAGCGTCACGTCGAGCGCCGACGTGGCCTCGTCGGCGATGAGCAGCGCGGGCTCGAGCATGAGCGCCATTGCGATCATGATCCGCTGTCGCATCCCCCCGGAGAACTGATGCGGGTAGTCGCCAAGCCGCTGCTCGGCGTCTGGAATCCCAACGCGCTCCAGCATCGAGACGACGCGCTGCCGATCGCCGCGGACCCCGTGCGCGCGGAGTACGTCGCGCATCTGCACCCCGATCGTGAAGGTCGGGTTCAGGCTCGAGAGCGGGTCCTGAAAGATCATCGCAAGCTCACTCCCGCGCAGGCGCCGAAGCTCCTCGGGGCGGAGGCGGAGCACCTCCGTCGTCCCGTACACGATCTGGCCAGCGGTCAACTCCCCGTTCGGCGGCAGGAGACCCATGAGCGCCGCGCTCAGCGTCGACTTTCCGCAGCCCGACTCGCCTACGATGCCGACGATCTCGCTCGGCCGGACGGAGAGGGTCACGTCGTGGAGCGCCGTGAGAGATTGCTCTTCGGTGTGGTAGACGACCTCGAGTCCGTCGACCGCGAGGATCGGGCTCTCGGAGGGCGGCTCGCTCACTGCGCCGCCTTCCTCACGTTCTCCTCGTGGGCCAGGCGAAAGAATAAATCGGTCGCGCCAAGGAGGCAGGCAGGTGTTCGTCGATGGGTCATACGCGAGGCCGCTGCACCGCCCGAACGGCTCGCATGCGAGGGTCGATGGCGTCGCGAAGCGTCTCGCCGAGCAGCGTGAAACCGAGGGTCGTCAGAATGAGCGCGAGCCCGGTCGAGAGGACGGGCCACGGCGCGTCTCGCACCCGCTCGAACCCCTCGGCGAGGATGACGCCCCATGACGGCGTCGGGGGCTGGACGCCGACGCCGAGGAAGGAGAGCCCCGCTTCGACGGCGATAGCGCTCGGGATGTTCATAGCGAGGAGGATGAAGAGCGGCGCGACGATATTCGGAAGCACATGGACCGTGACGACGCGCAGCGAGCTCGCGCCCAGCGCGCGTGCGCCCTCGATGAACGGATTCTGCTTGAGCGCGAGCACCGAAGCCCGCGCCACTCGCGCGTACTGCGGCGAGAAGGTGACCGCGATGACGAGGAGCACGTTGCGGAGTGACGGGCCGAGCAGAGCGAGCACCGTGAGCGCGAGGACGACCGCCGGAAAGGCTTGGATCGAGTCCATGACGACGATGAGCACGTTGTCGACCCGCCCGCCGAGATAGCCCGCAGTCACGCCGAGGAGCAGCCCCAGCACGAGCGCCGCGCAGACCGCCGGAACGGCGACGCCGAGCTCGACGCGAGCGCCGAAGATGATACGCGAGAGGAGGTCACGGCCGAGGTGGTCTGTGCCGAGGAGGTGGCTCTGACTAGGGCCCTGAAGGCGGTTGGCGATGTCCTGGGCGGCTGGGTCGTAAGGCGCCACGAGCGGCGCGAACGCGGCGACCAAGCCGAGGCCGATCACGACGACGAGGCCGAAGAGTCCCGCCGGGCGGCTTGCGACCCGTGCGACAACCGACTTCCGGCCAGGAAGGACGAGGCGCAGCCTGCGGACGTGGACCGTCGAGACCGCCACTATGCGGCCGCGACCTCCTCGACGCGTATGCGGGGATCGAGAAGCCGATAGGAGAGGTCGGCGACGAGGTTCGCGAAGATATAGACGAGCGCGATCACGAGCACCGTCCCCTGGAGGACCGGGAAGTTTCGGGCCACGATCGCCTCGACTGCGAGGCTTCCGAGTCCCGGGCGGGTGAAGATGACCTCGACGAACACGGCGCCGCCCATGAGTTCGCCAAGTCCGACGCTCACAACGGCGACGGTCGGGATGATGGCGTTCTTGAGAGCGTACTTGTAGAAGACGACGCGCTCGCGCAGGCCGAAGGCGCGCGCCGTACGGATGTAGTTCGCGCCCATCACTTCGAGCATGCTCGTGCGGACGAGCCGCGCGATGTAGCCGACCCAGGTGAGTGCCAGAGCGGCCGCCGGCAGCACCAGGTGGTGCAAGTAGTCGACCGGGTCGGAGAAGCTCCCCGCTCCGACCGCCGGGAAGAGGTTCCAGTGGAGGGAGAAGAGAAGGAGCAGGAAGAGGCCCGCGATGTAATACGGCATCGTGATGAACGAGACCGAGATCACCGCCGTAACGCGGTCGATGATCGTGTTCGGTCGCGTCGCTGCGTATACCCCGAGCGGGATCCCGACGAGCGCGGCGACCGCCATGGCGGTGACCGCGAGCACGATCGTATGCGGCAGCACGTCCAGGATGAGCTCGCTCACCGGCGCCCGCGACAGGAAGTCCCGCCCGAGATCCCCCTGCAGCGCCCCAGTCACGAAGTCCCAGACCTGTACGTGTATGGGCTCGTCGAGCTTCATCTCCTCGCGCACGACCGCGATGAGCGACTCGCTCGCTCGAGGCCCGAGGATGATGCTCGCGGGCTCGCCGGGCACGAGGTGCACTAGCACCGAGAGGAAGACCATGACCACGACGACGACGACGAGCGTCATCGTGAGCCGCTTCAGGAGATAGCCCGCCACGCCGCCCGCCGCCTTGCCCGCCGGCGATCAGGCCGTCGTGAACGACCAGGCGTCGTAGTCGCCGTCGGGCGCGATCGAGGGCTTGATGCCCTTCTTCGTCCCGAAGTAGTCCGTCGGCCACGCGACCCAGACGGCCACGACGTCCTCGTCCATAAGTTCCTGCATCCGGATGTAGATCTCGTTCCGCTTCTCCGGCTCGGCGGTGCGTACGGCCTCTTTGTCGAGCCGGCTGTACTCCTCGTTGCACCAGGACATCCAGTTCCAGACGTCCACCTGATCGCACGTGAACCACACCGTCGACCACGACGGATCCGGGTTCGTGGTGAAGCCGGTATAGAAGAGCTGCTTCTTCGCGTTCGCCTCCTTCTCAGCCTGGGCGAAGACGCCACCCTCCTGGACGTCCACTTCGATGTCGAATCCGACCTCGTTCAGGTTCGCCTGCACGATCTCAGCGACGGTCTCCGCCCCCGGCTCGTCGGCCGTGACGCTCATGACGAGCTTCATGCCCTCGGCGCCTGCGTCGGAGAGGTACTGCTTCGACTGCTCTACGTCACGCTCGTACTTCGGGGCGTCCTCCCAGTAGCCGATCGGCATCCCGGGCGGGAGGATTGCAGTCGCCTGCTCCCACCGACCGTCGAACGCCGCCTCGATGATCGACGGGACGTCGATTCCGTACCGGACCGCGAGGCGAACATTCTTGTCCCTCAGGTTCTCGTGCAGGACGTTCATTCCGATCCAGTTGTAGTTCAAGGTCGTCTTCGAAGTGACGTTGAAGTCGCCGCTCCCCTTGACGCGGTCGATCGCGCTCGTCGGAAGGACCGCAAAGTCGAGCTCGCCCGTCTCGAGCGCGATCACGGTCGGGTTGTCCTCGCCGATGACGACGAAGTCGATCGCCTTCCACGGCGGCGGTTCGGCGAAGTCCACGACACTCACGTTCTGCGCAAACCGCTTCAGCGAGACACGCTGCTTGCGCTTCCACTCCTTGAACTCGTACGGCCCGGTGCCGACCGGGCTCGTCCCGAACTTGTCCCCGAGCTCCGTGACAGCCTTCTTCGAAACGATTTCGCCCGCCTGCTGCGGAATGGTCGTGGTCATGAGCGCAGCGAACGGCTCCTTCAGGATGACGGTGCCGCTGTACTGATCCTTGACCTCCACGACCTTGAGCGCGGCCCAGTCTCCCGCGTACGGCGATTCGAGCTTCGGCTTCGTAAGGCCAGCGATGCGCTCGAACGAGAACTTCACGTCCTCGGCGGTCATCTCGCCGTAGCCCTTGTGGAACTGGACGCCCTTCTTGAGCGTGAAGTCCCAGCGCAGGCCGTCCTCGGAACCCTTCCACTCCTCGGCGAGCTCGTTCACGGAGTCGTACGTCCCCGGCTTGAAGCTGACGAGGTTCTGGAAGATGCTCGACGCCACATTGCCGTCCGCATGACCGGGCTGGATCGCCGGGTCGAGGTTCTCGATGTCCTCGTCGAGGTGGATACGCAGGAGCGCGGTATCGAGCTTGGGTGGTGCGCCTTCTTCTTCGCCGCCGCAAGCGGCGAGGAGGGCGCTCGCGGACACGCCGAGCGCGAATGACCGCTGGAGGAAGGTTCGCCGGTCGATCCGGCGCGAGACGTACGCGTCGATCAGCTTGTCGACGTCATCGGCACTACGGGACACTGGACTGCCCTCCGATCTCGATTGCGGTCGGTCTCGCTCTCGATCACGACGTCGCATCGCATCGGCGCCTAGGCGCCGATGCGAACGTTCGCACGTATCACCGCCAATTATTCTAGCGGCCTAGCACACGCCCCGGGACAAAAGGTCTATGCCCCGGGCAGCGCCGCGGGCTGCTCGAACGAGATGAGCCGACCCTCGTCCTCGCTGTCGAATTCCGCGAGCGCGCGCTCGACGTCGACAACGCTCGCAAGGAGGCCCTCCCACACCTCCTCGAGCGGCGTGGCCAAGTCCGTTTGCGTCTCCGCGAAGTGCTGAAGCTTGCGCGCTGTAACGAGCGCGACGAAGCGACTCCACTCGACGAGCGCGATCTCACGCCCGTCGGCCTTGCGGAGCGTGGCGAGATCGGTCGGATCCTCGATCGCCGGGTGAGAAGCCCAAAACGAGCTGACGAGGGTGACGCGCGGGTAGCGTTCCTCGAGCCGCGCCGCCCGGTGGAGCACGCGGTGGCCCTGCTGGAGCACCGCCCAGCCCGGCCCGGGGTACTCCGTGCGCACGATCCGCTCACTTGGAAGACTCTCGCCTGCCCCGAGCACCTCGCGTCCCTCCTCGACGCTGCCAAAGAAGTACTCGAAGCGGCCGCCCTTCATCGGCCTCGGGTCGCTGACCATGAGCACGTAGTCGAACGAGACCGCGTCGCGGTGCCACTCGTCGACGTTTCGGTCGAGGTCGTCAGGCGCGTAGTTGATGTGAATCGCGTGGTGGCTCACCGGGTGGGTCTCGAGTTTCGCTTGCGCAAGCTCGCTGAGGAAGCCCAGCAGTGTCGGGTCGCTCGAGAGGCCGCTCAGGAAGTGGGACCGGTAGACGGCCCCACGGACCCGTTTCGCGATCCGCTCGTTCCCCGACGCGCTCGTCTCAAGCTCCGCGCAGATCGCCTGGGCGACGCGGACGCCATCGTCGGACAGGACCCGGAAGGGCGTAGTGATCGCCACCGGGGAGAGTGCCGTCGAGCCAACGGCCCGATCGCCGAACTCCTCGAGGGTGAACACGCGCTCGGGCGAGACGAGCTCGAGGTAGGCAGGATCCCACGGAACGTCGGACTCAAGTGGCTCGTATCCGGGCGGTGCACCCCGCGGCACGACGACGATCGTAGCGCGCCAGCCATCTCGGTTGCGCCAACGAGACCGGTGTGCCACCCTCGGAGCGTGCTACCCAAGATCCCATGCGAGCTTCCGGACCGCCTGAGTCCTCACGCTTCTCGGGCAAGACTTGACCGCCCCTCGCCCGAGAACCCATGCGACGCGTGACCGACTTCCCACGCACGGTCCGGGTCATCGACCACACGTGGATCCCGATGCCCGATGGATGCCGGCTCGCCGCGCGCATCTGGCTCCCTGAGGATGCCGAGCAGGATCCGGTCCCCGCCATTCTCGAGTACATCCCATATCGCAAGAACGACGCCACGGCGTTTCGCGACGCCCCAATCCACGCCTATTTCGCCGGCCACGGGTACGCCTCCGTGCGGGTCGACATTCGCGGTTCCGGCGACTCGGACGGAATCCTCGAAGACGAATATCTTCCCCTGGAGCAGGACGACGCGCTCGCGGTGCTTGGGTGGCTCGCCGCACAGCCGTGGTGCACCGGCAAGGTTGGAATCATCGGCAAATCGTGGGGCGGATTCAACGGCCTCCAGATCGCGGCCCACGCTCCCCGCGAGCTCGCGGCCGTCATCAGCGTCGACTCGACCGACGATCGCTACCGCGACGACGTGCACTACATGGGGGGCTGTGTGCTGGCCTGCTTCATGCTCTCGTGGGCGGCCACGATGCTCGCCTTGAACGCCCGCCCGCCCGACCCGGAGGTCGTCGGCGAGCGCTGGCACGACATCTGGCTCGACCGGATGGACCGCACGCCACCCTTCATCCACGCGTGGCTCTCGCACCAGCGCCGGGACGACTACTGGAAGCAGGGATCGGTGTGCGAGAACTACGCGGCCATCAGCTGCCCGGTGTACATGGTCGGCGGCTGGCTCGACGGTTATCCGAGCGCGGCGCTGCGGTTCGTCGAAGGGTACCCCGGCCCGTGCAAGGCGCTGATCGGGCCGTGGGGTCACCTCTATCCTCAGGATGGCGCCCCGGGGCCCGCCATCGGCTTCCTCCAAGAAGCACTCAGGTGGTGGGACTACTGGCTCAAGGGCAAGGACACCGGCATCATGGACGAGCCGAAGCTGCGCCTGTGGATGCAGGAGTCGGTCGACCCGAGACCGTTCTACAAGGAGCGGCCCGGACGCTGGATATCCGAGTCCGGCTGGCCTTCTGAGAACATCGAGACGCGCGGGCTGGCACTCGGAGAGCACACGCTCGGTGCGGCGCCTCCCGAGGAGACCCAACTGGAGCACCTCGGCGCCCTCGCGCCCGCCGCGGACCCCGGGAACTGGGCTGGCTGGGGGCATCGGACCGACTCGCCAGGCGACCAGCGCGCGGAGGACGGTCAATGGCTTACGTTCGAATCCGGTCCGTTGACCGAGCGGATGGAGATCCTCGGCGCACCCAGGCTCCGAGTGATCCTTGCTTCGGATACGCCGCAGGCGCACGTTGCTGTTCGCCTGTGCGACGTGGCGCCGAACGGCTCCTCGACGCTCATCACCCGAGGGGTCCTCAACCTCGCTCACCGCGACGGCCACGAACGTCCTTCGCCCCTGGTAGCCGACGAACGCCACGCCGTCACGGTCACGCTTAAGGCAGTGGCGTACGCCCTTCCTGCCGCACACCGGCTGCGGGTGGCGATCTCGTCGGCGTACTGGCCGGTGATCTGGCCCGCGCCCGAGCCCGTCATACTGACGGTCTTCACAGGGGCGGAGAGCGCCTTGGAGCTACCCGTGAGGAGGCTCGGCGTCGACGACGACGAGGCGCCGGCCCACTTCGCCGAACCCGAGAGCGCGGATCATCCAGAGATCGAGGTGTTGGACTCGGGATCGGCCGGATCACGGCAGATCCGGCACGACGTGGCGAGCGGCGTCACGGAGATCGTGGACGCGCCGACGCTCTTTCCTCCTGTCCGGTTACGGGCGAGCGGACTCGAATACCGCGAGGCTCAACGAGACAGCTGGCGCATCATCGAGGGCAGACCGCAATCGGCCGAGACGGGATCCGAGCGCCTCATCACCATCGAGCGCGGCGACTGGCAAATCCGCATCGAAAGCAAGAGCACCATGTCCGCCACTGCGGAGGAGTTCCACGTGACGAATACGCTCGAGGCGTACGAACACGAACAGCGCGTGTTCGCGAAGACCTGGCACCTCACCGTTGGGCGAGATCACGTCTGATCAGGACGGGCGTGCATCGGGGCTCTGGGCAGGGCCTTTCAATGTGCGAAAGTGCAGGATGAAACGTTCTCGAGCGAGGCGGGAGGAACGGCTTGATTGACTGCGACGTCCACCAGAACTTCAACGGCCTTGGCGATCTCCTTCCCTGGCTCGACCCCGCCTTCCGCGATTATGTCACCGAGGCGGGGTACGGAGGCTTCACGCTTCCGAACTACCCTTGGGTCCACCCCTCGGGCTTCATGATGAGGGATGCCGAGCCGTCCAACGGCGGCGTCCCTGGGTCCGACTACGAGACGCTCCGCGAGCAATTGCTCGACCGCTACGAGATCGAGTACGCGATCCTGACGGGCGAGGACATCCTCAATGTTTCCTGTATGGCGCATGTGCAGCTCGCGGCGGCGCTCGCCACCGCCTACAACCGCTGGCTCGTCGAGGAGTGGCTTCCGCGCGACGAGCGTCTCCGCGGCTCCATTGTCGTCGCGACTCAGGACGCCGCGCGGGCGGCGCAGGAGATCCACGCATTCGGTCCCCATCCGGCGGTCGTTCAAGTAATTTTGCCCTCCGGCGCAAAGAGCGGATACGGCGATCCGCACTACGGGCCGATCTTCGACGCGGCCGTCGATGTGGGTTTGCCTGTCGCTGTCCACGTCGGGGCTGAAGGCCTCGGCACCAATCCGCCGCCGACGGCGACAGGCCATCCCGCCTACTACTTCGAATGGCACACGCTCCTCCCCACGGCTGCGATGTCGCACCTGGTCAGCCTCGTTGCCCACGGCGTCTTCGAGCGACTGCAGAAGCTGCGCCTCGTCCTGATCGAGACGGGTGTTGCTTGGCTGCCGGGCATCCTCTGGCGCCTCGACGCAAACTGGAAAGCGCTTCGGTCGGAGGTCCCGTGGGTACGGCGGCTGCCGAGCGAGCAGATCCGCGAGCACGTCCGCTTCACGACGCAGCCGCTCGAACAGCCAAGGAGGAGGAGCGAGCTACATGCCGTCCTCGAGTCGATTGACGGGCTCGGGGACATGCTCATGTTCGCCACCGACTATCCGCACTGGGACTTCGACGTGCCGCGCCTGGCGATCGCCCGCCTCCCGGAGGAGTGGCGCGAAAGAGTGCTGCGGGAGAACGCGCAGGAGCTCTACCGGCTCCCGGAGCCGGTCGCACCGACAATGCAGGAGCGGACGATCGATGAACGGGCGTGACCGTAGCGCCGTGCTGTCAGCCGACACGCTCCCGCCGGGCGAACGAGCAACCGTGCAGGCGTTCGCTACGGAGATCGCCGTCTTCAACATCGAGGGCAGTCTCTTCGCCGTGGCAAACTCCTGCCCGCACCACGGCGGCCCGCTCTGTCACGGACGAATCACGGGGGCGCGCCTTGCCGATGAACCGTACGAGCACCGCTGGGAGAAGGAGCAGAGAATCCTGGTCTGTCCCTGGCACGGGTGGGAATTCGACCTGGAATCGGGGGAGGCGTTGTTCGACCCATCAGTCAAGGTCAGGACGTTCGACACGTCCGTTGAGGATGGGCAGATCGTTCTCCACCGCCGGCGCGGCGGCGAAGGAAGGAGCGCATCGACGACCGGGTGACGAGCCTGCGCCTCGGTCTATGTGGCCCGCGAAGCAACCCGGAGGCGCACTGCAGGAGTGTTGGTCGGTTGGCGCACAAACTGGCGCACGAGCGGGAAAATCCCTGCAAATCGGCCTTTTCGTAACAGTCTTGAAGACCGTTAGGCCGTGAGAGAGGCCTCGTGGGTTCGAATCCCACCCCCGCCGCTGGTCTGACGGAGCAGCCCTGCATCGAAGCGTGCGTCCTTGGGTCTCGATCGTTGTGGTCGATCAGCGGAGCGCGGTTGATAACAGCAGCCATTCCAGTGCCGCCAGGGCGGGGAGGCCGAAGGCGATCACAATGATCAAGCCGCGATTACGAGTGAGCATCGACGCTAATCGCCCGAGAGCGGGCCATTGGAGCCGACCATGAGGCGCGCCGGCGGCCGACCAGAGGGCCCCGACCGCGAGGGCGGCGAGAGAAGCCAGGGTGACAACGACTATGACCATGGGAAGCCAACTTCGTTCAGGTGCCAGCACCTCGGCCGAAGATCGGCGTAGCGCCGACACCGATCGAGGTAGCGCCGACACCGATCGAGGTTGCGCCGGCACCGATTGAGATTGCGCCGGCACCGATTGCCGGGTCGGCGTCGCCTGGCGCATAGGCCTCTCGGGAGGGTTGAGCGGAAAGGCCGCCCATAGCCTCCTTGGGTCATTCCCCGGTGCCTTCCCCCCCGGGGGAGTGCCCGCGAGAGCCGGAAGCGCCATGGTTACCGACACGATGCAAGCCATGACGAGCGCAAGCAGGACGGATCGAATGGAGCCTCGTTTCACCGGATCGTTACTGGCGTGCCGACCGCCATCAGCCGGCCCAGCTCGAGGATGTCCTGATTGCGGAGCCTGATGCAGCCATGCGAGACACGGCCCGGCAGGAGGTCAGGTGCGTCCGGTCCCGTGGATTCCGACGAATCCCCCGCCGGGCCAGTCTGTGAGCACGCTCGAGCGGGCGCTCGTGCCGAAGGCGAGCGGCCCGTAGAAGGGGCTCCTGTATCTGGTCAGCATGTTGCGGATGTAGAACTCCCCCTTTGGCGTTGGCCATTCGGGCGTGCCAACGCCGATCGGCGCCCGGAAGAGCAGCCTCCTGCCGCGCAGCAGCGTCACGGTGAGCCGTTCGAGATCGATAACGAGGTGTGTGTCCACGATCCCGTAGACACCAAGCGCCTGGCGTGGCACCCAGCCGGTGCGGCCGTTCGGAAGGACCGGGAGGCGCACATGGACCCACAACCGACCTGCGGCGTCCGTCGCGCGCCCGAGAACGAGAACGATGTTCGCGGTGCCCTCGGGAGTCGTGGTCGCGAGTCGAGCAACGACCCGAGCCTTCGGGTTTGCCGATGCGCGCGCGGAAACATCGTGGCGCACGGAAGCCCAATAGCCGACCGCGGCAGACCCACGCAACCGCATGGGCGGCGGCACGCTGAATGCAGGTGCCGGAGAGGCGGGTAGAGCTTGAGCTTGCGCCCCCTCACCCGCGGGCGACGAGGCGGGTAGAGCCGTGCCCCTTCAACCGCGAACGACGAGGAGGTCGACCGGGACGAGGCGAGGACGGCGATGGCCGCGGCTGCGAGAATCGCTCCGGCGACACCGAAGGCTCGAGCGAGCGTCCGTTGACCGGCATCGCCTTTCGCCCTCACCCCGTGAACTTCGGCTTCTTCTTCGCCGTCCTCTTCGGACGTGCCACGATGAAGTGCGTGGAGGCCACGATCGCCTGCACCTGGGATATGGGCTTCCCTTCGTCGAAGGCGGTCGCGGCAGGGGTCACCCCGGCGAGGAAGCGCATCCAGGCGGCGTGGCGGGCCTCGACGGAGTGGATCGAGATCGCCGCGGCGAGAACCGCTTGCGACTTGATGCGTGGTGCCTGGGCCTTGTAGGCGGCGGCTCCGAGATCCTCGAAGGCGACGGCCGTCTTCAGGAATTTCAGCTGATCCTCGGTCACTCCTTGGAAGTCGAAACCGGGACGCTTCACCGCTGACCGGCCCAACACCGCCTTGATGGCCTTCACGTGCGCGCGCTCAACCGCGCCGAGCTGCCGCGGCACGCGCTTGAGCTCGCCTCCGACAGCGCCGAGCCGCTCTGTCTCCGTGTAGAAGGCGGCCTGCAGGTACTCGAGCGTGAGAGCGTAGTTGAGGATCGTTACGTCGGACACCGCGGTCGCTGCAGAAGCAGGTGCAGCGATGGCTCCGAGTAGTGCCGCGCCGCCCACGACGGCCTTACCGAGAAACGCGGCGCGGGTATCGCCCGAGACGCGCTCGACCGCTTCGCGGATCGCGCCGTCGCGATCGAGCTCGCCAAGCATCAGGCTGGACATGGACTGCGTCTCTTGGTCATTGGTTGCCATACCTGAAAGTGCCACCACCTAACCGGAGCGGATGAATCCGGTCTGTTCGAGTTCCGCCTGGACCTGGGCGGCCGTCTTCGGCAGATCGGTCGCGCTCGGAGCAGGGTTCTCGCCGGCGATCGCGCGGATCCAGCCGGCATGGCGAGCCTCGACGGAGGCGATCTTCGCCGCCTGGGCGAGCGTACCCTTGGTGAGGTTCGCTGCCTGGCCGTTGTAGGCGGCGATCATCATCTCCTCGAGCGCGATCGCAGCCGCAATGAACTTCGCTGGATCGGACGTCGTATCGCCGAAGTCGAGTGCCGGCGCTTTCTGCGCCTTGTTTCCGAGCGCCCCCTTGAGGAAGGCGACGTGCGCCCGCTCGTGACCACGGACGATGGAGACGTACTCGAGCAACTCGCCGCTGAGCCTGCTCTTCGCAAGTGCCTCTGCGTAGAAGCCCAACTCGACGTACTCGAGCAGGAGTGCGAAGTTGAGGATGGTCTGGTCTTGTGCAGCCGAGGGAGCTGAGCTGGCAGGCCGCGGATTCCCGCCACGAGCAGCCCGCCCGCCGCAAGGAGGCCGCCGCCGACGACGGCTCGCGCAACGAACTCTGCGCGCGACGAGACGCAAGGATCCTCTTCAGCGGGACTAAAGACCTCTAGACGACGATCGTCAGGCACACGACCGCCTTGATCGCGGAGCACGGCAGCGGACAACGTCGCCCGGGAGCCATGTCCGAGGACACGCGAAAAAGGGGGTCCACACTTCTTCCCCTCTCGCCGGGTGGCTACCGCCACGGGGCACCGCAAACCCCCTCTTGCCGCAGTATGAGCATTGATCGTATCGCGTAAGAAGCGCTCATTACAAGGGGGAAGATCGCACACGGCTGCCACGAAAGACCTGGAAATCGCGGAAGCGCACGCGCGGAGCGCGGAGCGGCGGGGCCGACGCGAAGGCGGATGCTGTCACGCTCGCCGACACGAACGGATCGAGTCTGCCAGCATCACCTGGGTGACGATGCTCGAAGTGGACACCCCGTACGGTCGTGCGAACGTCCATCTGGACTCCGCTGACGAGCCGAGAGCCGCGCTGGTCCTCGGTCATGGAGCGGCTGGAGGGGTAGCTTCGCGGGATCTGGTCGCGGTGGCGGGCGTCGCGCGCTTGGAAGGGGTCAGCGTCGCGCTCGTCGAGCAGCCCTACCGCGTCTCCGGGCGACGCGCTCCCGCTCCAGCGCACCAGCTGGACGCCGCCTGGACGGCGGTGGTCGACCATCTGCTCGCGAGCGAGCTGAGGGGGTTGGCGCTCGTCGTCGGGGGTCGGTCCTTGGGCGCGCGGGTGGCCTGCCGCACCGCGGAGGCGACCGGCGCGGTCGCGGTGCTTTGCCTCGCCTTTCCGCTACAGCCGCCGCGCCGCGCAGGGGCGTCCGCAACACCGAGCCGGCTACACGAGCTCGACGAAGTAACGGTCCCGACGCTGGTCGTGCAGGGTGCGCGAGACCGGTTCGGCATTCCGCCAGCCACCGCGCGTCGCACGGTGGTGCAGGTGGCGGGCGACCACAGCTTGAGGACGGACCTTCAGGCGGTGGCCGCCGCGGTACAAGGCTGGCTTCCCCCAGTCGTGGCTCACGCAGTGCGGACTGCGATGCCCGCGAAGTCGCGCTAGGGAGTTCCAAGAGCCTGGCTGGGAGCCTGCGACAGGTAGACCGCGCGGAAAACTCGACTTCAAGTGCAGTTGAAAGTGCATGATGATCTGGGCCAGGTCTCGGACACTGAGGGCCACCGTCACGAAGCCACCAACAGCAAGCGAGCAGATCACCGAGGAAGTCACCTCCTGGCCGGGAGTGGACGCAGGCCACGGCCGACGTGGTGAGTTCGCCTTCAAAGTTGGCCGCCGGGAGATCGGGCACCTGCACGGCGACCACGCCGCCCACTTCTTCTTCCCGAAGCAGGTCTGGGCCGACCTCTTCGAGCAGGGTCGGGTCGTGTACCACCCCGTCTTCCCCGATAAGCCGGGTCCGGCCGCCCGCAGAATCGAGGATCAGGCCGACGTCCGCGACGTGATCCAGTTGCTGCGACTCAACTACGACCGGGTGGTGGCCCGCGACGGGCTGCAGGCGGAGGCGAGCAAGGCCGAGCCGCCAGCCTAGATCGTCTACCGCTCGCACGAAAAGCAGAAGCGTCGCGCAGCACCAGCATCTTTCCCACCAGCAAGCGACCGCGCCGGATACGGGCGGAAGTCGTTGCAACCCTGCTACGACGGAAGCCAAGACCTGACACAAACCCCCGGATTTCGTCATATGCTCGACTTCAATGACGCCTGTCTCGAGCGAGGCCCCGACTTCTCGCTCAGCCCGCTCGCCACGCTGGCTCGCGGTGCCGCTCCTGCTCGGCGCGCTCGTTGCGCTCACCGCCGGACTGACGGCGCGCTCGCAACTGATAGAGCCGGGGACCCTCCCCGGCGACTACATTCGGCTCTTCTTCAGCGACCCGCTTCATCTCAAGGTCTGGTTCGCGTCGGCGGCGGTCGCGCTCGCTCTCACGCAGCTGGTCACGGCCGCCTGGATCTTCGGGAGGCTGCCGTGGCCGCGTCCGGCATGGATCCCGGTCCTGCACCGCTGGGTCGGCAGGCTGACCCTTCTTTGCACCATCCCGGTCGCATATCACTGCATCTTCAGGCTTGGCTTTCAGACCACCGACACTCGCGTCCTCGCGCACTCGCTCTTCGGGTGCGCGGTCTTTGGGGCGTTCGCCGCCAAGATCACAATTGTGCGGCTGCACCGCTTCCCAGGGTGGGTGTTGCCGAGTGCCGGAGGCCTCCTCTTCGCCGTGCTCGTCGGTGTCTGGTACTCGAGCGCACTTTGGTTCTTCCGGACAATCGGGGTCGAAATCTAGGGCAGGAGCCGTCGCCCGATTTGGCCTCGAGCGCTCCGGGGGTTAAGGTTGATACTGCTCGGGGACGGTCCCTTGTCCCGGGGGAACGGATGGCTTTTGGCCTCTCCGCCCGTCCCCGGGCACATTCGTAAGCTGCACGCATGGCGACTCCGATCCGCGTCGGCACCTGCTCCTGGGCCGACAAGTCGCTCGTAGAGCACTGGTACCCGCGCGAGGTAAAGGGGGCGGAGGCGCGTCTTCGGTTCTACGCCGAGCACTTCAGCGCGGTCGAGGTCGACTCCACCTACTACCGGTTGCCCGAACCTGAGATGGCTGCACGTTGGGCCGAGCGAACCCCGGAGGGCTTCATCTTCCACGTGAAAGCGTTCGGGGTCATGACACGCCATCCCGTCAGGGTCGAGCAGCTTCCCCCCGACCTCCGAGGCGCCGTCCAGACTGATGAGCGTGGACGGGTCGACCGACCGCCGAGGGAGCTCCGCGCCGAGGTGTTCGCACGGTTTCTAGCCGGGCTCGAGCCCCTACGTGAAGCCGGCAAGCTCGGCGGGATCTTGCTCCAGTTCCCGTCGTACATCGTCTACCGCGACTCATCGCTCGCCTACCTCACATGGGCCCGGGAACGGCTCGAGGGGCATGACATGCTCGTCGAGTTCCGGCACCGGAGCTGGCTCGACGAGGAACACCGCACAGACACGCTCGCGTTCCTCGAGAGTCTGGGAGCGACCAACGTGATCGTTGACGCGCCCAAGACCGAAGCGAAGAACCTCGTGCCCACAGTCGTCGCCTTGACGAGCCCGACGGCCTATGTCCGCTTCCACGGACGCAACGCCTCGACCTGGAACGTGCGCGGCAAGAGCGCCGCCGAGCGGTTCAATTATCTCTACTCCGAGGACGAGCTCCGCGAATGGGCGGGTCCGCTCGGGATGATCGCAGAGGAGGCCGAGCAGGCCTTTGCGTTCTTCAATAACAACGGCCGCAGCCAAAAACCTGACGGGAGTGGCTGGATTGCCCAGGCCCCCGAAAATGCGCTTATGCTGAGAGAAGTGCTCAAGGGCGAGAGCGTGCCGGTCGAATGATAAGTGGGGGACTCTGCGGCCGGACACTAGGAGCGATAGCGCGTCAATGAGGAAGGCCATCGGAGTAGTCATGTGGGGCCTCGCGGTCGGAGGCATTTTCGCCGTGCTCCTCGTCGCCGCGAGGATCATCACCGACGTTCGCATCAACGCCGACCTCCGCCCTCCTAGTGGCCGGAATCAGGGAAACACGCCGGTCATCGAGGTGCAGTCCCTCCCATCGACGACGCCCTCGCAGGGTGAGACGGAGGGTGGGTCCGCCGCCGGCGGCTCGATCGCGTCCTCCACGCCCACTCCATCGGGCGCTCCCTCCGAGGGCTTCGATCAGCCCGCCAACGACGGCGGAACCCCGAGCCCTGGCGGAGGAAGCGGCGACGGGAGTGGTGATGGAAATTCTCCGCCGCCGACAGAGCCGACGCCGACCGAGCCGCCGCCGCCCGCCCAGTCTCCAGCGCCATCACCGACGACGACTGCTCCGTCGCTGGCGCCAGAGGGATCGGGCGACACGCGCAACAGTGCGTCCGGCAAAGGAGCCGGAAAGAAGGACGGCAACGACGATCACGGCAAGAAGGACGACGCCGGGCACTGTGGCGGCAAAAAGGACGACGAGAAGAAGCACGGCGACAACGGTCCGGACAAGGGGAACGGCGGGAAGCACGACCATGGGGGCGACGACTCAGCGAAGGACCACGACCACCACGGTGGCGGCAAACCCGACAAGGCCGACGAACAGCACGGTGGTGGCAAACCCGACAAGAGCGACGACAAGCACGGAGGAGCAGGCGGCAGCGGGAAGCCCCACGAGGGCGATGGCGGGAAGTCGGACAAGGGCGACGACGCCAAGCACTCCGGCAAGCACGACAAGTAGCGTCGAGTCCGCCTGGGCGCCGGTAAGCTCGGGCCGCCGTGAGCGCAGCAGGTCTCACGTATCGGATCCGAGAGCCGGAGGGAGAGCCTCGGGGTGCGCTCGTCCTCATGCACGGCCGAGGAGCGAACGAGCTCGATCTCGAACCACTTCTCGGTCCTGGACCCGGAGGCACGCCTCCTCGGCGTCCTTCCACGCGGGCCGCTCACACTTCCACCGGGTGGAGCGCACTGGTACGTGGTCCCTCAGGTCGGCTACCCGGATCCAGACACGTTTTTCACGACTTTCGAGCGGACGTCGACCTGGCTCGAGGCCGTGCTCGAAGACTTGGCCGTACCCCCTGATCGCACGGTGCTGGGAGGGTTTTCGCAGGGCGCAGTGATGTCGTACGCGCTCGGGCTCGCCGCTTCCCGTCCGAAGCCCGCCGGGATCCTGGCGATGAGCGGGTTCATCCCGAGAGTCGACGGGCTCGAGCTCGACCTCGCGTCGCGAGCCGGCCTACCGGTCTCGATCTCGCATGGGACGAACGACCCGGTCATCGGGATCCAGTGGGGGCGGGACGCACGCGACCGCCTCACCGAAGCCGGTCTCGCCGTCCGCTATCACGAGGATCCCGTCAACCACACGATCACGCCGCAGGCCATCGCCCAGGCGGGGGAGGTTCTCGAGGCAGCCCTCCAGCCGGCCTAAGAGACTGCAGTCTCCCCCGGCCGGGGCTCGTCGAGCCCGCTCTCTGCCGCCCCCACCGGGACCGGGCGGAGCGGACGAAGGTAGAGGTACTCGTAGAGGATGGCTGCCGCCGCTCCGCCGAGGAGCGGCCCGAGGTACCAAACCCACCAGTTCGCCCAGTCACCGCTTATAAGTTGGGGCCCGAAGGCCCGAGCCGGGTTCATCGCCGCGCCGGTAAGAGGGCCCGCGAAGAGAATGTCGAGCGTGATCGTGAAGCCGATCGCGAGCCCGGCGATCGACTTGAAGGTGCCGCGCTCGTCGGCGGCGGTTGCGAAGATCACCCAGACGAGGAAAAAGGTCAGGATGGCCTCGAGCACGAGGCCAGCTCCTGCCCCGATCCCACCCGCGATAGCGGGCGCCCCGAGGTTGATGGGATCGGTGAGCGAGTTCGGCAGGAGCACGGTCAGGAGCACTGCCGCCAGCACGGCTCCGGCGAACTGCGCAACCCAGTAGACGGCCGCTAGCGGAGGGGTCATGCGGCCGGTGACGAGGAAACCGAATGTCACCGCCGGGTTGAAGTGGCCGCCCGAAATATGTCCGACCGCGGACGCCATCACGGCGATAACGAGCCCGTGTGCCAGCGCCACGCCGACCAGGTCAGCTCCGACGGCGATCGCGCCCACGCCGACGAATGTCAGGGCGAACGCTCCGATGAACTCGGCCACCCCCCGTCGCAGCCCGTCTCCGCTCATAGAGCGCAAGCCTAGGAGCGTCGCCGGATGGAGCAGCCCGGGGCCGGGCCTTGGGCCCCGCGTGTTTTACGCGCGCCAGTAGCTCCGCGTGAGGAGGACCACGATCGGGAGCAGTTCGAGCCGCCCCATCCACATGAGCATCGTCATGACTACGGTCGAGAAGTTGCTGAACGGCTCGAAGGAGCCCATCGGCCCGAGGAACCCGAAACCCGGCCCCACATTCCCGAGCGTGGTCGCCGCAGCCGAGATCGCCTCGAAGGGACTCACGTCAACGGCGGCCCGTGCTCCGTCGGTGACGAGGACAAGGGCGCCGAGAGCGAACGCGACCAGGTAGAGGAGCACGAAGACGGAGACCGCGCGCAGGGTTCGCTCGTCGACCACACGGCCGTTCAGCCGGATCGGGAGCACGGCCTCCCGGTGCACCGTCTGGTCGAGCTCGCGGCGCATGATCCGGGCCGTCAGGAGGATGCGCACCACCTTGATGGCGCCGGCCGTGGAGCCCGCCGACCCGCCGATGAACATGAGCAACACGAGCACCAGGGCGGCCAGAGGCGTCCAGAGGTTGAAATCCGTGCTCACGAGGCCGGTTGTGGTCATGACCGACGCAGTCTGGAAGGCCGCGTGGCGAAAGGCAGCTGCACCCGCCTCGATCCCCTCTGCGGACAGGTCGATGAAGATCAGAAGCGTGGCGACTGCGAGGAAGGCCATGTACAGGCGGAGCTCCTCGTCGCGCACGGCTTTCCGAAGGTGACCCCTGACGAGCACGTAGTAGAGAAGGGCGAAGTTCATGCCCGCGATGATCATGAACGCCGCAATCGCCCACTGGCTCGCAGCGCCGAACTCCTCGATCGACCGCGCCCGGGTCGAGAATCCGGCCGTTGGCATCGTCGAGAACGCGTGCGCGACCGCCTCGTAGAAGCTCATCCGTGAATCGAGGCCCGTCCAGGCGATCAGGGAGAGGACGAGGATCATGAGCAGGGTGATACCGACGTACAGGAGCCAGAGGCGCCGCGCTGTGTCCCGGATCGACGTGGCGAGCGGCTCGAGCTCGGGCCCGGGGGCCTCGGACTCCATCAGCTGCCGGCCGCCCACACGCAGCCGGGGAAGGACTGCGAGCGCGAGCACGATGATCCCCATGCCGCCCAGCCAGGCTGTGAACTGCCGCCACATCGCGATCGAGTGACTGAGCGCCGGGATGTCGGTGAGCGTGCTCGACCCCGTCGTCGTCATCCCGGACATCGCCTCGAAGTAGGCGTCGAACGGGTTCCGGAGCTGCGGCTCGACGAAGAGGTACGGGAGCGACATGCAGAGAGCGCCGAGAAGCCACGTCAAGGAGACGACCAGGAATCCCTCTCGCGCGCCGATCGAGTGCTTCCCCTTTGTGAAGAACTCGAGCCCCTGACCGCCCGCCGCGGTGATGGCTGCTGCTGCAAGAAAGGGCCAGGCCGGCTCGCCGTATCCGAGCGCGACTCCGAAAGGAAGGACAAAAGCGGCGCTCAGGTACTTCACCAGCCCACCGACGAGGTGGAGTGCGCCCCCGACGTCGACCCCCAAGCGCACCCGCTTGGATCGGCGGCGCAAAGAGCTCAAAGTGCGCGCTCGACCTGCTGCACCCGCGACGACTCGGCAAAGATGATCGCCCGGTCGCCGGGCCTGAGCTCGTCTTCGCCGTGCGGGAAGATCGCCGCGCCGTCACGCACGATCGCGCCGATCAGGGAGCCCGTCATAGGCAGTTCCTTGAACGGTCGACCACACAGGGTGCTCTCGTCCCGCACCGTGATGTCGAGCACCTCGAAGCGATCGCCCTCGAGCATGGCCAGTTGCCTGATCCGAGGATCGTGGGTGAAGCGCACGATCTCCTCCGCGGTCACCGAGCGCGGGTTGACAGCGACATCGACGCCTGCCTGCTCGAAGACGTCGGCCGAGAGGGGGTCGTGGACGATCCCGATCGTGAAGTGAACCCCGTGCATCTTCGCGAGCGCGGCAGCGTAGAGGTTCTTCGCATCCTCCGGCATCGCAAAGACGGCAGCGCGCGCGGTGCCGATCTTTTCCCGCTCTAGGAAGTCCGGATCTGTGCCGGTCGCGTGGAAGACCCTGGCCTCGGGCAGCTCCTCGGCCACCTCCCTGGCCCGCGGCCCGGAAGCCTCGATCACACGCACCTTGATTCCCTGGTCGATCAGAAGCCTGGCGATCGCAACGCCGGTCTGGCCGCCGCCGACGACGACGACGTCGTCGAGAACACGGTCGCCGGAGACCATGAGCCGGCTCCACTCGCGAGCTGCGTCCGGAGATCCGATCACGATGATCCGGTCGCCCGAAAGGATTGACTCGTCGCCGCGCGGGACGATCATCCGGTCGCCCCGGATGATGCTCGCAACCTTGGAGTCCGCCGGGATGACGGCTTCCCGAAGCGGTACGCTGACGACCGTCGCGTCGGCTGCATCCGGGACGTCGAACTCGACCATCTGGACCTGGCCGTCAGCGAAGACGTCGGTCTGTCGAGCGGCAGGGACGCCGATGATCCGCGAGACGGCGTGGGCCGTCTCGACCTCGGAGGAGATGACGAAATCAACGTCGAGCTCCCGCTCCTGCCAGAGGTCGAGGTACTCGACGTTCGTCGTTCGCACGATCGTCTTCGTCTCGGGCGAGAGCTTTTTCGCGAACATCGAGGCGACGATGTTCACCTCGTCACGGGAGGTGGCTGCGATCAGAAGATCGGCCTGGTCAATGCCTGCATCGCGAAGGGTGCGGCGGCTTGCCCCGTTCCCCTCGATCGTCCCGATGTCGAATCGGTACGAGAGCGTGCTGAGGCGGTCGGCGTCCAGATCGATGAGCGTCAGCTCGTGCTCCTGGTGCAGAGCTTCGACGACGGTCGAGCCAACCTGGCCTGCACCGATGACGAAGATTCGCATGTGGCGGTGAATCTAGATGGTTGTCCAGCGCCATGCCCAGCGGCGATTGGAGCGCCAAAGGCTCTCCGGCAGCGGAGGTATCGCCGGAACCGACGTTACGCTGAAACGATGCCGGAGACGAGGGGCGAACGGATCATCTTCGCGATCGGCGCTTTGGTGATCGCCGCACTCGTCGCGCTGATAGTCCTAGAGAAGGCAACCGACCGCTTCGAGACGCGGCACACGTCGGCCGCGTCCAAGCAGGTGGCGACTGGCGCGGCGATTAAGGACGCGGCCGCGCAGGGCAGCGCGAAGCGCTTCCGCAGCACGCATTCTGGGCGTCATTCGGTTCCGCCGCGAACCTCACAGCCCGCTTGAACGGAAAGCCGCTGCACCTGCCGCCTGGCACCTACAGCGCTCTCGTGGGCGCACGCGGCCTGAAGCCACTCGCCGGCTAGGTTAGGTTCACGAACTCTCCCCCAGCGACAAAGATGAAGCGAACAAGCTCTTGCCATGAATCCCCACGAAAGCGCTCAGAAGATCGGCCTACGTCAAGCCGACGCCCGGATTCGAATCGGGGATTACGAGGGAAGGCAACGACGGCCCGCCTCGCGCGGTACCGACTCCCACTCCTGGCCCAGCCTCGCTTCGGTGGTGGCGTGATCCGTCAGGCGCGGCGGCTCACCGTGGCGTTCAGGGAGGGCGATGAACCAACCTCCGGGCTGTGTTCATGCATGTAACGAGAGCAGCGCCCTGAGAACTGATGCCGGGCACTCCTCCCCCGGGTTACCCCTCGATTCAGTTTCGTGTCGGGACTCTCTGACCTGATCTGCCACGAACGCAACGTCCGCATAAGCGAAATACCCCTTTTCGGTCACTGAGCGCTTGATGAGCGGTGCCGATTCTTTGGGCATGGGCCGGACCTTCATACTGGCTATGCTCGTCGTCGCCGGCTACATGCTCTGGAACATGCACCCCTTTGCTCGTCAGGTTCGCCGTGGACTACGACGACGGGGCGACGTTCGATCATCGCCGCAGAGGGGGTCATGAAGTCCCTGAAGGTAGGCGCGATCGCTCTCGTGAGCGCCCTCGCATTCCTGGGAGCGCCGGGCGCGGCCGCCTCACGAACGTGCTTCGGACACAAAGCGACGATCGTCGGCACAAACGGAGACGACCACCTAGTCGGCACTGCGGCCCGGGACATCATCGTCGCCGGGCGAGGGCACGATCGGGTCAACGCGCGCCGAGGCAACGACTTGGTGTGTGGCGGTCCGGGATTTGACGAGCTCTTCCTCGGGCGGGGAGCCGACAAGGCGAACGCCGGCGGGGGCGGACTCCGTCGAGGGGTTCAGGGGAAACGACCACATCGAAGGTCGCGGCGGCCAAGACTTTCTCGATGGCGGGGGAGGGACCGACTTCCTCGATGGCGGCGCGGACAGGGACACATGCAGACTGGGGGAAAACGTTCTCAGCTGCGAAGCTATCGGCTTCGACTGGGCCCGCGCCGCATGGGACGGCTCACACAAGGGCAAACCCCTCGACCTCACGGACTACGCGAAGACGTTCGAGGATAACTTCGACTCGCTCTCCACCATCACGGACGGCGCCACTGGCTCAGGGCCGTGGTACGCGCCGGCGCGACCGGATACGTCCGTAGCGCACTTCCTCAGCCCTTCGCAAACGCCCGTGACGTTCTCGATCGACACGCCGGGAGTGCTCACGATCACGATGCAGAAGGTGAATACGTCGTGGTACTCGGGACACATCCAGACGGTGAACAACGTCGGCGAGGGATTCGCACAGCGCTATGGCTACTTCGAGGCGCGGATGGCTTTCGAGAAGGCTGTCTCCTGGCCGGCGTTCTGGCTCTACACCCCCAAAACCTACGAAGGTCCGGATCAGGCCCGCGCCGAGATCGACGTCATCGAGGCGTACGGCGACAACGACTACGACGGCTACCACATGGCCGTTCATCGCCGTTCCCTCCAGTCGGACATCCACAAGGGGAACTACTCCGGGCTCTCTTCGACGCAGAACATGGCGATTTGGGGCTGGAATGACATGTTCGACGGTCGGTTCCACCGCTACGGGTGCATGGTCACGCCTGACTGGATCATCATCTACCTGGATCGCAAGGAGCTGTCCCGCTTCCCGACCTACCCGGAAGCGAAGCTTCCGCTCTACATGCGCGTCACACTCGCGATGCAGGACGAGTTCGTTGCCAGCGCGACCAGCCCGACGCGCCTGTGGGTCGACTACGTCCGCGCCTATGCGCTGCCCTAGCCGAGAGGCGGGGGCGCGCACGACGGCCCACGCGGCCACCCCCACGGCGCTCCGGCGACAGCGTGTGACCAGCGGGATTGCCGTCAAGATCCGCGCGATGCCCGCATGCGAAGCCAGGTTTAACGCCGACGCCCGGACTCGAACCGGGGACCCCTTCATTACGAGTGATGGAGCCGTGTCCACGCCCGTCAACTGAGGTCACCTAGAGCCAGTTTTTCATGCGGCTTAGCGAAGCACTAGGTGTGCCTAGTGGTCATCGCGCGACAACGTGGTGTCCGCACGGTGTTCGCACGAATGTTGGCTCAAACCGCAGGCTGGACGGAATCAGGTTGGGGCCGTCTGGACACGGAACGTCCCAAGCAGCCCCTCTTTCGTCTCGCCGGGGGAGGGAGCGTACGTCGAAACGCGCGAGGCATCGGTTCGGGACCGTGTTGACGCTGGGGTATGGCTCAGAGTGGATGTCGATCAGGTTCACGTCGCGCTTGCCAAGGAGCGGGTGAGAGCCGGGCGGCAGCTGCCGCGTGCCACGCGCGCTGGTTGGCGCGGCTGCTGCCGAAGGAGATGCTCCCGGAGTCTCGAAAACACATCGAGGCCGGTGGATCCATCCTTCGCATCGCTTGCTCGCTCCTGGGGGTTCAGTTGAGCGTCTCCATCGTCATCCCCTGTTACAACCAGGGTCGCTTCCTAGGCGAGGCGATCGCGAGTGCCGCCGCGCAGCAGGGGCTCGTCTCGGAGATCGTCGTCGTCGACGACGGCTCGATCGACGAGACACCCGCCGTCGCGACGTCGCGATCGATCGGTCAGATACCTCCGTCAGGAGCGGCGAGGCCTTTCGGAGGCGCGGAATTCCGGCTGGCGCGCCTCGTCCGGCGACTACGTCGTCTTCCTCGACGCCGACGACCGGCTCCTTCCCGGTGCGGTGGAGGCAGGCTTCGAGGCATTCCGCCGCTGGCCGCAGGCCGCCTTCGTCTTCGGTCACTACGAGCTCATCGACGAGCGCGGCGCTGTCCAACCGACGTGGAGGGAGTTGCGCGTCACAGACGACCGGTCATTCACGACCGGCGACTTCGAGCTCGTCCTCCCCGACGGTCGCCGCGCCGGGAGGTCGCGCAAGCCGCGCCGGGTTAGCGACCACTACACGGCGATGCTGCGACGGAACCACATCAGCATGCCCGCGGCAGTCCTCTACCGCCGTGCGGTCCTCGAGGAGACGGGCGGCTTCGATCCGCGCCTGAATGCGCTCGAGGACTACGAGTTGTATCTGCGTGTCACGCGCGCGCACCCGGTCGCGGGTCACGACCAAGTCGTCGCACAGTACCGGCGGCATCCGGCGGCGATGTCGCGCGACACGCTGAACATGCTGCGGCTCGCGCTCTTCGTCCTGCACGAGCAGCGTCCCTACCTCGCGAGAGCACCCGGGCGCGTTCGAGGCGTACGAGGAGGGGCTTACCTTCTGGAAGATCGCACTACAGCAAGCAGCTGATCCGAGACGTGCCGGGCCACCTCGCCGCCGGCCGACTGCGTCAGGCCAGCAGCTCCTGCCTTTGGCCGCTCGCGCTCGCGGTCGGCGCCGAGCCGCGGGCGCCGCACCGGCTCGCCGGAGTGGCCGCGACGTGATCGGCGGGGCTGATGATGGCGTTGTTCACCTCCTCCTTCCTGCTCCGTCGAGCGAGTGCGGGTGCAGCGCGCCCGCTCGTTGCCAAGGGTTGGGCGAACTGATGACAAGGATCGACGGTATTCGGGTGATTGGATCGGCCGGCGCGGCGGATCCGACACCTGGGAGAAGCTCACCGTGCTGCCTTCCGGCACCGTAGCCTCCGCGCGCGACAGGCGCTCTCGCCATCGCCGGAGCGAGACGACCGGCCCGCGGGGCCCGGAACCGGACAGCTGGATCGAGAACGCACCGACCAAGGGAAGGCGGGCGCTGAACCTCCGGGAGGTCTGGGGATACCGGGAGCTCGTGGTCTTCCTCGCTCAGCGCGACCTCAAGGCCCGATACAAGCAAGCGGCCTTCGGCGTCGGCTGGGCTCTCGTGCAGCCGATCGTCGGCGTTGTCGTCTTCACTCTCGTCTTCAACCGCCTCGCCGGCGTGTCCACCGGAGACGTGCCCTACATCGTCTTCGCGCTCGTGGGCTTTCTCACCTGGTTGTACATCTCGTCCACGGTGACGGCGACGACGGGGAGCCTGGTCGGCAACGCGCCGCTCATCACCAAGGTGTACTTTCCGCGGTTGGTCGCCCCCCTCGGCGCGCTCGTTCCCGGGATGATCGACCTCGCCGTCGGATCCGGCCTCGTCGTCGGGCTCATGGCCTACTACGGCCTCGCACCCGACCGCGCGGTTACTGGCCCTTCCGCTCTGCCTGCTTGGCATGATGGCCACGGCACTCGCCGTCGGGCTGCTGCTGGGGACGATCAACGTCCGGTATCGCGACGTTGGGAAGACGACCGGGTTTCTCATCCAGCTCTGGCTGCTCGCCAGCCCCGTGGCGTATCCGAGCAATCTCGTGACCGGCCCATGGCGCTGGGTGTACGCGGTCAACCCGGTCGTCGGCGTGATCGACAGCATCCGCTGGTCCGTGCTGGCCACGGAGGCTCCGGGCCCGGAGCTCATCGTCTCGGCTGCCTCGCTCGCGATCCTGCTCTTCCTCGCCCTCCGCTACTTCGCCCGTACGGAACGCTCGTTCGCGGACGTGATCTGATGGCGACTGCGATCGAACTCGATCGAGTCTCGAAGCGATACACGCTCGGGGAGTTTCGCGGCGGGGGCGATGCAGTCAGAGACGTGATCTCTGCGTCGGTCCGTCGCATGGTCAGAATCGAACGGGCGCCCCAGCCACGTGAGCACTGGGCGTTGCGGGACGTAAGCGTGACGGCCGAGCAAGGAGAGACCATCGGGATCATTGGGCGGAACGGCGCCGGGAAGACCACGCTGCTCAAGATCGTCACCCGGATCACAGAACCGACGTCCGGAGTCTCGCGGACACGGGGCCGCGTCGGCGCCCTGCTCGAGGTCGGGACGGGTTTCCACCCGGAGCTGACGGGCCGAGAGAACGTCTACCTCAACGGTGCCGTTCTCGGCATGAGTCGTCGTGAGATCAAGCGGAACTTCGAGGAAATCGTCGAGTTCGCGGGTGTCGCTCGGTTCCTCGACACGCCCGTGAAGCGCTACTCGTCCGGAATGTATCTCCGGCTCGCGTTCGCCGTCGCCGCGCATCTCCAGGCCGAGATCATGGCCGTCGACGAGGTGCTCGCCGTCGGCGACCTGGAATTCCAGCGGAAATGTCTCAACAAGATGGATTCCCTCGAGGCGGAAGGGCGGACGGTGATGTTCGTCACCCACAACCTCGATGCAGTGGCCCGCCTATGCCGGACGTCGATCTGGCTCGACGGAGGGAAGGTCGCCGCGTACGGGCCGACGAAGGAAGTCATGCGCGCCTACCTGACCTCGGGCGCCGCGCGTTCGCACGAGCGGGCCTTCGCCGGCGAGGCGGGCCTGCCCGCTTCGCTCGAGCTCGTCCGGATACTCGATGCTTCGGGCGCGCTCGCGACCGTGCTCGCGCGCGACGAGCCCTTCGTAATCGAGATGCAGTTCGTCCTCCACGAGCCCGTTCCGACTCTCGACTTCGCCGTGTTCCTGCACGACCTGCGCGGACTGCGGGTGCTCGAGGAGGCCTGGTCCGAGACGGCGCCCACCGAGCGCGGAGCGCCGGGCAGATACGTGGCCAGGATCGAGATCCCGGCGCTCCTCGCGGTCGGCGAATACGTCACTGGCGTCTGGCTCGGCTCCGCGTACCAGACGCTCGCGTTCGAGACGGACATCCTCCGGTTTCGGCTCCAGGGTGATTCCCACGGCAGAAATGATCGCGTCGTGCAGCTCGGTCTTCCCTGGGACGTCTCGCGGGCGAACGTCTCCGACTGACCGGTCCTCGTGTCGTACACGATCTTCGACATCGAGATCACGGAGCCGCTTGGCGACCTCCATGCCGCCGGCGACGACGAAGGTGTGGCGATCCTGCTGCGACGAAAGGGCGTGCCGATCGCCTTCTGGATGGAGGAGCTCGGTTCGAGGCGGGCGCTTCGCTCGGACGCCCTCGCCGACGAGATCGCCCGCCGGGCTGGCGAGGAGATCCTCGCCGAGGCGATCCGAGACGAGCTGGGCCGGCCCTTTGCTCCACCGCAGCTGCCACTCCTCTCAGTCGCGATCTGCACGAGGGACGGGAGCGAGAGGGTGGCACGACTCCTGGACTCGCTCGGGAAGACGCTGCCCACCGTAGCGGAGCCCAACGGCAGCCTCGACATCATCGTCGTGGACAACGCGCCGTCCGACGACCGGACTCACACGCTCGTCGACGAGTGGGGCGGAGCACGGTACGTTCTCGAGCCACGGCCCGGGCTGAACTTCGCGAGGAATCGGGCGATCGCGGAAGCGCGAGGAGCGCTGCTCGCATTCCTGGACGACGACGTGGTCGTGGACCGGCACTGGCGACGCGGCCTCGCAGAAGCGGTCGGCGAGAATCCGGACGCCGTGGCCTTTACGGGCCTGGTGCTACCCCTGGAGCTCGCGACAAGGGCCCAGGTGATTTTCGAGCAGCGGGGCGGGTTCCGGCGTGGTTTCGAGAAGATCCGGTACGGAGCCAGGCTGCCGGGAAACCCTCTCTACCCCGCAGGGGCCGGCATATTTGGGGCGGGCGCCAACATGGCGTTCCGGACGGATGTCTTGAGGGAGCTCGGCGGCTTCGACGAGGCACTGGACACCGGTGGACCAGTCCCGGGCGGGGGCGACCTCGACATCTTCTACCGGATCATCCGGGCGGGACGGCCGATCGTGTACGAGCCCCGTTTTCTTGCCTTTCACGAGCATCGACGGGAGCTTGCCGAGCTCCGGCGCCAGTATCGCAGGAGCTGGGGGCTCGGCTTCATGGTCTTCGTAACCAAGTGCCTGCGGGCAGACCCGGAACGGCGCTTGCAGCTGCTTGCCTTCATCGCCTGGTGGTTCCGCTGGGAGCTCTTCGAGCTGGGCCGCAGCATCGCTGGCCGCCATCCGATACGCGGCTCCGATCCGATACCCCCGGCCATGATCCTGGGCGAGCTCTACGGCGGCATCGTCGGGCTGCTTGGGGGCTACGGCCGGTCGCGAAGGCGCGTGGCACGGATCCGGAGGAGCTTGCCGTGAACCGCCCCACCCCGCCCCTGCTCGAGCTCGTGATCTGCACCTACAACAACGCCTCCATGCTCGACTTAGCGCTGTCTTCCCTTGCCCGCCAGGAACCGTCCACCCAGGCGGACTGGGCCTGCCTCGTCGTGGACAACAACTGCACGGACGCAACAGCGGACGTGGTCGCCGGGCACATGCGCGCCGGTCGCATTCCCGGGCTGCGGCTCGTCCACGAGCCTGTTCAAGGCCTCACTCCTGCCAGGCTTCGAGGCGTCGTGAGCACCACGGCGCCGTGGATCGGATTCATCGACGACGATTGCCTGCTCCGGGACGACTGGGTGAGGAATGGGATCCACTTCGCCCTCGAGCACCCGACGGCAGGCGGGTTCGGCGGCCGTGTCGCCCTCGACTGGGAGCAGCCGCCGCGGGGGTACGTCAAGCGGCACGGCTGGTGCTTCGCGGAGCAGGATCACGGCCCGGCGGAGCGGATCGTACCGGCCCTCGCGGGCGCCGGTCTCGTCCTTCGGCGGACGGCGATCGAGGAGTCGGGGTGGGTGGACGAGCCCCTGCTCGCGGATCGAGTGGGACACGAGCTCACCTCGGGAGGCGACGTCGAGATGTCGCTTCGCGTGGCTGGGAGCGGGCACGAGCTCTGGTACACGCCTGCGTGCGAGCTCCGGCACCGGATCCCCGAGCGGCGCACGTCCTTCGCGTACGTCGCGGCGATGACCCGGGCTCTGGGTGCGAGCCAGGCGTACGCCGACGCTCTCGTCTGGAAGGGTTCGGTCGCGTCCTGGCTCGCGACGTCGGTCGGCCGTCTCTGCCGGGCGGCGTTGGTGAGCTCCGCCATGATTCCGGCGGCGATTCGCTCGCGGACGAGAGCGGCCGACCTGGCTATCAGCTTGAGCTTCCTCTTCGGACGCACACGCGGCTACTACAGGGTGATCCGGATGGATCGGGACCGACGGCAAGCGCTCATCGGAGGAGCCCACCCGACTCGTCGACTCCGGCGGCCGCTCCTCCGGGAAGCGAGCGACGGCGGGCTGAGGCGGCCCGGATGAGCGACTTTCGACCCTGGAAGGTGCTCGACCTTCGATTGAACGAGCCCCTCCCGTCGCTTGCCGGCAAAGCCGACGTCGAAGGCTACTGGGCCGTCTTCTGGTGGCACGACACGCCGCTCGGCCATCTCGCGATCCCCTCCTTCCAGCTTCCGATGACGTCCGCTTCGCTCGCCGCTCGGGCCTCGAGAGCCGTAGCGCCCTCGGTCGGGAGGCTGCTCGTCGGCCAGGGCTTCGAGCCCCCCCTGCCGGTTCCGCGGCGCAAGCAGCACATGCAGGCTCCCCCGAAGCTTGCATCTCTCCTCGAGCTGGATTCGCCGCTCTCGACGCTGTCGCGCACCGCTCGAAGGGCGCCCTCCGGTCAGGCGTCGATAGCGGTCGCCGTCTGCACCCGCGAGCGGCCGGCTGAGCTGGCCCGTTGCCTCGCCTCGCTCAGCGCGCTCTCGCCACCGCCGCGTGAGATCGTCGTCGTCGACAACGCGCCGACGTCCGACGCGACCCGCACGGTCACCAAGGACGTTCCCGGAGTTCGCTACGTGCGCGAACCGCGTGCCGGCCTGGCCGTCGCACGCAACACCGCCGTCGGGGCCACCACAGCCGACATCCTCGCCTTCACCGACGACGACGTCACCGTCGCGCCCGACTGGATCGCCGGGGTGCAGGTCGCGTTCGCCGATCCGGAAGTGCTGGCCGTCACCGGGCTGATTCTTCCGGCCGAGCTGGAGACCGAGGCGCAGTACGCCTTCCAGTTGGCGGGGGAGAAGTGGGGATACCGGAGTGTCGACTTCGGGCCCGACTTCTTCGCGACGATGAGAGCGCGCGGCGTCCCGGTGTGGCGAATCGGCGCCGGCGCGAACATGGCCTTCCGCCGCCGCGCTTTCGACCTCGTCGGCTACTTCGACGAGAGGCTGGGCGCCGGAGCATCGGGTTGCAGCGAGGATTCGGAGATGTGGTACCGCGTACTCGCCGAGGGCCACCGCTGCCGGTACGAACCGTCGGCTGTCGTCTTCCACCATCATCGCTCGGACTGGGACTCGCTCAGCGCGCAGCTCCACTCCTACATGCGTGGTCACACGGTGGCGCTGCTCGTGCAGTTCGAGCGCTACCGGCATTGGGGAAACCTCTACAGGATCGCCGTCGGTATTCCCGCGTACTACGGGAGGAGAGCGCTACGCCAGGCTGTCCGCGGGGTGCTACCGCAGGCCGTCCGCAGGGCGAAAACGGCCAGCCTGCCGCTCACGCCGCAGGTCCGCGGATATCTGAGCGGAGTGTGGTACTACCTCCGGCATCAAGAGGCGGGCGCGGACGCAGACCTGCGCTCGCACGCGCGCTAGCATGACCGCCCCCGCGCACAAGGAGTCCCGCCGGGCATTTCTCCAGCGCAATCCGTTCGTCTGCCCGAGGACGCTCGGGTTCTTCTACCGCGAGAAGATGCGGGCGATCCACCAGATCGCTCCGGACCTGCCGTTCGCCGACATCCTCGAGGTCGGCGGTGGACAGAGCGGACTCACCCGGCTGCTCTATCCGCGGGCGCAGGTCGTCAACCTCGATCTCGACCCCAGCTTCGCCGATGCGCCGTGCAACAGCGGCGGAGGGAGTTCGCTTCGTGTGCGGGGACGCGACCGCCCTCGTGTTCCCGGACGGCTCGTTCGACGCGGTCACGATGTTCGATCTGCTGGAGCACGTACCCGAGCACGAACGAGCGATCTCGGAGGCCTTCCGGGTCCTCCGGCCGGGCGGCTGGCTGCTTGTCACGACACCGAACGAGAACTGGCGGTTTCCGTACTACCGGGCACTGCGGCGGTTCTGCCCGGACGAGTCCGAGATGATGGCCGAGTGGGGCCACGTCCGCCGCGGCTACTCGCTCGCCGAGATGCGGGAGCTCATGGGCGTCCCCTGCCAGGGCCACGCGACGTTCATCACGCCGCTGACCGTCCTCTGCCATGACGTGTCCTTCTGCCGGGCTCGACACGACGTGCGCAGGGCGATCTGCGTTGCGCTCGCTCCCCTGACGCTCGTCGGTTACGCCGTGCACCGTCCGAGCGGCCGCGGGACGGAGCGGGCCTCGGGCTGGCAGAAGCCCGCATTGGGGTGAAGGGGTGAAGGAGCGCTTATGTGAGGGGGCGCCTCGCATGCCCCGTCGCGAAGTGCGGCACCCGAAGACGATCGCCATCGTGCCGTGGGGTGACCTGGTGGAGGATTTCCTCGACGACGTAGGGGTCTCGCTCCAGGGATTCGCCGAGGAGATGACCGGGGGCTGGTTGTTCGGCTACATCGAGGCGCTGAGACGCACCGGGGTCGAAAGCATCGTCTTCTGCTTCTCGGCCAGGGTCGAGGAAACGACCTACCTCAGGCACCGGCAGACGGCGGCGCCGATCTGCGTCCTACCTGCGCCGGCGCGCTACAGGCGTCTCCGCGCACGCATGACCGACCCGTACGGATGGTCGGTAGCCGAGGTGTTCGGGGCGGCCGGTCGACGTCACCCCTCGACCTATGCCCTTGCACGTGACCTCGCGCCGTACCTCGCGACCCCGATCCGAGCCTTCGCCCGAGAGCTGAGGCGCTCGCAGTGCGACGCGATCCTCTGCCAGGAGTACGAGTCGCCTCGCTTCGACGTCTCAGTCGCCGTCGGCCGCGTCCTTGGCATCGCCGTGTTCGCGACGTATCAGGGCGGAAGCTGGCAGCTCAGCCGTCTCGAGAAGTGCGTTCGTCCGTCCTCCCTCCGCCGAAGCCGCGCCCTGATCGTGGCCTCGTCGGTGGAAGCCCGGCGGGTGCGAGAGGCGTACGGGCTACCGGAGGCCAAGATCGCGCGCATCCCGAACCCGCTCGACCTCGAAGCGTGGTACCCGGCAGACCGGGACCGCGCGCGTGCTGAGCTCGGCATCGGAGCCGAGACGCGGCTCGCCGTCTGGCACGGGAGGATCGACGTCCGGACGAAGGGTCTCGACCTCCTCCTCGAGGCCTGGCGGCTCGTTCGTGCCGCTCGGCCGGCCAAGGAGCTTGCCCTCCTGCTCGTCGGCACCGGGCGAGACCGGGATGTCCTGGCCGAGCAGCTGCGTCAGCTCCAGCTCCCTGACGTTCGATGGATCGACGAGTACCTCCTCGACAAGGCAGCCATCCGCCGATACTTGTCCGCCGGCGACGTCTACGTTCTCCCGTCACGGTGGGAGGGATTCCCGGTCGCCCCCCTCGAGGCCATGGCCTGCGGCCTCCCGGTGGTCGCGACGAGCGCCCCAGGGATCGAGGACATCTTCGACCGCGGAGAGCAGTCGGGCGGGCTGGTCGTGCCCTCCGAGGATGCCGAGGAGCTCGCTCGATGCCTGAATCGCCTGCTCGGAGACGAGGCCGAGGCGCGGCTTCTCGGGGAGCGCGCTCGGCGGCGTGTCACCGACGCCTTCTCGCTCGAAGCGGTCGGTGCTGAGCTCCAGGGTCTCCTCTCGAACCGGTCGTGGCCCTCGGACGAGCGATCCCCGACGAGGTGATCGAGAAAGAGCGGCCGGCGGCGATCGCGGTGCCGTTGGCTCGGCTTGGCCGCCTCGAGGAAGCCCATCCGCTCGCCGCGAGCGGCCCTTACGCCTAGCGTCCGCGCTCATGCCGCGGCTGCGGCCGTCGGCGTGCCGGACGAGCAGACGCGCCTCCCCAGGAACCGCTCGCCGTCGCGGACGATCATCACCGCCGAGGCGAGAGGCTGCGCCATCGGACGGCCGCCCGCGAGTCTTTCCCTCGGCTCGGGTTTAGGAGCGCGGCCGGAGATCAAGCAGCAATACCACTCAATCGACAGGCGTTCGGCGTTTGGGTAAGAGCGTTTCACTTTGAGATCGGCTGTTTCTTCGGACAACGTCCCGAGCGCAGGTGTTTTTTGCTCGACGCTTTGAAGGCATTCGGAGCGAAAAGTGGAATCCGACCCTGGATGAGGCGCATAGAACCCGGCAGCGGCCAATGAGACATCTCAGCAAGAACGCCACCGTGCTGCCGCTTGTGACTGTCGGCATTCCCTGTTTCAACGCTGAAGATACGATCCGCCGCGCCGTAGAAAGCGTGCTGAAGCAGACATGGTCACGTCGAGAAATCGTGATAGTCGACGACGCCTCGACCGACGGATCACGAACGATTCTGGAAGAGCTGCAGCGAGAGCAGCCGGAGATCCGAGTGTTTTGGCGCGAAAGAAATCGTGGCTTCCCTGAGGCGGCCAACACGATGTTGGCGGAAGCGCGTGGCGAGTTCATCGCTTTCTTGGGGGACGACGACGAAAGCGCACCTCAAAGGTTGGAAATGCAACATCGACGCCTCATCGACTACGAGGCCGCGCATCCAGGCGCAATCGTCCTTTGCTACTCCGGTCGGGAGGTGGTCCCTGTAGGTGCAAAAACTCCGGAGTTTCAGCATCGCGGCATTGGCGGAATGCCTCCAGAGCCGTATGGATCAATCGTCGTCGATCATGTGTTGGGGCTAGTGAAGGACGATGGCCGGAGCTGGGGCCGTGTGGGAAGCGGCACGCTCATGGCAAGGACGGAGGCGCTGCGCTCCCTCGGTGGATTCGACGGTCGCTTCCGGCGAGCTTCCGACCTTGATTTGGCCATTCGCTCAGCGCTTGCCGGAGCACACTTCATCAGCGTCGATGCGCCGCTGATCATCCAACACATGACGGAAACGGCTGACAAGTCAGGAAAGGCCAAGCTTCGATATCGGCTTCTGCTGGTCAAGAAATACAAGGGCTATTTGAAGGAGAGAAGGTCATACATCGGAGCACGGTGTTACATGCGTGCCCGGTTCTACAATGGAATGCGTTGGCGTTGGCGAGTCTGGTACCTCGCTGCGCTGGTGTGTTTTCCGTGGAGCGTGTCACGCGAACATCTCAGGCGCTCGTCGTTGCTCGTCCGTTTGGGATTCCTCAGGGACACAGCGACAGTAGTCGTGAGCCGCCCAGAGTGAGTATCGGGTCCTCGACGAGAGACAGCGGCGCGGCCTCCCGCACATGCCGCCAAAACGACGCCTCTGCATCCGCTATCCGGTCGGCGAGCTCGACGCCCGCTGTCCAGTGGCGGATTCGGTACGACAGCGCTGTGGAGGCTCGTAAGATTTCACCGTGCCGAACGGCTACGAGGTCTTCCACATGTTAAGGTGGACGTGCGGTGTGTACCGGTATCGGTATGGCGAGTGGCCTCAGCGACTGGAGATCACGTCCCGCACGCTATGGAGTTTGGCAGTCCAGTTCGGCCGCGAGAACCTTGGGCGGCTAGCCGAACGCCTCGAGATTCGCACTATCCCGGAAAGCCCCGACGGCGTTTATCCCGCGGAGTCGCTGACGGTGTCAGGAGAAGCGGGCAGCCTCCGCTTCGCCGACGCCGGGGGCGACAAGCTCACGAACAGAGACGAGGGCTTGGCCTATCGCGCATTCATCGACGAAGCTGCAAGCTGGCTTGGCCTCGACTCGCTCGAGGCCACCGGGGGCCGAGTGGTCAAACCCGGAAGCGAGTCAAGTTCCAGCGTCAGGACGATCAGACCTGTCGGGCAGCAAGCCCTAGTCCTCTCGCGCCTCGACGGCCTCACGGACGTGCCGCCAGAAAGGCGACTCCGCATCCGCTATCCGGTCGGCGAGCTCGTCGCCACCCTTCTCGATCGCCTTCTGCAGAGCCAGCGGTCGAGCGAACTATCCCAGCCACCCTCACGCGCGCCGGCGACGAGACTGAACACGTGTGCGAAGGAGCGGAGGCAGTCCTTCCTGCGTTCGAGAGCCGCCGCGGTTGCTTCCAGCTGGCGGATGCTCACGTCGTCCAGCGCGGCGAAGCACTCGTCGATGTGCCGGTCGAACGCGCTGCTCACAAATCGACGCCCTCGAGCAGGGTGAGGTTCCGCGGAGCACGCTCCGCATCCGCAAGCTCGGCGAGCGTGTCGCGCAACTGGCGTGCGAGCGGCGCTCGCGTATAGACCGGCGCATCCTCCAACGTCTCCGCCAACATGATCGCCAGCGCGGCCATAACGCGCTGAGAAGGCTCCAGCCGCAGTCCCGCGACGAAGTCGCAGAGCGCCTTCGTCTCAGAAAGGAGTCACCGCACGAGTCTTGCTGCCGATCAAACCGACACCGTCCATTCGGGTACCGGTCGAAGACGACCAAGAACCGACAAGCCCGTGATCCGCCTTAAAGAGCACGCGCCACGGAAAGAGGACGAGCGCGGCGAGGTACCAAAGCCGCCACCGGCCGTGCCGTGTGCGGTGGAACCGCGCATGCATGTAGCACCACGCGCCGGCATAGCATCTCTTCTCCTTCAAGTAGGCACGGTGCTTCTCGACGAGTAGGAGGCGATACCGAAGGCGGACTTCGCCTGCCTTGTCCGCCGTCGGCGTCAGATATTGAGTAACCAGCGGTGCATCGACGCTGATGAAATGGGATCCGGCTAATGCCGCGCGGACGGCGAAGTCCAACTCGGCGCACCGACGAAACCGAGCATCGAAGGAACCGAGGTCTCGCAGAGCCTGCGTCCGGGCCATAAGTGTGCAGCTTCCGAATCTTCCCCAACAATGACGACCGTCTCCCCTGTAAAAGACCCAGTACATAATCCGCGACCTGGGGCCCAAACGGTTCCACGGGCACGCGACCGATACCGAGAAGACGCATAGACGGGCTCTGGTTGCCCGCCTCCACGACATCTCGATTCGAATAGCACGAGATAGTTGCACCTGGATGCTTTGCTTCGTACCCAACGATACGCTGATACTGTCGCACGACGCGGGTAGGAACGCTTGCATCGTCGTCGTCAAAAAATGCCACAAAAACTCCGCGCGCCTCGGACAGCACTGTGTTTAGTGCAATCGGGAAACCACTATTTTCCTCGTGAGCGTTAACGCGGAGCTCCGGATGCGTCCGCTCAAGCTTCCGCACGATTGTCCGAGATCCATCGGTCGAGCCGTCATCGACGATGACGATCTCGCGTCTTCTCCACGTCTGGTTCAGAGCGGCTTTCGACGGCACGCTGGATAGTGTCTTCGCCGTTGTAACACGTGATCGCGATGGTGATGAGCGGCCGACCGACGTCTTGGACAGTGCTAACGGACATCAAACGCTCCTCCCCTCATCCCGCGGAGGAATCCGTGAAGCGCTCGCTTCACTCCGACTCTCTTGAGAGCGTCAATGAGGGCACCGCTCCCGGGCACGGTTTTCCGAAGCAGTCCGGCCGATCTCAGCATCATCCGCTCGAGGCGGAAGGCGACCCGCCTGTTTGCACGGTCATAATGCATCTCGATCGCCTCCCTCCGTTCTCGGGCAAGACCCGGATACGGGCTCCAACTCGCCTTCGCGGCTTCTCGGTCGAACGGCGGAAAGGCGGGTATGCCGTACGATGCCTGCAGGCCATCCAGTTCCGGCTGGAGCTTTCTCAGGAGCCCGGCGCGGTCGTCCGGTGACAGAAAGTCTTGATAAGAGGCGGGCTCCTCTCGACGCAATCCAAGCTCTTCGTTAAGGAGACTGAGGATCGCGTCTTCCACATGGCGCTCGCCGAACCTCGCAGTTCGATTCTTGAGTCTCTTGAATTCGAGCAGATCACGCGCCAGACGCTCATTAGCCTGGTTGTGAACATGAGAAAACTGCGAAACATCCTGGATGCCCAGCACGTTCATGACAAAGTCGCCGACGACATCCTTCTCGGTGGAGTCATAGACTCGCAGGACGCAGTTCCTCTGGCCGAAAACATCAGCCCACGGATACAGGCAGCGATCGTAGGAAAGTGCAGGTTCGATGAGAGAGAGAAACTCATCAAATGTGCTATCGATGATGCCTCTCTTCACGTGCTGGTTGTAGAGCGACTCGGCATATAGATCCGGCCGCCGGAGATAGCAGGCGATCTGACATGTCGCGATCTCGTCGGGGATCAACTCCCGCAACGCTTCGACGAACATCTGGTCACGTTCTGGCGCGTTCGGCACGATCTGCTGTCGCTGCATCGCAGCGTGAATGTTCCTTGCGTAGAAATTCTCTGCGGAGATAAGAAGAGTCTCGGCACCGCACTGGCGTGCGGCCTTCACCTGCTTGATGAGAAACGCATTTACCGCCCGATTATCGCCCGTGCCCAGGGCGTTGGCGACGGCGTTCGCCTGCCCCGAATCATGAGGCGTTGCGTAATGAACATCACTTTCTGCCAGGCGTTGACGGTTCGCACACAGGAATCGCTGCACCGCGCTCGTGCCAGTCTTAGGTGTGCCTATGTGAAGAATGAGTCTCATCGTCCCCCGATATGTGGTCTGGGGAACGCCAGAACGCCGGCCGAGCCGAGGACGCGCTCTTGATTGAAGAAGACGAAGGCGCAACCTGAAGAAAGAAGTAAGGCGAGTGTGAGCAGCAGAAGGGCGGGACCGGGCAACCCCGGCAGCAGCACCTTCATGATGAGACAGAACCCGCTCGTGGCTGCGGAGATCACGAGGGGATAGAAGTGCGCAGCAGCAACCTCTCGAAGAGGTAGATCGATCGCATACTTGACGATGACAAGCATGATTCCGAGCGCCGAAGCCAGGACCACAGTGATTACCGCGCAAATGGCTGTGAGACCGCGAGGCGCAATCCACCAGATTCCGGCGATGAGCGCCGCCGCCCGAAAAATGTGAGCTCCAGTTATCCAATATGGATGTCCGAGCGCCTGAAAAAGCGTCGCGCAGTCGCGCCACGCGAGCGAGAGATACAACGTCCCAGACAGGATCGCGAAGGGCACGACGGCCGTGTGCCATTGGGGCCCGAGCAGAAGATCGACCAGCTCGGGGGCGAAGATGACGCAAACGGCACTGACGGGTAGCGTCAAGAGCGCGAGGAGAGAGAACGATTTCAGAAGCGCGCTCCGAAGCCTCGCCTCGTCTTGCTGAACCTTGGCCATGGCGGGGAAGACGGAGAGGCGGGCGATATTTCCGAACAGGGTCGTCGCCGTGTTGGTGAAAAACGCTGCCCGTGTGTAGATGCCGAGTGTCGCCGTGCCGAGCACGCGGCCGATGATGAACCTGTCGGAGTTCTGCGAGAGATAGACGAATGGCTGGTTCAAGCTGAACCCGAGGCTCAGTCGCCACAGCTCGCCAAAGGCTCGGCGCGAGAAGCGCGGCCACACGAGCAGCTTCCGCGCAGCGAAGCCCAGTGCCGCCGCGCTTACGACGATGTCAACTCCCTGCATGGCGACGAGCGACCAGTACCCGAACCCGTACCAGGCCAGCGGGATCGCGACGAGAAAAGTCGAGATCGTGAAGCTGAAGAGCGGTCGCATCGCGACGCTCTTGACCTGCATGTTGCGGGCGAGCAATGCCTCGCACAGCGTGCTGAACGCTCCGAAGGGTGTCAGCCAGGCGAGTACCTTGAGGATCTGCGTGAGTTGCGGAATCTGCAGGAGGTCGGCGACCGCGGAGGCGGCGCACCACATCGCCAACGCCGCCAGGAATGCTATGAGGAGGGCCAAAAAAACGCCGTCGCCACGTGGTCCGGTCGGACTTCCTTGCGCTGAAGTAGCGTCGACGCGAGCCCCATTCCGTAAATCATCGACGCGAAATCCATGGCGATCAGAGCGCCCGCGACAACTCCGTAGTCGTGCGGGGTCAGGAGCCGGGCAAGGATGGCGACCGAGACGACACGCAGGGCGAGCCGTGCAACTGACGCGCCACCGATCCACGCAGCGCCCTCGAGCGTTCGCTGTGTCAGGCTCTTTCTCATCTCGCAGACTCGATCAGGCTGCGATAAAGGGAGAGATGATGCTCCGCGACTCGGTCGATGCAGAAACGGTCGCGTACTGCCTTGCGCGCCTCCTCACCCATCGCCCGGCGGCACTCTGCGGTCATCGCAAGCGACCTCTCGAGGCGCCTTGCGAGCGCCATCTCGTCTCCCGGCGAGAACAAGAGGCCGGACACGCCCTCCTCCACGAGATCGTCGGCGCCGCTGACCCGCGAGACGACCGGCATCACACCGCTGCTCATCGCCTCCAGGAGCGCATTGGACATGCCCTCAGAGACCGACGTGGACACGTAGACATCGGCCTCCTTCAGGTACGGCGTCACGTCCCCGACCGCACCTGTGAATGCGATCCGCTTCTCTTGCCCGAGGCGTCGGCTCAGCGCTTCCAGCTCCGGGCGGCACAGTCCATCTCCAAGGATCGTCAGCTGGGCCGGCGCATCGGCCGGCAGGCTGGCAAACGCACAAATCGTCTGCTCGACCGCCTTTTCGGCCTCGAGCCGGCCCATGGAGACGAAATGAACGACGCCGTTTCGGGACCGTTGCTTCTCATCGTGCGGAATCTCCACACCGTTCGGAATCGCATGAACGCGCTCGCCCGCCACACCCCACCGTTCAAGGTCCGCCTCGATTTCCTGGCTGTTGGCGACCCAGGCAGTCGTGTTCCGCGCGATGCTCCGCGCGAAGAACGGGCCGAGCAATCGCTTACGCTGGACGACTGACAGGTCAAAATGGGCTTCGCCGCCGCGCCCAGGCCTCACAAGAACGGGCTTGCCCAGCCACTTACCTGCAATAACTGCTGGATAAGCGTGCAGGCGGCCGTGGACGACGTAAATCACGTCGTAGCTACGCCTGTTTCGCCACAGCCAGGCGTAGATGCAACCGCACCACCACAGGAAGGCGTCGACGTCCCGTCCGCCCAAATTCGGGGCCGCGCATAGGTGAAATCGCGTCACCTCGACCAGTCCCTCGCGCTCGTGGGCGGGCGTTCCCCCTGCGAGACGCGGCGCAAGTAGCGTCACGGCGGCTCCGCGCCGGGCGAGCGCTTGCGCCAACCGTCGTGTCTGTTGTGGGGCGCCGCCGAAGCTCTCGGGAAGATACGCTGGCAAGACCATTACGATTCGCGGAGCGCCGGTACCGGGGAAAACGTTGGCCGTCATGCAGATGAGAGTGCCTCCGCCACCTGGTGCCGGGCTGACAGGAAGTCGTAGTCTCGAAGCATGTCTTCGCGTGCCTGCTTGCCCAGGCATTCGCGCAAACGAGCATCACGTAAAAGGCGGAGGATCGCGGTAGCGGTGTCCCCCGCAGTTGGCGCGCAAAGCTTGAGCATGTTTTCGCCCTCGCGGCCGTAGTCGCGGATGCCGCCGACGTCGCCGGCGATCACGGGCAAACCCGCGAGCATCGCCTCGGCCACGACGATGCAAAAGCCCTCCGCCTCCGAGAGGTTGAGGAAGATGTCCGCTTCGATCGCCTGTGCCACCCAATCGGCTTGGTAGCCAGCCAGGAGCACATGGTCCTGAAGGCCGCGCTCCAAGACCAGCTCCTCGATGGCATGTTTCTCCGGGCCGTCGCCGTAGACAGCAAGCGTCGCATCGACGCCTTGCCGACGCAGAGCATCGACGGCGGCCACCATCAGCGGCACGTGCTTGCGCGCAATGAGCCTCCCGGCAGCGGCAAGCCGAACGCGACCCGCCAAGGCGTAATCGGTCTTGAAGGGCCCATGACTCTCCGCGACGAAGAGGGGGATCACGTGGTGTGCGCGGTGGCGCGGAACGAAATAGCGGCGCGTCTCATCGAGCGTCTGCTCGCAGTCGGCCCAGACTTCGTCGACGCGCCTCGACAGCAAATGCAACAGAGGCCCGTAGAGCCCCTGGAACCGGCGAGCTCGGTATTCCGCAACATGCTCGAAGGCCACGCAGGTGATGCGCGGCATCAAGACCGCAGCCGAGCGACCGACGACATTCGCCTGCTTCAGGGAGAGCACCATCTTCTGCGGCCGAAACGCGACGGCGGTGCGGAGAATGCTGAAGAATCCTGCCGAGCAGGCCCAGAACGTCAACGCGTCCCTGCGCGTGACAAATTGGACTTGGTTGCCAAGTGCGGCGCCAATTTTGTCCGCGAGATCGCCCCGCCCGCGACACAAGGCAAGCACTCTAAGTTCGTGATCCTCGAACGCCCCGTTCTCGACGAGCGTCAACAGCCCATGCTCGGCGCCGCCTCGATCAAACCCGTTCAGCACGTAGAGAATTCGCATACGGCGTGTCTCACCAGGATGGTGGTGCGGAATGCCACGACTGCCGGAGGGCATGCCACGGCCTCTTGATCGCCTCGTAGCAGGGCCGTACGACAGAGGCTGGCGCGAGTAGGAGGACGACGTTGGCCCAGGCGCGCCAATAGAGCGGGGCGAGGCGGATCGCGCGGAGGTGGTGATGCAGGGCCTTGCGCCATTCGCCTCTCATCGCACAGTCGACGCTGACCTTTGCGTGGATCCGACCCATTCGGCGGCCCGCAAGTGGTCTGAGCTCGGAATGGCGTGAGGCGAACTGCTGCGTTACCCGAGCGGCGTTCGGTAGCACAGCGTCGAGCCTCGCCGTGATCTGATTGGGATGGCGACGCTTGAAGGTGAAAGCGCCCGGCAGGTGGCAAAACCGCCAACTTGTGGCGACCCGCAGGCAGAACTCTGTGTCCTGACCAACGAGGAAGGATTCATCGAAGAGGCCGACGTCGTCGAAAACCGAGCGGCGAACGACAATCGTGGACAGAATGATCGGCCCGTCGTGCACGAAGTAATCGCGAAGCTGGTGAGCGCTTTCGGGGTTGAATCGGCGCACCGCGATGACCCGGCCGTCCGCCGCGTCATCGCGGGAAAAATCGACGAAGTCGCCGTAGACGAGGCCAATGTTCGCGCCGCGTCCGAACGCGGGCAAATGGCGCTCAAGCTTCTGAGGCGTCCAGAAGTCGTCTCCATCAAGGAGGGCGATGAACTCGCCGCTCGCTTCGCCCACCGCGCGATTTCGCGCGGCGGGTCGCCCGAGCCCCGGCGTCTGGATGATCTTCAGTTTGTCGATCTCGCGATCCAGCCGCTCCAGGACGACCCGTGACCCATCCCGTGAGCCGTCGTCGACAACGATGATCTCCTCGACAGAATCGAAGATCGTCTGGGCCACCACACTTCGGATGGCCTCCTCGATCATGCTCTCCTCGTCGTGGCACGTCATGAGGACCGAGACGCTCAAGAGGCTCCTCCCGCGAGTTGAAAGGCTGGCTTCGGACGAGCGGGCAGACCCGATCGGAAAGGCACTGGCGTGCGCGCCTGGACAAGCGCCCCGCTCACCAGTTCCGGCAGGAGGGAGATGATGATCACACCGATGAAGGCCCGTGTTCCTGAGGCCTCTGTCCCGACAAAGAGCGCCAGGGGGATGAAGAGCAGGAGCGGCAGGACCTTCGCCTGGGCACCCGTCAGCCGGCCGCGATCGAGCGCGCCCCGCAGTACCCGCGAAAGCCTCACCCACGCGGCCGCCCAGATCAGCAGGTAGAGGGAGAAACCGACCAATCCGTTCTCCGTCAGGATCCGCTGGAACTCGCCGTGGATCGCGAGCAGCATGTCCTCCGGCGCGTTCGGATACGTCTCGCGGACTATCGCCTCGTACTGGTTTGTGCCGACGCCGAAGAGCGGATGCTCCGCGAACATCTGGGAAGACACATGTAAGGCGAAGGCGCGCTGAACGTCGCTGGGCGTGTCGCCTGGCAGATACCGGCCGGTGGCCAGCACGTATTCGTAGTTGCCGGTTCCCCCTGGGTCGACGAGTGTTCGGATCTGCCTCTGCAGATACGGGTTCTCAACCACAGTCGAGAGCAAGAGCAACCCGACGAACGCCGCAGCGAGAGCCGGCGCGATAAGGGCGAGCCGGCCGCGCGCGAAGAGCAGTGCGCTCAGGATGAGGTAGATGATGAGTGCTTTTCGCTCGCCCGACATCAAGAGCACCGGAAAAAGTGCGACCCAGACGAAATGGAGGCTTCGACGCTTTTCCGCCTCGGCGAACAGGATCAAACCCGCCAGAACCACGGGCAGGAAGACGAACGAGAGGCGCGGGTCGGGGATCTGCTTCCATCCCACCCAGTAGCCGTGGGCGACGTGCCACACGATGGTGCCGAGCGCGATCGCGCCGATGCCGAGCAGCAAGCGCCGCGACAAGCGCTTCATGTCGAGTCGCGACGCCTCCTGGGCGACCAGGAAGGCGAACATCGTCACGACGAACACCTGCAGCGCTTCCCGCACGGTGTTCCGCGGCCCGCCGACGGTGGCGGACACGACATGCCACGCGAGATACGGAAGCAGCAGCAACAGGCCGGTCGGAACGCGGACGCCGCGCCGCGCCGCGATGAGCGGCCACCCGAGCATTCCCAGAGCGATCAGGAACTCGAAAGGACGCACGAGGAGAAGTCCCGTCTCCATCCGAATCGGGAGCATCAGGCTCAGAACGGCAGCCGCCAGCAGCGCGTTCACGAGACGACCGCCTCCCGTCTCCCCGGCACGCGCCGAGGCATGCGCCTGCGAATCACATCCGCGTAGACGGCTTCAAGCGCTCGCCCATTCGCCTCGCGTCCCAGTCCGAGACGTCTGTTGCCGCCGCGCCTGCAAGCCGGGCGCGCGGGGAATCGTCGAGAACGCGATGACCGCGTCGGCCAGGTCCTCCAGATCGGACCCGACGAGAGCCCGTTCACGCCATGGAGCAGCACCTCTCGATCGAGGGGAGGTCCGTCGCGACCGCGGGCCTGCCGCCCGCGAGGTTTTGCACGGGACCGCGCCAGCCCCTCGCGCGCGGACGCGGGCAGGCCAGTTCCGCAGGGGCGTGGGCTGCTCCGGATGCGGATGAAAACCCGTGAGAACGACGTTGCGCTCGAGCCCGTGCGTCCTGATACGCGCTTCGATCTCGCCTCTGAGCCGGCCGTCCCCCGCGAAGACCAACCGAACCTCCGGAAAGCCCGCCACGATACTCGGAAAGCTCTCCAGGCATTCCAGGTGTCGCTTGCGCGGCTCGAACACGGCAAGCATCACGACGATCGGCGGCCGTGGGTCGTCAGGCTGGAGGCGCAGGAGATCGCGCCAGTCCTCGGGCTTCGGTCGCATTGCGGAACAGGGACAGGTCGAACCCCACGGAACGACGTAGTGGCGCTCGGGCGAGCCGACGCCCGCTGGACACACAGATCCCGCATCGCGGGGCTGACGTCGATGAAAGCGTGCGTCATCCCCTGGACCGACCGCTCCGCCGTGAGGTACGCGCGCCGCTCGACTCGACCGACGTTGACGAACGGCACGATGTGCACGCCGTGCACGAGGACGGGCACCCTCGCGGCCCGTGCAGCCAGACGCCCGAGGATGCCCGCCTTGCTGGTGTGGGTGTGGACGACGTCGGGCCTGTGGCGGCGGAGACGTCGCCACCAGGCCGCGAAGTGCTCTCATGTCGCTGAGCGGCGCGATCGGCTGGACCAGGCTGGGCAGACCGACGATCTCGACGCGCGGGTCGACCGCGGCGAGGATCTCCGTCCGTGTCTCAGCGCCGTGGACCAACATGACGGAGTGACCGCGGCGCACGGCTCCGTTGCATGAGATGACCGTGTTCTCGTCCGCGCCGCCGTTTATGAGGCGCGTAATAGCGTGAGCGATCCGCAAAGGCTGGTGGGTCACCGCCATCGACGCGGCCCCTATGCGGCGGTGGCTCGTCGGGCGAGCGCCGGGATTGTCAATGCCATCAGCCTCAGATCGCCCATCAGCGACCACCGGGTGACGTAGAGGTAGTCGAGACGGACCATCTCCGCGAACGGAATCTCACTCCGCCCGAGCACCTGCCACGGGCCCGTCACCCCAGGCTTGAGGTTCAAGCGCTGGCGTGCCCAGCGTTCGACGTACCGGTCCTCGTCCACGATGAGAGGCCGTGGGCCGACGAGGCTCATCTCGCCGACGAGCACGTTGAGAAGCTGCGGCAGCTCGTCCAGACAAAAGCGTCGCAGGAGCTCGCCGACGCGTGTGACGCGCGGGTCGCCGACGATCTTGAACATCCGCGGGTCCCCGCCAGGAGCGAGATGCCGGTTCAGGTGTGCGACCTCCTGCTTCCGCTCTTCCGCGTCTGCGTGCATCGAGCGGAACTTGAAGATCCGGAACGTGCGGCCGGCGGCACCCACTCTGACCTGCCTGAAGAAGACCGGCCCTGGAGAGTCGATCTTGATCATCAGCGCGAGCAGCGCAAAGACAGGTGTCAGAATGACGAGCGTCGGAATCGTGAGCACGAGATCCGTCGCCCGCTTCAGCAGACGGGAGGAACGCGAGAGCCGCAGCGGAGGCAGGCCGAGGAGCGGCAGGCCCTCGACGGTGTGGATCTCGACCCCCGGGCCGACGAACTCGAAGAGCCGCGGCACGATGTCGATCTGGACTTCGAGATCCTGCACCGCGCGAAGCAGGTCGAGCGTCTCCTCATGCGATTCGTTCGAGAAG
>CAVTTI010000012.1:0-8509 GCA_963737615.1 uncultured Actinomycetes bacterium | reverse complement strand
TCGCGCGGCCGGCGTCGCGGCCTGCCACCGCCGCATGTAGATCCACGGCGACGAGGGCGGCGATCGCGATCCGCCGATCCGGCTCGCGAAGAGGATCTCGTCGCCCACGGTCTGGTTCTCCGAGAGCAGGATCTCGTTCGAAGGAACAGCCCGCGCAGCCTGGCGCCCGGGGGCGCTCGAAGAGGAGGTACACGAGCTGAACGATCGTCACCTCTAGGTATGCAGCAACTACGAGAATGCGTGCCAGGCGAGACTCGAGCGCACCGCGCGGATAGGCGAGCAGGAGATGAACGAGGATTCCGAAGACGAGGTACTGCAGGATCTGGCCCAGGGTGAACGCGAAGGCGTTGTCGGCGGCAACCACGGCGCGGACGAACCACGCGAGCCCGGCCGCGACCATGAGCGCACCGAAGAAGTTCGAGGGGCGCCGGCTCCAGGCGACTAGACCGCTGACGGCGAACGACCAGCCGACGAGGAGCGTGAGAACTCCGGTCACCAGAGGTGTCTGTTCGTGCTCGCTCGTGAGGATGAGCGCGAAGGCGCCGAGACCCGCGAGCAGCGTGACCGGCCAGAGCGCGGTCCTGAGAAGCCTCATAGCGAACTCAGTTAAGCAGGGAGAGCAGCGCCGCGCCCGACAGTTCGGCCTTCGGCACGAACCCACGCGCGCCGCTCTCCTCGACGAGCGTGCCGAAGTCCATCCGGTCCCGGCTCGAGGTCAGGATGACTGCCGGCCGGGCTCCGTTCAATTCAGCGAGCCGCGCAGCGACCTCGAAGCCGTCGAGGTCGGGAAGCTGGACGTCAAGGAGGACGATCTGCGGGTGGAGCGCCGCGACGGCCTCAAGCGCGCTCGATCCGTCCTCGGCCTCGCCCACCACGTCGAACCCCTCGGACTCGAGGAGGACGCGCGCGGTGGCGCGAAAGCTCGGATGGTCGTCGACGATCAGCACACTCATGGCCACGTACCGAAGTGTGGCAGCGACCCTGCAGGCCAGGAATACGGTTAGCCACACTGTTTACAAGTGGGGAAGAAGTCATGTCGTTCCCCTATCGAGACGTCTTTTGAGCCAGAGACCGTTCCGGACCGCGTAGCCCTTCCAGTCGTTGTTGAAATAGGCGTAAACGTCAGCTTTGCCACGCCAGCGCTCGATGCGGAGCGCCCACTCCTCGAGCTCCCGCTCCGAGTAGTTGCCGTCCCGGCCCCGGTGGCCGTAGTGGAAGCGCACGAACGTCCAATCGGCCGTCAGTTCGTGCGCCTGGAAGGGGCGGGCCGGATGGTCGCCGATCACAAGCGCGACGCCTCGCTCGCGAAGGAGTGCGTAGACGTCGCCTGCGAACCAGCTCTCGTGCCGGAACTCGACGCAGTGCCGGCCGGCGGGCAGCTGAGTGAGGGCACCGGCGAGCCGGTCGTCGTCCCGCCGAAAGGTGCCGGGGAGCTGCCAGAGCACCGGGCCCATCTTTGGCGATCTCGCGAGCGGTTCGATCCGCTCGTAGAAGCGCTCGAGACCCGGCCCGACGTCGGTGAGGCGCTTGACGTGGGTCAGGTAGCGGCTCGCCTTGACCGAGAAGACGAACCCAGGCGGGCTCCCCTCGACCCAACGAGCGACAGCCGAACGGCTCGGGAGCCGGTAGAAGGTGTTGTTGATCTCGACCGTGTCGAAGAGCTTCGCGTAGTGCTCGAGCCAGCGGCGCGGAGGCAGCCCCTTCGGGTACACGCGTCCGCGCCAGTCGTCGTAGTTCCAGCCGGAGCAGCCGATCTGAATCTCTCCCACACGGCTGGTGTACCGCGCCGTTGCCGTCGCTAGGCCCTTAGTCGAGCTCGAGACCGAATCGAGGCAACCGTTTTCGGACGAGATCGTCGAAAACGAGCCGGTATTCCTCGGCCGCTTCCTCGTCAAGGGACTCCGCGAAAGCGTCTCGCATGTCGATGAGTACTTCGCGGCCGGTGTCCACGAGGTCGACGAACTCGCCGTAGCGCTCCTCGGCCTCGTCGCGGCCGGCACTGTCGTAGGCCCCGAGAGCCTCTTCCACCTCGGCGAGCAGCTCAGCCTGGTCCTCGCGGAAGAGCGCCAACTGGCGCTCGGCGACCTCCTGGAAGCGGCGCGCGGGGCTCAACGGGTGATCTCCTCGTAGACGGCCTCATGCGCCGCTGCCGCCGCTTCCCATGTGAGCTCGGCGGCGGCGCGACGTGCACCCCCGCGCGCCCTGGCCAGCGCATCTGCATCCTCGAACAACTGCCGCGCTGCTTCCGCGAGAGCCTCGCGGTCGTTCGCGGGAACGACCGCCCCGGCGCCGAACCGGCGCACGGGCTCGGCCATCCCACCCACGTCGTAGGTGACAGCCGGCACCCCGGAGCCGAGGGTGCGGAGGAGCGCGCCGCTCTGGTCAAGCTCCTGGCGGTAGGCGAACACCGCGACCGTGGCCCGGTGGAGCGCTTCATCCAGCTCCGCGTCGTCGAGGTAGCCGAGCCGCCACTCGACGTCCGGGCGGTTGCGCCAGCGCGAGACGTCCGTGGCCGGATCCCCGGCCACGATCGTCCGGGCACCGATTCGCGCCGCAGCGTCCAGGACATGGTCGAGTTGCTTGTACGGCTGGATGACGCCGACGAAGAGGATCGTCCTCCCGTCGTCTTGGTACGCGGTTGAGCCCTGGAAGACGGGGTGGGGGATGACCCGGATCAGGCTGCGCTCCACGCCCACCTCGTCGACGAGCCGGTTTCGGCCGTGGTCGCTGTGAACGATCACACGGTCGAACCGGCCGTAGAGGCGGCGCCAGTGGTCGGGCCTCGAGGCCCAACGTCTCGGGAGCACGTCGTGCGCGGTGATCACCGAGGGCCCACCGAGCGGAAGCAGACGAAAATCTGCGGGCGGGAGCGGTGCCCACTGGACGTGCAACACGTCCGTGCGAAGGCGTCGGAGCTGCGCCAGGCCCACAAGGTGCTCCGCGGCCCGGACGGGGAGCCGCAGCCTCGAGCGGCCGAAAAGCCGGGAGCTGACGGGGTAGAAGAGCTCACGGCGCCGGTACCCCTGGGGGTCGGGCGCCTGGCCGAAGCGAAAGCGCGACGTCACGAGCTCGACGTCGAGCCCGCGGCGGGCAAGCGCCGACGCGAGCGCGTGGTCGTACGGGATCGTGAACGCACCAGGGTCGACGAGCGTGACGCGCACCGCCCTACAGTAATCGCGCCCATGAGCCTCCTCGTCCGAACCTGGAACCTCTTCCACGGACGCACCTCGCCTCCGTCGAGTGCACTCCACCTGGAGGAGATGGTTCGCACGGTGGCCGCCGACGGCCCGGACGTGGTCGCATTGCAGGAGGTTCCGGTCTGGGCGCTAGGCCGGCTCGAAGCGTGGAGCGGCATGACTGTCATCCCTGCCGTCGCGATGCTCCCGCTCGGGGGTCCGCTCGCACGGAAGCTCACGGAGCGGCACCCACAACGCTTGCGCTCGCTCCTCGCCGGCCAGGCGAACGTCCTGCTCCTCTCCGGCCGGCTCGAGCTCGCCGGCGCGCCGCGAGTCATCCGCTTGAACCCGGGGCCCTTTAGATGGGCAGAGGCGCGCGCCCGTGGGCTCTCGCTCCGCGAGCGCCTCGACTGGGCCTGGAACCGCCGTGTCTGCCAGGCTGTCCACGTGCAGGATCGGAAGCGCGTGATCGTCGTCGGGAACCTCCACGCGACCAAGGATCACTCCCTCGCGGCCGCCGAGGTCGACCGGCTTGCCCGGTTGTGGCCGCCCGAGGCGCCCACGATCCTGTGCGGTGACTTCAACGCCCGCGGGCATGTGCTTGCCGGCTTCTCGGAGCCCCTGGAAGGCATCGACCAGATCCTCGTGCGGGGGCTTAAGTTCGAGCGCAAACCGAGCCGCTGGCCCGTGAATCGCCGGCGGACCGAGGGCGGCGCGCTCCTCTCCGATCATGCGCCGGTCGAGGCGGTGATCGCATAGACCTCGCGGCCGTGCGCGCCGAGTTACCCGTGCTCGAGCGGCTCGCCTACCTGAACACCGGCACGTTCGGACCGCTCCCGCGAAGAACGGTGGACCTCGTTGTGCGATGGCAGGAACGCATGCTGGTCGAGGGCCGGTCGAGCCTCGCGCTCTGGGAAGAGTCGAAGGAGCTCAGGAGCGACCTGCGCCAGGCGCTTGGAAACGCGATCGGAGCCGACTCGGCCTCACTCGCGTTGACGACGTCGACGACGGAGGGCTGCGACGTCGTGCTCTCGGGGCTCCAGCTCGGTCCAGGAGGACGAGGTCGTCACCACCGATCTCGAGCACCCTGGCCTTCTCGGTGCTCTCCGCGTCTCGCGCGCGCAGGTGCGGGTCGCACGCCTCCAGGACAGACCCGCTTCGGAGGCACGCGACGCGATCGAGGCGGAGCTCTCCGACCGCACCCGGCTCGTGGCGCTCTCGCACGTCTCCTGGACGACCGGAGCGGTGCTGCCAGTCGCCGAGCTCGCCGGCCGAGACTTCCGGCTCCTCGTGGACGGCGCCCAGTCGGTGGGGGCGATCCCCGTCGACGTCCGCTCCCTCGAGTGTGACTTCTACACCGTTTCCGGCCAGAAGTGGCTCCTCGGCCCGGATACGACCGGAGCCCTCTACGTCCGCCCGGATCGGGTGGAGGAGCTCGCCCTGACCGCCCCGTCCTACCTCTCGTGGGAGGACACGGTCGCACTGGTGCCGTGGCCCGATGCGAGGCGGTTCGAGTCGGTGTGGATCGGGCCGGGGCCGCTGGCCGGCCTCCTTGCGTCGATTCGCTTCGCGCAGGAGCTCGGCGAGGAGCGGTTCGCGCGGGCGCGGGAGATCACGGAGGCGTGTCGCGAGCTTTGCGGGGCGAAAGGGGAGCTGATCACCGAGCCGGGACAGGCGACCCTCGTCTCCTTCCGGCCGCGCGGCGATGCGGCTGAGATCGTCTCCGCGCTTGCCGAGCGCGGCGTCGTTGTCCGCGACCTGCCGGGCCTCGGCTGGATCCGGGCGTCGTGCGGCTTCTGGACGAGTCCGGACGATCTCGAGCGGCTCGCCGCCGGTCTCTGGCCCTAGCCGCCTGCTTCCGTCCGGAGACCGAGCTCGCCCGCGATCGGACGCATCGACTCGACCACGTTCCTGATGTGGTCGTCGAGCTCGACGCCGAGGCCCTCGGCGCCCGCGTAGACCTCGTCGCGATGCACCCCCGCAGCGAACGACGGCTGCTTGAGCTTCTTCTTGACGGACTTCGGCTCGAGCGTGGCGATCCCGTCGGGGCGAACGAGTCCGCAGGCGTGCACGAAGCCCGCCAGCTCGTCACAGGCGAAGAGCGTCTTCTTGAGCGGCGTGTCCCGCGGGATCGCCAGGTGCTCGGCGTGCGAGAGCACCGCCTCGACAAGCTCCTCGGGATAGCCCTCATCGCGCAGGATGGGGGCCCCGTCCTGCGGATGCTTGTCGAGCGTCGGGTGAATCTCATAGTCGAAGTCGTGGAGGAGGGCGGTCGCCCGCCAGAGCTCCTCGTCTGCGCCAAAGCGCCGGGCGTATCCCCCCACGGCAGCCTCGACCGCGAGGGCGTGCCGGCGCAGCGGCTCGGCCTGCGTATACCGGGTCAGCGTCTCCCAGGCGCAGTCTCTCGTTACGTCCATAGGGGCGGCTAGGATAACCCGCCTCGCCCGGCTTACCTTGTCCGGGTGAAGAGGAAGGGTCATGCTCAACGTCGCCGTGTCCACTACTGCCAGCGAGTCGTTCGTCATCGAAGGCGGACGACCGCTCTCGGGCTCCGTCCGTGCCGCCGGGAACAAGAATGCGGCTCTTCCGATCGTGGCCGCATGTCTCCTGACGGAGGAGTGGGTGACGCTCTCGAACGTCCCGGCGATCACGGACGTCGAGACGATGCTGGAGCTCGTCGCGGACCTCGGAGTCGACGTCGAGGCACCGGCTAACGGACGCGTCCGGATCCGTGCCGCCACGATCTCCAAGCACGAGCTCGACGAGGAGCTCTGCAGCCGGATTCGGGCCTCGATCCTGCTCTCCGGGCCGCTGCTTGCGCGCGAAGGAGAGGCCATCGTTCCGCCCCCGGGCGGAGACGTCATCGGCCGGCGGCGGATTGACACGCACATCGACGCACTCGAACGCCTCGGCGCCGAGATACACGCGAACAGGCGGCTCAGGATGAAAGCGCCGGGCGGGCTCAAGGGCACGCACCTCTTCCTCGACGAGGCCTCGGTGACGGGGACCGAGAACGCGATCATGGCCTCGGTCCTCGCCGCCGGCGAGACGGTGATCGGAAACGCCGCTTGTGAGCCCCACGTCCAGGATCTCTGCAACTTCCTGAACTCTTTGGGCGCCCGGATCACTGGAATCGGTTCGAACGTCCTGCGGGTGGAGGGTGTCGAGCGGCTTCACGGCGGGGAATGGCGGATTTGCACCGACCACATCGAGGTCGCGAGCTTCATCGGGCTCGGGGCGGTCACGGAGGGAGAGATGGTGATCGAGGACGTCGATCCCACGCATCTCCTAGGGATCTGGCCCGGGTTTGAGCGGCTTGGCGTGCGCTGGGAGCTTGACGGCACCAGCGTCCGCGTTCCGGGCGGCCAGGAGCTCGTGATCCGGGACGACGTCGGTTCCCAGATCCCGAAGATCGAAGACGGCCCATGGCCGTCATTTCCGGCCGACCTGACGTCGATCGTGCTCGCGGTGGCCACCCAGGCCCAGGGCACTGTGTTGATCTTCGAGAAGATGTTCGAGAATCGCCTCTTTTTCGTCGACAAGCTGATCAACCTCGGGGCCCGGATCATCCTCTGCGATCCGCATCGGGCGATCGTGAACGGCCCCGCGAAGCTCTACGGCGACCGCATGGTCAGTCCGGACATCAGGGCGGGCATGGCGATGCTCATTGCCGCGCTCTGCGCGGAGGGCACGTCGACGATCGGGAACGTTGGTGAGATCGACCGCGGCTACGAGCGGATCGACGACCGCCTGCGCATGCTCGGCGCGAGCATCGAGCGCGTCGACTCGTAGCTGGTCGATCGGAATGACCCCGCCCCGCGAGACGGGCCGCCATCCGTGCGATATGGTGCGGCCGCCGTGACCAGCAAGGAAGCTATCCGCACGGAGCGCGCCCCCGCACCGTTTCAGGGGGCGCCGTACTCGCAGGCGATCCGCTTCGACCAGCTCGTCTTCGTCTCAGGCCAGCTTGCGATCGACCCTGAGACGAACGAGATGCTTGGCGGCGGCATCGAGGAGCAGACCGAACAGGTCATGAAGAACCTGCGGGCCATTCTCGAGGAGGCGGGCTCGAGCCCGAAGCAGCTCCTGAAGACGACGATCTACCTCGCGGACCTCGGCGACTTCGCCGCCATGAACGAGGTCTACGCGAAGCACGTCGGCAATACCCCGCCGGCACGTGCGACGATCGAGGTCTCGGCGCTCCCGCAGGGGGCGAAGATCGAGATCGAAGCAGTCGCGCATATCTAGGACGCGCCGGAGCCTGCTCCAGCCGCGTCTAACCTTCGTGCGTGGATGTCATCGCCACGCACTCGAACACCGACTTCGACGCCTTCGCGTCCATGCTTGCCGTTCGTCGGCTCTATCCAGGTGCCGTCGTCGCCCTTTCCGGCTCCCTGAATCGAAACGTTCGCGAGTTCTACCGCCTCCACGCTGACGAGCTCGACGTGGTCGAGGCCGGCCGGCTCGATGTCGACCGGATCGAGCGCCTGATCCTCGTTGAGACGCTCCAGCCCGAGCGGCTCGGTGAGCTGGAAGCCGTTGCCAGGAGGCCCGACGTCGACGTGCTCGCTTTCGACCATCACGCCGGCGAGGCGACGGACTGGATCCGCCCCGAGAACCTGGTCGTCTCAGAGGACGGAGCGCTCACGACGACGCTCGTCGGCGTGCTTGCAGAACGCGAGCTGCCGGTCTCGCCCCTCGAGGCAACCGTGTTCGCGCTCGGAATTCATGAGGACACAGGCTCCCTGACCTATCCCGGCGTCACGCGGCGGGATGCAGACGCCCTCGCCTGGTGTCTGCGGCACGGCGCGCAGCAGGACGTCGTCGCGCGGTACCTCCACACCCCTCTCGGGGAGGGCGAGCGAGTGCTCCTGGATGCCCTACTCGGCTCGCTCGAGACCATCGAAGCCGGCGGCTTCGAGATCCTACTCGCGGCGGTTTCCTGGCCGACTTACGTCGACGGCATCTCGAACCTGTCTCACAAGCTCGTCGACCTGACCGATTGCCGCGCGCTCGTACTCCTCGTGGAGATGGACGAGCGCGTGTTCTGTGTCGTCCGGGCCCGGGTGGCCGAGCTCGACGCCGCCGCAGTGGCCCGGGAGCTCGGGGGCGGGGGCCATCCGCAGGCGGCTTCGGCCGTCTTCCGGGGCTCGCTCGAGGATGCACGCGCCGCTGCCGTCGCCGCGCTGCCGGGCGCCGTCCGGAAGCCCTTGGTCGCGGTCGACATCATGTCGCGGCCACCGCGGTTCGTCGACGCCGAAGACACGGTCGCCCACGCGATGGTGCTCTGCCAGCAGCATCGTCAGAGCGGCATGCTGATTGGGGAGCCCCGT
>CAVTTI010000011.1:0-13359 GCA_963737615.1 uncultured Actinomycetes bacterium | reverse complement strand
ATCGGTGGCACAGGTCCGGGAAGCCGCAGGTCGCCTGCTCCGGCTTGCCAAGGAGCACGGCATCGCCACATTCCTGGTCGGGCACGTGACGAAGGAGGGCGCGGTCGCCGGCCCTCGCGTCCTGGAGCACCTGGTCGACTGCGTACTCCAGTTCGAAGGCGACCGCTACCGCTCTCACCGCGTGCTTCGCGCGGTGAAGAATCGCTTCGGCTCCACGAACGAACTAGGAGTCTTCGAGATGACGTCCACCGGCCTCGCCGGCGTCGCCGATCCCTCCGAGCTCTTCGGACGGTCCGAGGGAGAAGTCGGCTCCGCCGTCGCGTGCGCACTGGAAGGAACGCGTCCGATCCTGCTCGAAATCCAGGCGCTCGTCTCGCCGACCGATCTGGCCATGCCGAGAAGGGTCGGAACCGGCGTCGACCCGAAGCGATTGTCCATGATCGTTGCCGTCCTGGGCCGCCATGCGGGTGTCTCCCTCGGCCAGGCGGACGTGTTCGTGAACGTCGCCGGCGGCGTTCGAATCGACGAGCCGGGTGCGGACCTCGCGGTCGCGGTCGCGATCGCGTCGGCGGCCCGTGGAAAGCCTGTCCGCCCTGGTCTCGCATGCTTTGCGGAGGTCGGCCTCACCGGCCGGCTGCGGCCTGTCTCGCAGGCCGAGCGGCGCCTCGCCGAGACCGCCAAGCTCGGCCTATCCGAGGCCGTCGTTTCGGAAGGGACGAAGCCGCATGGCAGAATCACTCTGCGAGCGGCGGCAACGATTCGGCAGGCGATCGGGGTGGCTCTGGATGAGGACAGATCCGCGGAAGGATAAGAAGCTCATCTCGGCCCTCGGCCTCGTGGCTCCGGGAACCGCCTTCCGCGCGGGCATCGACGACATCATCAGGTCACAGCACGGGGCGCTCATCGTCATCGACGAGCCCAACGACATCGCCTTCCTCTTCTCGGGGGGGATGCGGCTCGACCTCCCCTTCACGGCTCAGCTCCTCTACGAGCTGGCCAAGATGGACGGCGCCATCATCGTCAACGCGGACATCTCGAAGCTCGTCTACGCGAACGTCCAGCTCATGCCCGACCCGGCGATCGCTTCCTCCGAGACCGGAACGCGGCACCGCACGGCAGAACGTGTGGCCAAGCAGACCGGCGCGCTGGTGATTTCGATCTCGCAGCAGCGGGAGACCGTGACCGTGTTCTTCGGGGAGCTCCGCTACCAGTTGGGAGAGATCTCTGACGTGCTGGCGAGAACCAACCAGGTGCTCGCGACACTCGAGACCTACCGGCAACGGCTCGACCAGGGCCTGACGCGCCTCACGGCGCTGGAGTTCCAGAGCGCCGTCACCCTCGACGATGTCCTCGTCGTCGTGCAGCGCGCCGAAATGACGACGCGGATGGCGCAGGAGGTCGAGCGCAACTGCATCGAGCTCGGCGAGGAAGGCCGTCTGATCCGCATGCATCTCGACGAGTTGATGGAGGCCGTGCCGAACGAGAAGGCGGCCGTGGTGTTCGACTACGAGGCAAGTGGCGATTCGGCCCGTGCGGCAGCGGTGCTCGAGGAGCTCGCGGCGCTTTCGTACCAGAAGCTCCTCGAGGTCGAAGAGTTGACCGAGCTCCTCGGCTTCCCGCGCAACTCGAACCCGCTCGACCAGACGGTGGCACCCCGTGGCTACCGAGTCCTGTCACACATCCCTCGCCTTCCGGACGCCGTCATCCGCCACGTCGTCAATGACTTCGAGTCTCTGGACGCCGTCATCCGCGCGAGCCATCGCGATCTGGAGGCCGTCGACGGAGTCGGCTCTGTCCGGGCGCGCGAGATCCGCGAAGGGCTTCGGCGCCTTCAGGAGCACAACCTCGTCGACCGCTACCTGCAGATGTAAAACCCCTGCACGTTGCGGACATGCCGCCGACGGTCACGGGCTCCGGCCGCAAAATCCCTGGAAACGTCGCTGTTTTGGCGGCTTCTCTGCTAGAATGGCCCTGTTCATACGGCGTCCCGGACTGCTTTTCATTTCAGTTAGAGGAGGAGAGGGCTTGTACAAAGTCGGCGACAAGGTCGTCTACCCCCACCACGGCGCAGGCACGGTCGTGAAGAAGGAAACTCGCACCGTCCTGGGTGAAGAGCGGGTGTACTTGACCATCAAGATCGAGCACAACGACATGACAGTGAACGTGCCCGCAGAGAACGCTGAACTGGTCGGTCTCAGGAGCGTCATCGACGAGGAGCACATCGAGCGGGTGCTCGACGTCCTGCACGGTGACGGCACGAAGATGCCGAAGAACTGGAATCGCCGCTTCAAGTACAACCGGGACAAGATGAAGACCGGCGACATCTTCGAGCTGGCCGAGGTCGTTCGAAACCTCTCCCTGCGAGACAGCGAGAAGGGGCTCTCGACGGGCGAGAAGCAGATGTTCGTGAAGGCGAAGAAGATCCTTGCCAGCGAATTGATGTACGCAAAGGGCTTCGACGAGGACGGCGCAACTGCCTGGCTCGACGAGGAGCTCAGCGCGGTCGGCAAGTCTGCCCTGGCCACCACCTAGGGCAGACACAGCGCAGCGAGCTCGTCTGCTCGACGTCAGACGGGGGCGGCGCGGCATGCTACCCCGGTGTCCGATACCGGCGTCTGGGCGATCCTTGTTGCAGCCGGGCGCGGTGAGCGCCTCGGCGGTGAGCGCCCGAAGGCGTTTGCGAAGCTGGGTGATCGGCCCTTGCTCGCCGAAAGCCTCGAGCGGCTCGAGGATTCCGAGTGGATCGAGGCAATCGTCGTCGTTGTGCACGAGGACTGGGTCGAGCCTGCGATCCTCCTCGCCGAGGAGCTGGGCGCGGGCAAGGTGAACGCATGCGTGCCGGGCGGAGAGACTCGGGCCGACTCGGTGCGCCTCGGAATGACCGAGGTCCCCACCGATGCGGCGGTCGTCCTGGTGCACGATGCCGCGAGGCCCTTCTTGCCGTCCGAGGTGATCGACCGAGTCCTCCAGGCTCTCGGGGAGGGATGGGACGGAGTCGTGCCGGCCCTCGAGGTCGCCGACACGGTGAAGCGGGCCCGGGCCGACGGGGCGGTGATCGAGACCGTCGAAAGGGATGGGCTCTACGGAGTCCAGACACCTCAGGCCTTCGTCGCCGAGACCTTTCGGCGCGCTCTCACCGCGTCGGTCGAATCGCCCACGGATTGTGCGGGGTTCGTCGAGGCGAGCGGCGGGCGCGTCCGGATCGTCGAAGGGGACAGACGTCTGGTCAAGGTGACGACCGCGGAGGACCTCGAGCTCGTCGAGGCGCTGCTCAGCCGGTGATCGTCGACTACCACTTGCACCTCCGAGGTCCGGGCCCGGGGCCGGAAGAGGGCCCGATCGAACACACAGCAGCCGCAGTCGAGGCCTACGTCGATGCGGCCGCCGCCCGCGGCGTCGACGAGATCGGCTTCACCGAGCACCTCTACTACTTCCGCCAGTTCGAGGGCCTCGTAACGCATCCGTACCAGCGAGACCGTATGGATCACGACCTCGAGACGTATGTCGATGCGGTCGTCGAGTCGAAGAGCCGGGGCCTTCCGGTGAAGCTCGCGCTCGAGGTCGACTGGTTCCAAGGACGGGAGGAGGAGCTCGCCCGGGCCCTCGAGCCCTATCCCTGGGACTACCTGGTCGGGTCGGTGCACATCGTCGACGGAGAGGCGATCGACCTCGAGCCGGGCGCGTGGGAGCACCGGTCGGTCGGCGACGTCTGGCATCGCTACTTCGACCAGCTACGCGCTCTGGCGCGCAGCCGGATCGTCGACGTCCTCGCCCACCCCGACCTCGTGAAAATCTTCGGACGCCGTCCGGCGCCCGAGCAGGCGAGAGCGCAGTACGAGGAAACCGTCGACGTGCTCGAGGAGTGTGGGGTGGCCGTGGAGGTCTCGAGCGCGGGCCTGCATCGGCCTGTCGGGGAGATCTATCCTGCACCCGAGTTCCTCGCTCTCTGCTGGGAGCGCGGGGTCGCCGCTACCACGGCCTCGGACGCGCACCTCTCCCAGAACGTCGGGCGTGACCTCGATCGCGCCGTCGAGCACCTGCTGCAAGCAGGGTACGAGACGATTACGGTGTTCGACGGCCGCGAGGCCAGGCAGGAGCATCTCGGATGAGCGACCTGCGGGTTGGGATCGGCGTCGATGCACACGCCCTGAGCGAAGGCGTGCCGCTGGTCCTCGCGGGCGTGGAGTTTCGGGGCGAGCCGGGACTCGTCGGGCACTCGGACGGGGACGTCATCTCGCACGCGTTGATCGACGCCGTGCTGGGGGCAGCCGGACTCGGCGACATCGGCGAGCTCTTCCCTCCGGGAACGCCCGCTTGGCACGGCGCCTCATCGATCAGCCTTCTCCAGCACACTTGTCAGGTCGTCCGCGAAGCAGGCTTCGATCTCGTGAATGCGGACTGCGTGCTCGTGGGTGAGCGGCCCAGGATCGCGCCCGTCCGTGCCGAGATGCGCGCTCGGCTCGCCGGCGCCATGGGCGCCGAGCCGGACCGGGTCACGGTTCGCGCGACGACTACGGACGGGCTCGGGTTTACGGGACGAGGCGAGGGCCTCGCAGCTCATGCGGTCGCCCTTCTTCGGCGTGCTTAGCGGTCGGTTCGTCCCACGGACCTGGCTTCGTCGCTGGCCCCGGCTCCTCGCGCTCGTACTCCTCGCCGGGGCGGTCGGATGCTTCTTCCTCCCCTTCCTCACCGTCGACTTCGAGCCGCGTCGGGCCCGCGCGACCGGAATTCAGCTAGTCACCGACTCGGCCTCCTATCGCGGGGAGTATCTGCACGGTTCTTATGAAGGCGACGTCGAGACCGTGGTCCGAAACGGGCACTTCTGGGCGATCCCGTCCTTCGCGTTCGCGATGCTCGCGCTCGGCCTTGCGCTGCTTCCGTCGCGGGCGAGCTGGTTCGCAGCTGTGGTCATGTCGATTCTCGGCGCCCTGACGCTCCTCGCCCTTTTCCAGGGGACGAGCACGCCCTTCCATCCACCTTTTCCCGATCGTCGCTACGGCCTCTGGCTGGCGATCCTCCTGCTTCTGGGGGGCGGGACGGCGCTCGGCTTCTGGTTGAGTGAGCCCGCGAGCTATCGGGTCTCAGACAGCCGGTTACCGGATTGGCTCCGCGACCTCTGACGAGCCCGGGAGCGCGACGAGGCCGCCGCTCCGGTGCACGAGGCCGTCCCGCTCAAGAGCCGCCACGGCCTCTGCGTCCAGCTCGGAGAGGAAGCGGGGCGACTCAGCCACGAGCCGCAGGATCCTCGCGCGACGCTGGCGGAACGACCCCTCGAACCGGCTTTGCATTCGCCGCGGCTCGTACCGGCGCCCGCGAGAGGGGCACCCGAAGGCCAGCGGGCAGATCGTGCAGCGCGGTATCCGCGCCAGGCAGATCGTGGCGCCGAGATCCATGAGGGCCTGGCCGGAGCGGTGCGAGAACGTCGCGCCCGTCCGCTCCCGGACGCGAGCGACGTTCGTGTCGACGGGCAGCACCGGCCGGCCGAGCGCGAAGCTCGAGACGGCAGCCGCCGTGTAGCGCCCGACTCCTGGAAGCTCGGTCAGGTCGTCCGGCCAGCCGCCTTCGGCGATCCGCCCGGCGGCCCGGTGCAGGCTGACTGCGCGCCGGTTGTAGCCGAGGCCCTGCCATGCCTGGATGACGTCGGCCAGCGGAGCAGCGGCTAGAGCGTCGGCGGTCGGCCAGCGGGCGAGCCATTCGTGGTAACGGGGGACGACCCGATCCACCTGCGTCTGCTGGAGCATCACCTCCGAGACGAGGATGGCGTATGGATCGCGAGTCCGTCGCCACGGGAGGTCGCGGCCGGAACGGCGATACCAGGCCAGAAGCGCAGCTTCCATGACCGAGACGCTACTGAAGAGACCGGAACGAGAAGCGAGGATCGCCTCGCTGCGAACAGCTGCACGATCGAGGCCACGACCCCGACGAGCCATCTCGGCCTCGACGGATCGGAAACGCGAGTACGCGCGAGCCGTGCGCGACCGTCGCCTCGGTCATCGCTCGCGAGATGTCGCCGGCTCCCATGGGTCTTGACGAAGACTACGACGGGATCCTGCTGTTCGCTCGGAGCGCGCAGGCACCGCGCCTCTTCATCACCATGGGACGATATCCAAACCGGCAGGCATGAGATAGTCCGCGCCGTGAGCGAACGCGCGGCTCCGGCGCCCGTTGCGGACACTGCCTCCTCGACGGTTCCCGCTCGGTCGGGGCTCGTGCTGGTGTCGTTGATCCTGGTGGCGGCGGTCGCCAACCTGAATCTGTCTGTAGCCAACGTCGCCTTGCCGGACATTGGCGCGGCGTTTGACTCTTCGCAAACGACGCTGAACCTGGTCGCGGTCGCGTACTCGCTCGGCCTGGCCGCGTCAGTGCTCTGGCTCGGCGCGCTCGGCGACCGCTATGGGCGCAAACTGATGCTCGTCCTGGGCATGGTGCTCTCCATCCCGGCCTGTCTCGTGGCGGCCTACGCACCGTCGGACGAGATCCTGTTCGTGGCCCGGCTCGTTGGCGGGGTCTCGGCGGGGATGGCCTACCCGACGACGCTCGCACTGATCACGGCGCTGTGGTCGGGGCCGGGCCGTACGAAGTCGATCGCGCTGTGGTCGGCGATCGGCGGCGGCATCGCCGCTCTCGGTCCGCTCGTCGCCGGCGCGCTCCTCGAGGACTTCTGGTGGGGATCGGTCTTCCTGGTCACCTTGCCCCTCGTCGGTGTCGCGCTGCTGATGGCGATGGTTTTCGTGCCGAGCCACGTCAAGGAGACGACGGATCCTGTCGACAACCTCGGCGGCATCCTGTCGGTCTTGCTGGTGGGCGCGCTCGTCCTGGGTATCAACTTCGCGCCGGTGCCGAACGAGGGAGCGCTGGCCGTCGGATTGATGGCCGTGGCGGTCGCCGCGGCGATCGCCTTCCTCATCCGCCAGCGTCGTTCGCAAAACCCGCTCTACGACCTCCGCGTTGCCGGCCGCCCCACCTTCTGGGTCGCTGCGTGCGCCGGGATCATCGTGTTCGGCTCCTTGATGGCGGCGGCGTTCGTGAGTCAGCAGTACCTGCAGAACGTGCTCGGCTACTCGACCCTCGAGGCCGGAGCCGCGATCCTGCCGGCGATCGTGTTCATGATCCTCGTTGCGCCGCGCTCGGCGAAGCTGGTCGGGGCGCGAGGCGCGCGTTTCACTCTGCTGTTTGGCTACGTCTTCCTTCTGCTCGCGTTCCTCTGGATGCTCATGCGCTGGAAGGAGGACATCTCCTACTGGCAGGTCGCGCTCGCATACGTCTTCATCGGGATCGGCGTCGGGCTTGCAGGGACGCCGGCGTCGTACTCGCTCACCGGGTCGGTCCCGGTCGAGCGGGCCGGGATGGCATCGGGGACGGCTGACCTGCAACGCGACCTCGGCGGTGCCTTGCTGACGTCGATCTTCGGAGCGCTCCTCGCCGCCGGCTACGCCTCGGCGATGGGTGCCGCGATCGCAGCGTCTCCAAACGCCGACAAGGTCACCGACAGCACCCAGAGCCAGCTTCAGCTCTCGTTCGCCAGCGCGCAGAACCTCGCCGAGCAGACCCCGCAGTACGCGAGCCAGATCAGGGCCGCGGCGAAGATGTCCTTCCTCGAGGGCGATCAGTGGGCGTACACAGCCGGCATCGTCGCGATTCTGCTCGGCGCCGTGCTCGTCTTCTTCTTCTATCCGAGGCACGAGGAGGAGAAGGGGCTGCTCGCCGGGTACCACGCCGAGGACGCCGGAAAGGCCGCCGAATCGGCGGGAAGGGCCGAGGGCCGGAAGCCGCAGACGGTGGCCGGGTAATGGACGAAATCGCTGCTCTCCTCGCGCTTCTCGCCGCCTGCTCCTTCGCCCTGGCGGCGACGCTCTGGCAGAAGGCCTCGCTGAACCTCGGCGAGGGTTCGATGAAAGGCCCGAAGTCGTTCCTCGTGCTCCTGACGCAGTGGGTGTGGCTGGCCGGACTCGGAGCGCAGATCGCCGGCGTGTGCCTGCAGGCGGCCGCGCTGGACCGGGGTCGCGTCTCGATCATCCAGCCGCTCCTCGTCACGACGGTCATCTTCGCCATCCCGCTCGGGTATTTCCTGACCGGCCAGGAGATCACTCGGCGCGTTGTGCTCGGCGCCGCGATCATTGTCGTCGGCCTGGCAGTCTTCGCCTCCTTTGCCGATCCAGCGGCAGGTGTAGACGACGCTCCGGGGTCCGACTGGGTCATGTCCATAATCGTGATCGGCGCGGTCTGCGTCGCGCTGCTCCTGTTCGCGAACCGCGGCAGCCTGACTGCCAGAGCCGCCACCCTCGGGACGCTGGCCGGTGTCCTCTACGGACTCTCGGCGACCTTGATGAAGCCGGTGGTCGAAAATCTGCATACGGAGGGGTTCGGGGCGGTGCTCTCCGAATGGGAGCTGTGGGTGATGGCCGTGGCTGGGATCGTGGGCTTCCTCGTCCAACAGCTCTCACTCTCGACAGGGAGGCTGGTGGCGTCCGTGGCGACTGTCTCGGTCGCCAACCCGGTCGTCAGCGTCATGCTCGGCGCGCTCGTCTTGCAGGAGGCGTTCAACAAGAATCCGCCCTGGCACGCCGTCGTCGGGGTCGGCGGGCTCGCGCTGGCCCTCCTCGGCGCGATCGTGATCTCATCCGTGCAGGAGCAGGAGAAAAAGGTAGATGCCGAGACTGGCGCCCCGCCCTTGCCGAGCGCCGCCGCTCCCGGCGAGAAAACTAACCCTCAGAGAAGCCGGACGAGCGCGTCGGCGCAGAGGAGAGGGCCGAAGACGAGCGAGATCCAGGCAGCTAGGACAGAGCCGTTCGCCTCGAGCCACGCTTCCGAGCGGAGTATCCAGCTCTCGGCTCGGCTCCCAAAGAGCATGCAAAGGCCGACCGGCAGCCAGACGAGTACGCTCGCGACAACGATGTAGAGGGCGGCCAGCCCGGTCTCCTCGTCGGCCCGGAGGCCCGCGGCAGCGATCGATGCGGCGGCGAGCACCGTGACCGCGAAGCGCTTCGTTCCATGCGAACGCACTCTGCACAAAGTGGGTGGCCATCCGAGGGTGTGATGATTGCGGGCCAGCCACCAAGGTTGGGGCCGCTGTAGATTGAGCTCATGGTGAGGGTTCGCTTCGCTCCGAGCCCGACCGGTTCCCTTCACCTCGGGGGCGCGCTGACAGCCGTCGCGAACCGGGACTTCGCGAATGAGCAGCACGGTGTTCTCGTCCTGCGGATCGACGATACGGACGCCTCGCGGACCGAGGAGGGGTCGGAAGCAGGGATCCTGCGAGACCTGGACTGGCTCGGTGTCCCCTTCGAGGAAGGACCGGTGCGCCAGAGTGAGCGGAGTGACCTCTACCACGCGGCTGCCGACCGGATGGTCGGGAGCGGGGCGGCGTACGACGACGAGGGAGCGGTCCGCTTCCGAGGGGAGCACGACCCAACGCTCTTGCGCGCGGATGGCCGCGCTACTTACCATCTGGCGTCCGTCGTCGACGACATCGACCTCGGGATCACACACGTCATCCGCGGCAAGGATCACCTTCCGAACGAGGCACTCCACCGTGCCCTCGCAGAGGCCCTCGGCGCCGAGTCCCCGGAGTACTTCCACCACGGCCTCATCCTCTCTCCGGGTGGCGGCAAGCTCTCGAAGCGGTCGGAAGGGGCAACCGTCGCCGACCTCCGCGAGGAAGGCATCCCTGCGGCGGCGGTACGTGGCTACCTGCGCGAGCTCGGGCTGCCGCGGTCCGACGTTCGGCTGGATCTCGGGCGGTTGCGCCGGCTTGCGGTCGAGGCGATCGCGGCGATGTCGGACGAGGAGCTCGCCGCGGCTGCCGGATCGCCGTTGGCCCTCGTGCCCGCCCTCCGGGGATCACGGACGCTGGCCGAGGCCCGTCAGACTGCAAGGTCCCTCGAGCGGGCCCCGGAGTCGTCAGCTGCGAGCGAGGACGAGCGCCCCACCCTCGAGCGCTTTCTGGAGCTCCGCGGCGGCGCGCCGGAGGAGCTCGACCCGGCCCAGGCGAAGGCGATCCTCCGGGAGCTGAAGGCCGTCGGCGGCGACCTGCGAACGCTCCGCAGGGTTCTGACCGGCGCCGAGCGCGGGCCCGAGCTGTGGGCCGTCCTCGCGGCGCTCTCCCGCGACGAAGCTCTGAGCCGCGTGGCCGCCGCGCTCTAGGTGGGAGCTAAGCCGATGCGAGCTGCGTGAGTGTGATGCCGGTCCCGGTCCTGCTCACGGCAAAGACGCGCACGGGGTTCCGGCCCACGTGGAGTAGCTCTTCCGGCACGAGGATCGAGAACCGGACCGCGCCGGCGGAGTCGATCGTCGTCGAGGTGCCTGCAATGCGCCCATTCACGGCGATCGCCACCGGCCGGCCTGCGCCCAGGCCGCTGACCCGGCCCGTCACCTGGGAGGGATAGAACCGGGATCCCTTGGGGAGCGAGCGGAGCAGGGCAAGCGGCTTGGCGTCGATTGCGGCGCTCGCCGATCCGGCTCCGACCACCCGGAGGCGGGACACGGAGCGGCCGAGGATGCTCGGTGCCGGCCCGACTCCGTAGAGCACCGGCCTCGTCGCGCCGGTACCGAAGAGCCTGATCTGACGTAGGAGCGCCTTGTCCCGGGCGTCGAGAACGGACGCGAGCGGTCTCGCGAACCCCGAGACGTCGACGCGGGAGGTGTGCTCGTCCCCGAAGCCCGAGCGGCCGTCCGCTTCCCACGGGATCGAGATGCCGAGCCCGTCCGCAATCGTCGGAAGGATGTCGATGGTCTCGACGTGGTCGTCGACGATCACCGCCTCGCTCTGGTCCGGTCGCTTCAGGAAGAAGGGGACGTACGCGACGTCCTGGATGTTCGTCCTGGTGGGACCCCGGCGGCGATCTCCGGGCCGGAAGCTCACCCCATGGTCCGCTGTCACGACGATCATCGCCTTGTCGTAGAGACCGATCGTCTTCAGCCGGGACAGGAGGCGGCCGAGCAGGCGGTCGGTGTATTCGAGCTGGTAGAGGTAGCGCTCGTAGGCCTGGATGACCAGGTGGGTCTGCGGTCCCCAGCTGTCGCCGTCCTTTCCTAGGGCGACCAGGCTCCCGAGCACGTACTGGCGTCCGGACGGGAGGTACTGGTACGGGCCGTGCGGGAGCAGGAGGTGGGCGAAGTTGAGCGTCGGCGCGGACGTGGCGCGGATGGACGAGAAGAACGCGCGCGCCGCGCCGCCACGGTCGTCCCAGACCTCGGGATGCCCTGTCTGGGTCCGGCTGTCGTCGCCGCTGCGGCTGATGCTCGCTTTCGTGCCGCCTTCGTTGCCGAAGTTTTCCCAGGCGGTCGAGACCGACGGGAGCCTCTCTTCGAGGCGGGGCGGCGCGATCAGGTGCAGATAGACATACGACGCGTCCGAGTAGAGCGAGGCCTCTTTGGGCTTCGTTCCGGTGCTCGTCAAGCGCGGACGGTCGTCCCCGCAGAGTTGCTTCGGGCAGAGGGAGGTCTGCGACTCGACGACGTTCATCCGGTAGCTGCCGCCGAGCAGCGTGAAGATATTGTCGGGGTGGTCGGCGAAGATCGGCAGCTTGTTCGGCTGTGGCCGGATCCCGGTCATGATCGCCGGTACGGCCTTGGTCGTCGAGTGGCTGACGGTCGTAGCGTTCCGGAACCAGGTGGCGTTCCGAGCGAGCCGCGCGAAGTTCGGGAACCGGTCGGCATCGATCTTCTTACTCCGGTTCATGAGTGAAACCTCGGGGAACTCGTCGAAGACGATCATGACGACCGGAGTTCGTGCGGAGACATCCGTGACGGCCGCATTGACGTCCTCCGGCATGACGAGCTTCTCGATCGGTGACGTCAGCAGGAAGAGCGCCAGGAAGACGATCGGAGACGGCGAGAGAATCGTCAGGAAGCTTCTGGCCGGCGGAACGCGGAGGTAGAGCAGCGCGACCACGATGCCCGCAGCCGCAGCGAGTGCGATCACGAGGGCGCTTGAATGGTCTCCGGCGCGCTTGACGAGTTGGATTGCGATTAGGCCAGTGAGGCCGGCCACGAAGACGAGGTGGAGCGCACGGCGAAGGATGGGCGAGGCGAGCCCCGCCAACGCCTCTACGGCGAGCATTGCGAGCGGTGGGAGAAATGTGACTGCGAGCGCGAAGCCGACGATCTCGAGCGGTGAAGAGCGCCGGACCGCGAAGAACTCGGCGTTCTTCGAGAAGAGGTCGAACAATGGCTGCGCGAGGGCGAACGCGGAGAGCACCGCCAGGTGAGCCCCTCCCAAGAGCAGACTCGGGAAGCTCAAGCGCTCGCGCCGTGCTCGCGTGCGCGTCTGTGCGGCGACCTCTGCCATAAGCTCATTCATCATGACACCGGCCGGCTGAACCGGTGACCGGGGGCGCCGGCCCGCGAGACCTGACGATGAGACTGCAAAATACGCTTTCGCGAACGCTTGAAGAGCTGCCGCCGCCACCCGGCCCGGTCGGGATGTACGTCTGTGGGCCGACTGTCTACCAGCGCATTCACATCGGCAACGCGAGGCCCTACGTCGTCTCGCTCTGGCTCAAGCGCTGGCTCGAGGCGACGGGCTATCAGGTGAAGCTGGTCGAGAACATCACGGATGTGAACGACAAGATCTACGACGCCGCTACGAAGCAGAGCCGCCCGAGCGCCGAGCTGGCGGCCGAGGCTGCGCGGTGGTATGTGGAGGACACGGATCGGTTGGGATTGGGCCGCCCGGACGTCGAGCCGCTCGCCACCGAGACGATCCCCGAGATCGTCTCCCTGATCGCGGAGCTCGTCGAGCGCGAGCTCGCATACGAGTCGGCCGGCGACGTGTACTTCCGCGTGTCCAAGTGGCCGAGCTATGGCGAGCTCTCGGGCGCCAAGCTCGACGACATGGTCGCTCAGGAGCCCAGCGATTTGAAGGAGGACCAGCGCGACTTCGCCCTCTGGAAGGCGACGAAGCCGAACGAGGACACCTCGTGGGACTCGCCCTGGGGCCGTGGGCGACCCGGTTGGCACATCGAGTGCTCGGCCATGGCCGAGAAGCATCTCGGCGCCGCCTTCGACATCCACGGGGGCGGTCTCGACCTGCGCTTTCCCCACCACGAGAACGAGCTCGCGCAGTCGCGCGGAGCTGGGCGCGAGTTCGCGCGGATCTGGGCGCACAACGGTCTGCTGCAGATGGACGCGGAGAAGATGTCGAAGTCGCTCGGGAACATCGTGTCGCTCAAAGACGTCCTCGACCGCTGGGGCCGGGAGGCCGTCCTGCTTCTCTTTCTCGGCGCGCACTACCGCAGCCCTCTCGACTTCTCCGATGAGGCCATGGCCGCCGCACAGGCTCAGGCGGAGACGTTCAAGAACCACTTCGTTGGGCTCGAGGACGGGGGCGGGTCGAATCACGAGTGGACCCGTCTGGTG
>CAVTTI010000010.1:0-44744 GCA_963737615.1 uncultured Actinomycetes bacterium | reverse complement strand
CCCGGCCGACCAGGACGCAGCCGTTGTGGCCGCCGAGGCCCATCGCGTTCGAGAGCGCCACGTCGATCTCTGCCTCGCGTGCCTCGTTCGGCACGTAGTCGAGGTCGCACTCCGGGTCAGGGTTCCGGTAGTTGATCGTCGGCGGGATCACCTTCTCGTGGATCGCGAGCGCACAGACGATCGCCTCGACGGCTCCAGCAGCTCCGAACATGTGACCGAGCATGGACTTCGTGGACGAGACCGCCAACTCGTTGGCGTGGCCGTCGAAGACCTCCTTGATCGCCTTCGTCTCGGCGAGGTCCCCGAGCGGCGTCGACGTGCCATGCGCGTTCACGTAATCGACGCGAGAGGGCTCGACGTCTGCGCGGGCGAGTGCCTGCCGCATCATCTCGACCACGCCCACCGACTCCGGATCCGGGGCGGCCATGTGGTACGCGTCGTTCGAGGCGCCGTGACCGAGCACCTCGGCGTAGATCCGAGCGCCGCGCTTCTGGGCGGCCTCCAAGTCTTCGAGCAGCACCACGCCGGCGCCCTCGGCCATGACGAAGCCTGCGCGGGTCGCATCGAAGGGCCTCGAGGCGCTCGCGGGATCTGCTTCCTCTTGGACGAGCCCGCGCATCGAGCAGAAGCCGGCCAGGATCAGTGGATGGATGCAGCCCTCCGTCCCTCCCGCGAGGATGGCGTCCGCATGGCCGTTCCGGATCTGCTCGGCGCCCTCCCCGATCGCGTGCGATCCCGTTGCACACGCCGACACGATCGCGAAGTTCGGCCCCCGGATCCCAAGCTCGATCGCCAGCTGCCCGCTCGGCGAGTCGACCAGCATGTTCGGAATGAACATCGGCGAGACGCGATCGGGCCCGCGCTCGCGGAGAATGTCGTGCTGCTGCATCAACTGGTTGAAGCCACCGACACAGGAGCCGAGGACAACGCCGGTACGCTCCGGCTTATAGCCGTTCACCCCGGCGTCCTCCATGGCCTCCTTGGCCGCCGCGAGGGCGAAGAGGACAGCGCGGTCGAGATTTCGGGCGCGCTTCGGCGTCACCGCGAGCGCAGGATCGAAGTCCTTGACCTCCGCCGCGATCTTCACCGGGAAGTCATCTGTGTCGAACGCCCGGATGAAGTCGACCCCGCTCCGACCCTCGACGAGCCCCTTCCAGGTCGTCTGCATGTCGTTTCCGAGCGGCGTGACGGCCCCGACACCGGTTATGGCGACACGTCTCATCCCGAGTTAGACACGGGAGCCGCCGATTTGGTTGCGTCGATCACCACTAAAGGGTAAACAGGCAGGAGCAGGCCGGTACGCTGCCCCGATGCCTGAACCAGACCCTCGCCTGCCCTTCCCGCCGATGGAGGCCGAGCTCGTGGCCGAATTGCCGGCGGCGAACGGCTGGCAATACGAGCCTAAATGGGACGGCTTCCGCGGCGTCGTCGAGAACCTCGGGGGCGACCTCTCGGTCTGGAGCCGAAACGGGAGGCCGCTTCTCCGCTACTTCCCGGAGCTGGCCGAGGTCGGCGAGGCTCTGCCGCCCGACTCGGCGCTCGACGGGGAGATCGTGATCCAGACAGACGGAGCACTCGACTTCGACAAGCTCCAGATGCGCTTGCACCCTGCGGAAAGCAGGATCAAGAAGCTCTCAGCCGAGATCCCCGCGAGCTTCGTCGCGTTCGACGTCCTTCTCTTCGACGGCGAGGAGGTGCACCGCCAGCCGCTCGAGGAGCGCCGCGGCCGCGTCGAGACGCTGCCCTTCCCGGTCTCCCCTGCCACCCGCGACGCGAAAGAAGCTCAGACCTGGCTGGAGCGACTCGAGGTGGCCGGCTTCGACGGCGTCGTCGCGAAGCGGCTGGGCATGCCATATACGCCCGGCTCCCGCGAGGCGGTGGTCAAGGTGAAGCACCACAAGACCGCCGATTGCATCCTCGTCGGGGTTCGCTGGAAGGCGCGCCCCACCACGATCGCAACGCTCCTCCTCGGCCTGAAGGACGAAAAGGGCGCCCTCAAATACGTCGGCTCGGCCTCCGTGGCAGCCAAGCGGCACGCGGAGATCGCCGAGATCGTGATGCCACTCCTCGAGGAGGCGCCCGAGCGCCGCTTCTCGGAGCCGAACCGGTGGGGGTCGGGCGACCTCGAGGAGTCGGCTGTCCGTCCCGAGGTGGTCGTCGAGGTTCGCTACGACAAATGGCAGAAGGCCCGTTTCCGGCACGGCACGCGGTTCCTTCGCTTCCGGCCGGACAAGGAGCCGGACGCCTGCACGATCGACCAGGTTCGGCCGCGACCCAAAGCCGGCGATCCCACCGTCGCCGGACTCCTCGGGCTGGACTGATGCCGTCGCCGTTCGTCGAGCTCGAAGTCGGCGACCGGATCGTCAAGGTGACGAACCCGGACAAGGTCTTCTTTCGCGCGCGCGGGGAGACGAAGCTCGACCTCGTCAAGTACTACCTCTCGGTCGGGGACGGCATCGTGCGGGCGCTCTACGAGCGACCGACACAGCTGAAGCGCCACCCGGACGGCGCCGAGGGGGAAGCGATCTACCAGAAGCGTGTGCCCGAGAAGCGGCCCGATTGGATCGAGACCGCCCGGGTGACCTTCCCCTCCGGGAGGCACGCGGACGAGCTCTGTGTGACCGAGCTGGCGCACGTAGCTTGGGCGGCCAACCTTGGGACCCTCGACTTCCATCCCTGGCCATCGCGCCGCCCCGACGTCGAGCACCCCGACGAGCTTCGCATCGACATCGACCCGCAGCCCGGCACCGGCTTCAAGCAGGCGAAGAAGGTCGCGGAGCTCGTCCGCGAGGTCCTCGACGAGCTCGGCTTTGTCGCCTGGCCGAAGACCTCCGGCAACCGAGGCGTCCACGTGGCCTGCCGGATCGAGTCGAACTGGGAGTTCCCCGAGGTGCGGCGATGCGCTCTCGCCTTCGCGCGCCAGGTGGAGAGGCGGGCGCCCAAGCTGGTCACGACCGCGTGGTGGAAAGAGGAGCGCGGCAAGAGGGTCTTCATCGATTACAACCAGAACGCCCGCGATCGGACGATCGCGTCCGCTTACTCGGTGCGGGCCCGCCCCGACGCGACCGTGTCCGCCCCGGTCACCTGGGACGAGCTCCAGGAGGTCGAAACCGAGGACTTCACGATGGCCACGATGCCCGGGCGCTTCGCCTCGCTGGGCGACGTCCAGGCCGGCATCGACGATTCGCTCTGCGACCTCCGCCTCCTCCAGGGGTGGGTGCAGCGCGACGAGAGCAAAGGGCTCGGGGAAGCGCCCTACCCACCCAACTTCCCGAAGATGCCGGGCGAGCCGCCCCGCGTCCAGCCGTCCCGCGCCCGCCCGAAGGAATAGGACCTACAATCAAGATGTGGAGGAACAAACCCACGTCCGCTTGACGCTCGAGCCGCTCGACGACCATCTGATCGTCGAGCCGGTCGACGAGGACGTCGAGACCCGCACCGGCCTTATCATCCCGCAAAGCGCGGAAGCCGAAGCCCGATCGGGTGTCGTGACCGCGGTCGGGCTGGAGGCGCAGGGCATCGAGCCTGGCGACAAGGTGCTCTTCCCGAAGGACGCGGGCTTCGACGTCAGGCTCGGCGGCGTCGCCGTCAAGGTGCTGCGCCGCGCCCAGCTGATTGCGCGCGTCCACGACTAGGAACTCGTTCCAGAATGAGCGACTGTGCCGCCGGAACACGCCGGGCGGCGCGATGCGTCGTCCTCAGTCGCCCCAGTAACGCTGCTATTGCGGCTCCCTGCGTCCTAGCCTCGCACTCACCCGTCGCGCCCCGGCGACGAGCGTCAATCTGAAATGAGTTCTGGCATGCGAGTTGACCCGATATGACCATGGTCAAATCCCCCGAATGGGGAGGACCCAGCGGGCGCGCAGCGAGGAGAGTTAGATGTGCCGGCTCCCCTCACATATCCCCCCGGCGTCTGGCGAATGCCCGTTTTCGGATGGCGGCTCCATGAATCCCGAAGCGGGCTTCGTCGTATCTGGGCCCAAGGTGCGGGGTCGCTACCATGTGGCCCGCACGGAGAAGTGGCCGAGTGGCTGAAGGCGGCGCCCTGCTAAGGCGTTAAGGGGGTACTCACCTCCTTCGAGGGTTCGAATCCCTCCTTCTCCGCCTTAGATGGTTGATCGACGATCACCACACCCACGGATGGCGGCCCACACGGGCGCCAGGCCGCACCCTCGCCCTTGTCAAGGCTTCTAGTCTTGCCTGCGGGCGATGGCGCACCCTGGCTTGGTCTGGCCCGTCCCCGCAGGCATCCCGATCATCGACCAACCATCTTGGAGGGGTGGCAGAGCGGACGAATGCGGCGGTCTCGAAAACCGTTATCCGTCGTTAGGCGGATCGAGGGTTCGAATCCCTCCCCCTCCGTTTCTCCGCCTGGCCATGCGGGTTTGCAGCGGCCGGCGGTGTGTATCCTCGACCGGTGACCTCGCCCCGAACGCTGCTCGAAAGGGCGCTCGAGCGGCTGGCGCAGGTCGGCGCCGATCCTACGGACGACCCCGACACGCGACAGCGCAAGTCGCTCCTCGTCCTCATCTCGGTGCTCATCCTCCCCATCGCGGTGGTATGGGGAGTGCTGTACCTCGCCCTGGGCTCACCCGTCGGGTACGTGCCGCTCGCGTACTTCCTGGTGCTGCTCGGGGCGATCGGCGTCTTCGCTCGTACGCGCAACGTCGCCTTCTTCCTCCGCGTGAGCCTGCTCGACATCCTCTTCGCGCCGACGCTCTCGATGATCCCACTCGGCGGCTTCGTGGGCTCCGCCGGTGTAGGCCTCTGGGGGATCCTCGCTCCCATGGGCGCGCTGGTCTTTGGCGGGGTGCGCGCGGCCGTCCGTTGGTATGCGGCGTTCGTGGCGGTGTTCGTGGCCTGCGGGATCGCCGGCGAAAGCGTAGGCAACCTCTCGTCGGTGCCGGCGTGGTTCACCAGCACGATGCTCGGCCTGAACATCGTCGCTGCAGGCACGATCGTCTTCACGCTACTCGCGCTCTTTGCGCAACAGCGGCACGACGCACTGGTGGCGTTGCGGAGTGCCCAGGAGCGGGCCGAGAACCTGCTCCTCGACATCCTGCCGCGCTCGATCGCCGAGCGGTTGAAGTCGCGGCCGCAGACCATCGCCGACCAGTTCCCGACCGCGTCCATCCTCTTCGCAGACGTCGTCGACTTCACCCCACGCACCGAGCATCTGCCGCCTGCCGAGGTGGTCGGCATGCTGGACGACCTCTTCGGCCACTTCGACACGCTGGCCGAGCGCCACGGGCTCGAGAAGATCAAGACGATCGGCGACTGCTACATGGTCGCGGCCGGTGTCCCGAACCCGCGACCGGATCACGCCCGCGCGCTGGCGCTGATGGCGCTCGACATGCTCGAGGCGGTGAACTCGAAGGACGGCGTCGGCCACCTCGGCCTGGAGCTGCGGGTGGGCATCAACTCGGGCCCCGTCGTGGCGGGGGTCATCGGGCGCAAGCGGTTCCTCTACGATCTCTGGGGCGACGCCGTGAACACCGCCAGCCGGATGGAGGCGCACGGGACGCCCGGTCGGATCCAGATGACGCGGGCGACCTACGAGCTGCTCAAGGACGACTTCCTCTGCGAGCCACGGGGGACGGTCACAGTCAAGGGCAAGGGCGACACCAAGACGTGGTACCTGGTCGGCTCGCGAACGTCATCGATCGCATCAGCCGCGGCGGAGGACGTCGGCGCCGAACCGGTCGTCGCGCGATCAGCCCCTACCGAGACCGTCACTCCGGGCAGCGACCGCTCTTCCCTGATCGAAGGCCCGTGACGCGAACGAGCACGCGGTCCGATCGGCGTCAAGCCGGGTACTCGTCCTTCCGCCAATCGCGGGGCTCGGAGGGTTCGGGTTTCGGCGTTCGCTCGAGCAGGAAGCTGTAGTAGGGCGCGACGAACGGGTCCGGCGCCGACACTGTGTAGGTGTGGTAGACGGTCCCGTTCTCGCGTGCGAAAGCGATCCAGCTCGGGCCCTCGCGGAGCCCGTCCTTGAGCTCGGCCCCGACCTGGCGTGACCACTCCTCGAGTCCACAGGTTTGGGTGCTCACCGGCGAATAACTGGCGAACGATCCCATCGTCGTTGGTTGTCTGAATAACGGCGGCAGGCAAAGGCCTCCCCCGAACGACGATGCGAGAAGAGGACTGACGGCTGGTCAGATCGTGCCCTTCGCGACCCCTAGGGGCGACACGGTGACGGGCGTGAGTTCTAGGGCCGCGTCTGCGCAAGAGTCAGGCGAGCAGCGACGACAACGGAGTTGACGTCAGCGCGCCATGGTGCGACGGTGGGTCGTCAGGCCAATTCAAATGAGAGGAGTTCCATCATGCGGCATCGCCTCGCGGCAGTAGTTGCGGTCATTGTGGTTTCGCTCGCGGTTGCCGGTTCTGCGGGCGCGTTTGACTGCATCCGCGTGTCCTCGTCGCTGCAGGGTCTCGAGCAGTCGACGCGGTCCGGGAATTGGCTGCTGCTCGACCTGAGCAGCGCCGAGAGTGTGCAGCAGACGCTCGCGCGCGTGGGCGAAGAGATCCCGACAACGGCGCAGGCGCAGTGTTTCGCCTCCGCCTACGCGGCGTCAGGCCAGCCGTTGTACTTCGCGCTCGGGATCGGCGTGGCAGGCCCTAACGGCGTCCTCGCGTTCAACAACACGAACACGACCGGCGACGGAAACGGAATCGACCATCTCGAGAGCTCAGGGATCCTGCCGGCGATCGTCGCCGCCGCGACGGAGTGTGGCATCGAGTTGAGCGAGGAGGAGTAGCCGCTCGCTGAGCCGTGGGCCGACGAGGGGGCGGTCTCCGCCCCTTCGTCCGTTACCGGCCGCTGGGTGAGCGCACGTCCGGCCGAATTCGGACACCGGTATCGGATCTGTCCGAGTCCGGCAAGGGGGCAGGTTGCAGTTGCGTAGACTCCTCGCCGCGAGCACACCTCGCCGCACGCAGGAAGCAGGTCGTGTCAGCGGTCGATGGTGATTAGGAAGTAGTCGGCGCGAATCCTCACGGTTCCGTCGTCGGCGAGATTGAAGCGGCGGACGAGATCCGCGAACCCTTGGAGGAACTCTGGCCAGCGGCCTTGCGGCTCGAGCACAGCGCGAGCCATCACAAAGGGGCCGAAGTCCTTCGCATACTGGTCGACCGCGTCCTCGACGGTCGTGAACTCGACATCGACAAATTCGCGCGCGATTGCCGGCGTCGCATCGGCGGCGGCGAACACCTCCTCGACGTGGCTCTCGACCCCCCAGAGCGGCGGCGGTTGCACGCCCGCCGGCGGCGGCAAGAAGGATCCCGTTAGCTTGAAGAGCTCCCCGTTATAGCCGTCGTTTACCCAGGTGGTCATCGCGACGCGGCCGCCGGCGCAGCAGACGCGGACCAGCTCGCCGGCAGCGCACTCATGATCGGCTGCGAACATGGCCCCGAACGTCGAGACGACGCGGCCGAAGCTCCCGTCGTCGAAGGGCAAGTCCTGAGCGTCTCCTTCGACCCATTTGATCTCAACACGGGCCTCGGCCGCACGACGCCGCGCCTGCTCCAAGAGCTCCGGCGCAACGTCGAGACCCACGACGTTCGCACCGCGGCGTGCAGCTGGGATCGCGACATTCCCTCCCGTGCCCGTGCCGATATCAACCAGATCGATGCCAGGACGGACGTCGATGCGGTCGAGCACGAGCGCACCTACCGGCTCTAACAGCCTCGCGAAGCTGTCCCAGTTACCGGCCGCCCACGTCGCCCGCGCCCGCTGCCGGAAGTCCTCGGGAGCGCCCATCCAGCGACGCTAACAAACGAGCTGATTCCATGGAACACGCGCGTTCTGCCGCCGGGTGGCGGAGATCGGGCCACGCAGCGCTCACGTTGATCGGGATCGCCGTCAAGTTCTTGGCTACAGCCCGGCGATGCCTGGGGTGCGGGCTCCCATCGGGAATCGCGTCATCGGCTCGGTCACGACTGACATCACCCGCAGCACGACGCCGACGGGCGAGTCAGCGCTCGGCGACGTCATCGCCGACGCCCAGCTTGAAGCGACCGCACCTCCTGGGTTCGGGAATGCCGTCGCCGTGTTCATGAACCCCGGCGGATCCGGGCCGACGTGGTGGTGCCGACTTCCGCATCCCCGACCGCCTACGTGAGGCGTTGAGCGGCTAGGCGGCGAACAGGGTGGCCGCCGCCTTGGCGACCTCCTCGCGCGGCACGTCTCGTAGGTGCTGCGCGAGGCCCCACCGATGGCCGAACGGGTCGGTGATCTGCCCGTAACGCTCGCCCCAGAAGACATCCGCAAGTGGCTGGCGTACCTCGGCGCCCCCGTCGACAGCGCGTTGCCAGACTGCGTCGACGCCGTCCACGTTGAGATGGAAGACGGTGGCGGTTCCTCCGACGCTGAGCGGCGAGAGGACGCCCATTTCGGGGAACTCATCGGCCAGCATCAAGGGAGAGTCGCCGAACCAGAGTTCGACCTGCATCAGCTTACCGCCCGGTACCTCGATGCGGCCGCGGTCCTCGGCGCCGAGCACGTCGATATACCAGTCGGCCGCCCGTGCAGCGTCGCGCACGACGATGTGCGGCGTGATGTGCATGCGCTGAACGCTACCGCCCGCGAAAACGCTTCGCGCAATTAAGTTCGGGCGTACGAGCTCCTGCGTCTCACTAGCGTCGACGTCCCCGGCTGGCTGCGAAGGGCCTTCCCCTCGAGCACCTCGCCGCGGATTGCACCACCCCTACGCCGCGGCCGTCCGTGGCTCGGCGTCGCCACCCACAAATCACAACCGCCTACAAATCAGTGCGCAAAGCAACCTCGCCGAGCGGAACGGTACGGTGCGTGACAATGGAGCTCGACGTGGCCCATTCGGTGGTGCTACGCCCAGACGGGGGCGAGGTCATCTCCGACCGTCCCGAGCGGACCGTTCGGATCAAGGCGGGCTTCGACGCGATCGCGGTCACCGAGACTCGGTACGAGCCGGGCGAGCGCGGTCCCGACGCGCACATCCACCGCCGCCACACCGACGCCTTTTACGTGCTCGAGGGTACGCTCGACTTCGAGCTCGGCCCCGAGCACGAGACGATCCGGCTGCCGGCCGGCTCCTTCGTCGCCGCCCCGCCGAACCTCGCCCACTCGTTCCGAAACGACGCTGCCGGACGCGCCCGCTTCCTGAACTTCCACGCGCCGAGCGGTGGATTCGCCGACTATCTGCGCGCATTACGCGACGGAAAAGACGGGAGCTGGTTCGACCAGCTCGACCCTCCGGCCGACGGGGGTAGACGGCTCTCGGACGGAGCAGTCCTTGGGTCCGACGAAGGCGAGAGGATCGACGTCGGCCGCTCCTCCATCGTCCTCAAGGGGACGGGCGCCTCGAGCGACGGCATGTTCTTTCTCAGTGAGACGACCGTGGAGCCTGGGTTTCCCGGGCCGCCTCCCCACGTTCACAGGGAGCTGCACGACCTTTTCTATGTCCTCGACGGGACGCTAACCCTTCGCGACGGCGACGAGACGACCGCGGCGGAGGCGGGCTCGTTCGCCTGCTTTCCGCCCGGCGCGGTGCGCACGTTCTCGAACCCTGGCGACGAGCCCGTCCGCTTCCTCAACTTCAACACGCCGGCGGGGTGGGAGGGCTACATGCGCGAGCTCGGCGCAGCATTCGCGGACGGAGGCGCCCCGACGCCCGACGAGATCGGTCGGATCGCGTCGCGGTACGACTTCGAGGTCGTCCCGACCTGATCCCAAACTGTGGGCTGGCTCAACTCCCCGTCATCGTGCTCTAGAAGGATCATGGAAAGATTCGAATCCCGTTCCCGAGTGGGCGTGGTAGCCGTAGCCGCAGACACCTGGTAGCAGGCTTGGCGCTCACCGTTCCCGGCGCAATCCTGGACTCAACCGAACAGAGAGGATCGAGATGTCGAGCAGTTACCACATCGAAGCGGATCCAAGAGAGTCATCGCTCGCCGGTGCGCGCGCCTGGTTCGCCCAGCGCGGATTGACTCGCCCACGCCACGGGAAATGGATGGCCGGCGTTGCCGCCGGGTTCGCGCGGCGCTACGACTGGAACCCACTCGTCGTCCGGCTGCTCATCATCGCGACGATCGTGCTTCCGGGCTCTCAGGTTCTCGCCTATATCGCACTCTGGATCCTCATGCCGCGGGATCCCGAAGCCGGCTGAGCCCGTCCTTCTTCCGACACCCGGGCGACCGGAGCGGCGCAGCGTCGGGCTATCACTGACGGCTGTGCCGCCACCGCCGCTCGTAGGCGGGGAGGGAACCAACCGCGAGCAACTGGGGTGAGTCTGCGGGCCGGCGGGAGGTGTGAGGAGGCCGAGCGTCGTGCGCGACGCGGCCGGTTCATTTTGCGGATCGAGCGTCCGACTCCCTCCCCCTCCTCGCTAAGCGGCGCGGTGACCCGGTGGGAGCGCGAGTGTGATGATCGTGATTGCGGAAGCGATCAGGACGATGGCACCGCCTGGGGCAAGGTCGGCGTAATAAGAGACGGCGAGGCCCGCGAGCGCCGAGGCGAGGCCGATACCCATTGCGACGAGGATGGTGGAGCGGACGCTCCACGCAATCCGCCCGGCCGCGATGACGGGTAGCACCATGAGCGCCGCAATGAGAAGGATGCCGACAACGCGCATCGAGACGGCGATAGTCACCCCGGTGAGGACGGCAAGGGCCACGTTCAATGCGGTAACGGGGAGGCCGGTCACTCGAGCGCCTTCGTCATCGATCGAGACGGCGACGAGGCCGCGGTAGAGGAAAGCGATCAGAGCGAGCGCGGCGATCCCGAGCGAGCCCACAAGCGCGAGGTCGGACGTGGTGACGGTGAGGATGGAGCCGAAGAGGAACGTGAACAGGTTCGCGTTGAGCGCACCGGCAGCCGAGATGAGGACGACACCCGTAGCGATGCCCGTGTAGAAGATGAGCGCCAGTGCCTGGTCGCCCGCGGTGCGCCGGCGGCCCCGCAGCCACTCGACGGCGACCGCGGCAGCGACCGAGGCCGCGAGCGCTGTCAGAACCGGCGAGATGCCAAGGAGGTAACCGGCGGCGACGCCGGCGAAGGCGGCGTGGCCGATCCCGTCGCCGATCAGGCTCATGCGTCGTTGGACGAGGAAGAAACCGACCGCGGGGGCGAGGACACCGACGATCGCGCCAGCCGCCAGCGCCAGGCGCATGAACTCCGCCTCAAAGATGGACATGGGAGGGGTCGTGCCAGCGGGAGGGGAGCGCGTCGGGCGCGCCGTCGAAAACGATCTCTCGGCGGACGAGGACGATCCGCTCGACAAAGCTCTCGACGGCTCCGAACTCATGTGAGACGTAGACGATCGTGACTCCAAGCTCGCTCTTGAGCTCGGCCAGAAGCCTGGCGAACGCTTCCTGCGCCTCGACATCCACGCCGGTGGTCGGCTCGTCGAGGACGAGGAGGTCGGGCCGGCCGGCGAGCGCTTTTGCGATGTAGGCCCGTTGCTGCTGTCCGCCCGAGAGGCGCTGGACCGGCTGCTCGGCGACGGCCGCGAGTCCAACGCGCTCGATTGCCGCCTCGACCGCGCGCCTATCCTCGCCCGTGAAGCGGCGCAGCAGCCCGCGCACCGGCAGACGCCCGGCGCTCACAATCTCCCGCACGGTGGCGGGGGCATCGATTCCGAGCGTCGTTCGCTGGGCGAGGTAGCCGAGCCGTCTACGTGCAGTGAAGCTCTGTGCAGGCTGCCCGAACAAGAGCGCCTCGCCGCGACGCGGTCGCTCCAGCCCGAGCGCGATCCGGATCAGGGTCGTCTTGCCGCCGCCGTTTGGGCCGGCGACAGCGACAAACTCGCCCTCCTCGATCATGAGATCGACGCGCTCGAGGACCGGCATGCCGCCGGGATAGGCAAACGAGACGTCGCGCAACTCGACCGCTACCGGCATCCGAGGCCAGCCTGTAGAGCGCGAAGGTTCGCGCGCATGAGGGTGAAATAGTCGGCTCCCTGCTTCCTCTCTGTGTCCGTGAGGCCCTCGATCGGATCGAGGACCGCCGTCTTCGTGCCGGTCTCTCGTGCGACTGTCTCGGCGAGGCGGGGCGAAACGAGACGCTCGAAGTAGACGGTCGTCGCATCGCTGGCGCGCACGACATCGACGGTCTGCTGCAGCGCCTGCGGCGTTGGTTCGGCCTCGGGGTTTAGGCCCGTGACTGCGATCTGGTTCAGCCCATAGCGCTCGGCGAGATACGCGAAGGCTTCGTGGCTCGTCACGATGTCACGGCGAGCACAGTCGGCAAGCCCGCGCCTGTAGTCGTTGTCGAGTTTCCTGAGTCGCGCCAGCAAGCGTGACACGGCCGCTGCCCTTCGGAGGACGACCCCAATACGATCGACGATCTTCACGTAGCGGATGGGGTCGAGCCAGACATGGGGATCGCCATCCGGATGGAGGTCGAGTGCGGGTGTGTCGAGGAGAGCCACGACTTCAGGGCCTGAGCCGGCAGCATCCTCGAGTTGCGGCTGAAAACCGTGACCGAGAAGGAGCACGAGATCCGCCGACTTGATCTCGCTGACGTCGCTAGGCGACACCTCGAGATCATGCGGCTCGGCGCCCGGAGGCGTCAGATTCTCGACCGAGACGGCCTCACCGCCAACCTGCTCCGCCGCGAACGCAAGGGGATAGAAGCTCGCCACGACCGTTTCACGGGTACTCGAGTGGCCGTCGCTGCTTCCGCACCCCACCGCCAGGCCAGGGACCGTCAGAGCGAGGATCAAGATGAGAATGAATTTCATTCGCTGTTCGGCTATCTTAGGGGACGATGGGTGTCCAAGTAACGAGCAAGACCAAACGGGCTGACGCCGAGGCACTCCTGCGAGAGGTCGGCGTCCGTCTGACTACTCCGCGACTGCTCGTCCTACAGGCGCTCTCGCGCGAGCCTCATGACGCGACCGCGCAAGAGATCCACGGACGACTACGGACCTCGGGGAGCCCGGTCGGCCTCGCGACCGTCTACCGGACGCTCACGCTGCTCCAAGAGTGCGGCGCAGTCGACGCGCTCTCTCACCGGCGGGGCGAGAGCTGCTACCGGCTCTGCGGACCGGGGCACCATCATCACCTCGTCTGCTCGGCCTGCCACCATGTGCAGGAGCTGACCGAATGCGAGCTGGACGACTGGCTCGCGGGCGTGGGCAAGAAGCACGGCTTCCGTCCCACGTCCCACAGCCTCGAAGTAGTCGGCATCTGTAGCGATTGCGGGGCCCGCTGAGAGGCCCGTCAGCCGTGGGGTCAATGACCCTAGCCAATCACCTCGGCGACCAGAACCGAAGTTCCGAAGATGAAGGCGACCACAGCCGCCGCGGCCACGAGTCGCGTAGGCGGTCCGCCGTGGATGCCGGTCTCATGTACGGCCGTGTGTCCCTTGCCTCGAACGATCAGCCATCGGTTCACCGGAAAGGCGAAAACGCCTGCGACAGCGAGCGCGAAGGCAAGTGAGCCCCAGAAGAGAAGGGATGCCAGACCCGCATCCATGGCGCCGGGAACCAGCACAACGATCGCGTTATCCACGATCTCCATGACGGCGATGCTGAGCGTGTCCGACGCCAAGGCGATCGGGATGACGACCGCGAGTGCCAGGCCCGCCCGCAAGAGCGGCATGCTGGTGAGCGCGTAGCCGAACACGAACGCCAGCACCACGGACAGCACAATGGTTGTCAGGTTCGAGAAGCCGGCTGCAGTACCAATGACCATCCCGGCGATCTCGCCGATCGCGCACCCGGTGAGACAGTGCAGCGTCGCACTGAGCGCGACGGCGTTGAGCGCGCGGCCTGAGGTTGGCATCGCATGGTCCCAATGATCGTGATCGGCAGGGCTCGCCATCGGCGGGCCCTCCGAGCCTCAGCTGCTCATCGCGGCCATGGCCGCCTTGGCCCGTTCCGCCATCTCCTCCGGCGGGACATCCTCGACGTGCGTCGCGATCGACCACGCGTGGCCGAACGGATCCTTGACGGAGCCCATGCGGTCGCCCCAGAACTGGTCGGCAACCTCCATCGTGATCGTCGCGCCCCCGTCGACTGCCTCCTTCACGACCGCGTCGACATCCTCGACGTACATGAAGACGCTCGCGGTCGTGCCGCCCAGCTCCTTCGGCGTCCTCGTCGTCGCCTGCGGGAACGGGTCGGAGAGCATCACCAGCGAGTCCCCGATCGCGAGCTCGGCGTGGCCGATCTTGCCGTCCGGCGCGTCCATTCGCACGCGCTCCTTCGCGCCGAACGCCTTCTTGTAGTACTCGATCGCCTCGGCCGCGTCGTCGACGGCCAGGTACGGCGTGACGGTGCGGTAGCCCTCCGGAATCGCGTTCGTCGCCATGGAACCCTCCCGTCCTGTTGTGAATGAAGCGCCCACGATCCTAAGGGCTCGGACGCTCGCCGCGCGGCGCCTATTAGCAGGCTTCACATGCACGGGATCGGGCGGAAAACCGCTCAAGAATGAGGGACTGCTCTCCCCTCACTGCCGAGGTGCCCACGGCCCGCCGAGCTTAAGCGGGCGCTCGCCTTTTATCGCTCCGTCGGCGCGACCGCCTACATCCGCGAAGGGGCGGCCCTCCTCGTGGCTTCAGCTTAGGCGCTCTACGCCTCTAGGCGGCACTATCGCCGCAAGAGGAGCGAACTGTCACGCGGCTACTGATTTCCTCGGGGCAAGATGAGCCAGCGCACGGTTGACGAACGAGCCGATGACTCGTGGATCGAAGGGCTTCGCGATGAAGCCGAGCGCGCCGGCTTCGTAGGCCAGCGCCTGGACGCAAGGGTCCGGGTCGCCGGTGAAGACGAACCTGAGCTGTTGGGTGCGTTGGTCCTCGAGGAGCGCCGCCGCGAGGCCGAAGCCGTCCAGTTCGGGCATTTGCACGTCGAGTAGCGCGAGGTCGGGTGTTCCCGCGATGGCGCGCTCGTACCCCTCCTGCCCGTTGGCCGCCTCGATCGCCTCATAGCCTTCACGACGCAGGGTCGTAGTACAGACGAGTCGGACGCTGGGATCGTCGTCGACCACGAGCACGCGTGGCGGTCCGCCGGCGGGCGGGCTGTCTTTGAGGCCAAGAGCGTCCTGCATGAATCCTCCTCGCAATCGAAACTCCGTCGCCGACCGCAAAGCGACTGACGCTCCAACCCGATTGCTGAGGGCGGATCCGTGCGGGGCCGATTCTTGTGGCCCGCACAAAACGTGCAACGGTCAAGGTTTTGCGACCGTGCACGCAAGGTTTGGCGATCGTGCAACGGTAAGAATACATCGACGTCCTCGACAGCGCGAACTCGGGGAAGGTCAGAATCGCACTTGAAAGAAGTCCCCCATTCTCCGTACAATCTCCGTACAATCGAGGGCCGATCGACCGGGGTCGCATCCCCAGAAGTCGAAGAATCACGCCGTGCCGTCAGACCGCAAGCCGCAGACTGAAGAACCCCGCCGTTCGCTGCGGATCTTGATTGCAAACGAGCGGAAAGATCGGCTTGCACGGATCGCCGAGATCGTGACCCGCCTCGGTCACGAGGTGATCTCACGCGAGCTCGAGGTCTCGGAAGTCGCGGCGGCGACGGAACGTGAGGATCCAGATCTCGCCTTCGTCGGCCTGGGCGTGAGCGGGGAGCACGCGCTCGACATGATCTCCGAGATCGTGCACGAGGCTTCCTGCCCGGTGATCGCACTCCTCGAGGCCGACGACCCCGTCTGGGTCAACGAGGCGGCCAAGCGCGGCATTTTCGCCTACATCGTCGATGGCCGGGCAGAGGAATTGCAGAGCGCAATCGACATCACGCTGCGGCGCTACGCCGAGTATGCGAGCCTCGAGGGCGCGTTCGCGCGGCGTGCAGTTATCGAGCGGGCGAAAGGGATCATGATGTCCCGGCAGGAGATCGACGAGCGGCGGGCCTTCGAGCTCCTGCGCTCACAGTCACAGCGCAGCGGCCGCAAGCTCTACGACGTAGCCGAGGCCGTGCTCGAAAGCCACCTCCTGCTCGTTCAGCCTGAGCGAGGTTCTTAGAAGAGAGTCGCGAGCGCCTTGCAGGCGGTGGGGCTGAATTGGCTGCCTGAAAGCGAGAGGCATTCGGCGAGCGCCTCCGGCTCCGGCTTGGCAGGGCTGTAGTTGCGAACCGTCGTCATCACGTCCCAGCTGTCGGCAAGCGCAAGCAGGCCAGCGCCCTCCGAGATCTGCGCGCCTGCCAAACCGTTCGGATAGCCGGTGCCGTCGAAGCGCTCGTGATGCTGCTCCATCCAGAGGGCTTGCTCGTCGCTGAGGGCTTCGCGCGCCATCTGTGCACCGAGCGCGGCGTGCCTCTTGACGAGCTCGTACTCGTCCGGAGTGAGCGGTTTCGGCTTGAGCAGGACCTCGAACGGGATGCCGATCTTCCCGACGTCGTGGATCAGGGCAGCCTCGGCGAGTTGGGCGACGGGCACAGGCGGCCAGCCGGCCGCTTCGGCAAGCCGACGGACGAAGCCGGAGACTCGCTCGGAATGCTCCTCGTCTGGCCACTCCTTCGCATCGATCGAGCGGGCCAGGGAGCGGATCGACATGAGGGCCTGCAGGCGCTGCAAGCGGTCGGCTCGGTCGCCGTCGGAGAGCTCATACACGACCTCGGGCGAATACAAGATGACGGTATCTCGGCCCTTTGTCTTTGCCCAGTAGAGCGCGCCGTCTGCGAGCTGCAGCAACTCCTGGCTGCCGTTGGCATGGGTGAGGTCACAGATTCCCGCCGACATCGTCAGGTGAGCTGCCACGCCGACCGGCGCGGCCCGAAACTCCGCCGCCCAACGCTCGGCGATCGGCAGCGCCCCTTCTGCCGTCGTCTCGGGGAGCAGAAGCGCAAACTCGTCACCGCCGATCCGGCCGAGCACGTCACCGGCCCGCGCGCCCCTCTCGAGGAGGCGTGCGGCCTGCATCAGCGCCGCGTCTCCTGCCTGGTGCCCGTAGGCGTCGTTGATGCACTTGAAGTAATCGAGGTCGAGGAGCACGAGGGAAAGCGGCCGTCCATAGCGCTGGGCGCGCCCAACCTCACCCTCCACGCGCTCCTGGAACGCGCGGTGATTCAGAAGACCCGTGAGCGGATCGCTGGTGGCCTGAGCCAAAAGGCGTGCGCTGGTGTCGGTGTTCGCGATCGCGAGCCCGACGAGATCGGTGAAGACGGCGAGGCGCTCCTCCAGATCAGGCGGGATCTCCTTCTCGGCGCGCGCGACAACGAGCACGGAGCCCCACAGCTCCCGGCGCACGCGGATCGGGACGGCGACCCCAGCGGGTGACGACCCCGCGAGCCTCTGCGCTCTCGGGTGGTGCGCGCTCGACGGCTCGTAACCATTCGTGCGTGCAGGGCGTCCCGTGCGGGCCACGATCGCCACGCCCGCTGGGCCGTCCAGCGGGATCAGGCTCCCGGTCTGCCTGCCGCCCATTCGCCAGGAGCCGACGACTTCGGCGACGCCGTCCACGCGAAAGCGAACCACGGCGCCGGAATCGACACCGGCAACTCCCGCAGCCTCTTTCGCAACGAGCTCGTAGATCACCTCCGGCGCGCGCATCTCAGCCACGGCGACCGCCAACTCACGCAGGGCCGCCTGCTGTCCTAGCAGGTCACGAACGCGTGCCTCGGTCGACGTGCGACCGTCGGCCGAGGATACGTGGGGGCTGAGCGCGGGGGCAATATTCATGGCCTGTGCTGCTCTCGATCGCCCGGACGTCTAAAAGGCCTCACCGGACGGCGCGGCGGGGGAAGGCCGCGCCGTCCATGCTCGTGAGGTGAAACATGCACCTGGGCCAGATCTCGCCGTCACGCCGCCGTGCTCGTCTCGAGGGGCGCACCTCGAGCGCCTTTCTGCCTCGGACGACCGGCAAGAGAGCCGCTGGCGATGAGGGAAGGGCAGCGTCCATGCTCGCGTAGGTCGGGAACTGCGACGTGAGCCCGATGAGCTCGAGCATCCTGAACAACGCGGCATCCGGGGCGACCAGGCGCATCTGCGCAGAACGCCTACCGGAGCGCCGCCAAAGTCGGACCAGCGCCGCGAGCCCGGCCGAATCCAGCCGGCAGGTGCTCAGATCGATGATGACCTGGCGAGACCCCGTGGCCGTCGCCCGGTCGAGCCCCTTCTCGAAACACTCGACCGTGGCATCGTCGACGATGCCCCTGACACCGAGTACGAGACTCCCGTCGAGCCGACGTACGTGGCGGAGTGCAAACGAGCCCATAAACCTCCTCCGTCCTTTCCCCAAGAACGTTGACCACCAGAGGTTTAAGGTGGTACTGCACCGGAGTCGCTGGTCTTGGACTCCGGCCCACACAACGCTCGACGGCGCTTGCGCTCGCTGTGCAGGCAAAAAACTAGCACAGAGGCTTCCGGACTAGCAAGGACTTTTGGCAAGTCTTGGTCAGCCGGGATTTCGGCGCGACGGCTACGCGCTGCGTCGCGCCAGCAAGTCCGTAGGCGGCCTGCTCGCGGTCACGTGTCGCCCGTGCACGGTCGCCCGCCGCGCGAACTCGGATCTCATGCGCACGCGCACGCAGCTCCGCCAGCGTTTGGGTTTGCGCGGCGACCACCTCGTCCGTTGCGTCCAAGGCCGCAGCTTCTTTGTCGAGGCCGGTCGGCCGCCAGGGAAGTGCCAAGTCACGGTCTCATCCAGTTCTCATCGCCCGGCCATACGGTGGGCCCCGTTTCCAAAGGAGGCCGAAGATGCGCCGGACGATCGCTATTACCTGTGCTCTGCTCATTCCCCTCACGAGTGCGTGCGGCGGCAGCTCAAAGGAAAACGAGGCCACGACCACGGCCGGGAAGGCGACGCTGCTTCCGCGCGGAAGCGAGCCCGTGCACCTCAACCCGGCCGACTTCACGACTGAGATCGCCAACCCCTATTTCCCGATCGTGCCCGGAACCCGCCGCGTGTTCCGCGAGACCGACGCGGAAGGTGCGGTGCGCCGCGTCGTCGTCACCGTCACCAACGATACGAAGACCATCATCGGCATCGAGGCACGAGTCGTGCATGACGTCCTGACCGAGGGCGGGCAGATCACGGAAGACACCTATGACTGGTATGCGCAGGACTCCGCGGGAAACCTCTGGTACCTGGGCGAGGACACGAAGGAGTACGAGAACGGCAAGCTGAAGACGACCGAAGGCTCGTGGCAGGCGGGGGTCGACGGAGCGCAGCCCGGCATCATCATCCCGGCCCACCCGAAGCCCGGCATGACCTATCGCGAGGAGTACTACGCGGGCCAGGCCGAGGACGGTGCGGAGATTCTCAGCCTCACCGCACACGCGCACGTCCCGTACGGCACCTTCGATCGCGTACTCCAGACTAGGAACTTCACGCCCATCGAGCCTGATCTGATCGAGGAGAAGTTCTACGTCAGAGGAGTCGGGCCCGTGCTCGAGAACACGGTGACCGGCGGCTCCGACCGCACCGAGCTCCTGCGATACGAGCATTGACCCGAGCCCGACTACGATGGGGCCGAAGCCGTGCTCGAAAGCCACCTCCTGCTCGCGACGAGCCGACGCCCTAGAACCCACACAGCGCTCGACGGCGCTTGCGCTCACTGTGCTGGGAAAACGGTAGCACCGGTGGTCGGAGCGTCCTATATCGATTTTCGCTCTGTCGATATCGCTCTTCGCCGAGCTTCCTGAAATCTTGGTCCGCGCCGGGACCCGAACCCGATCGACCGGCAACACCCATCGGGGCAGGCTCGCGGGCATAGGCTTCGCCGGTGACCACCGAAGGCCGCATCCCCTTTCGAGGCCACGAAACCTGGTACCGCATCGTCGGTGACCGAGAGAAGGACGGGAAGCTGCCGCTCCTCTGCCTCCACGGTGGACCGGGCGCGACACACGACTACCTCGAGCCGCTCGAGGCAGTTTCAGAGACCGGGAGGCGCGTCGTTTTTTACGACCAGCTCGGCTGCGGAAAATCGGACCTTCCCGACGATCCCTCGCTGTACACGGTGGAGCTCTTCGTGGACGAGGTCGACGCGGTCCGGACCGAGCTCGGCCTGGAGCACGTTCACATCTTCGGCAACTCCTGGGGCGGAATGCTGGCGATGGAGTACGCACTGACACAACCTGCGGGCCTCGAGAGCCTCGTGCTGGCGAGCTCCCCGGCGAGCATCCCGCAGTGGGTCGAGGAGACGGGCAAGCTCCGAGCCGAGCTTCCGCAGGACGTCCAGGACACGCTCAGCCGGCATGAGGAAGCCGGGACGACGGGCGACCCGGAGTACGAGGAGGCCTGCGTGGTGTTCTACAAGCGCCACCTCTGCCGGACCGACCCGTGGCCCGAGTGCGTGCTTCGCTCCTTCGACTTCATGGAGAGGAACGGCCTGGTCTACCGGACGATGAACGGCCCGAGCGAGTTCCACGTCACGGGCACGCTGCTCGAGTGGAGCGTCGTCGACCACCTCGGAGAGATCGATGCACCGACGCTCGTCGTCACCGGCGAACACGACGAGGCGACGCGGGCGATCAACCGCACCGTGAGCAAGGGGATCCCAGGGGCCGAGTCGGTCATCTACCCGAACGCGTCGCACATGGCCCACGTCGAGGACACCCCCGGATACATTCGGATGCTCGATGACTTCCTGTGCCGGGTCGAAACCCGCCTCTAGGGTCTCCCCGGTCGTCCTCCCTCGCACGATTCACCCAAGTAGTCTCGGGGTAGGCGTTACCCAAAGACGAAAAGGAGAGTCGATGCGACGAATTCCACTCATCGCGGTCATCGGTGCCGCGCTCATGTACTTCTTCGACCCGACCGACGGCAAGCGGCGGCGCCATGCGCTGGTCGACCGCGCGGGGGGCCTGTTCCGCAGCACGGGAAGCAAGGCTGGGCGCGCGGGAGGCAAAGTCACCTCGCAGGCCAAGGGGCTCACCCAGAAGGCGACGCACATCCGGGAAGAGCAAAAGCCAGAGCCGAACGACGCCACGCTCAAGGCAAAGGTCGAGAGCGAGATCTTCCGCGACCCGGAGGTGCCGAAGGGGAAGATCGACGTGAACGCCGAGAACGGCGTCGTCTACTTGCGCGGCGAGGCAGACCGCCCCGAGCTGATCGAGACGCTCGAGAACCAGGTTCGCAAGGTCGAGGGTGTGCAGGAGGTCGAGAACCTCCTCCACCTTCCCGGTGAGCCGGCCAAGACGAAGTCCGGCTAGCTCCGACTAGGGCTAGGGTGGGCGGGCCGTGAAAGCGGCCCGCCCGGCTCCTCCTACAGCAGGCCGCAGCTTCGGGCCGTGAAAGCGGCCCGCCCGGCTCCTCCTACAGCAGGCCGCAGCTTCGGGCCGTGTTCGGCCATGGATAGAAGCCCCTACCGCTCCGGTACGCCCGCTCGGCGACCCACATCTGCTCGATCGCCGTCCAGCGGTGCGCATAGCCCTTCGTCCGGAGCAGGTATCGGCCATAGGTGCGCTGGAAGGAGATATCCATCTGAAGACCACCGTAGTAACCGTTGCTTGTGTTCGCCCGCCACGGGCCCTCATGCCCGTGGATGCAGAGCCAGGCAGCCTTGTGCGGAGGATGCATGGCCCGACGGCGCGCTTTCTCGGCCCGTTTTTGCCAGAGGCCCAGGACCCAGCGACGGTAGCTTCGGCTCGGGCTCCGGTACACGGTGCGGTCGGAGCGAGTGAGCTTCCGACCCATGATCCGGTCGTAGCGCCAGGTCGTAGCCTGCGCCTCCCGGATCTCCTCGAGGAGGGGCGTCGGCGAGGCCTCGGCGGCCCGAGCTTCTTCCTGGACGCCGAAGAGCGTGAACGCCGACAGAGCGGCCCAGGCCGCCAGGCAGAGAAAACGGAACGCAGTCATGAACCCCTTCCGGAAACGACAAGGACAACGCCCACTTGGCGCGGACGCACGGAAGAAGGCCGATGTGCCGCAAGGACCCCTCCCGTAGGCTCTCCTGGCTGAGAGCCGGAGAAGACCCTATCTACCCCTCAGGGCAGCTTGCGTCGTACCTTCGGGACCAGGTAGACACCTTGCGTGGCCGAGGAGACGAAAAAGGAGCGCGTAGACCGTGAGCTGATCGAGCTCCTGAACGAGCTGCGCGTGGCGCTTCCGGGCGTGCAGGTGCTCTTTGCGTTCCTTCTCACCGTCCCCTTTTCACAACGCTTCTCGCAAATCACGGCCGTCCAGAAGGACGTCTACTTCGCCACCTTCGTCTCGGCGGCGGCGGCGACGATCTTCCTGATCGCGCCGTCCGCAAATCACCGGGTCCAGTTCAGACAGGACGACAAGGAAGCGCTGCTTCTCCGCTCGAACCGGCTTGCAATCGTGGGAACCGTGTTCCTGGCAGCCGCCGTCATGGGCACCACCTTCCTGATCACGGACATCCTCTTTGGAGGGCTCGCCACGGCGATCACGACGGCGATCCTGGCGGGGCTGCTCGTCTGGTTTTGGTATGGCGTCCCGATCTTCAGGCGGCTGACGGGCCCAGGCCAGCGACGGACTTCCTGACCCCCACGAGAGCCCGCTCGAGCCTCCTTCGGTTGGATCGGTCGTTCAGCCAGCCGCTCGCCCCAGATGGGTGCGGGAGCGGGAAGGCGATCGCACCGTTGAGCGTCGTCGAGGATCCGACCGAGTCCGTCAACGGTGAGAGCCCGAGCACGTGGCGGACGGCGAGCCCGCCGACCACGAGGACGAGCTCCGGGCTGAGAAGCCGCAGCTCCCAGTCCCGCCAGAAACGGCAGAGCTCGATCTCAGCCCGCGTCGGTGTCCGGTCGCCCCGCCCGCCCGGAATTCGGCCCGGATAGCACCGGGTCAGCGAGCAACAGTAGAACGTGTCGTAGAACTCGTCCTCGGAGACGTCGAGCCAACGCCGCAGGGTCTTGCCCGCGCGACCGCGCCACGGGCGGAGCTCTTCGCCCTCGACGATACCCGGCGCCTGGCCGATGATCATCGCGCGTTGACCGGGACGTCCCTCGAACACCGGCAGGGATTCGAGGGGATAGCCCGCCTCGAGGCACGCTCGGCAGACCGCGTTGTCACGCTGCAGCGAAGTAAGCGACCGGTAGAGGCTCTTGCGCCGGGTCACGGTTCGGGAGCGTAGATGCGGGTACCCGGCGACAATGCCTTCGGTAGCGATTCTCGACGTCGACGGCACGTTGGTCGACAAGAACTACCAGCATGCCCTCGCGTGGTTTCGTGCCTTCCGCCAACACGACGTCGTCCTGCCGATCTGGCGGGCGTAATGGTCGGTGACTCGACGTGGGACTGCGAGGCAGCGAAGCGCGTCGGCGTCCGGACCGTAACCGTGCTCACGCGCGGCTTCTCGGAGCAGGAACTCAAGGACGCGGGCGCAATCGAGGTGTTCAGCTCGATCCCGGAACTTCTCGAGCGCCTGGCCGAGACGCCGCTCGGCTGAGGAGTACTAGTTGCGGCGGTCAACGGCGCGTTGGAGCTGCGCCTTGTTCATCTTCGAGCGGCCGGCGACACCGAGCTTCTTCGCCTGGCTGTAGAGTTGGTCTCGCGTGCGGCCCTTGGGCCGGTTCGTGCCCGACCGCAAGCCTCCACGCCGGCCCGACGAGATGTCTCGCGTCGATGTGCGGGAGGCCGATCCGGCCTCGCCGGAGCGAGCCCTCTCCTTGTTCACGGTTCTCGCCGCGATCTCCTCGGCAGTGTCCTCGGACTTTCCCTGCTCTTTCACGCTCTCCTTGATGTGCTCGTACTGACGAGCTCGCTTCGTGCCCTTCTTCACCCCGCGCGGAGGCATCGCCACTCCTTTCGTCGCCTTCCACCGATCTTCCCGCCCGGACGCGGGCGAAACGGGGCGTCGCCGAGCGTCGGGCGTCGACCGGACGGCCGAGCGCGTATGCAACGATGTGCGCCGCGCGGAGAGGTGTCCGAGCTGGCCTAAGGAGCGCGACTGGAAATCGCGTACTCGGCGAAAGCTGGGTCGCGGGTTCGAATCCCGCCCTCTCCGCCTCGGTGCTTTCCAGCGATTAGCGTGCGGTCGCGTCTGCGAGATATGCGACCAGATCCGAGAGCTGCTTATCGTCGAACTGGTCGCCGTACGTTTGCGGCATGACCCCCGGCTCGAAGCCGTTGGCGATCTCGGCGTTTGGGTCGACGATCGACTCGCGAATGAAGTCAGGGTCCTTACCTTTGAGCAAGTCGTCGAGGTTCGGCCCGACGGCCCCATTCGCCCCGGCATCCTGAAGCGTGTGGCATGTGCCGCAGCCGCCGGAGGCGAAGATCGCCTTACCCGCGGCGGGGTCGCCTGCCGTCCCGGACGGCTCGGTGGTGGCGGTCTCCCCGGTAGCGGTGGACTCGCTCGTCGTACCCCCGGCGGATGCCGTCCCCTCGCTCGAGGTCGTCTCTGCCGCCTCGCCATGAGCGCTGAAGTCGTGGCCCTCGCCTAGCGCCTCCACCGCGGCGAGCATGCCCGCGACTAGGAGGATGGCGAGCAGGGCGAAGAGCTTCAGGTGCCGGCCGGGGAAGTCCGGCCACCGCCGCGGGACATAGAGCGAGACGATCAGGGCGAACCCGACTAGCACAGCCGCGAAGACGCCAATGATGACGTCGTTCCTGCCCTCGATGAGGGCGACGATCAAGTTGGTCCGGGCCACCGGGCTCGCATACGATACTGCCTCGAATGCGCCGCGTCGGCATCTACGTGGTGGCCGGCGGAGCGTTTCTCCTGGCGGTCGTCCTCACCGTAACGGGCGCAGGCGAGCGACCCGGCGCGCTGCCGAACTGGCAAGCGCTGATCCTCGGGATCGTGCAGGGCCTGACCGAGCTCCTGCCTGTCTCGTCGTCCGGCCACCTCATTCTCGTGCCGTGGTTGGGCGATTGGAACTACCTGGAGACACACGAGCAGTTCAACAAGACCTTCGACGTCGCCCTCCACCTGGGCACGCTCGTCGCGGTGGTGGCTTACTTCCGGCGGGACATCTGGGCACTCATGGTCGCCTGGTTCAGAAGCGTTGTGCGGAGGCGGGTCGAGACCCCCGTGGAGCGGGTAGCGTGGTTCGTGCTGGCCGCGACTATCCCCGCCATATTTGTCGGAGCCGCGGGCGAGAGTTTGATCGAGAGACACCTCGGCGACCCATGGCAGATCGCAGTCCTGCTGGCCGTGTTCGCAGTTCTGCTCTGGATCTCGGACCGGACCGCTCCCCGCCTGGAGATGAGCGGGCTCGGCTGGCGCGGAGCACTCGTGGTCGGGTTCGCACAGTGCCTCGCGCTAGCGCCGGGCGTCTCCAGATCGGGCGTGACGATCACCGCGTCACGTTTTCTCGGTCTCGACCGCGACGCCGCCGCGCGCTTCTCGTTCCTCCTGCTCGTCCCGATCGTGTTCGGCGCCTCAGTCCTGAAGGGACTTAGCGACGTCGTCTTCGGGGACCTGCCCCCGGGTTCCGCAGGACCGTTCGTGGTCGGCATGCTCGCGGCTGCGGTCACCGGGCTCGTTGCGATCTGGGCGCTCCTCGGCTATGTCCGCCACCACACCTACTCCGTCTTCGTCGTCTACCGGCTCGTGCTGGCCGCGGCCGTGCTCATCCTGATCGCGACCGGCGTCCGAGACCCGACGTTCTAGCTTCCGACCCGCCAGACGTGGCGCGCCGGTGTCGGGTCGAGGTTCCCGGCCCGGTCCTTTGCCCGCACCCGGAGGACGTGCCTGCCGTGTGCAAGGCCGCGGTAGGTCTTTCGGGCGGAACAGGCCCTGAACCTCCTCGCGTCGAGACTGCACTGGAAGGTCGAGCCGGTTTCCGAGGAGCGGAACGTGAACCGCGCTGTCCTGAGGGCGAACCTCGCGGGAGGCGCAGTCAGAATTCTCGTGTTCGGTGGCTTGAGGTCGACCCGCCACGTCCACCTGGCCGCGGTGGCGTCGACTGCCCCGTCCTTGCGGGCGCGAACATAGAACGTGTGGGTGCCATGGGTCAGCGACCTGACGGTGGTCGGCGTTGTGCAGGCGGTGAAGGGGTTCCGGTCGACGTGGCACTGGAACGTCGACCCGGCGAGCGACGATGAGAAGCCGAACGTCGCGGTCCGCTTCCGCGTGAGCTTGCGCGGGTGCGACACGAGCGTGGTGTTGGGCGGGAGCGGAAGCCCGTAGACCTCGAGCTCGGACACGTCCATGTACTGCGCGCCGGAGCCCGCGCTTCCCTGAGGCGAGTGCATCGTCAGCCGGACGAACCTAACGCGCGCGGTACCGCCGCTCGGCGGTACACGGTTCAGGCGGTGGTTGTACGCAGCGGTGAACGCGCCCGCGGCGGACGCGGTGAAGGTGACTCCGTCGGAAGAGGTGGCGATCGAGAACTGGCCAAGCGAGGCGGTGTCGTCGTCTCCGCAGACCGCCCCGGGGTCGATCGCGAAGTCGATGACATTGACCGGGATCGGCAAGCGAACGGTGACGGACTTCGGGCCCCCGGCGACGTCGGTGCCCCAGCCCGTGGAGAGCGACTGGTCGAATGCTGCGCCCGGACCGCACCCGAAGCCCGAGTAGTTCGGACCGGTGAACGAAGCGAGAGTCGAGCCGCCCGTGAGGGAGGCGTAGTCCCGGCGGAGAATGAAGTTCCGCGTCGTCCGGGCCCCGGCGGCGATCGGGACGGAATCCAGGACGTGCCTGTCGTACCCGGGCTTCGTCGCCAGCACTCTCGGATAGGAGCCGGCCGCGATCCCGGAAACGGCGTAGTCGCCCGCAGGTCCGGTGTCGGCGCCAAGCCCGCCCGCGAATCCGGAGTCGTGACCGGCCACTCCGACACGGGCTCCTGCGACCGGCAAGCCGCTGTCGAAGTTCGTCACGATCCCGCCGAGCGAGCCCGTCGGGCCGCCTGGCGCCGGTGGCAGCAAGAAGTCCTCGACAGGAGCGGTGTCCCCGGAGTCGAGGGTCGCGGCGAAGTAGCCCATGCCGCGGTCCGCAAAGACCTGCCAGATCTGGTTGCGGCGCGCGCCCCCCGCAACCGTGTCCGCCTGCAGGATGGCATTGCGCATGTCGAGGAACGACGGCTCGGGCGGCGAGAGCTCCATTGCGCGCGTGACGAGGCTCCGCGCGGCCGGGACTCCGACGGCGGTCCTGAGATCCCAGAGGGTTTGGCCCCAGATCTCGCCGTCGGCGTGTACCTCGGGGGATCCGAAGATCCGGCCGAAGTCGCCGTAGGTGTAGCCGCCGGAGCCTGCGAGCACTGTGCCGGGGCAGGAGGCGCTGGCAGAGCCCACCGGGCAATCGAGGCCCTCCGAGCGCAGGTTTCCGACGTATCGGTCGAGGATCACGTCGCCGCCAGCGGCCGTGTCCGGCGCGAGCCCGCCTTCGACGAGATAGTCCATGGCATACCAGTCGCTCAAGGCCTCACCCATCGCACCCGCTTGAGCGGAGTTCAGCGCCTGGAAGCCGTTTGCATCGGTTATGAGCCGGCTGGAAAGCCCGTGCGTGTACTCGTGGTAGACAACCGACGCGTCGTCGGCGCCGTTCACGGCGGGGAACAACGGCGGTGAGAAGAGGTACATCTGCATGCGGGGCGAGAACCCATCCGGCGGCGTGAACATGTTCGCGTTGTTCCGGTGATTCCCGTCCGGAAGACCCCCGGGCCCGTTGGCGCCGTCGTCGGCCTCGGCCAGAAGGGGGTCGGCTGCCTCGAAGTTCCCGGCCGCGGCGGTGAACCCGATCGGGCCGCCCGCTAGATAGTCGTGGAACTTGTTGACGTAGTAGAAGAGTTGGGTCGCGCTCTGATTTTTGTTGGTGCTCCAGCTACCGGCGACGGTGTGGTTCCAGGCACAGCTGTAGCTGCCCGCCGGGCAGGCGCCGCCCGGGTACGAGAACGCCGTCCGCGGATAATCCCAGGTGGACAGCGCCGGGGGCGTTGAACTGGGCCCCACCTCTTCGGCGAAATCGTCCGAGTTGACGTCGAGGTAGGCGTGGGCGTTCGGTCCGGTGAGCGTGGGTGCGCCTGGAGCCAGCCAGGAGTCGAGGGACTTCAGGACGGCAGTGCCCCCGTCCGTCGAGCCCGGGTAGTAGTCGAACACGCGCGCCTGAGCAAAGTCGACGAGGTTCGAGCGGCGAAGCACCTCCCCGGTCTCTGCGTCGATCACGTAGTCAAAGATCTGGGTCGGCTTCGCATGCGCGAGGACGCGCCAGGCGAGGCGCACGCCGTGGGGGCGGGTGAAGAGGACCAGCCCGGCGCGGTGGCCGCCGGCGAACCGGGTGTCTCGCATCGGAGCTGCGGTCCGCCCAACCACGCGTGGCGGCGCGAGCTTCGCGCCTGCGTCATGCAGTGAGTATCCGAGCGCGGCGCCTGCGGAGAGTTCCGGGGCGACGTCCGCGAGGCGGAGATCCGGGCGAGGCGAGCCGAGAACGTTCACAAGCCGGCCGGCCTTCGTGATACTCGCCGAAAGACCGTTGTCGAACGCGGGGATGCCATCGTACGTCTGCACCCAGCGGAGATGGGTCGTGCCGTCGATGTCCGTGTAGGCCCTGGACAGACGAAGAGCAGCGATGTCGCCCGCATCGAGGCCGAAGGCGTCGGCATGCTCGCGCACATAGCCGAGCGCGACTTCCTCGGCTCCGCCCTCCATGGGCCCGGTCAGGAACCCGTCCAGCCGTGCCACCACGCGCGGGGTCCCGGTGAGGCGGTCGACATCGACGACGCCGTGGAATCCGAGCGAGTGGAGCAGTCCGGCCTGCGCTGCTCGCATGGAGGCTGTGGTACGTGCCTCTTGACCGAGCTCAGCCGGCTCGAGCCGGACGTCGAAGAAGGAGCGCCCCTCCTGCTTCCTTGCCGGACCGACGGCGCCTGCCGTGTCTGCCAGAAGCAGCAATGCGGCGACGCAGATGAAGGCCGTGCCGATGCCACGGCACGGCCAAGACGTGCGCGGTCGACCCCAGGCACGACTCACGTAACGATCTCTATACAGGCCGCATAACACCGACATCAAACTAATCGGGCCCTCGGAGGAGACTCTTGAGCGGTGCGCCTCCAGTTGTGTGTCACCCCACGCTCAAGGTGCCCGCAAAAGTCCGCGCTAGCGTCCTCGCCGCCTAGGCTTTGTCCGATGGACGAGCGCGTGCTGCTCGTGGAGGACGATGCCTCGATCCGGGAGGTGGCGGCGCTCGGCATGACGCAGGCCGGCTTCGCGGTCACGACGGCATCTGACGGCAGGCAGGGTCTTGTCGAGTTCCGACAGGGTCCGTTCGACCTTGTCGTCCTCGACGTGATGCTTCCGGAGCTCGACGGCTTCGAAGTCTGCCGCGAGATCCGCCGTGAGAGCCGGGTTCCGATCGTGATGCTGTCGGCCCGGAGCGACACGGTCGATGTGGTCGTCGGGCTCGAGCTCGGTGCCGACGACTACGTCACGAAGCCGTTCGAGCTGCCCGAGCTCGTCGCCCGGGCGAGGGCAGTCATGCGGAGATCGGGTGAAGATCCCCCGGAGCAAGCGCTCGCCGTCGGGGCACTCGAGATCGACCCGGCCGGCTTCGAGGTGCGGCGGGGAAGTGAGCGGATCGAGCTAACCGCGACCGAATTCCGGCTCCTCCTGGAGCTGGCCCGCCGACCGCGGCAGGTGTTCACGCGAGAGCTCCTCCTCGAGCGGGTCTGGAACTACGACTACCTGGGCGACTCACGGCTCGTTGACGTAGCCGTCCAGCGTCTGCGAGCGAAGGTGGAGGTCGATCCGAAGCACCCCACGCTCCTCCAGACCGTCCGGGGGGTCGGCTACAGGCTCGACCCGAGTGGATGAGCGCGCGATCTCCGATCAGGCCGGGGCGGCTCCGCCGACGCCTCACGATCGCGTTCATGCTCGTCGCCGGGCTTTCCGGCGCCGCGCTCGCGGCCGGCTCCTACCTGGCCGCCCGGGAGAGTCGCCTGGACGACTCGGTCGAGCGGGCACTCGACCAGTCCCGCTTCAACCTCGAGTTCGCCACCTCCGTGCTCGCATCGCCGCAGTCACGGACGGAGGCGGTGCGGCAGCTCCTGGACGCCCTCGAGCGCCGGAGCGGATTTGCGACCGCGGTCCGCGTCGAGGGGCAGGACTTCTCATCGAGCATCTCCATCCGGCCGGCGCAGGCGCCGCCGGACCTCGTGGCACAGGTCCGGCGTGGACAGCTGGCCTACCAGCGCACCAAGTTTGCGGGCGTTCCCTATCTCGTGGTCGGAGGGCGCGTCTCCGGGGCCGAGCTCTACTTCTTCTTCTCGGAAGCGCAGCTCTTCGACGAGCTCGGCCAGCTCCGCACGATCCTCCTCGTCGGTCTCGCGCTACTCGTGCTGGTCGCCGGTGGCGTCGGCACGCTCGTGGCGCGGCGAACCCTTGCTCCGGTCGCCGAGGCGAGCGCCGCTGCGCGCTCGCTCGCAGAAGGGCTCCTGGCGACTCGCCTGCCACCGGGCGGCCGGGACGAGTTCGGAGCCTGGGCGGCGTCCTTCAACGAGATGGCCGAGGCGCTCGAGGGAAAGATCGCCGCCCTCTCAGAGGCGCAGGCGCGCGAGCGGAGGTTTACCTCCGACGTTGCGCACGAGCTTCGGACGCCGGTCACCGCCCTGGTCGGCGAAGCCTCGCTTCTCTCGGAGCATCTCGACCGGATGCCGCCCGAGGCTCGGCGCCCGGCCGAGCTGGTCGTCGCGGATATTGCCCGCCTCCGTCGCCTCGTCGAAGACCTGATGGAGATCTCCCGCCTCGACGCGGGCCAGGGAGCCGTCCGGCTCGAGCCGGTCGACCTCGCTTCGCTGGTGGATGCCACCATCCGGGCCCGGGGGTGGACCGATCGCGTGCGCGTTCAGGGCGCCGCGGCGGTCGTCGAGAGCGACCGCCGGCGACTGGAGCAGATCGTTGCGAACCTCGTCGGCAATGCGCTCGAGCACGGCGGCCGAGACGTCGACGTGCGAACGGGCGCCGAAGCTGCCGGAGCCTATGTCGAGGTCGAGGATCAGGGGCTCGGCATGACGCCGGAGCACCTGGAGCGCATCTTCGACCGCTTCTACAAGGCAGATCCGTCGCGAACAGGTTCTGGGAGCGGGCTCGGGCTCGCGATCGCGCTCGAGAACGCGCGCCTGCTGGGCGGCGACATCGAGGTCTGGAGCGAACGGGACCGCGGCAGCCGGTTCACCCTCCGCTTGCCGCCCTCGTCTGTGGCGAAACGGTTACAGAGCGGTGACGGGCCCGTTGCGGGAGGAGCGCAAGATGAGGCGCGTAATCGAGTAGGAGGATGACCATGAAGCGCCTCGCACTGATCGTGATCGGCCTCGGCCTCGTCGGAGGCGCTGGACTCGCGGCCGCCGGGTGCGGTCAGGAAGAAGCCGTTCCCGTCGGCGCAGTCTCGACGGAGATACCCGCCAACCAGACGGTCACGAACTCAGGGACCGAGACGGCGCCGCCACCGACCGAGACCGGCTCAGGCACATCCGTCGAGAGCGGTTCGGGCGCCGCCTCGGGCGTCCTCTACCAGGTCTGGCTCGTCCGCGGCGAGGCACTTTTCGTTACGTGGCGCGAGCGGGCGGGCACGCCGCGGGTGGGCACGGCGGCGATGGAAGACCTCCTCGCCGGGCCCAACCCCCTGGAAGCACGAGCGGGCGTGACCACGGTCATTCCGGCGGGCACCCGCCTCCTCGGCCTCACCATCTCCAAGGGCGTCGCAACCGTCGACCTGAGCTCCGAGTTCGAGTCCGGCGGCGGCTCGGCCTCGATGTTCGCCAGGCTCGCCCAGGTCGCGTGCACCCTTGACCAGTTCCCGACCGTGAAGGGCGTCAGCTTCAAGCTCGACGGGCAGCCCGTGGACGTCTTCTCCGGCGAGGGGATTGTCCTCGACCACCCGGTCCGCTGCCGCGACTACGAGGACCTCCTCCCGGTCATCCTCGTCGAGCACCCCTCGATCGGTCAGCGCGTCGAGAGCGGCATCACAGTCTCGGGAAGCGCGAACGTCTTCGAAGCGAACGTGACCGTCAGGGTGCTAGACGCGGGCGGCACAGAACTCTCCCGTGGCTTCACGACTGCGACCTGCGGAACCGGCTGTCGAGGCACCTTCTCGATGGATGTGGACTTCGAGGTCACGCACGAGCAGGCCGGAACTATCGTCGTCTCCGACGATGACGCGGCGGGGACCGGAAAGCCACCGCACGAGGTTCGTATTCCAGTCACCCTCATGCCGAGCTGAAATCGGCCGATACAGGATTTCGAGGAGAGCCCCAGGCCGCCGGGGCTCTTCCCTTTAAACCTTGAACGGGCCCCGGCGGGGCCATAGATTCAACGCACCTTCGTCGCGGACACGGCTCCGTGGCACGAGCTCCCCGAGGACGGCCTCCCCCGATAGAAGGCCGGCAGAACCGACTAGACGGCGAGGGCACCGTGCGCCGTGAGAAGGTGAGGCGTGCGGATTCGCTCGGACTTCCCGCGTCAGGTGCGCGAGATCGAGAACGTCTGGGTTCCAATGGCCGATGGAAGCCGTCTGGCCGCGAAGATCTGGCTTCCGGAGGGCGCAGAGGCCGAACCGGTCCCTGCGATCCTCGAATACATCCCCTACCGGAAGAACGACTGGACCTGGCGGCGCGATTCCACCGTGCACCCCTACTTCGCCGGCCACGGGTACGCTTGCGTGCGCGTCGACCTGCGCGGAGCCGGAGAGTCGGACGGGATCCTCTTCGACGAGTACCTCGAACAGGAGCTGGCCGACGGAGTCGAGGTCATCGCCTGGATCGCGGCGCAGCCGTGGTGCACGGGCGCCGTGGGCATGTTCGGGATTTCCTGGGGCGGCTTCAACGGACTCCAGATCGCAGCCCGCCGCCCGCCCGCACTGGAGACGGTGATCACGCTCTGCTCCACAGACGACCGCTATGCCGACGATGTCCATTACATGGGCGGCTGCCTGCTCGGGGTGGACGCGCTGCCCTGGGCCTCGCTCATGTACGTCTGGAACGGCACGCCGCCCGACCCGGTCCTGGTCGGCGACACGTGGCGAGAGATGTGGCTCAACCGTCTGCGGGAGACGCCGCCTTATGTCGAGGCCTGGCTGACTCATCAGCGGCGCGACGCGTACTGGCAGCACGGCTCGGTCTGCGAGGACTTCTCCGCCATCGAGTGCCCGGTCTACGCGATCGGAGGCTGGGTGGACGGGTACTCGAACGCGATTCCCAGGCTGCTCGAAGGGCTGCCGGGGATCAGCAAAGGTCTGATCGGGCCGTGGGGACACGGCTTTCCCCACGACGCTCTGCCCGGCCCCCAGATCGGCTTCCTCCAGGAGTGTCTGCGCTGGTGGGACCGCTGGCTGAAGGGCGAGGAGAATGGCATCGAGCAGGAGCCTCCCCTCCGCGCCTGGATGCAGGACGCCGCCGGGCCCGACGCGCAGCCGGAGGAGCGGCCGGGCCGCTGGGTGACGGAGCCCTCATGGCCTCCTGCGGGCTACGAGTCGCGCCGGCTGGCGCTCGGAGACGGCACTCTCGAGGACAGCAGCTCCTCCCAGGACGTGCGGCTCGACCTCCTCGGGGCGCAGGCGTGCGGGCTCGATGCCGGTCTCTGGTGTCCCTATGGCGACGCGCTCGACCAGCCGCCGGACCAGCGGTCCGAGGACGGGCTTTCCCTCACGTTCGATACACCTCCGCTCGACGAGTCGTTCGAGCTCCTCGGCTTCCCGGAAGCGGTGCTCGCACTTGCCGTCGACCGCCCGCACGCCCTCGTCGTCGTCCGGCTCTGCGACATCGCGCCGAACGGCCAGTCGACGCTCGTCACGCGAGGCCTACTCAACCTGACGCACAGGGAGTCCCACGAACAACCGACGCCGCTCGACCCCGGGCGGCGCTACGAGGCCCGTGTCAGGCTAAACGCGATTGCGCACTCGTTTCCGGCCGGGCATCGCCTTCGGTTAGCCGTCTCGCCGACCTATTGGCCCTGGGCGTGGCCGTCCCCTGAGCCCGTAACCCTCTCCCTCTTCACCGGCTCGAGCCGCCTGGAGCTGCCCGTGCGCCCGCCGCGACCCGACGCTCAGGGGCTAGCTCCGTTCCAGACGCCGGAAGGCTCGGCGCCGATCGAGGTCGACGAGATCACGGCCGGATCGGCTGCCCGGAGAATCGAGCGCGACGTGGCCACCGGCGCGGTCACGCTCACCTACGAGCACGGAGGCGGCAGACGGATCCTCCCGAACGGCATCGAGCTCGAGGACGCCGGGCGAGAGATTTTCACGATCGTCGAGGGAGATCCGCTGTCAGCCCGGATCCGGTGCGAAGGCCTCGTGGCGGTCGGCCGCGGCAACTGGCGCACGCGGGTCGAGACTCAGAGCGACCTCTGGTCGGACGCAACTAGCTTCCACACCCGAAATCGGATCCAAGCGTTCGAGGGCGACGTGAAGGTGCACGAGGACGAACGAACCTTCAGCGTCCCGCGCGATCTCGTTTAACTACCAGGCGCGGATGCAGGCAGCCCGGTGTTCGGGCGACTGGCTCCCGGCCGTGCGCCGAAGCTCCGGGTCGACCTGCTTGCACTCCGGAATCGCGATCGGGCAGCGCGGATGGAAACGACAGCCCATAGGAATGTGAATGGGGTCGGGCGTCTCTCCCTGGAGAATCTGTGCCCGGGAGCGCTCGTGCGGGTCTCGCTTCGGTACGACCGAGAGGAGCGCCTTCGTGTAGGGATGCTGCGGATTCCGAACGACGTCCCGCGCGAGCCCTTCCTCGACGATCCGTCCCAGGTACATGACCGCGATTCGATTCGCGAAATGGGCGGCGGTCGAAAGGTCGTGCGTGATCATCAAGATCCCGAGTCCCTCCTGCCGTAGTCCGTCCAGGAGCCGCAGGACACCGGCCCGCACGGAGACGTCGAGCATCGAGACCGGCTCGTCCGCAACGAGGAGCTCCGGATCGAGGACGAGACTCGACGCGATCGCGACCCGCTGTCGCTGGCCGCCGGAGAGCTCGTGGGGGAACCTGTCGAGGTAGAGCTCGGGCGGAGTCAATCCCGCGCGCGCGAGGGCCTCCTCCACGAGCCGGCGCCGCTCGGCTCGCGAGCCAACGCCGTGCACGAGGAGCGCCTCCTCGACGGTCGACCGGACCCGGAACCTGGGGTCGAGCGACTCGTAAGGATCCTGGTAGATCATCTGCATCTGTCTGCGAACCGGTCTTAGCGCCTTGTTCGAGAGCCCGGTCAGCTCCCGGCCGCGGAAGCTGACCGTGCCTGCATCCGGCTCCACGAGCCGCATCACGGATTGCGCGGTCGTCGTCTTACCGCAACCCGACTCGCCGACCAGCGCGAGCATCTCGCCTTCGCCGACCGTGAAGGAGACGCCGTCGACTGCATGGACGCGCTGCTTCGGGTGGCCGGCGAGGGACCCGACGATGCCGCGCGGGACGGGATACCGCGTTATGAGCCCTTCCACAACCAGGAGCGGCGCGCTTCCATTCGTCGTCGTCACGATGCTTTGACCAGCGCCGGATCGTTCAGGTGGCAGGCTGCCTCCTGACCGTTGGCGACCTTGAGGAGCGGAGGCTTGACCGTGGGGCACGGAGAGAACGTCCGGTCACAACGCGGAGCGAAGGGGCACCCCGGAATCACGCGGTCGAGCCTCGGCGGAACGCCGGGGATCGAGACGACGTCGCTGTCGCCGAGCAGATCGGGCGTCGCAGCAAAGAGAAGCCTCGTGTATGGGTGGCGCGGGTCGTGGTAGAGAGCTTCCATCGGGCCCACTTCCATGATCTCGCCCGCGTACATGACCGCAGCGCGCTCGCAGACCTGGGCTACGACGGGCAGATCGTGCGTGACGAGAACGAGCGAGAGGCCGAAGTCGTTCGTAAGCCCCGTCAGAAGCTCGAGGATCTGGGCCTGCACCATCACGTCGAGGGCGGTGGTCGGCTCGTCGGCGAGGAGGACCTTCGGATTGCAAGCAAGCGCCATAGCGATCGCGGCTCGCTGGCGCATGCCGCCCGAGAACTCGTGCGGATAGCGTCGGGCCCGGCTCGCCGCGATCCCGACGGTTTCGAGCAACTCGCCGGCTCGGTTCCACGCGGCCTTGCCCTCCGCAATGTCGTGGAGCTCCATCGGCTCGACGATCTGGTTGCCCACCGTCTTGACGGGGTTGAAGGCGTTCATCGCGCCCTGGAAGACCATCGCGATGTCCCGCCAGCGGTGCGAACTGATCGTCGCTTCGCCTTCGGCCAGGATGTTCTCCCCGTCGAGGAGGACACGGCCCGCCACGCTCGCGTTCGGCGGCAGGAGACCCATGAGCGCGAGAATCGTCGTCGTCTTCCCGCAGCCGGACTCGCCGACGAGCCCGAACCGCTCGCCCTTTCCGACCGCGAAGGACATGCCTTGCACGGCGTGGAGCTCGGCGTCGCCCTTCAACCCGAACCAGACATGGAGATCCTCGATCTCGAGTATCGGCTTGCTCACTTGCGACCTTTCCCGGTCGCAGCGCCGCTGGGCGGCGGAACCGTCTCGGAGCGTCCCCGTGGCGGCATCGCCGGGAGCACGCGCAGCCCGAAACGCTGGACGGACAGATGTCCGACCGCCAGACGCGGGTTGAGCGCGTCCTCGATCGACTGCCCGATCATGGTCGACGCGAGCACGATGACCGCGACACAGACCCCCGGCGGCACGATCGCCCACCAGGCCTCGTTCAGGATCGCATCGTCGGTGAACGCGTTTTCGATCAGTCGTCCCCACGAGATGAGGCTCGGGTCGCCGAGACCGAGAAAGGTGATGAACGTCTCGGCGAAGATCGCGTAGGCAACCAGGAGAACCGTGTTGGCGATGAGAAGCGGCGCAATCTGAGGAAGCACGTGCTTGCGGATGAGGCGCAGGTTCCCAGCTCCGAGCGACCGTGCGCGACGAACGTAGACCCGCTCGCGGACGCTCTTCACCTGCGCGCAGATGAGCCGAGCGGTCGTCGTCCAGTAGATGATCCCGATGATCAGGATGATGTTCGTCAGGCTGCGGCCGAAGAGCGCCGCCGCCACGATCATGAGCGGTACGTCCGGGATCACGAGCATGTAGTCCGTGATCCGCATGAGGACCGTGTCGGTTTTTCCGCCGAAGAAGCCGGCGAGCAGGCCGACGAGGCCGCCGATAAACGCCGAGACGATGGCGGCCAGAAACCCGACCAGGAGCGAGACGCGCGTTCCGTCAATCAGAAGCGCGAGCATGTCGGAGCCCCCGCCGTCGAGCCCGAGGACATGTGACGCGCTCGGCGGCTCGAAGACGGCGCCGACCTTCCGCTCCGAGTCTCCCGGAAAGATGATCGGCTCGAACAGCGCAAGGGCGACGAAGAGCAGTAGCACGGAGAGCCCGATGAGAGCCTGAGGCTTACGGAAAATCGCGTCGCGGAGAAGACCCGGTGGGTTCGAGACAGGGGTGCCAGGCGCCTCGGCCGCCTGGACGACCGAGCTCACGTCGTGATCCTCGGGTCGAGCTTGAAGTACAGGAGGTCAGCGATCAGGTTGAAGAGGATCACCGTGAGTGTCAGGAGCAAGAAGGCTCCCTGGAGAATCGGGAAGTCACGCTGGTCGATCGCCTCGACGACCTGAAGGCCGATCCCGGGATACGAGAAGACGTACTCGATCGTGATCGAGCCCCCAATGATGAACCCAAGGGAGAGCGCGACGAGCGTGATCACAGGCAGGAGGGCGTTCCGGAAGCCATGTCGCCACACAGTGGCCCAGTTCGAGAGCCCCTTGGCACGCGCCGTGAGCACGTAGTCCTCGCCAAGGGTCTCGAGCATCGCCGAGCGCACGATGATTGCGTACTCGCCGAAGAGAACGAGACCAAGCGTGGCGGCGGGAAGGATCATGTGCTTCAGGCGATCGACGAACAACTCCCACGTGCTTGCATCGCTGAGGACCCCCAGCGTCGGGTCCTTGATCCCGGAGGTCGGCAAACCAACCGCGCCGGCGACGAAGAGGACGATCATGAGCCCGAGCCACTGTGGCGGCATCGAGTAGAACGTCAGCCCGCTCCACAAGCCGACCTTGTCAACCAGCGTACCCCGCCGCCAGGCGGAGATCACCCCCACGAGAACGCCGAAAACGATCGAGAAGAGCGTTCCGAGCGCCACCATCGCCATCGTGTTCTTGATCGATGGCCAGAGCTCCGTCCACACCGAGTTCTGGAAGCGAAGCGATTGTCCGAGGTCTCCGTGCGCCAGGTCGCTGAGGTAAAGCTGGTACTGCTCCCACTTCGACTTGTCGAGACCCAGCTCATGCCTGAGGTGGGCCTTGAACTGAGCGGTGCAGTGGCGGCAGCGGAGAGACTGGACCGCGTCGCCGGGCACGGCACGGAAGAGCACGAAGTTGAGCGTGATCGCGACGAAAACGGTCACGATCGCGAAGAAGATCCGCTTCAGGATGTAGTCCGAGCGTCCCACTGTGCTTCGCTAGGAAGCTGTAGGGACGAGGTGCCCCTCGTCCCTACAGATTGGTTACCCCGCCCCGCACTACCCGACTTGGTGCGGGCTCGTCCAGTAAGTCTTCGCGTACGCGGCGAGCTCCGACTGGAAGCCCGACCAGTTCTTCGAGAAAGCATCGATCGCCTGGTGGTTCGTGAGCTGCGTGTAGAGGAACTCGTCGTAGATCATCTGCTGCATCTCGTGGACGATCTCCTCACGCTTCTCGGGATCGACGGTCCTCCCCTGCAGGTCGTAAAGCTTGTCGAACTCGGCGTTGATCCAGCCCGTGTCGCTCCACGAGCACCACTGGCCCTTCGTGACGACTGACAGCATGAAGTCCGGATCGATGTAGCCGACCCAGTCCCACATCGCGATGTCGAACTTGTCGTAACCCTGGTTCTTGGCCGGATCGCATGGGTCGCCCGTCTCGATTGCGTAGGCCGCGGTCGCGTCTCCGCCGATCCAGAGCTCGACGTCCACGCCGGCCTCCTTGAAACCCTCCTTCACGACGTCGAACGAGCGCTCGCCGTTGAAGTCGAGCGAGGTCGGTTGCATGATCCGGTACTTCATCGGGTGCGCCTCTTGTGCGTACTCCCCGGTGGTCGCCGGAGCTACCCGGATCCCGTCTGAGCCCATCGTGTATCCGAGCTCGTCGAGCATCTGGTTGCCCGCGGCGCAGTCGTACTCGAGCGGCCCTAGGTTCGGGTTCTCGAGCGGCGAGATGTGGCCGACGAGGCTCTCCACCTTTTCCGCATAGCCGGCGAAGACGACCTCGATGATGCGGTCGCGGTCGATACACATCGAGAGCGCCTTCTTCACCTGCGGGTCGAGTAGCTCCCGATTCTTCGGCTTGAACGGGTTCGAGTTCCAGGTGATGTTCGTCGTTTCTGCGCCCGCGACGGTGTTCACGGTGATGTTCGAGTCTTCCTTCAGCACATCGACCGCGTTGAACGGCACCTGGTCGACCCAATCAAGTTCGCCCTGCTTCAGGTCAGAGACCATCGCGTCGGAGTTCGTGTAGTACGTGAGCGTGACAGCCTCGGCATTCGACTTTGGTCCCCAGTAGTTCGGGTCGGCGATGAAGGCAGTCGTACCCTTCTTCTCGTATTGCTTGATCCGGTAGGCACCCGACGAAACGATCGGCAGGTGCTGCTCGGGCTTGAAGGTCTCTAGCCCCTTACCGTTCCCGGTCGCGAGCGGCTCGTAGACGTGCTTCGGCAGAATCGAGAGAGTCTCGAGCTGCGCGAGCACATTGCCCACCGGGGACTCGTAGTGGATGACGAGCGTCTGCGGATCGATCGCTTCCGCGCTCTCGGCGTGCGTGAGCGCGGCTGCGGCGACGGCCGTCGCGCCATCCGCGAACTTGATCGTCGTGTTGATCGTCCAGGCCGCGTCTTCGGCGGTTAGAGGCGTGTCGTCCGACCATTTCGTGTTCGGCCTCAGCTTGAACGTCCAGTCCTTGCCGTCAGCCGAGGTCTCCCACGACTCCGCCCAGTCTCCCTCGAACACGTAGCCGTCCTGGTCGTCGTAGCGGTACTGGACGAGCTGGGGGTAGATCATGATGAACGTGTTCGTGGACTGCGCCTCGATGTACTTGAAGGGGTTAACGAGTCGATGTAGTTAATCGTCCCGATACGGAGGATTCCGCCCTTTTTCGCGGTTCCGCCCGTCTCGCCGTTGCCCTGCGCATCTTCGCCCCCGCCCCCTCCGCAGCCGGCCGCAGCGGCCGCCAGGAGCACGGTCAGGATGGCGACGATCCATATCGCTCGGGACCTCATGGTTCTCCTCTCGTTCAGGGGGTGCTGCCTGGCTTCACGGGTCGTTCCTCAGCGCCGGTTCATCGATGGTCAGTTGCCTTTCGTCCGCGTCGAGCGTGGCGGTCACTCCGAGCGGGAGTGCCGCCTGATGCTTTCCGTGACCGAGTGGGAGCTTGTATAGCACGGGAACCCCCAGGGGCTCCAAATGCTGCTCCAGCACGTCCTCCAGAGACTTCGTTCTTGGCCACTCTGGCCTAGTTTCGCGCCATTCGCTCTTGTCCATCTCCCCTACTACGACTCCCACGACCTGGCCGAGTTTGCCGCTCTGTCCAAGCTGGGTCAACGCTCCGTCCAGATACCAGGGCGGCAAGTCGACGTCCTCGAAGAAGAAAATGCAGCCCTCGCAGTCGAACTCCCAGGGCGTGCCCATGGTCTGCATGAGGAGCCACAGACACCCACCTACGAGCGGCGCCGTCACCCGGCCGCCGCTGATCGCGCGGACGTAGGGGTCGTCGGGGTCACGTGGAATCTCGCCCGTCGTCTCGCCGCCCAAGACGCGCAGCAGCCGGTCGCGCGTGAACGTCGTCGTGTCCTTGTCCCCCATGCCCGTGAGGCCGTAGCCGTAGATCGTCGCGAGCCCGGCCCGTTGGCGGATCGCGACGTGGAGCGCGGTGATGTCCGAGTAGCCGACGAACGGCTTCGGATTCGCGGCAATCACGTCGAAGTCGAGGAACGGGATCGTCTGGGCAGACCCGTAACCGCCCATCAGGCACTGCACGACGTCCACCTCCGGGTCGGCGAACATGTCGTTGAGGTCCCGGGCACGGCCCTCAGGGTTGCCGGCGACGTAGTCGTCGCGCTCGAAGGCATGCCCGCCGAGCTTCACCCTGTACCCACGCTCCTCCCACGCCTCGACGCCGCGCAGGATCTCGGAGCGGTTCTCATAGGGGCTCGCGGGAGCGGGGACGCCGATCGTGCCGCCCTCCGGGAGCGGCCGGCCAAAGCGGGTCGCCGACGTCACGATGGCTGTAGCGGTTTCTCGCGCGGGGTCTGGCGGACGGGCAGCGGCCTTCCTTTCAGATCGGTGACGAAGCCCGTCACCTCCTCGACCGCGGCCTCGAGCAGCATTTCGCCCTTCGCTGCGGTGCCGCGCGTGGCGCGGCCCTGGACGCCGGTGGTGGAGAAGGATGACCACCAGGGCATCAGCTTCAGCGGCCCGTCGCTCCAGTCCATGTACGCGTACTCCGATTGCTGGTAGCCGAGCTCGTCGACCGCCTTCGACATGTCCACGGCATCAGGGTCGATGGCGAGGTAGATCGAGGTCTCGAGCTCGCAGGCGTGCGCCATGCCGCCCTGCTCGGACTCACGCAGCTCGTCGATCTTCCGAAGCGACTCCTTGCCGGAGAGATAGAACGCGGCCGCGGACAGCACCTCCGGGAACTCGACACCCACGAGGCGGGCGGCCATCTCGACCAGGTTCTGGTTCGACCCGTGGCCGTTCAGATAGAGCATGCGGCGAAACCCGTGGCGTGCCAGCGAGCGGCCGATGTCGAGCAAATAGTTCGTGAAGGTGTCCCAGCCGATCGTGATAGCCCCGGGGAAGTCCATGTGATGTGGCGAGTAGCCGTGCGGAATCGCTGGGAGCAAGACGACGTCGTCCCCGGCCCGCTCGGCGACGCGGCGGCAGATCTCGCTCGTGATCCGAAGGTCGGTGTCGATCGGCATGTGCGGACCGTGATCCTCGAGCGTCGCGACGGGGATCAGGCAGACGCGATCCTGCTCGGCGGCGAAGCGCACCTCGGGCCACGTGAGCCGCTCGTACAGGAGCGGGCTCGACCACATCAGCCGGCCACCGTTTGGCTCTGCTCGCGCATGAACCCCTGGACGTAGTAAGGCCCGAGGCCGCCCTTCCCGGTCGACCCGCTCGACTTCCAGCCGGGGAAGGACTGGATTCCCGGCCAGGCCCCGGTCGTGGCCCCGGCGCGGCGGTTGACGTAGACGACCCCCGCCTCGATCTCGTCCAGGAAGCGCTTCACCTCGTCCTCGTCCTCGCTGAACACCCCGGCCGTGAGGCCGTAGACGACGTCGTTCGCCTCCCGCAGGGCCTCATCCAGCGAACCCACGCGGACGACGGCCAGGAACGGCAGGAAGAGCTCGTCTCGGGTCAGCCGGTGGCCCGCGGGGAGATTGGAGACCACGGTGGGCGGGACGTAGTAACCGGGGAGGTCGAGCCGCTCTCCGCCAATGACCACGCGGCCGTCTCGCCCCGCCTCCGCCGCCGCGCGACCGAAGCGCTCGACCGCTTCAGCGTTCACCACCGGTCCCATGTACGTCTCGGAGTCGGCCGGATCGCCGACGACCAGGGCCTCGGTGTACTCGCGCAGCCGCTCGACGAACTCGTCGTGCGCCTCGTCGGCCACAAGCGCCCGCGAGCACGCGCTGCATTTCTGTCCCGAGAAGCCGAACGCCGAGCGCGCGATGCCCTCAACCGCCTTCTCGAGATCGGCGTTGGCTGTCACGATCGCGGGGTTCTTGCCGCCCATCTCGGTCAGCGCGGGACGCGCGTACGGGCCTTCGTGCATCGTCCGGGCAATCCAGCGGCCGACTTCCGCCGAGCCGGTGAACGCAACCCCATCGACGTTGCCCTCGACGATCGCTTTTCCGGTCTCGGCCCCGCCGTGGACGATGCTCGCAACCCCCTCGGGCAGGCCGGACAGGATTTCGGCGATCAGCGAGCCGCAGAGGGCTGTCTCCTCGGACGGCTTCAGCACGATCGTGTTCCCAGTAACCAGCGCGCCGGAGGCCATGCCAAGTGCTAGAGCAACCGGGAAGTTGAAGGGCGCGATCACCCCGAAGACCCCGTACGGCTTCAGGACGCTGCGGTTCCTCTCCGTCTCGGAGAGCGATCCGAGGGGTACCTCGTAGCCCCGGTTCTCCTCCATGTGAGCGCAGTAGGTCTCAATCAGGTCGACGGCCTCTTCGACCTCCCCGATCGACTCGATCCGCGTCTTGCCGGTCTCGAGCGTGACCGCCGCCGCCAGTTCGATCCGGCGGTCACGAATCTGCTGAGCAACCTCGCGAAGGAGCAAACAGCGCTCCGCATACGGCAGGGAGCGCCAGCCGGGCTGTGCCTCCCTGGCGCGTGCGAGCGCCTCGCCGACGAGCCCCGCGTCCGCCTCGTGCGCGCGGCTCGCGATCTCGTCAGCATGGGACGGATTCGGACGCTCGAACACGGGGCCGTCGTCCCGCTCGGCGCCCGCAACCACATGGCGAAGAGGCTCGCCGGCCCCGCCACGCGCCTCCTCGAGCGCCTGCTCGAACCGGGCGTCGAGCTCGGGGTCGCTCACGCCGCTGGTGTATGTGATCCTCGTAGCCATCGTTCGTTAACTCTTTCACCTGGATGCCCGCTGGAAAAGGGGGGAACGGACACGGGCCGAGGGGTGTAGAACCCGCGCATGCGTGCCATCGCCGGTTTTGCGGCCATCGTCGCCCTCACGGGCTGCGTCCGAAGCGTCGAGGAACCGCCCGGCGAGCGTCTGCCGGATCTCGACCAGGCCCTCCCGGGCGCAGTCTCGATCGAAACACGAAAAGGGCGCCGCGTGCTCGTGTTCGCCTCGGCGGTGGACAACGTCGGGTCCGGGGCGCTCGTGATCGAGGGGAGCCGCGAGAACCGCGCTGTCGGCGCGATGCGGATCCGGCAGCTCGTCACGCAAGCCGACGGCTCCACGGGCGTTCGCAGCCTGCCGGGCCGGCTGCAGTACGTGCGCTCGGAGACCCACTCTCACTGGCACCTGCTCGGCTTCGAGCGCTACGCCCTGAGGCGCGCCTCGGACGGCCGCCTCATGGCGCCGGACCGAAAGACCGGCTTCTGCCTTGGCGACCGCTACCGGATCGCGAGCCCACCGGCTGCTGCGCCTTCGAAAGCGGTCTGGGTTCGTGAGTGCGGTCGCGGCCGCACGCGGCTGCTTCGACTCCGCCAGGGAATCTCACCGGGTTACGGCGACGACTACGTCCCGGCGCTCGAGGGCCAGCTCCTCGACCTGACAGGCGTGCCGGACGGTCGATACCTCCTCGTCCATCGCGTGAACGCCGACCGCTCCATTCGGGAGTCCAGCTACGAAAACAACGCCGCTTCGGTGTTACTCGAGCTCCGGGGCCAGACCGTCGAAATCCTGGCCCGCTGCCCGGACTCCGCTGCCTGCCGCTAGGGAACCGATCGCGCCGCAACGGTGTAGAAAGGGAAACGGAGAAGGAGGATCACGTGCGACGCCTGATGACCGGACTGCTCCTGATGCTCGTGGCTGCTGCACTGGCCGGCCCAGCAGCGGCGAAGGAGGCGACCGTCGAGCTCGGCTCGACACCTGCCGGCCTTGGGCCCGGTGACCCGTGGAATCTCGGCATCCAGGTCTTCGCCGACCCGGGCGCCCTGGCGAAAGCTGATCCTCCGGTCGTCACGATCCGTAACAGCTCCGGCGAGGAGACGCGATTCCCCTCGGAGCCTCTCGGGACGGAGCCTGGGACGTACACGGCGACCGTCGTCTTCCCGGAGGCAGGGACCTGGACGTACGAGGTGTACGACTCCGCCACCGGGCGAACCTATGAGTACGACCCGGTCGTAATCGAGACGCCGACCGTCGCACCGACCGCGGGCGGGTCCGGCGACTCGCAGCCGGCCGCAGCCTCGACCTCGGACGACGGCTTCCCGCTGCGGCCGGTTCTCGGCGGCAGCTTCGGGCTCGCCCTCGTCGCCGCCGGCCTGACTGTCTTCCTACGCCGACACCGCCCGCCC
>CAVTTI010000009.1:0-12608 GCA_963737615.1 uncultured Actinomycetes bacterium | reverse complement strand
CCCGATGCACTGGTGTTGCACGCGCCGGAAGTCGAGGCGAGCCCCGACGAGGACGGAACGCGAACGGGGACGTTCATCGTCCTCCACCCCTCACGGAGCGAGGTCGTGATCGGGGGGACGTACTACGGCGGCGAGATCAAGAAATCGATCTTCTCGCTCATGAACGACCGGCTGCCACTCGACGGCGTCTTGCCCATGCACTGCTCGGCGAACGTCGACCACGAAGGCAAAGTCGCGATCTTTTTCGGACTGTCGGGAACCGGAAAGACGACGCTCTCGGCCGACCCGGAGCGGTACCTGATCGGCGACGACGAGCACGGTTGGGGTGATCAAGGCGTCTTCAACATCGAGGACGGCTGCTACGCGAAGGTGATTCGCCTCTCGGCGGAGGCCGAGCCCGAGATCTTCAGGATGACGAGGACATACGGAACGGTGCTCGAGAACGTCATCGTGGACGAGGAAGGCGTGCTCGACCTCGACGACGACTCGAAGACCGAGAACACGCGGGCGGCTTACAAGCTCGAGCAGATCGAGCACGCGCTCGCGGCCAAGCGGGCCGGCCACCCGAGCTCGGTGGTGTTCCTGACGGCCGACGCTTTCGGGATCCTGCCTCCGATCGCACGCCTCTCGCGGGATCAGGCGCTCTACTACTTCCTCTCCGGGTTCACGGCCAAGCTCGCCGGCACCGAGATCGGCGTCACCGAGCCTCAACCGACCTTCTCCGCCTGTTTCGGGGCGCCGTTCCTGCCTCAGCCCCCCTCGGTCTATGCCCGCCTCCTCGGCGAGAAGCTCGACGAGCACGGCTCCACCGTCTGGCTCGTCAACACCGGCTGGACGGGAGGCCCGTTCGGCGAGGGCAACCGCATGCCGATCGCGGCGACCCGCGGGCTCCTCCACGCCGCACTCGCAGGCGAGCTCGACCAGGTCGACTACCGGACCGACGAGCTCTTCGGGTTCAAAGTTCCGACGGAGGTGCCGGGAGTGGATTCGCGCCTGCTCGACCCCCGAGCGACGTGGCAGGACCCCGACGCCTACGACCAGAAGGCCCGGTATCTGGCCGGGAAGTTCCGCGAGAACTTCGAGAAGTTCGAGGACGTGGACCCGGCCCTCCGGGGCGCGGGCCCCAGACTCTAGGGTCGGCTTCCGCCTAGCTCGCACCGGTCGTTACGAGGCCGGTGCTCCCTTCCGATCAGATAGCGTCCGTGACTGGTGGATGCCAAGCACGACGTGCTGGTGGTGGGCGCCGGCTGTGCCGGCATGCGCGCCGCAATCGAAGCCCACGACGGCGGGGCGGACGTGGCCATCGTCTCCAAGATCCACCCGGTGAGAAGCCACTCGGGGGCGGCTGAAGGCGGGATCAACGCGGCGCTCGGAAACGCGTCCGACGACGATCCGGAGAAGCACGCCTTCGACACCGTCAAGGGCTCCGACTACCTGGGTGACCAGGATGCGATCGAGGTCCTCTGCACGGAGGCGCCGGACGACGTCTACCAGCTCGAGCACTGGGGCGCCGTCTTCTCGCGCACCGAGGACGGGCGGATCGCACAGCGGCCATTCGGGGCCGCGGGCGAGCCGCGAACCGCCTATGCCGCCGACATCACCGGTCATGTCCTCATCCACGTGCTGTACGAGCAGGTGATGAAACGGGACCTCCAGGTCTACGAGGAGTACTTCGCCTGGCAGCTGGTTGAGGACGAGGGCCGGTGCCAGGGCGTCATCTGCTGGGATATCGTCGGCGGCGGCCTGAAGACGCTCGGCGGGAAGACGATCATCCTCGCGACAGGCGGCGCGGGACGGCTGTATCAGGGGACGACGAACGCGTACTCGTGCACAGGGGACGGTATGGCGATGGCCCTTCGACTCGGGGTGCCTCTGAAAGACATGGAGATGATGCAGTTCCACCCGACCACGCTCTCACCGACGGGCGTCCTTATTACCGAAGGGTGCCGCGGCGAGGGGGCGTACTTGCTGAACGGCGAAGGCGAGCGTTTCCTGAAGAAGTACGCGCCCAACGCAATGGAGCTTGCGAGTCGCGACGTGATCTCGCGGGCGGAGCAGACCGAGATCGACGAGGGGCGTGGGGTGGACGGGAACGTCCTCCTCGACCTTCGCCATCTGGGCGCGGAGAAGATCATCGACCGCCTGCCAGGCACGCGCGAGCTCTCGATGGTCTTCGCCGGGATCGACCCGATCCACGACCCGATCCCCGTTCGGCCCGGCTCGCACTACCACATGGGCGGCATCGACACGGATCTCGACGGTAAGACCACGCTCGAGGGCCTTTACGCGGCCGGGGAGGTCGCATGCGTGTCGGTGCACGGGGCGAACCGCCTGGGTGGGAACGCCCTCATGGAGACCATCACCTACGGCAAGCGCGCCGGGCGCGCTGCTGCCGACTGGGCGCTCTCGAACACGACCGTCACGGTCCCGGAGGGAGCGGTCTCGGATGCCGAGCGCGAGCTGGGCGAGATCCTCGACCGCACGCAGGGCGAGCGGCCACACGCGATCCGCGACGAGATGGCACACACCATGCACGAGAACTTCGGCGTCTTCCGCCGCGAAGACCAGATGCAGAGGCAGGGGGAGATCGTCGGAGGGCTTCGCGAGCGCTACGAGCACGTGGTGGTCGACGACAAGGGCACGGTCTTCAACAACGACGTCACCCAGGCCCTGGAGCTCGGATACCTGCTCCAGCTCAGCGCCTGCATGGTCGAGGCCGGGCTCGCACGCAAGGAGAGCCGCGGTGCCCATGCGCGTCCCCACGACTACCCGGACCGCGACGACGAGCACTACATGAAGCACACGATGATTCGCTGGGTCGACGACCGCCCCGAGCTCTCATGGACGCCCGTGCGTGTCACCAAATGGGAACCGATGGAGAGGACGTATTAGTGACCGAAGCCACGGCGTTCAAACCCGTCGCCACGATGGAAGTGGCGCTCAAGATCTGGCGCTACGATCCCGAGTCGGGCGAGCGGGCGCTGAAGCAGTACGAGGTCGACGCGCCGGAGTGGTCGTGCCTCCTTGACGTGCTCGATCTGATCAAGGACCGCGTCGACGGCACGCTCGCCTACCGCAAGAGCTGCCGCATGATGATCTGCGGCTCCTGCGGAATGCGGATGGACGGACGCGCGATCCTCGCCTGCAAGGAGCGGATGAAGCCAATCGTCGAGAGCGGCCACGTGCCCGTCATCTCGGCGATGGGGAACATGCCGGTCCTCAAGGACCTCGTCGTCGACATGGATCCTTTCTGGTCGAAGATCAAGCGTATGAAGCCGTGGCTCGACACCGGCTACGAGGAGCCTCCCGAGAAGGAGTTCCAGCACACGCAGGAGGAGATGAACCCGATTCACAAGGAGGCCCTCTGCATCATGTGCGGGTGCTGCGTCTCCGAGTGCAACTCGATGGAGGCGGATCCCGAATTCTTCGGCCCGGCGGCCCTTGCGAAAGGGTTCCGGTTCGTTGGCGACCCGCGCGAGCGCACGAAGGTCGAGCGCCTCGAGTCCTATAACGACGAGCATGGGATCTGGGACTGCACGCGGTGCTATTTCTGCAACGAGCGCTGTCCGAAGGGGGTCGACCCGCGCGACGCGATCGCGAAGCTCGGCGCCGAGTCGATCAAGGAGCGCATCGACCGCGACATGGGGGCGAAGCACGCGAAGTGGTTCATCCGCTCCGCCGAAACCACGGGCTGGCTCCGCGAGACGGAGCTGGTGCCAAAGACCCAGGGAGTGGTCGAGGCAATCAAGCAGACGAAGTTCGCGCTCTCGCTCCTTCGCGTCGGCAAGGTTCCGCTCCTTCCGCATGTGTCGCGAAATGTCACGGAGGCCCGTGCCCTTCGTGAGCTCATCAAGACGCAGGGTCGCGACGGAGCCCTCGGGCACGTCCAGGGTGAGCGGGCGCTGGCCAGGATCGAGCACACGGACTCCGGCGGCGTGAGCCGTGACGCGCCCGAGGTAACGCCGGGTGCATCTCCGCCGAGGGCGGAGGGATGAAAGTCGCCTACTACAAGGGCTGCCTCGCCTCGCTCTCGGCGAAAGAGCTCGATTCGTCGACGCAGGCTCTTGCTCCGAAGCTCGGGATCGAGCTTGAGGAGCTCGACTCGGTCACCTGCTGCGGGGCCGGCGACATCCACGAGGCCGAGCCCGACTACTACCTGCACCTAAACGCGCGCATCCTCGCCTACGCGGAGGCCACCGGCGCTGAGACGCTCATGACGATCTGCAACGTCTGCACGCTCAATCTCCGCCAGGCCAACTTCATGCTCCAGAACGACGACGCGCTGCGAAAGCGGGTCAGCGAGAACCTCGAACGCGTCGGCGCGCCGCGCTACTCGGGCGGGGTCGAGGTAAAGCACTTCCTCTGGCTGATCGCCCAGGGAGACGGGTTTGACCGGTTGAAGGAAGTCGCGCACAAGGGCCTCAAGGGTCTCAAGGTGGCACCGTTCTACGGCTGCCAGATCTTGCGCCCCTCGAAGATCATGGGGTTCGAGAACCCCGACAAGCCGTGGTCACTCGAGGCGATCATCGAAGCCTGCGGCGGCGAGCCGATCGACTATCCGGCCAAGATCAAGTGTTGCGGGTTCCCGATCATCCAGGCACGCGAGGAAACGGCGCTCGGGGAGCTGATCCAGCCGATCGAGCAGTCGCTCGAGGCGGGTGCGGATGCGATGGTGACGCCCTGCCCTCTCTGCCACCTGTCCCTCGATGCCTGGCAGCAGAAGCTCGAGGCGTCGACCGGAAAGCGCTACCAGATGCCGATCCTGCACCTCTCGCAGCTGATCGGGGTCGCGGCCGGACTCGAAGACTCGGAGCTCAAGTTCAAGCGCCACGTCGTCCCGGTCACGCCCATCCTCGAGAAGCTCGAGGCCCCGTAGACCAGCGAAAGAATACCGGCCCGGCCTCCCCGGGGAGACCGGGCCGGGTCGTACCCCTCCGGAGAGTGAGATGCCCGTTTTGGGTCGAAACTTGCGTAAACGCCTGACCCGGGTTACGGGTGCGGTCGCGGTCGCGGGCGGTACGTTGGCTGCCTGGTCCCTCTACGAGGCGCAGTGGGTGGAAACGCTGGAGGTCGAGGTCATGGTCCCGGGCCTCCACGAGGATTTGCGTGGCTTCCGGATGCTGCACTTGTCGGACTTCCACCTCGGCACGTTCTCGCTGAACGGACGGTCTCTCCGCAAGGCGGTCGACTGGGGGCGGGAGCAACACCCCGACCTGGTCGCCGTCACCGGGGACCTGGTCAGTCGGCGGCGAGGAGCACCGCTGCTTCATCGCGCACTCAGTGCGCTCGCCGCCCCGTACGGCGTACACGTCGTACTCGGGAACCATGACCTCGGAAGGGCTCGCGACCCATTCAACCAGCCCGGCGATCCAGCCGAGGTCGAGAGTGCCGGGGCCGTTCTCCACGCCGGCTCGGCCAGTACGCTCGAGGTCGGTTCGGCACGACTCCAGGTCGTCGGAGTCGATCCGGTGTCGTTTCGCCGCCGGGTTCGGCCCGGTGCCCTCGTGGATCCGGAGGCCGACCTCCGGATCCTGCTGTGCCATTTTCCGGACGTCGTCCGTTGGCTCGAGCCGGGTAACTTCGACCTGACTCTCGCCGGCCACTTGCACGGAGGGCAGATCTGCATCCCGACCCCGCGGGGAAAGTTGCGGCTCGAACACCTTCGGGCACTGCACTGGGAGGGGCTCCATCAGACGGCATCGGGACAGCTGTACGTCTCGCGCGGGCTCGGCACGAGCTTCGTGCCCTTCCGGTTCCTTGCCCGGCCAGAGGTGACTCTATTGCGGCTCGAGCGGGCACACTAAGCCTTGCCATGGCCTACAGGCTCCATCCGCTGACGCAGGTCTCGCTGGCCCACGCGCCGCCTCCGTGCGTCGGGTGCGTCTTTTGGCAGACCGGCGGTAGGCGCTCCACGGCGAAGGGCAGGTGGGCAGATCGGGTCGAGGAGGAATGGGGGGCATGGGGGACGCTCTACTACGGTGACGAGCGGCTCCTCGGCGCGATGCAGTTCGGCCCGTCCGAGCACTTTCCGCGGGCGCAGGAGCTACCGGCCGGACCGCCGTCCCCCGACGCGATCCTGATTACGTGCGCCTATCTGGTGGATCTGCAGACGCCGTGGGTCATGCAGAGTCTCTTCCTCTCTGCGATCGGCGAAGCGCGCGATCGCGGCGTCAAGGCGATCGAGACGTTTGGCTACCGCTATCCGGAGGGCACCGACGGCTACGAGCGCTTCGTCGTCCACCGCACGATCTTTCCGACCGACTTCCTCGCCGACTTCGGATTCCGCCCCCTTCGCTGGGAAGGACCAGTCGCGCTGGCGCGTCTCGAGCTCGGAGGGCTGCAGCCGGTCCTGGAGGGCAGCCGAGCCAGCGTGCTGCGACGTGTGAAGGAAGCCTTCACGCCCGCCCCTGTTCCTCAGCGTCCCTGAACCCCGACGCGGGGAGCAGGTTCCGCGACAAGAGGTGCTCGGCGATCTGGACGGCGTTCAGGGCGGCGCCCTTGCGGAGGTTGTCGTTCACGACCCAGAGACAGAGGCCGCGGTCCACCGTCGGGTCGCGGCGAACGCGCCCCACGAGCACCTCGTCTCGCCCGGTTGCGTCGGCCGGAGTGGGGAGCTCGGCGAGGGCGACGTTTGGTGCTGCGGCAAGCGCCTCGCGTGCCTCCTCCGCAGATAGGTCCCCTTCGGTCTCGATCCAGACGGCTTGCGCGTGGCCGACCAAGACCGGAACTCGCACGCACGTCGCCTGGAGCGGGAGCTCGGGCAGGCCGAGGATCTTCCGGGTCTCCGCGCGGAGCTTGTATTCCTCCGAGAACTCGTCTCCTTCGAGATCCCAGTCCATCGCCAGGTCGCCCTCGGCCGGCGCCGTCGCCCGGAGCTTCTCGATCCCCGCATCACCAGCCCCCGACACCGACTGGTACGTCGCGAGGCGCACACGGGCGAGGCCTGCCACCTCGTGCAGGGGCTTCAGCGCACATGCAAGTTGGATCGCGGAGCAATTGGGGTTGGCGACGATCCGGTCGCCGTTCAGCACGTCGTCGTTGACACCGGCCACGACCAGGGGAATGCCGTCGGTGAGGCGGTAGGCGTCCGATTTGTCTATGCAAACGGTGCCGCCCTCGGTCGCCGCGGGAACGAGCTCTAGGCTGGTTGCGGTACCGACGGAGAAGAACGCGAGGTCGAGGTCTCCGGCCGCGAGCGTCTCGGGCGTGGCCTCCTCGACGAGCAGCTCGCCGCCCCCGAACGGGATCCGCTTGCCGGCCGATCGGGCCGAGGCGAGCGCTCTCACTTCGCCGAGGTTGCGACCTGCGAGCAGCTCGAGCGTGACCGTCCCCACGGCACCCGTTGCTCCGATGACTCCGATCCTCGGCGTCATGCGTGCTGGCGCTCGGCGTCGGGGGAGGAGAGCTCGAACGCGTCGTGGAGCGCAGCGACCGTTCGCTCGACGTCCTCATGGGGGACGTAGAACGCGATCTTGATCGGCGAGGTGGTCAAGAACCGCGGCTCGACGCCGAGATCATCGAGGGTCACGAACGTCTTGGCGGCGATCCCGGGATGGCTCTTCATCCCGGCGCCGACGACGCTCACCTTCCCGAGGTCGTCGGTCTCGGACCAGCTCGCTTCTAGCTGCTCCAGGGCTGCCGCGATCTCAGCCCTGTCTTCAAGTGGCGCCGAGAAGACGATCTCGGCACCGGTCTGGATGATCGTGTCAACGTTCACCGACGCATCCGCGAGAGCCTGGAAGAGGGCCGCCCGCGGTGCTCCCTCCACGCGATAGAGCGCCTCCTCGAGCGTGTGGGTCACCCCCGAGATCATCGCTTTCTCGAGCATTCGCTCGTCCTCCTCCCTGATCCACGTGCCGTCCTCGCTGGTGAAGGTCGAGCGCACATGGAGCCTGACTCCATGGTTCCGGGCGAACTCGACCGAGCGTAGCTGAAGCACTCGCGCACCAGAGGCCGCCATCTCGAGCATTTCCTCGAAGCTGACCGCGTGGAGCTTTCGCGCCCCGGGGACGACGCGTGGGTCGGCTGTGAAGACGCCGTCGACATCGGTGTAGATCTCGCACGCGTCCGCTCCGAGCGCCGCGGCGAGCGCCACTGCGGTCGTGTCGGAGCCGCCCCGGCCGAGCGTCGTGATGTCGAAGGCGGTCGAGACCCCCTGGAATCCGGCTACGAGGACGATCCGGTCCTCGTCCAGCGCTTCGTGGATCCGCCGGGCGCGCACCTCGACGATCTTGGCCTTGCCGTGAACTGTGTCGGTGACGATTCCAGCCTGGGAGCCCGTGAGGGAGACCGCGTCCAGCCCGAGGTCGGAGATCGCCATCGCGACGAGGGAGCAGGAGATCCGCTCCCCGACGGAAATCAGCATGTCGAGCTCCCGTGGCCTCGGGCGGGGTGAGACGTCATAGGCGAGCGCCACGAGCTCGTCCGTGTGCCGGCCCATAGCCGACACGACACCGACGACGCGCTGGCCCCGGCCGCGTGCGGAGACGAGGCGCTCGGCGACCCTCCGGATCTTCTCCGGGTCGGCGACGGACGTTCCGCCAAACTTCATGACTACGGTGCCGAGGCTCGCGGCAGGCGGTTCCGGCTCGACCCGAGCGACGGTCTCGAAGGCGGTTTCGGTCATCCGCCGATTGTAGGCGCGGCTTCGGAGATTTCGGCCGTTAAAAGCGCTGAACCGGTCGACCCGAGGGTCTTCCGGTTCAGCTAGGCGATCTTATCCCGCCTGGGCACGAATACAACCTAGTCGAAGAAGAAAAGTTCGCTATAAGCGGACAAAACCTTCGGGAGCTACATCTCGCGGCGCCCGGTGAGCGCTCGCCCGAGCGTCACCTCATCTGCATATTCGAGGTCGCCCCCGACGGGCAGCCCGCTTGCCAGGCGCGTGACGCGCGTGCGGTCGCGCAGACGGTCGGCAAGGAAGGACGCAGTCGCTTCCCCGGTCATGTTCGGGTTCGTTGCGAGAACGACCTCCTGGACGCCGTTTCGCTCCACCCGAGCCAGCAGCTCGTCGATCTTCAAGTGCTCGGGCTCGACGCCATCGAGGGGCGAGAGCGCTCCGCCGAGGACGTGGTAGACGCCCCGGAACGCGGCCGTCCGTTCCATCGAGATGAGGTCGGCGGGTTGCTCCACGACGCAGATCACGGAGCGGTCGCGCCGCGCATCGCGGCAGATGAGGCAGAGCTCCTCTTCAGTCAGGTTTCCGCACTCGGCGCAGAAGCGGATCCGCTCCTTGACCTCGCGAATCGCGTCTGCGAGCGCAAGCGCATCCTCTTTGGAGAGACGAAGGATGTGGAATGAGAGCCGCTGTGCAGTCCGCGTCCCGATTCCAGGAAGGCGCGAGAGCTGCGCAATCAGGTTGTCGACGGTGGGGCTGAACACCAGCCCATTGTGCCCTGCCGGGTGGCGGCCGTCCGGGGGTGGCAAGTGTGATTTGTCGTCGTGCCGGTCAGTAGAGAAGCTAGAGCCCGGGCAGCCCGAGGCCTCCGAGCCCGCCCATCGCGCCGCCGAGCTTCGACTGCATCAGGTCCTGGGCGCTTCGGAGCGCCTCGTTGACGCCGGCGACGACGAGATCCTCGAGCGACTCGGGGTCGTCCGGGTCGATCGCGTCCTTGGCGATCTTCACCTCCACGATCTCGCCGCCGCCGGTCGCCTTGACCTTGACCATCCCGCCTCCGACCGAGGCCTCCACAGTCTCCTTAGCAAGCTCTTCCTGGGCCTTGGCCATCTCTGCCTGCATCTGCTGCACCTGCTGCAGCATCTTGTTCATGTCCATCTTCATGTGAGCGCCTCCCCAACCGGCTTGTTTGCTCAGGCCAGGTTACGCCAGGTCAGGTCCGATGCGCTGAGATCGGTAGAACTTGGGTGGAACTTTCCGAGAGGGGCTGCGAGTAGGCTGTTCTCGCGATGACGTATGCGAGTGTTGCGTTTGTCCACGAGGCCGAATTGCAGCTTCACAACGGAACAGATCCGGCTGCGGTGGGAGCCGCAGTGACCACAGCGCTCTGCGGTCACTGGGAGCATGAGGGCCCCTGCCGATGGCCCCACAACAACGACATCGACCTTTCCGACCCCGTTTCGAACTTCCGAACGCTCTTCGTGGCACCCTCGACCGAGGAGGAGGACGTTCGCGAGCGCATTGAGCGCAGTCTGCGAGAGGGTGTCGGCTGGGCCGTGCTTCGCACGCAGTCGCGCCCAGTCTCACGTCCTGAGGAACCGCTGGCGCGACGGCTCGCGATGACGCCGTCGACCTAGCATCGAGCCGAAACTCGCGGTAATCCTGCCGGCCTGCTCGAACGTGGCGACACCGTCTATCGCACCTACTTCACGTCCGGGCGCGGGGCCGAGGCGCTTGGCAGCAGCTGGACATTCCTCGATCTGACACCACTCGGCCGGCAGGAGACCTGGTAGGACTCACCCGCTGGGTGGCCACAGACCCCGCCCTATGTGTGGTGGCGTCGCCACGACGAGTACGAGGCCGCCGTCTCGTGAGCCTGCGCACGCTCGGAGTCAGGTCCCGTCGACCTCGCGTGCGTCGAAGCGGTCCTTGAAAAGGGCGATGAACTCCTCCTCCGTCTCGGGCTCGCGCTCGTGCTCGCCTGCATCCTCGTAGGCGTTGCCCTCTCCGATGACGAAAGCGAGATCGAGGCGGCGGCCGGTGACCTCGCGGATCGCGTCCACCAAGAGCGTGGCGTTCTTCGGATCCTCGGCGAGGTTCCGGTGGAAGGACGCGGCGGGAGGAAACTCGATCACGAGCCGCTCGCCGGACAGCTCGACCGGACGGGCTTCGTTCAGAACCGAGCCGGCAGGGATCGAGTGCTCGGCGACCGCTGGGAGGATTGCCTGCTGCCAGAGCTGCTGGAGCTGCTCCAGCTCGAGCGGAGGGCGCTCGCTCGGTTCGTCGGGGGCGGGCGCGGCTTCGGACCGGACGTCCTCGTTGGCCTCGTTCGGGGGTGCGGCCGGCGCCGAAGCCTGGGCCGGGGTGTGGTGCGGCTCGCGAGTGCGTGACTCCAGCTGCGCCAGCCGGTAGGAGAGCGACTCACGGGAAAGGTCGGCTCCGGGCCGTGTCACTTTGACGAGCGCGAGCTCAAGTGGAAGGCGCGGGTCGCCGCCCTGGCGAGCGTCGTCGACCGCGAGGGCGAGGAGGTCCACGAGCCGTAGAACGTCGGGCTCGCCGAGCTGGTTCGCCTGGGAGCGGAGCCGCTCGCGCGTCTCGTCAGTGACCGGGATCGATTCGGGCACCTCGCCCATGTGCTGGACGAGCAGAAGGTGGCGGAGATGCTCGAGCAGGTCGGTGACGAGGCGGGCCAGATCCTGTCCCTGGTCGGCGAGCTCCTCGACGAAAGTGAGGAGGCCGCCGGTGTCGCGGTCGACGATCAGGTCGCAGATCCGGAAGAGGGCCTCCTCCTCAACGGCACCGAGCAGTTGCAGCACCGCCTGAACCGTGATCTGTCCATCGGTCGCGGCGGCAAGCTGGTCGAGAGTCGACACTGCGTCCCGGAAGCTTCCGCGGGCGCTCCGCGCCACCAGGGCGAGGGCCGCGTCCGGGGCGTCGATCTTCTCGCCGTCCGCCACAGTGCGTAGGAGCCTCGTCAGCTCCGGAAGGCGCGGCCGCGTGAACATGAACGTCTGGCAGCGGGAACGGACGGTCGGGAGCATCTTCCCGAGCTCGGTCGTGCAGAAGACGAACACGAGATGGGGCGGCGGCTCCTCGATCAGCTTCAGGAGCGCATTGAAGGCAGCGTCCGTGAGCTGGTGCGCCTCGTCGAGGATGTAGACCTTGTACCGGCCTTCGACCGGCTGGAGGACGACGCGGTCCCGGATCTCGCGGATGTCGTCGATCCCCCGCTGGCTTGCAGCATCCATCTCGATCACGTCGAGCGAGGTGCCGGACGCGATCGTGCGACACGAGTTGCACGTGCCGTCGGGCTCAACCGTGGGGCCCTGCTCGCAGTTGAGTGCCTTTGCCAGAATGCGGGCGAGCGACGTCTTGCCGGTCCCGCGCGGCCCCGCGAAGAGATATGCCTGCCGGATCTGATCGCGACCGATCGCGTTCCGGAGCGTGCGGACGACCGCCTCTTGTCCAACGACCTCGTCGAAGGCCTGAGGCCGGTACTTTCGGTAGAGCGCGGTCACGCAGCCATGCTAAACGGAGGAGGGGGCGAGGGGAACCAAAGGTTCCCCAAGCAAGGAGGGAGCCCTCGAGGGAACCATGGGTTCCCTCGATTTGAGTCCCGGCCGCGCACCTTCCGTCGTAGTTGGCTCGGAGGCGGTGCGTACGACGCTTGCTCGTGCCAGGCTGCTCCGCGGCACCTGAGAGAAGCTGCTTAGCGCTGCTTCCTTCCGGACCTGACGCGGTTCGCAGGCTCTCAGTGCGCGGGACCTGACAGTCAACACTTACGTCGGAAAGCCCTACCCTCGAACGTTCCTCCTCGGGAAGGAGTTCGGCCCCGCTAGAGCGGATTGCGGGTTCAGGGAACCGCTAGCTCCCCGCTTAGCGCGACCGGGAGGGAGATGGTAGCAGCGAGAGTGCCGTTGGTATTCTCGCCGTTCCCGGGCGCATAGCTCAGCGGGAGAGCGCCCGCTTCACACGCGGGAGGTCCCTGGTT
>CAVTTI010000008.1:0-25272 GCA_963737615.1 uncultured Actinomycetes bacterium | reverse complement strand
AGCTCCTGCTCTGCCTCGCCACGATTCCCGTTCTCGAGCGCCTTGCAGACCCGTCCCGAGAGGCAACCGGAGAGCGCGATCAGCCCCGGCGAATGCGAGGAGAGGAGCTCCCAGTCGACTCGCGGCTTGTAGTAGTAGCCCTCGAGGAATCCGGCCGACGCGAGCTTGATCAGGTTCGCGTAGCCCTCATTCGACTCGGCAAGAAGCGTCAGGTGGGCATACCCCTTCGTTTGTGCCCTTCGGTCGTCGGCGACGTAGACCTCGCAGCCAAGAATCGGCTTGACACCATGTTTCCCGGCCTCGCGGTAGAGCTCGACCGCGCCGGCGAGCGAGCCGTGGTCGGTGAGCGTGACAGCGGGCATTTCGAGCTCGGCTGCACGTGCGGCGAGGTCAGGGATGCGGCACGCCCCGTCGAGAATCGAGTACTCGGAGTGGACGTGAAGGTGAACGAAAGGCGCCTCGGGCACGGGCAGTCGATTCTAGTCCGGGGGGTGGACCGCACCCGATTTCCGGTTTACACTTTCCCCTGAGAAAGGAGGTGGTCCGATAGCGACAAAGGAGGAGAAGCTCGAGATGGAGGGGGAGGTCGTCGAGGCCTTTCCGAACGGCATGTTCAAGATCCAGCTCGACAACGGGCACGAGGCGCTCGGCTACACGGCCGGCAAGATGCGCCGCTTCCGCATCAAGATCTTTCCGGGCGACCGGGTCAAGGTCGAGTTGAGCCCGTACGACCTGAACCGCGGACGCATCGTCTACCGGCATCGCTAGCGCGGACTCGCCGGGGGTGACGCTGGCGCCCCCGCCGGCCGAATCTGGTCGCTAGCCGTTCGAGGCGCCGGGCGTCGGGGCCCCAGAGACGCTGAAATCGGCGGCATTGCTGTTCGTGTCCCCGCTCGCACCGTTTCGCCCGGCGCTGCTTCCGGGCGCATCCGTGATCGGCGGTGCAACGGTGGCACTTCCCTCGACCAGGGCGTTCGCCGTCCCGTCGCCGTAGCCGACGGAATCAACGAGCGCACCCGTGGTGTCACGGAGGCCGATTCCGCCCGCAGTCGAGGAGAGCCCTAAGCCAAAGCTCTGGTCCGCCGCATGGCTGCCGGCGTAGGCGTTCCCACCGAAGACATAGAAGCCACCTGCAGGAATCGCGGTGCCGGCCGGAACCGTCGCAAGCGTGACATCGCTCGTCCCGGAGGCCGACCTGTAGATCAGCTTGAATCCGCCGACGTCCGCCCCCGCGTCGCCCGCGTTGGCGATCTCGACGAACTCGTTTCCGAGCGCCCCTGTAACGCCCGTCGAGAACTCGTTGACCGTGAGACGTGCCTCGCCCACCGGCGGCGCATCCTCGGTGACGCAGGTGATCTCCGCCTGGCCGTCGACGTCGTACTCGATCTGGATCGTGCCTTGCTCACCCCCGAACGTGCAAGCAAGATCGCTCAGCGCTTCAAAGGACGAAAGCCCCGCTCCCGGATCGCCTTTCGGTCCCTGCGGGCCGGCTGGGCCTGGAGGCCCTGCGGCCCCTGACTCGCCCCTCACTCCCTGCTCGCCGGGGGGGCCCTGCGCGCCGGCAGCTCCAGCCCGCCCTGCATCGCCTTTCGGCCCGCGGATATTCCATGAGAGCTTTCGCTCCTTGGGCCGGCAGTTATCGGGATCCGCGACGACCCGTAGCTTCCCGTTCTTCAGCATGCGACAGGCATGGAGCGTCCCGTCGTCGTCCGGGATCGCCGCCGCAGCGAACGTGGCCGCGACGACTCCTAGAACCGCCACAGCGCCGAGCACCGGGATTCGAGGCGTTCGACCTCTCGAGCGCATCACTCTTTCTCCTTCCGATCGCTGGACACCCACCGGTGATAGCGCTGCCTGGACGGCAATCCCGCGCATGCGCTCCTATCTGTCGACTCGCGACACACATGTGTGCGTTCGAAGGGCCCGACCCCTCGTCGGACCTCTACGTTCTCGGCGGAATGAGTCGGCCCGCCCGTGACGTGCTGAAACGGTCAGCGCTCGCTGAGCGGGTCTTCGCGGCGCAGACGCTCGATGAGCTCGGATGCCTCCGCCCTCGTGTCGGGCCGGCGCGTGTCGGTCTGGAGCCAAGACCGAGCCGTCCTGTGATGGAGGTGGAACCCATATGGTCTCGGCCGTATGGACGAGTCGGTTGTCATTCCCGGCCGCTACAACGGCCCTCCCGGATCCGCGAACGGCGGCTATGCCTGTGGCCTCGTCGCCGCGCGCGTGGACGGAGACGCTGAGGTGACGCTCCGTCTTCCCCCACCGCTCGACGCCCCTTTGGCGCTCGTCCGGGACGGCGACCGAGTCGAGCTTCGCGACGGCGGCCGGCTCGTTGCGGAGGCAAAGGCTGTCCAGCTCGACGTCAACGTGCCCGAACCTGTCTCGCTACCCGAGGCTGACCTGGCTGCACGCGACTTCGCGGGCTTCATCCACCACGCTTACTCGACGTGTTTTGTCTGCGGCCCGGACCGAAGGGACGGGCTTGCCATCTACCCTGGGCCGGTCGCGGGACGGGACGGGCTCGTTGCCGCCCCCTGGGTGCCCGGCGGCCAGGTGCCACCGGAGCTCGTCTGGGCGGCTCTCGACTGCCCATCCGGCTGGGCAGTCGACGACTTCCAACGCGAAGGAATCCTCCTCGGAAGGCTCGCCGCTCGCATCGTCGAGCTGCCGCGTGCCGGTGAGCCGCACGTCGCGACCGGCTGGCGGCGTGCGATCGAGGGTCGCAAGCGCCTAGCCGGCTCCGCGCTGCACACGGCGGGCGGCGACCTGCTCGCCTTCGCAGCCTCGACGTGGATCGAGCTCCGCTTGCGCTAGATCCGGGAGCCGCTCGGCCATCGAGCTTTCGCGGCGTCGAGACGAGGCGGTCTCGCCGCTTCCTCCGCGCCAACCGTTTCGTCAAGCCGTCAGCTAATGACCGTGCTCGGCCGGCAGGCCGAAGCGGTCGGCCGTCTCGCCCTCGAAGTCGAACTCGATCACGACAGCGGGCTCCTCGCCAGCGACCCACGCGTCGTGACCCGGCTCGAGCGCGATCACCGCTGGGGCTTCATGCTCGAAGGTGCAGCCGTCGGCGTACATGCCCTCGATCCGGCCGCGTGCGAGGAACCCGACGTGGGCGTGCATGCAGAGGTCCGTGCCCACTTCAGGCTTCATGTCCTTCGACCAGCGGAAGCCGGAGGGGTAGACGACGCGCTTCACCCGACCGCTGCCCGCCGGCACGACGTCGACCGTGGCGCCGCCTACTTCGCGGTGCTCGGCCCCGTCGATCGGTGCGGTCAGCGGATCCACGGCAGCAGCCTAATCGAGGAGCTTCGAGAGCTCCAGCTGCACGGCTGTCCGGCGAAATCCGAGCGAGTCGTTCAGGGCGAGCATGCCGATGTTCTCGAAATCCGTCCCGGTGACGATCCGCTCCACCCCTAGCTCGGCAGCGAGCCGCATGGACGCGAGCTTGCTCGCGCGCGCGAGCCCACGGCGGCGGAACTCGGGCAACGTGCCTGTCACCTCGACCTCCGCGAAGCGTCCGGCAACGAGGAGCCAGGATGCGGCCACGGCGCGCCCGTCGACGAACGCGACGACGCTGGTCTCGCAGTCGAGGTGCGGGTTCCGCCACATCTCGCCTTCCCACTCGTCGAAGCTCGAGCCGGTCCACGGCTCGTCGGTCGGCATCCCCGCTTCCACTTCCACGAAGAGCTCGTACAGCTCGTGCACCCGATCGCGGAGCTCCGCGAGCCGGAGGATCTCGGCTCCGGGAGGGGGAGACGAAGGGGGAAGATCGAGTGCATGGAGGTCGATGTCGTAGAGCTGCTCCTGTCGTGCCGTCGTGAAGCCTCGCGCAGCGGCAAACCGCTCGCCGCTTAAGCCCGGGAGGGCATACGACGTCATCTTTCGAGCACCGCAGGCGCGCAGGTGGGCCTCCGACCGGTTGAACAGCTTGCGGCCGAAGCCCTCGCCTTGCCGGTCCGACCGGACCACCACCCACATTTCGGCGACACCGGCACTCGCGACCTGCCAGGTCAAGCCGGCCTCCGCCCAGCCCACGACTTCGTCGCCGTCGACCGCGACGAGCCAGTTCGCCCGTGCTCGCTCCGGCTGGCTCTCGTACTCGTGCAAGAGACTCTCCGCCGTCCAAAGCCAATGCGGATTGGCCGCGCGAGCAAGCACCGCGACCGCGGGAGCATCCCCAGGAGTAAACGGCCGGATCACACGAAGCGTCCAGGCCGGTGCTCCGTGGTCGGCGCACCCTCCGCAAGCCGCTTGCAGGCGGCCGGAATGGTCATCATCCCAATCGACGAGAATCCCGAAGCGACCTCGAGGCCCTCCAGCTCGGGCACCGGGCCGACGACCGGAAGGCCGTCGGGACTCATCGCACGCCGCCCCGACCACGCGGCGACGATCGGGACCTCGCGCAGGTGAGGCGAGACCCGGGCCGCGCGCTCGGCGAGGCGACGGACCGTGCCAGCGCCCTCCGGCTCCTCCGTCAACGACCGCCCCAGTGAAGTCCCAATCAGGCACTGGCCGGCCGAGCGCCCGCCGAGCAGAAGCGAGACGATGCCCGGCTCCTCGGCCTTCCCAGCTGCCACCTGCGCGAGCGTGGGCTCCGCGACGAGCGCGCCCATCTCCTCCTGCACCGGCCAAACTGCCTGCTCGATCGAGTACGGGGGCGGCCGGTCGACGGGAGCCGTCTCCATGAGCCAGCCCCGCGAAGACGAGATCGGGAGATCGATTCCTGCCGTGCGGAGGAGAAACCTCGTCCGCGGGCCGCTCGCAACGACGAGGCGATCACAGCGGAGTATGCCTGCGTCCGTGACAAGGCCCGCAACCCGATCCACTGCGACGAGGATCCGCTTCGCCTCGCAGCAGAGACGGAGCTCGACCCCGGCCCGCCGAGCGGCCTCGGCCATCGCACTCGTGGCGCCCATCGCGTCGAGGACGTGCCCGCCCTCGACGACGTACCCGCCGGCGAGGTCGCCCGCAAACCAGTCGTCTTGGCGAAGATCGACCTCCTCGCCGCCGACGGATTCCGCATAGACCCGCGCGTGTGGGAGCTCGCTCTCTTCGACTGCGAGGACGAGTTGGGGGCGCGGCCCGAAGTCGAACGGTACCGGTCCATCGTCCTGCAGCTCGGCATAAATCGCCGCGGACTCCTCCAAGTGCTCGTTGATCCACGCCGCCGGCTGCCGAAAGAGAAAGCCACCGTTTCGCCCCGACGCGCCGGCACCGATCCCACCCCGCTCGACGAGAACGACTTTGTCGCCGCGCTCGGCGGTGTATCGCGCGACGGCGAGGCCGGCGAGCCCTCCACCGACGACGACCGTTTCCCGGGTCAGCTCGGGGTGTAGTCGTCCGACGCGCCGCGCCGGCGCCAGAACATGAGCGCTCCGACCGCGGCACCGACCCCGGCCAGGATCGCCGCGAAGCTCAGTCGTCGCGAGCCCGCCTTCTTCCCGGGCACCGCTGCCTTCGCCTTCGACTTCAGCATCCGCTTCGCAATCGTTGCCCCGCCGGTATAGACCAGCCAGCCGATCATCGCCTTTCGTTTGTTCATCTTGCCTCCCCTTTTCGACCCGGCGAGTTTAGATGGTTGATCAGCAATCACCGCGCCCATTACCGACAACCATCTAACCGCGCAGCGGCGATTGGCCGGACATATCTAGCGAGGAAGGCTCCGCCGGCCGGCGTGCCGCACGGCGGACCGCCGCGTGGTTAGCGGGCCGCTCGCCGGTCAGCGGGAGCACGGTCTCAGAATGGTGCCGAAGGGCGCGTCTCGCATCCCCCATTTGTTACTCACGGACGTGCGGAGGCCGGGGGGACGCCCTACGCGCTCGCCTTCGCGCGCTTCTTGTTCGGAAGGTGGATCGCCCGGCCGAGCGCGACGAGTCCGGCTTCCTTGATCGCCTCTGACAGTGTCGGGTGCGCCGCCATGCCGTCGGCGATCGTCTCCACGGTCGCTTCTGCATCGAGCGCGACGACGCCCGCCTCGACGAGATCGGTTACGTGCGGGCCCACCATGACGAGCCCGAGGAACTCGCCGTAGCGCGTCTCGTGGATCGACTTCACCCAGCCGACGGTCTCGTTCTGCATCATCGCGCGGCCGTTTGCAGCCCACGGGAACATGCCGACCGCGACGTCATCACCGTGCTGTTCTCGTGCCTCCTGCTCGGTGAGCCCGACGGCGGCGATCTCGGGGTCCGTGTAGATGGGCCGCGGGACGCCACGGTTGTCGACGGTCGCCTCGTGGCCCATCGCGTTCTCAGCTGCGACCTCGCCCTCGCGGAACGCCGTATGGGCGAGCTGCCAGTAGCCTGCGCAGTCTCCGACTGCATAGATGTTTGCGGCCGTGGTTCGGCGGTGCTCGTCGGAGGCAATGCCCTGCTTGGGGTCGAAATCGATGCCGGCGGTCTCGAGCCCAATGTCGGCCACGAGCGGGCCGCGCCCTGTGGCAACCAGCATGAGATCGGCCTCCAGGGTCTGGCCGTCGCCGTAGTGCACAACCAGGCCGTCGCCCTGCTCCTCGACCTTCGTGCACTGCGACTCGAGATAGACGTCGATGCCGCGCTTCTTGAACTGCTTCAGGAGCTCCTTCTGGGCATCCGCATCTTCAGCCGGGATCAACGCAGGCAGCATCTCGACGATTGTCACCTCGCTTCCGAACCGGCGCAGGATCGACGCGAACTCGCAGCCGATGATGCCGCCGCCCAGGATCACGAGCCGCTTCGGCACCTCGGTCTGTGAGAGGAGGCCCGTAGAGTCCACGCAGCGGGCCGAGTCGATCCCCTCGATCGGCGGACGGAGCGGGAAGGAGCCGGTCGCGACGACGGCGCTCTTGAAGCTCAGGTCCTCCCCACCCTCGACCGTGATCGTGCTCGAATCCTTGAAGCGGCCCGTGCCCTTCACCCACTCGACGCCGTTGGCCTTGAAGAGCACCGCGACACCGCCCGTCAGCTTCTTGACGACGGCGTCTTTCCACTCGTTCGCTTTCGCAAAGTCGAGCTCCGGCGCACCGACGTTCACACCCAGCTTGGCGAAAGTCTCCTCCGCCTCCTTGATAGCGAACGCGGTCTGTACCCACGCCTTGGTCGGGATGCAGCCGATCCGCAGGCATGTACCCCCGAGCTCAGCTTCCTTCTCGATGCAGACGGTCTTCGCGCCCAGTTGTGCAGCGCGGATCGCGGCCGTGTATCCGCCCGGCCCTCCGCCGAGGACGGCGACGTCACAGTCCATGGTCTCCCCTCAAATCTCGCGTTCCGCGAACGATCCTATCGGTCGTCCGGGGCGCCGGGCTCCAGCACATCGTCGGACCCGGCTCACGGCGGCCGGCGTGATCGCGAACTCCTCGACGAGGTCGAATGACAGGATCGCATCTGGGCGCGGGAAGGCAGAGCGGCCGCCAAATAGCCCTGTCCCGAGCCTGCGAAGAACTCGAGGGCGGCCCGTGAGCCGCCCTCGCGTGACCCGGGGGAAATCCGGTCACGAGAGGTTTTCGGCCCGCCAGGATGCCCGACCCATCCCTCGTTCGAGGGACGCCGCTGTCAACATCGGCCGGGTCGGCTGCTCAGACGTCTTGCGTGAGCTGGATGCGGTTACCGTCGGCGTCGAAGACGTCGAGGATGCGGATCGCCCCGGGTATCTCGAGCACGACTCCCACGTTCACTCCGGCCTCGCGAAGCCGCGCTGCCTCCGCTTTCACGTCGTCCACCTCAATCGCCAGCGCGGTGTCGGTGTCCGGCTTTCCCACATCGCTCTCGGCGATGTGAACCTCGACCCCATCACGGCCGAGCCGCATCCACCTGTCCTTCTCGTCCCGGTAGAGCTTTTCGAAGCCGAGAATGTCGACGTAGAAGCGCTCGGCCCGGTCAAGATCCTTGACGCGGTACCAGATCTGCATCTAGAGCATGAGGCCGGGTTCTTCGAGGAACGCCTTGACGGTCCCGAGGAACTCCGAGGCGGTGGCGCCGTCCACCGAGCGGTGATCGCAGGAGAGTGTGAGCTCCATCACCGGCCGCGCAACCAGCTCGCCGTCCTCGACCACGGGGCGCTCCTGAATCGCGCCGACGGCCAGAATCCCGGCCTGAGGTGGGTTGAGCACCGCGACGAACCGGTCAACCCCGTACATCCCCAGGTTCGAGATCGTGAAGGTGCCGTCCTCGAGGTCGCCCTGCGTGAGCTTGCTTGCGCGCGTACGCGCGACGAGATCAGCGCGCGCCGCGGCGAGTTCGGCGATCGACTTCCGCTCGGAGTTTCGAATCACCGGCACGACGAGGCCGTGCGGGACTGCGACTGCGATCCCGATGTTCGCGGTCGGGAAGATGTGCACCTCCGTCCCGGCAAAGTGGGCGTTCATGTCCCGGTGGCGCAGGAGCGCCATCGCGCAGGCCTTCGTGAGGACGTCCGAGAAGGTCGGCCGCGCCGCGCCCTCCTGGGTGCGCTCGACGAGCAGCTCTCGGAGGCGCATGGCCGCGCGCATGTCGATCGTCATCGCAATCTGGAAGTGCGGCGTCTCCCAGGCCTCGGTCATCCGCCGGGCGATCGTTTTCCGCATGCTCGAGAGCTGCACGACCTCAATCTCCGTGCTCGCCGGCGCCTCGGCTGCCCAACCTGGCTGGGCGGCAGCGCGCTCGACGTCCTCGGCGACGATGCGGCCCTCCGGACCGGTTCCCTGGAGGCTGGAGAGCTCCAGTCCGCGTTCCTTTGCGAGCCGCCGGGCCAGCGGCGAGGCCTTCACCCGCCGTCCAGAAATCTCCGGTTGCTCGACGGGTTCGGCCTGTTTGGCCTGCTCGGGCTTTCCGTCGGAGTCAGCGCGCGCCTCTCGTCCCTCTTCGCGTTCGCTCTCGCGCTTCGGCGCCGGATCGCCCTCTTCCTTCAGCTCGTCGTCCGCCACGTCGCGAGCCGCTCCGTCCCCGTCCGAACCGGGTTCCTCCGACGAATCGTCAGATTCCGAGGAGATGTCCTCGCCTTCTTCGCCGATCACGGCGACCGGTTTCCCGACTTCGATCTCCTCGCCTTCGCCAGCGAGGATCTTCAAGACGACCCCGGAGGCGTCGGATTCCACCTCCTGGGTCACTTTCTCCGTGTCGAGCTCATAGAGCGGCTCACCCTTCTCGACCTTGTCACCCTCCGCCTTCAGCCAGCGAACGATCGTGCCGGACTCCATGCCCTGGCCGAGCCGCGGGAGCGTGACCTGGTTGGCCACGACTCAGCCGCGCTCCATCGTGCGAAGAATCGCCTCGAGCACATCCGCCTTATGCGGAATGACGAACTCCTCCATCACGGGCGCGAACGGGATCGGCGTGAACTTGGCGCCGACGCGCTCAACCGGAGCGTCGAGGTAGTCGAAGCATTTCTCCTGGACGACGGCGGCCAGCTCGGCTCCCCAGCCCATGCGGACGACCGCCTCGTGGGCAACGACGCAGCGGCTAGTCTTGTTGACGGACGCGACCACGGTCTCCTCGTCGAGCGGCTGGAGCGTGCGCGGGTCGATCACCTCGACCGAGATGCCTTGCTCTTCCGCGTCGTCGGCGGCGGCCAGTGACTCATGGACGAGCCGGCCCGTGGCGACGACCGTGACGTCCTCGCCCTCACGGTGAATTCGCCCTTTCCCGAGCTCGATCGGCTCGATCTCGTCGGGCACCTCTCCCTTGATCGGATAGAGGGTCCGGTGCTCGAAGAACATGACCGGATTCTCGTCGTAGATCGAGGACCAGAGGAGCCCCTGCGCATCCGCTGGCGTCGACGGGAAGACCACCTTCAGACCCGGCACGTGGACGAACCACGCCTCGAGCTGCTGCGCGTGCTGCGCGCCCGGTGACCAGCCGGCGCCGCCCTGGGTTCGAACCGTCAGCGGCACGGAGAGCTGGCCGCCGGACATGTAGCGGTGCTTCGCCGCCTGACTCACGAGCTGCTCCATCGCGAGCGTCGTGAAGTCCTGGTACATGATCTCGACGATCGGGCGCATGCCCTGCATGGCGGCGCCTATGCCCGCCCCGACGATGGCCATCTCCGAGATGGGCGTATTCCGCACCCGGTCCGGCCCGAACTCCTCGAGCATCCCCTGGGTGACGCCCATGGAACCGCCCATCTCCGCGATGTCCTCGCCCATGATGAAGACGTCGCCGTCGCGGCGCATCGCCTCGCTCATCGAGTCGCGGATCGCCTCGCGGTACGTCGTCTCGGGCATCAGCTTTGGGCGCTACGCGTAGACATTTTTGAGGGCGTCTTCCGGCTTTGGATCCGTGCCGCTCTTCGCAAACTCGACGGAGCCCTCCACGAGCTCGGTCACCTCGCGGTCGAGCTCGTCCCAGTCCTCGTCCGAGATCTCGAGCTTCTCGCGGAGCTTGGGGAGCGGGTCCTGCTTGGCGCGAACCTCGCGCACCTCCTCCTTCGGCCGGTAGACCTGCGGGTCGCCGACGTAGTGGCCCGTGAGGCGAAACGTCTCGCAGAGGAGGAAGACCGGTCCCTTGCCCTCGCGCGCGTGCTCGAGGGCCTTCTTCGTCGCCCTGTAGACAGCCTCGACATCCTGGCCGTCGACGTTCATGGAGGTCATCCCGAATGCGACCGCGCGCTGCTCCAGGTTCTCGATCGGAAGCTGCTGGGCGGCCGGGGTCGACTCCGCGTAGTGGTTGTTCTCGCACACGAAGACGGCCGGCACGCGCCAGAGCTGGGCGAGGTTCAACGACTCGTGGAAGGTGCCGATGTTGGTGGCGCCGTCACCGAAGAAGGCGACCGCGACGCGGGGCTCACCGCGCATCTTGAACGCGAGTGCGGCACCCGTGATCGCCGGCAGCCCTCCTCCCACGACCGCGTTCGCACCGAGGTTTCCGCGCTCGACGTCGTAGAGGTGCATGGAGCCGCCGTAACCGTGGCTGCAGCCCTCGACCTTGCCGTAGAGCTCGGCCATGAGCTCGTTCGGGTGGGTTCCCTTCGCAAGCGTGTGCCCGTGAGCCCGGTGCGTCGAGGCGATCACGTCACCGTCCTCGAGGGCTTTGCAGACGCCGACCGCGATGGCTTCCTGGCCGATCGCAACGTGCAGGAACCCTGGCAGCTCACCTGCCCGAAAACGCTCCTCGACCTTCTCCTCGAAGCGGCGGATCAGGAGCATCTCACGGAGGAACTCCCTGAGCCGCTCCGGAGAGAGGGTCTGCCTCTGCTCGACCGTGGCCAACTAGTGCAGCATTGCTGGAAGGGGCACTAACGGGGCACGCTAGCAAGACAGACTAAGATCGGGCCGTGGCACTGGCGGAGCGGGCGACGGAGGTTCTGGACGGCCTGCCACGGGACTGGACGCACGCGCGCCTCGAGCTCAAGGTGGAGGAGCCGGAGGACCTGGGCCGGGCGGGGTTGATCCTCGCGCCGGCGACGCCCGGGCGTAGCGCCGACGGGTACGTCCTCGAGGTGTACAACGGCCCCGCACCTGTGGGGGCGAGCCCCGAGCTCGTCCGCCGCGTGCTCGCGCGGCTCGACCAGGAGGGGATCCGCGGACGGCTCGTTCTCCTCGGCTCCGAAGAGACGCCGCTGTCGACCGTTCCTCGGCCTGCCGAGACGAAAGGGAGCCTTGCCGCGGCGTGGGATGCGCTCCTCCAGACGTTCCCCCCCGACTGGTCGCACTGCTATGCGGAGATCGTGCTCGACTCGTCCGACTACATCGAGCGGGCCGCGCTCCTCACGGCGCCCGCGAACCCCGCCCGGGGCGGGGAGCTGACCGCACTCCGCTTCCGGGCCGCACGCGAGCTCGGGTACGGCGTTTCGGCCGGCATGGCGCGCCGCTGCCTCGAGCGCCTCGACGGCGAAGGCATTACGGGGACGCTCACGGTGCTCAGGGTCGTCTCGGACGACCATCCCGCCGCGACCCAGGGCCCGGTCTGGCGGATCGCAGGGCGATCGGTATGAGCACGCCCCCCGAGCCACAGGTTTCCTGGAAGGCGATCGAGGCGAATGCAGACGTGTTCACCTCGGACGGTTTCGCGGTCGGGAAGGTGAGCAAGGTCGTCGGCGATCCCACCGCGGACGTCTTCACGGGGCTCGCCGTGTCGAAGCACGTGATCGGAAAGCCGAAGTTCGTCGCCTCCGAAGGAGTGACGGGGATCTGGCCGCGCAGGGTCGAGATAGACCTCACGAAGGACGAGCTCGAAAGCCTCGAGGAGTACGAGGACGAGCCCGTCATCCGCGTGGATCCGACCGACCGCGGCGGCTTCCTGAGCCGCCTCTTCGGCCGGCGCTAGCTAGGACTAGGCGCGAAGCTCGGCGCCGAAGCGCTCCGCGAGGGCAGCCACGATCCGCTCGCGGATCGACCTCGCGTCCTCGTCCGCGAGTGTCCTTTCCGGCGACTGGTACGCGACGCTGAGTGCGATCGACTTCCTTCCCTCGGGAATCTGGCCGCCCCGGTAGACATCGAACACATTCGCCTCGCGAAGCTCCGGCCCGGCGGCCTCGTGCGCCGCAGCAACCAGGTCGCCGGCGAGCACCTCCTCGGGCACGACGAACGCGAGATCCTGATGGACCGCGGGGTAGGTAATGACGTCCTCGTAGTGGATGCGCTCTGGAATGCCGGCGAAGAGTGTCTCCAGGTCGAGCTCGAACGCCCCCCAACCTCCTTCGAGGACGTTCGGATGAACCTCGCCCAACCAGCCAGACTCAACGCGGGCAGCCTTGCCCGGATGGAGGAAGGGCTCGGGCCCCCGCTCGAAGCGCGCCTCCACGTGCAGGGCGCTGTGGAGCGTCTCGACCACTCCCTTCGCAGCCGAAAACCCGCCCTCCAGCACCGCACCGACGTGCCAGCGCTCGTCGGGAAGCGCCTCGTCGGTCGGAAGGTAGACCCGGGCGATCTCGAACAGCCGGATGTCCTTGTTTCCCGCGTCGACGTTCAACCTGGCCGCGTCGAGGAGGCCTTCGAGCAGGCTCGTCCGGAGCACCGCGTGCTCGGCGGAGATGGGGACGGGCAAGCGGAGCGCGTCCGGATGGATGTCTCCGCGGGCCAGGCTCCAGGTGTACGCCTCGGAGAGGCCGCAGCCGACGAGCACGTCTTCGACCACGCGCCGCAGCCGCTGCTCACGCGAGAGTCGACCGAACATGGCGCTTCGAAGTGGCAGCGTGAAGGGCACCTTGTCGAGGCCGTGGATCCGCGCGACCTCCTCGATGAGGTCCACCTCCCGCGTCACGTCGCGGGCGCGCCAGGTCGGCACCACGACGTCCCAGCCGTCGACCACGTCGAATCCGAGCCGCTCCAGGATCTCGCGCTGTTCGGTCTCGGAGTACTTCGATCCCGACGAGCCGGTTCGTCCGCTCGGGACGGAAGCGGGCCACCGGGCGCTCCGGGAGCGATCCCACCACCTCGTTCCGCCTGGGCTCGGCGACGCCGGTGAGCTCCACGAGGAGCTTCGTCGCGAGGGCGGCCGCCTGCGGAACGAGGTACGGATCGACGCCCTTCTCCCAGCGGTTCGAGCCCTCGGTACGGAGCGAATGCCGCTCGGAGCTCTCGAGGATCGTGGTCGGCTCGAAGTTCGCCGTCTCGAGGAGCACTTCGGTCGTCTCGTCGCCGATCTCGGTGTCGAGCCCGCCCATGATCCCCGCGAAGGCGACCGCGCGCTCCGCATCGGCGATCACGAGATCAGCGGGATCAAGCTTGCGCCGCGTGCCGTCGAGGGTTGTGAGCTCCTCGCCCGCCCGCGCCCTTCGTACGACAATTCGCCCCCCGGCCAGCTTGGAGTGGTCGAAGGCGTGCAGCGGGTTTCCGAGACCGAGCATCACGTAGTTGGTCACGTCGACGACGTTCGAGATCGCGCGCACCCCCGCTGCCAAAAGACGCGCGCGTAGCCACGCCGGCGATGGACCGATCCGAACGCCCGAGAAGAGGCGGGCGTCGTAGCGCGGGCAACCTTCGAGATCCTCGACATCAACCTGAACTGCCTGGTCGAGCGGAAGCTCCGGAGCGCCCGGAGGCGGCCGGAGCTCGAGCTCATAGAGAGCGGCGAGCTCACGCGCCATCCCGTAGATGGAAAGGAGGTCGGGGCGGTTCCCCGTCACCTCGACCTCGAGGATTTCCTCCGCCACCGGCAGGACGTCGGCCAGCGGCGTGCCAGGATCCGCGCCGTCGTCCAGCACGAGAATTCCGCTTGCATCGGTGCCGAGCTCGAGCTCCTGCTCGGAGAGGATCATCCCGTCGGAGACCGTGCCTCGGAGCTTCGCCTTTTCGAGCGTGCGGCCGTCCGGCAGCACGGCTCCCGGCAACGCAACCGCGACCGTGGCGCCAGGCCCGAAGTTCCAGGCGCCGCAGACAATCTGGCGCGGGTTGCCCTCCCCCACGTCGACCTGGCAGAGCTGAAGGCGGTCAGCGTTCGGGTGCTTTCCGGCCTCCAGCACGCGCCCGATTTTGAAGAGACCGAGGTTTCCGTCCGTGTCGGGGATGCCGCGCCGGATGATCCGGTCGACCTCGGCCGTCGCCACGGCGAGCCGGTTTGCAACCTCTTCGAGCGGAGAGGGAACGTCGACGTAGTCCCGGAGCCAACTGACCGGGAGCTTCAAAACTGCCTCAGGAAGCGCAGGTCGTTCGTCCAGAAGAGCCGGACGTCGGGAACACCGTGTCGGAGCTGGGCGATCCGCTCCAGCCCGAGCCCGAACGCGAACCCGGAGAACTGCTCGGGGTCATAACCGACCCATTCGAGGACGGCCGGGTCGACCATGCCCGAGCCGCCCATCTCGATCCAGCCCGAGTGCTTGCAAATCCGGCAGCCCTCGCCGCCACAGTTGAAGCACGACACGTCCGGCTCCATCGAGGGCTCCGTGAACGGGAAGTAATGGGTCCGGAAGCGCACCTCCCGCTCCTCGCCGAAGAGCGCGCGCATGAGGTAGAGGAGCGTGCCCTTCAGGTCCGCCATCGTCAGGCCCTTGTCGATCGCGAGGCCTTCGACCTGGTGGAAGATCGGGGAGTGGGTCGCATCGGGCGTGTCGCGGCGATAGACCCGGCCGAGCGTCACGAGATAGATCGGCGGGGGGCTCTCCTGCATCGCGTGGATCTGCCCCGGAGACGTCTCCGTGCGGAGCAGCGTGCGCTCGTTCAGATAGAGCGACGCGAGAGGCGAGCGAGCCGGGTGCCAGAACGGGAAGTTCAGAGCGTCGAAGTTGTACTCGGTGGTCTCGACCTCCCGGCCGTCGAGGACGCGATAGCCGAGACCGAGGAAGACGTCCTCGACTTCGCGGCGGATGTGCGTGATCGGGTGTAGGTGCCCGCGTGCGGTTGCCAGGCCCGGCAGGGTCGGGTCGACGACGTCCTCCCGCAGGCTCCGGTCGAGCTCGTCGCGCTCGAGGCCAGCCTGCCGCTCGCCGAACGACGCCTCGAGCCGCTTTCGGACGGCGTTCAGCGTCATGCCTGTGTCGCGGTCGCGGACCTGCCGAAGTGCCTGCTTCAGGTCGCTCTTGCGCCCCAGGAAGCGGATGCGAGCCTCGTCCAGATCCTCGGTCGTCGAGGCGCCCGCAATCGCGCTTAACGCCTCGTTTTCGAGCTGGGCGGCGTCCATGGGGCGAGCGTATCATCGGCAAATGAGCGCTTACGACCCGTTCGCAGAGATCTACGACCACTGGGCTGCGGAGATGACCGAGGACGTGCCTTTCTACGTCCAGCTTGCTCGCGAGGCACCTGGGCCGGTGGTCGAGCTCGCGGTCGGGACTGGGCGCGTGGCGATCCCCGTTGCCCGAGAGACCGGATGTCCGGTCCTCGGGATCGACTCCTCTGTAGCCATGCTCGAACGGGCCCGGGCAGCTGCCGACGAGGCCGGCGTCAAGCTCGAGCTACGCGAAGGCGACATGCGGGAGTTGGAGCTCGACGAGCCCGCGGCACTCATCTACTGCCCCTACCGAGCTCTGCTCCACCTGTCCACCTGGGCGGAAAGGCGCCGGACCTTCGAGCGTGTGGCGGCGTCGCTCCTGCCCGGCGGGCGCTTCGCTTGGAACGCCTTCGTCTTCAACCCTCATACTGCGGCGCGAATCGACGGAACCACCGAGCCGCACGGAAACCGAAGCGCCGAGATCTGGGAGCACGTGAGACAGGCTCCAGGCGACAACAGGGTCGACGTGACCGCGTTCGTGGGCCGGCCCGGTGAGGGGGGCCGCTCGCTCTCGCTCTGGTGGGTGACTCGCTCCGAGTGGGAGGGCCTGCTCGACGTCTCCGGGCTCGAGACGGAGGCGCTCTACGGCTGGTTCGATCGAAGGCCGTTCGACGACGAGAGCCCGGAGTTCGTCTGGGTCGCGAGGAAACCGGGCTGAGCACCTACGACGCGATCGCCGGCCTCTACGACGCTTGGAGCCGAAGCGTTACGGAGGATGTCGAGTACTACGTTCACGAAGCCTGCAAGGCCGGTTCGCCTGTGGTCGAACTGGGAGTCGGAACCGGGCGGATCGCGGTGCCGACCGCGCAGGCGGGAATACGCGTGATCGGCGTCGATTCCTCAGAGGGGATGCTGGAGGTCTGCCGGCGGCGGGCGGAGAAAGCGGGAGTCTCCGAACTCCTCGACCTCCGTGTCGGAGACCTCACCGATCCGCCGGTGCCCGAGCGGGTCGCGCTCGTCACGTCCCCGTTCCGAGCGCTTCTCCACCTGAAATCCGATCCCGCCCGGCTGACCTCGCTGCGAGCCGCGCGCGAGCTGCTCCTCCCCGGCGGCCGGTTCGTCTTCGACGTCTTTGCGCCGGGCGAAGACGACATGAGGGAGACGGACGGTCGCTGGCTCGAGCGTGAGCCGGGAATCTGGGAGCGCGCCGACTGGGACTCCGAGGCGCACGTGCTCACTCTCTCGGTGCGCGGGAACGGGGGCGAGACGACGATGGAACTCGCCTGGCTTCACCCCGAGCGGTGGCGCGAGCTGCTCGAGGAAGCGGGGTTCAACGTCGTCGCGAGCTACGGCTGGTTCGACCGGCGACCCTACACCGGCGGCGAGGACACCGTTTGGGTCGCCGAGCGCTGCGGCTAACGCCCCCACCCTTCAGGAGGGTCGATGCGACGGTGCTCGACGTGCCAGTACTCCCGCAGCTCCTTGCAGCGCCCGTCCTCCGCAAAGCGAAGGACGAGGCAGCCGGGGAGGGTGATCTCGTTCTCGCCCTCCCGCATCGTCGTCCACCACTCGACCGCCACCTTCGAGCCGGCCTCGATTGGCTCGCCGATTCTCACCTGAGTTTCGCGCTGCGCCGAGGTGACGGCGCTCCAGTACTCGCGGATCCCTCTCGAGCCGACGCTAGGGGGCCGGAAGGGCGACGAGCGGTAGACGGCGTCCTCCGTGAAGAGGGCGACTGCGGCGTCGACGTCCGCCTGCTCCCAGGCTCTTCGGTACGCCTCAAGCCATTCCCGCCTGGTCACTAGATGGCTGATCGGTAATTGACGCGCCCTCGGGGACGGGACACAAGCCAGGGTGCGCCATCGCCCGCAGGCAAGGCTAGAAGCCTTGACAAGGGCGGGGTGCGGCCTGGCACCGTGCTGGGCCGCCATCCGTGGGTGTGGTAATTGCCGGTTAGCCATCTCTAGGCGAGTCTACGACGCCGGAGCTCGTAGAGGGCGACGGCTCCTGTGACGGCGACGTTCAGCGACTCGGCCGCCGGCTCCTGCGGGATCGTTACACGCTCCTCGCAGCTCTCGAGCACGTCGGAGGGAAGCCCTTCACGCTCCGCCCCGAGGACGAAGGTGCCCTCGCCCAACTCGGCCTCCCAAAGCGGGTGACCCCCGGACGCGACGAGAGCGAACCACGGGCGCGGCGCCTCGTCGAGGAGTCCGATCGGGACGCGAAACACGGCCCCGGCGGAGGCGCGCAGAGCTTTCGGCGCGGTCGGATCTGCCGAGCCGTGCGAAAGCGCCACGAAAGCCGGTCCGAGCGCGTCTGCGGTCCGAAGGAGCGTGCCGAGGTTTCCCGGGTCGCCAACGTGCCAGAGTCCAAGGCCGACCGGCGCAACGAACCCTCGCGGAAGGTCAGCCTGCCGGAAAACCGCGATCACACGTGGAGGATGCCCGAGCGTCGAGAGTTCGGCCATGAGCGCGGGCTGAACCTCCTCCGCCTTCCCCAGCCGGTCGACCAGCGCCGGTCGCTCGGCGTCGACGAGCGCCTCAACCGGCTGGATCCCCGCATCCAGCGCCGCCTCGATTAGGTCCTCTCCCTCGCAGACGAAGAGGCCGAGCTTTTCGCGCTGGCGTCGCCCCGCGAGCTTCCGTACGAGCTTCAAGCGAGCATTCGACGCGGATGTGATCACGGAAGCCACTCCAGCGTGTTCGCGTGGCCGTCGAGCCTCGCCAGCCGGCGCCGCTCTCCCCCTGGCCATCTCTGGAGCTCGAGCACGAAGACGTAGAAGCCGGGCGTCTCCTCGACCGACTCGTAGGAGAGCCAGGCGAGCGGCCCCTGGCTCCCCGCCTCCTCAATCTCCTCCCGCAGACGCTCCCTGACGTCTCGGTGCAGATAGACGACCGAAGCAGAGTGGTAGACAACCATGAGGGCCTCGTCTGGACGCTCGCTGAGCACCTTCGGCAGGAGCTCGACGTAGTCACCCTGGACGAGCTCCGGAGGGTTCTTTCGCACCACTTCGACCGCGCGCCGGAGACGCTCGATGCGTTCCGGCTGGTCGGCCCAGACGAATGCCTCGAGGAGCTTCGCGCCAGCCTCGTCCCTGACGTCGACCGGATGGCGGTCGATCCCGAAGCGCCGGACAACCTCGACGTCACGCTCGAATAGCTCGGCGGGGGGACCGCCTCGGGCCCGGCCGGAAAGCTCGATCGGTGCGTCGGCCGGTCCCCAAACAGCATCGGGATAGCGGTAGCGATACTGATCCCAGAAAAGGTTCAGCCCCGCGCTCGGGCCAAGCTCCACGAGCGAGAACTTGCGACTTCGATCAGCGGCCGAGAGGAACCCGGGCAGGAGCCCCCAGCAACGCTGAACCTCGTTCGTCTGGACCGGCTGCTCGGCTACGAAGCGCGCGCACTCGTCCGCGTAGCTCTGAAGCACGTCCCCGAAGGACGACCACGGGTCCTCCACCCTGCCGGTGAGGGCGAGGTGGTGAACCGCGGCGAACACCTTGAGCGGCACTTCCCACCTCGGCTTGTGGTCGGCTGCGATCTGAACGAGCCGCGGGTCGTCCGCGTACTCGCGCGCGAGGCGGGCGTAGAGCGGAGAGCCTCCCTGCTTGAAGTCCTCCGCCATGCGGCGGAAGGCCTCCGGGATGGGCTCGCGGTCGCTCAGGCTTCTAGGTCAGGCTTCGAGCGCGGCTTTGGCCTCGGCCGCGATCTTGGAGAACGCCGCCGGGTCGCTGACCGCGATGTCTGCGAGCACCTTCCGGTCGAGATCGATCTCGGCTTTCCGGCAACCGCTCACGAACTGGTTGTACGACAGGCCTTCGCGCCTCGCGGCTGCATTGATCCGGATGATCCAGAGGCGACGAAACACCCGCTTCTTGTTCTTCCGGTCGCGGTAGGCGTAGTTGTCGGAGTGGAGGAGCTGCTCCTTCGCCTTGCGATAGGAGACGCTGCTCTGGCCCACATAGCCCTTGGCCTGCTCGAGGACCTTCCGGCGCTTCTTGCGCGCGTGGACGGATCGCTTTACACGAGGCATTCGACTCCCCCTCCTCCGTCAGAGTCCGAGGAGGCGCCGCGCCTCGCGGTTGTCTTGCTTCGCGATCTCGTGATCGGTCGCGAACGCGCGTTTGCGCTTGGCGCTCTTCTTCTCGAAATTGTGGCTCTTCATCGCGTGCCGGCGCAGGATCTTGCCCGTGCCGGTGATCTTGAAGCGCTTCTTCGCTGAGCTATTCGTTTTCTGCTTGGGCACTTTGTGCTGCTCCTACCTCTGCTTGTGCTTCCGTTTCGGGCTCTTGAGCCGGCGTTTGCTCGGGTACTGCTTCCGGCTTGGCTCCTGCTTCCGGCTGGTCCTGGGTTTGGGCCGACTGTACGAGGCTCTTGTTCGGGCCGAGAACCATGACCATGTTGCGGCCGTCCTGGAGCGGAGGGGATTCGATCTGGCCGATTTCCTTCACATCCTCAGCAAGCCGCATGAGGAGATCACGACCCCGCTCCGGGTGGCTCTGTTCCCGGCCGCGAAACATGATCGTCACCTTCACCTTGGCGCGCTGCTTTAGGAAGCGGACGACGTGTCCCTTCTTCGTCTCGTAGTCGTGGACTCCAATCTTCGGGCGTAGCTTGATCTCCTTGACGTTGATCGAGACCTGATGCTTTCTCGCGGTCTTGGCCTTCTGCTCCTGCTCGTACTTGTACTTGCCGTAATCCATGATCCGGCAGACGGGCGGATCGGCGTTCGCCGCCACCTCGACCAGATCGAGGTTCTTCGAGAACGCGTACTCGAGCGCCTCGTCCCGCGTCTTGATCCCGACCTGCGAACCGTCCGAGTCGACCAGCCGCACCTTCGGCACCCTGATCCCCTCGTTGATGCGGGTCAGGTCTTGAACCGGACGCGGTGGCTCGGGTCTCCGCCGCGGCCTCACTGAAGCTTCACCAAACTCGTGCGATCCTCTCTCTCAAACGACAAAAGCTGCGTGCAGCAGCTCCGTCAACCCTCGTTGCTCGGTTGAACCTCCGAGAAGCCCAGGGCTCCGGAGGTGAGGAGAAACGACGCTCCTGCTTGCAGGGGTCAGAGTGTACCAGCGGCGCGCAGCTCGTCGAGAAGCGCGGCCAGGGAGACGGTGGACTGCTCGCCGTGCCGGTGGCGAAGGGCCAGCGAGTCCCGCGACTCCCGGTCCCCATAGACGATCACGTACGGGATCTTCTCGACCTCGGCTTCCCGGATCCGCTTGCCGAGGGTCTCGTCCGGCTCGGCGAGCGAGGCGCGAAAGCCATGCTCCCGAAGCTCGTCCGCGATTGCACCCGCATCGGTGCGGTGCGCCGCCGCAACCGGTAGCACGCGTACCTGCTCAGGCGCCAGCCAGGCGGGAAAGTCGCCGCCGTAATGCTCGATCAGGATTCCGATGAAGCGCTCGAGCGAGCCGAGCAGCGCTCGGTGGACCACGTACGGCGTGTGCTCGCGGTTGTCGTCTCCCGCGTAGGCGAGCTGAAAGCGCTGGGGCATCTGCGAATCGAGTTGAATCGTGCCCATCTGCCACGAGCGGCCGAGGACGTCCGTCATGTGGAGGTCGATCTTGGGGCCGTAGAAGGCCCCATCGCCCTCGTTCAGCTCGTACTCGATGGCCCGCCGCTCGAGCGCGCGCGCCAGTGCCGCCTCGGTGAAGCCCCACTCCTCATCTGTTCCGAGCTTGTCCTCGGGCCTCGTCGAGAGCTCGTAGCGCGCCTCCATTCCGAAGAGGTCGTAGAGATACTGGGCGTAGTCCAGGCACGCGAAGATCTCGTCTTCGATCTGCTCCCGCGTGCAGAAGATGTGCGCGTCGTCCTGCGTGACATGGCGAACCCGCAGGAGCCCGTGGAGCGTCCCGCTCGGCTCGTCGCGATGGAGGGTCGAGGCCTCCGCGTAGCGGATGGGCAGATCCCGGTGACTGCGGACGTGGCTCCCGAACAGAAGCATGTGCCCGGGGCAGTTCATGGGCTTCAAGCCGTACGTCTTCTCCGGCTGCTCGATCAGGAACATGTTGTCGCGGTACTTCTCCCAGTGGCCGGAGATCTTCCAGAGCTCGGTGTCGTAGAGGAGCGGAGTCTTCACCTCCAGATAGCCGCGGCGGGCGTTCTCGCGCTGGCGAAGCGCTTCGAGGGCGTTCCAGATCACCATCCCGTTCGGGTGCCAGATAGGGGAGCCGGGCGAGTGCTCGTCGAAATGGACGAGGTCGAGCTCGCGGCCCAGCCGCCGGTGGTCGCGGCGCCGGGCCTCCTCGAGCCGGTGCAGGTACTCCTCGAGATCCTTCGGGTCGTAGAAGGCCGTGCCGTAGACGCGGGTGAGCTGCGGCTTCGTCTCGTCGCCGCGCCAGTAGGCCCCCGCGAGGCTCGTGAGCTTGACGGCCTTGATGGGCTTCGCGTCCTGGAGATGCGGTCCCCGGCAGAGGTCGACGAAGTCGCCCTGCTCGTAGAGCGAGATCTCTCCCTCGGCCGTGTTGACCAGCTCGACTTTGTAGGGCTCGCCCTGTTCTTCGAAGTACCTGCGGGCCTCGTCCCGGTCGATCTCGCGACGCTCGAACGTCCGGCCCTCGGTGATCTCGCGACGCACCTCCGCCTCCAGGCGCTCGAGCGCCTCCTCACCCACGGGTTCGGGGAACTCAAAGTCGTAGTAGAAGCCGTTCTCGATCGGCGGCCCGATCGCAACCTTCGTCCCGGGATAGAGCCGCCGTGCGGCCTCGGCCAGGAGATGCGCCGCCGAGTGGCGGAGGACGTAGAGGGCGTCAGGATCCTCCCGGTCTCTGCTCGTCAGGATCTGGATCTCCTGACCATCGTCGAGCGGAAGCCGCAGATCTCTCACCTCGCCGTTCGAGCGCACGAGGACAGCCTGCTCGCCGAGCTTCGGCCCGATCGCGCGAGCCGCGTCGAGGCCCGTCGCGCCCTCGGGCAGCTCGAGCTCCGAACGATCTGGGAGGATGACCTTCATGAACGAGGAGAATACTCAGGTGCCGGACGAGCAAGACCCGGAGGAAACCGAGGAAGGATCGCCGATCCCGGACCCGGAGGACCGGAGCTCTCGACGTCGCTCGAGAGGCGGAACCCCTGGTGGAAATGTACAAGAGGATCATCCCGAACAGCGCGAAGCCTCTGAGGATGTCCAGCGTCTCGATGCGACGGCCGGCCTCGGCTGCCGCATGTGCTTCCGGGGCGCGCACGACTTCTTGGCGCATGGTCGCTGTCGATGACAGGTCGGGAGACGCGCGGAGTCTACCATCTCCGGGTGGTGGCCTCAGGCACTCTCCTCGGTCCTGGGCACCCGTCCCAAATGGTCCGCCGCCTGGATTACCATCCTGCCCCATGGAATTCCTGAACTTCCTGCTGATCCTCACCACGGTCTACCTGGTGCCTCCGGAACCAGGAAAAGGAGCAACTGGCCTTCGGCCTGCTCGTCACGAGCGTGCTGTTGATGGCGTTCGTGTTCCTCCTTGGCACCCGCACGTCCATCCTGCCGCCGTTCAACTACTGAGGCCGTGATGCACGACACCCCCCTGCCGTCGTTGCAATCATTGCCGGAACACGTGCTCGCCGTCGCGGTGCTCGCACTCGTGGTCGGTCCGATAGGCGACCGCGGTGTTCGTCCTCGGCTTCGTGCAGGGCGACTCCCCGTGCATTCTCTGCTGGGCGCAGCGGACGGCGATGGTGCTCGTGGCCGTGACCGGCCTGTTCATCCTGCGCTATGGCGCCCTGGTCGCGGTACATCGGCGTGGCGATGCTCATTGCCACGTGGGGCGTGTTAATGGGTATCCGTCACTCGGCGCTGCACCCCGCGCGCGACATCGGGCAGGGGTTCAGCCTCTCGATTCTCGGCGCACACACATACACGTGGTCGTTCTTCATCTTCTGGATGACCCTCGTTCTCGTGGGCGCGCTCGTGACGGGGCTTGGGAGACGGCGCTCCCCGGCGCGCGCTCCGTGAGCTATCAGGCCGCTCGAGCGGATCGCCGGTGTGGCTCCTGCTCGTCGTCGTCGCGGCAAACGCAGCGCAGGCATTCGCGAGCACCGGGACCACCGCCATATGTGGGCCAATCCGATCCCGTGAGGTTCTCCTGGAATCCGAAGCACTGGGTGTGGTCGATGGAGGAATGGCACACGGTGCCGGTTGGCTGGCGTGGGCGGTTCTCGATCCCGCGGCCGGACCCGGCAGGCGTGAACATGGATCCGGCTGCTGGTCCGATCGCCGGCCTGCCCGTCGTCACCATGATGCGCTTCCGCCGCTCACGATGTCTGGCTCCGGCCCGCTCACGGACCTGACCACCAATGACGACTTCCGTCGCTTCGTCGTCACCGGAGGCGGAGAGCATCACGCTGATGAGCGGAGCGCTCAATCGGGTGCTGCGGCGCGTCACCGTCGACCCGGGCTACTCGGTTGATGTCTCGAGGTTCGCGGGCGTGGCGTTCCTGGACAGCCACACCGTGATGGCACTCTCGGAGAACAAGAGCCACGTCGTCGTGCGGGAGAACGATGCGGTCGATCGACGCCACGACGTTCCGTTTCTTCCTGGACAACTCGGGCCGGTTCGAGGAGTTGACGCGTGGCCGCTTCGCGACGGTGCGCGCGCGCATGAACTACGTCCTGTCTCTCGCCTGGGATGAGGGACGCCAGTTCGCTCTACACGATTGCCGTGCCGAATGCGCGCAGCCCGCAGCTTATAATCTCGCGCTTCAATCGCGGAGACATGACGCTGTCGGAGGAGTTCCTGCCCGCGCTCGACCAGTATTCCCGGTCTGGCGCTTTTGAAGGGACGCTGCGCTTCGACGAGTACATGGTAACGGCGGCGACCCTGCGGGATGCAGCGGCTCTACGCGCTCAGCGCGGCTCACAATACGCTGCTCGTGGTCGACCCCGCGGAGCACACGATCGTCGCGGCCTATGGACTCGCTGGCATCGAGGGGCCTGTCGGCCTTGCCTTCAAGGGTGCGATGCTGCACGTAATCGACGGCAGCGGCCGAGTGTGGACGGCGGAGATCAGGGGCTCACCCGCAGACAGACTCCCACCGGGCAGCTGACCATTGGGGGGACGTGATGAACGGCGGTCGGTTCATCGGGCTTGGGGGCACGACGGGCGCGGGAGTTCCGCCCGATGTGCTCGTGCCACTCCTGCTCCGTGAGATCAAGCACGCCTGCAGCGGGACCGGCCCTGGGGCCCGCAGCCGGTGGCCCGTAGCCTGTTTCGTCATATCAGGGTTAACATTCTCCGCTCCCACAAGCATTCCCGAGCAAGGTTTCCGATGCGCGACTTACTGAGCAGACTGCTGGCCTGGGAGGATGCCCATGTCGGCTTCGACGCCGCCGTGGGTGGATTGACGCCGCCGCTTCGAGGCGTGGCACCACCCGGGTTGCCGCACTCGCCCTGGCAACTGCTGGAGCACCTGCGCCGGGCGCAGCACGACATCCTCGACTTCTGCCTGAACGCCGATTACCGCGGGCCTCACGTGGCCGGACGACTATTGGCCGGCCGCTCCAGAGCCGCCGTCAGAGCGCGCCTGGGACGAAAGCGTCGAGGCCTTCCGGGCAGACAGGACGGCGCTGCAACGGCTCGCCTTGGATCCGACCGTGGATCTCGACGCCCGGATCCCGCATGGCACGGGGCAGACGTACCGGTGCGCGAGATCGTGCTCGCCGCAGATCACACGGCCTATCACGTCGGGCAGTTGATCCTGGTAGGCCGTTGCGCTCGGCGCCTGGCGCGAGGGCTGATCTTGACGCATTT
>CAVTTI010000007.1:0-12887 GCA_963737615.1 uncultured Actinomycetes bacterium | reverse complement strand
GCCCCTGCGCCTGTTACCGCTTAAACCGGTTTCCTGCTGTCGTCGAGACGGCCCTGCAGGAGGATGCGGACGCGGTTGGCATCTCAATTCTCTCGGGCGCGCACATGACGCTCGTCCCGAAGATCGTCGACGGTCTGCGCGAGCACGAGCTCGACGACGTCCTCGTGGTCGTCGGAGGAACGATCCCAAAGGCCGACATCGAGGCGCTCAAGCAGCAGGGGGTCGCGGAGGTGTTCACGCCGGGTGCGCCGCTCTCCGAGATCGTGGATTTCCTGAAGGCGCACGTTCCAGTCGAGGCTTGATATGGCCATGGCGAAAGCAGTCGCGCAGACCCGACTGTCACGATCCCGGCACCAATAGCCTGCCACCCGTGCGCATTTCGGACGTAGGCTGGCCGCGGGGGAACCCTAACTGGGGGGTCCCCCGGGGGGAACACTCTGGCGCCTGTTGGCGGGAGGCCGGCTGATGGCGATCCGCGTCGAGCGTGAGGGTGGAGCCACCATCGTCGTGGTCGACCGAGTCGAGGCTATGAACGCACTCGACCTCGACCACGCTCGCGCGCTCCGCGACCGGCTCGCAGAGCTGGCCGTCGACTCGACGGCGCGGGTCGTCGTGCTCACCGGGTCCGGCGACCGAGCCTTTATCGCGGGCGCCGACATCAAGTACATGCAGGGACTCAGCGTGCTCGAGGCGCGCGAGTGGGGAGAGCTCGGGCATGCCTGCGCGTCGTTGCTCGAAACGATGCCGAAGCCGACCATCGCGGCCATCAACGGTTATGCCCTCGGGGGCGGCTGCGAGCTCGCGCTCGCTGCTGACCTTCGTGTTGCCGCCTCGACCGCGAAGCTCGGCCAGCCGGAGATCAACCTGGGGATCATCCCAGGCTGGGGCGGATCGCAGCGCCTCGCACGAGTGACCACCGTGGCATACGCCAAGGAGCTGGTCTACACGGGGAGGACCGTCGATGCCGCCGAAGCCTTCGCGCGAGGCCTTGTCAGCGAGCTGGTCGAACCCGAACGCCTGCGGGAACGGGTGCTCGAGCTCTGCGAGACACTCGCTGCTAAGAGCGCCGTTGCGCTCGCCTATGCGAAGGAGGCGACGAACCTCGCGCTCCAGGGCGATCACAGGTCGAATCTCGAGGTGGAAGAGAGGCTCTTCGCGATGCTCTTCTCAACCGGCGACCAGAAGGAGGGCATGGCCGCCTTCGTCGAGAAGCGAACGCCCGAGTTCCGCGGCAAGTGAGGCTGCTCGTCCTCGGCGGCACGCTGTTCGTCGGCCGCCACCTCGTCGAGGCCGCGCTCGAGCGAGGGCACGAGGTGACGCTTTTCAACCGCGGTCGAACGAACGAGGATCTGTTTCCTCAGGTTGAGCGGCTCCGGGGCGACCGGGACGGCGATCTCTCGGCCCTCGAGGGTCGGACGTGGGAAGCCGCCTTCGACCCCTCGGGCTACGTGCCTCGTGTGGTGCGCGCGTCAGCCGAGGCCCTCGCCGAGTCGGTCGGGCACTACACGTTCGTCTCGAGCGGCTCGGTCTACCCCTTCGAGCACGGCGCTCACGACGAGCGGAGCCCCGTCGAGCAGCTGGAGGAAGAGACCGAAGACGTCAACAAGGCCTACGGGGCGTTGAAGGCGCTCTCCGAGCGGGAGCTCGAGCAGGTCTTTCCGGGTCGTGCACTCATCCTCCGGGCCGGCCTCATCGTCGGGAACTACGACTGGACGAACCGCTTCGGTTACTGGGTCCGCCGAGTGGCCGACGGCGGAGAGGTGCTCGTTCCCGCTCCACGAGACTGGACGATCCAGATCGTCGACGCGCGCGACCTCGTCGACTGGGCTCTCGACATGGGCGAGCGAGGAGAGGCGGGGACGTTCAACGCCGTGGGGCCGGAGCGGCCGATCACGATCGAGGAGCTGGTCGAGACCACCAAGCGGGTCAGCGGCAGCGACGCGACCTTCACCTGGGTGGAGGAGGATTTCCTGCTCGACCAGGGGCTCGAGCCGTTCGACGACGTGCCTCTCTGGTTGGCCCTCGGTCGCAACCCGGAGCTTTCGAGCTTCTACCGGATGGACAATGCCAAGGCCCTAGGCGCCGGCCTCTCGTTTCGCCCGCTCTCGGAGACGATCGCCGACACGCTCGCGTGGGAGCAGGAACGGAGCGGTCGCCCGCTCGAGAAGGACTACGGGGTGGGAGGCGAGGTCCCCGGTCTGTCATCGGATCGCGAGGCCGAGGTGTTGCGCGCGTGGCGAGAGCGAGCGTGACCGTTGGTACCCTTCTGGTAAGCGGGAGCCTCTGAGCAGGGGCTGAGAGGCGGCCGAAGGCCGCGACCGCAGAACCTGATCTGGGTCATGCCAGCGGAGGGAGACGAAGTGCAAGATCCGCTCGTCATCGCGGAGCGCGAGTTCGGCTCGCGGCTCCTTGTCGGCACCGGGAAGTACGACTCGTTCGAGACGATGCGCGACGCCGTTCTGGCCTCTCGCTGCGAGTTGGTCACCGTCGCAGTTCGCCGCATCGATCTCGATGCAGGCGGCGAGGACATCACGAGCTTCCTCCCGGAGAACGTGCTGCTCCTGCCGAACACCTCGGGCGCAGAGACCTCTGAGGAGGCAGTCAGAATCGCCCGCTTGGCCCGCGCCGGAGGCCTGCCCGACTGGATCAAGCTCGAGGTGATCCCGGATGCGCACTATCTCCTGCCCGACCCCGTCGAGACTCTGAAAGCTGCGGCGGCACTCGTCGAGGACGGGTTCACGGTGCTGCCGTATGTCCTGCCCGACCCGGTGCTCGCGACGAAGCTCGAGGAGGTGGGGTGCGCGACTGTGATGCCGCTCGCGTCGCCGATCGGAAGCGGGCGCGGACTGAAGCTCCGCGACTCGATCCGGATCGTAATCGAGCAGGCGAACGTCCCGGTCGTCGTCGATGCCGGCCTCGGCTCCCCGTCGCACGCGGCGGAGGCAATGGAGATGGGCGCCGATGCAGTCCTCGTCAACACGGCCATTGCACGTGCTCGTGACCCGGTGGCGATGGCGCACGCCTTTCGCCTCGCCGTCGAAGCAGGACGGGAAGCGTTCCTCGCCGGTGTCATGGGCGAGGGCGACGCTGAGGCCTCGAGCCCGCCGGTCGGCGTGATCGGCGGCGGGTGAGCGCCCCTCGCCTCCGTTCGCTCCCGCGGGGGAAACCGTGTTTCCCCCGCGAGCTCCCTTCCTTGATCCAGTGGGGGAACCTCCCGGTTTCCCCTTACACCCTCCACACGCTCATGGGCCATAGGTAGGCCTATGAGCGGGGTCTGCATTGTCAACGGCAAGGATCATTCGCTCGAGGCGGGGGAGACCGTCGAGCGCCTCCTGACCCGGCTCGGCCTCGAGGGTGGCTACGCGCTCGTGGAGCGAAACGGCGAGCCGGTCGAGCGGAGCGAGTACAGGGAGGTGGAGCTACGCGATGGCGACCGGATCATCGTTGCGCGCCCCGTCGCCGGCGGATAGGCGCCTCTACCTGGTGACGCCCGGCCGGCCGGACCTCGATGACTTTCTCGAGGCCGCCGTCCGAGGCGGCGTCGACATCGTCCAGCTCCGTGACAAGGATCTCGCCGACGCCGAGCTCGTCCCGATGCTCGAGCTGGCACGGGAGACGACCCGACGTCTGGCCGTCCCACTAGTCGTGAACGACCGCCCCGACCTGGCTGCGCACGTGCGCGCCGACTTCGTCCATCTAGGACAGGAGGACATGGCGGTGGCGGAGGCTCGCAGCTTCGGCGTCGGTGTGGGGCTCTCGACGCACGCTCCCGAGGAGATCGATCGAGCCGATGCCGACTACCTGGGAGTGGGGCCCGTCTTCGCGACGCCGACGAAGGAAGGCCGGGTACCGGTGGGGCTCGAACTGGTTCGATACGCCGCCACTCACGCCGTTCGACCGTGGTTCGCGATCGGCGGCATCGACGTGGCGAACGCGCGAGACGTGGTCGCGGCGGGGGCTCGACGGATCGCCGTCGTCAGGGCGATCGGCGAGGCGCCCGACCCCGAGCGAGCCGCCCGCGAGCTCCGCGCTGCTCTGACCCCTTAATCCCTTCCCTACTACTGGGGCAGGCCACGGAAGAGGATGTGCGCCGTGCTGAGTGCTCCGGCCCGTCCAAGCTGGGCGTTCAGGGTCGGAGCAAACTCCGTGCTCCAGACCGTGACCCGCTCGCCCCGGGTCGCCTCGACGATCGACGTCGCCGTGACCGCTGTGCCGTCCCTGCGCTCGAAGAAGGTTTCCGGAGAAACGGCGAGCGCGACGTACTTGGAGACGGCGGCGGACCAGCCGGTTGATGTCGCCACGCGCCGAATGCGGAGCTGGAAGTACGTGCGCATCCAGCGGTACTCGCCACTCAGCTTGAGCTGGACGAGAGCGACGGATTTGGGGACTGCGAACAGAAGCCTCCGACCAGTGCGCAGCCAGGAATATGGTGAGACCGCCCTGCCTCCGTTCGGATGGAGCTCGAAGTGGAGATGCGGGTGGATCCCGTCCGCGTCCCCCGAGTCGCCTACGTAGCCGATCAGCTGACCCGCCCTGACCCGCTCTCCGCTCTTCAAACCCGGTGCGTAGGCGGTGCCCGGCTTGCACCCGGCGCGGTTGTCGTTTCTCATCGTCACGTCGTTGTTCAGGTGGATGTAGAGATAGGTGGTGCCGCTCCGCCCGTAGAGGTAGAGCATGCAGCCGGCGCGCGACGAAGTCGTCCAGAACGACACCCGGCCGCCCTCGACAGCTACAGCCGGCGCCTTACGCGCCGCCATGATGTCGTTCCCCTGGTGGCTGCCTTGACCCCGCGGGTCGCCGAAGTCGTCTTGGTAGGTCACGGGCCCGACGACGGGGAAGATGATGCGGTTTGGGACGGCGGCCTGCGCGGTTCCTGCTGAAGCCCACGTGGCTAGAAGGAAGAGGAGGGCTCGGGCTGTCGTCCGGTGGCGAAGCATAGGCTCCGGTTCGCGCTCGAAGAGCGGCACGCTAACAAAGGCTTCGGCTCTTGGTCGCGACTCCTTTAGTGAGCTCGCTGCTCAGAAAACGAAGCGCTGTGCCGCCGGCCGTCATTTTGAGAGCAGCTCTTAGCCGGTACCTCGTGAACGAACGGGTGGTTATGCTCGCGGCCGAATGAAGATCGCCGTCTGCGTGAAGGAGGTTCCCGATGCCGCGGCGGCCCGGCGGATCGACCCCCAGACGAAGCGACTCGACCGAAGCGGTGACGGCGTCCTGAACGAGTTCGACACGCACGCGCTCGAGGAGGCGCTGCGCGTCAAGGAGGGTTCAGGGGAGGGCGAGGTCGTTGTTCTTTGCCTTGCGCCCGAGCGCGCCATGAACTCACTCCGAAAGGCGCTCGCCATGGGAGCGGACCGGGCCGTTCTCGTCGCGGACGACGCGGCCGCGGGCTCCGACCTCGTCGCGACCGCCAAGATCCTGGCGAAGGCCATCGAGCGCGAGTCGCCCGACCTGGTCCTCGTCGGCCAGCAGGGCGGCGACTCCGACGGCGCGGTTCTCTGGGGCTCGCTCGCAGAGCGTCTGCGCCTGCCCCTCGTCTCCCAGGCCGCCAGCCTCGAGCTGTCCGATGGGAAGGCGCGCTCCAAGCGCCAGACAGAGTTCGGCTACGACGTGCTCGAGGCGCAGCTTCCCTGCGTGGTGGCGGTGTCGGATGCGATCAACGAGCCCCGGTACCCGTCCTTGAAGGGGATCATGGGTGCGAAGAAGAAGCCGCAAGAGACGCTCTCCCTTGCCGACCTCGGCGTCGACGCGGCCGTGGCCGGGGAGGCAGGCTCCCGCACCGAGGTGCTCGCTCTCACCGACCCGCCCTCGCGGGGAGACACGCAGCGGATCGAGGACGAAGGCGGCGACGCGGCGGAAAAGATCGTCGCCTATCTCGCGGAGCAGAAGCTCATCTGATGCCTGGCACACTCGTCTATATCGAGGACCATGAGGGGGAGGCCACCAAGGGGAGCCTCGGCGTGCTGGGCAAGGCGGCGTCTCTTGGCGGGGAGGCTGCGGCCGTTCTCTGCGGCTCCGGCATCGCGTCATTGGCCGACAGCCTGGGCGCGCACGGCGCCTCCACGGTCTACGTGGCGGACGACGCGGCCCTCGAGGCTCCACTCCCGCAGCCGCGGGTCGACGTCCTCGCCAAGCTGGTCCAGGAGCAGGGTTTTGACGCCGTTTTCTTCGCGTCGTCCGTCCTCTCGGCGGATGTCGCCGCCGGGCTCTCGGCGCGTCTCGAAGCCGGCCTGAACTGGGACCTGACCGACGTCGAAGAGCAAGAGGGGAGGCTCGTCGGCAAACGCCCGGCGCTCCAGGACTCGGTCCTCGTTGACGTCGGCTGGACCGAGGGGCCGGCGTTAGCGCTCTTCCGGACCGGTTCGTTCGAGCCCGGGGAGGCCGGAGGCGGGAGCGCAGCGGTCGAGACGGTAGACGTGCCACTCGAGGACTTCTCGACCAAGACGGCCATGGTCGAGCGTGCGCACGAGGAGAAGAGCGGGCCTTCGATCGAGGATGCGGACGTCATCGTCGCGGGGGGCCGTGGCCTCGGCGAGCCGGGGCGCTTCTCGCTTCTCGAAGACCTCGCGAAGGCACTGGGAGGGGCCGTGGCCGCGACGCGTGCCGTCGTCGACGCAGGCTGGTACCCATATGCGAGCCAGGTGGGACAGACGGGGCGCACCGTCTCGCCGAAGCTCTACCTTGCCTGCGGCATCTCGGGCGCAATCCAGCACAAGGTGGGCATGCAGAGCTCGGGCACGATCGTCGCGATCAACAAGGATCCGAACGCTCCGATCTTCGAGTACTCGGACCTCGCCGTGGTCGGCGACTTGAACGAGATCGTCCCGAAGCTGACCGAGCTGGTTCGACAGAGACGGCAGTCGTGACTGCCCGGCCCGCTGACTTCGCGCCCCCGTTCGATGCTGCCCAATTCGTGACCGACCCGACCGATCCGCCGGACGAGCGGATCGAGGTCGGCGCGCTTATCGTGGGTGCCGGGCCAGGCGGGTTGGCTGCCGCAATCCGGCTCGGGCAGCTTCTCGAGCAGAAGCCCGAGCTGCGAGAGAAGCTGGGAGAGATCCCGATCGCAGTGCTCGAGAAGGGCAAGGCGCCGGGTGCGCACCTCCTCTCGGGCGCGGTTGTGAACCCCCGCGCCTTCCGACAGCTCTTTCCCGACTTGGTCGCAGCCGATCTCCCCCTGATCGCGCCCGTCGAGCACGAGGGGGTCTATTTCCTGACCCCGAAGCGCGCACAGAGAATCCCGGCGCCGCCCACCATGTGGAACCACGGGAACTACGTGGCGTCGCTCGACGAGATGGGACGCTGGCTCGCAGAGCGCGCCGAGGAGCTCGGGATCATGATCGTGCCGGAGACCGCTGCGGAGAAGCTTCTCGTCACGGGTGGCCGCCTGGTTGGCGTTCGAACCGGTGACAAGGGGCGCGGGAAGCACGGAGAGAAGCTCGCCAACTACGAGCCCGGGTCGGACGTCACGGCCCGAATCACGATCCTCGCCGAGGGCACGCAGGGGCACTTGACCGGCATCGCCCTCCGGAAGTTTGGGCTCGCGTCGAAGCCGCAGGTCTGGGCGCTCGGCGTCAAGGAGGTCTGGGAGGTCCCGCGACCGCTCTATCGGGTCATCCACACGATGGGCTGGCCTCTGCGTGGCGCCCGGCGCTACCGGGAGTTCGGCGGCAGCTTCATCTACCCGCTCGGCGAGAGCCGGGTTGCGATCGGGATGGTCGTCGGCCTTGACTACACGGACGCGACGCTCTCCGTGCACGACGTGCTCCAGGAGCTCAAAGGACATCCGTTCGTCCGGGCCATCCTCGAGGGCGGGAAGCGGGTTGCTTGGGGGGCCAAGACGATCCCCGAGGGCGGGTTCCTTTCGCTGCCGGACAGCTTCAGCTTCTCGGGCGGCATGATCGTCGGCGACGGTGCGGGCCTCGTGAACGTCCCGGCCCTGAAGGGAATCCACTACGCGATGCGCTCCGGCATGCTGGCGGCCGAGACGGCCCTCGACGCGATCCGTCCGGGCCAGACCGCCTGGACACCGGGTGCCCTCGCGGGCTACGACCAAGCTCTCCGGGAGAGCTACATCTGGAAGGACTTGGAACGCGTGCGGAACATGCGCCCCGCCTTCAAGCACGGCTTTGTTCGCGGGGCCCTGATCGCGGGCGCGGCAATGAACTCCCTTGGTCGCATTCCGCTCCGGGACCTGAAGCTCGAACCGGACGCGAGCGTGCCCGTGTTCATCGGCGACCGCGCGGCCACGTATCCCACTCCAGACGGCCAACTCTCCTTCGACAAGCTTTCGAGCGTCTACCTGAGCGGGAACAAGACGCGGGACGACGCGCCGAGCCACATCGCGGTCCGGCGCCAGGTTCGGCGCGAGGTTGCCGAGGCGTGGGTTCACATGTGCCCGGCCCAGGTCTACGAGGTCGCCGGGGACGCAAGCCCAGCGGGGAACGTCGTGGAAGTCGAGGTGACGGCGTCGAACTGCGTCCAGTGCGGCGCCATCTCCGCCAAAGGAGGCCGGCTCCTCGCCGCGGAGGGGGGGTCGGGCCCCGAGTACCAGTCGATGTGATCCGCGTCGAGGACGTCGTCGCCGCCTCGACGGCGATCGGGACGAGGCTCCACCGAACGCCGATCCTCTCGTCGGCGAGTCTGGGGCAGGCGTCCGGGGGCAGCGTCTACTTGAAGGCGGAGCTCTTCCAGCGGACGGGCTCCTTCAAAGTGCGCGGCGTGCTGACCAAGCTCGCGTCGCTCTCGGCGGAGGAGAAGGAGCGCGGGGTCATCACCATCTCGGCAGGGAATCACGCGGGGGCGGTCGCGTACGGCTGCGCGCTCGAAGGCATCGACGCCCTTGTGGTCATGTGGGCGAGCGTCAGCCCGCAGAAGACCGCGGCGACCCGCGGGTACGGAGCCGAGGTCGACCAGGAGGCGGCGACGGCCGGCGAGGCCTTCGCCCGCATGGCTGAGCTCCAGGAGCGAAGCGGGCGGACGCTCGTGCACCCCTTCGACGACCCGTTCGTGCTGGCAGGTCAAGGCACCATCGGGCTCGAGATCCTCGAAGACCGACCCGATGTCGAGGTCGTGGTCGTGCCCGCGGGCGGAGGGGGCCTCGTCGCCGGGATCGCAGTGGCAGTAAAGGCAGTCCGGCCTGACGTTCAGGTGATCGCCGTCGAGCCCGAGGGGTCGTCCGCCCTGAAGCTCGGCCTCGAAGCGGGAGAGCCGGTCTCGATCGAGCCGAAGTCAATCGCTGACGGCCTGAGCGCCCCGTTTGCGGGACGCCTTCCACTCGAGATCTGTGCCGAGCTTCTGGACGACCATGTCACCCTGACGGAAGGTGAGATCCGGGCCGGCTTCCGGTTTCTCTACGAGCGCGCGAAACTCGCGGCGGAGCCGGCCGGAGCGGTCACGGCAGCCGCGCTCCTGGCCGGGAAAATCCCCGCTGCAAAAGGCGCGGTCGCAGTCGCTGTTGTCTCAGGAGGCAATGTAGCGGCCCAAATGGCCTCTGCTATCCTGGCTTCAAATGAAGGCTGACATTCATCCCGAGTACGTCGTCGCGACCGTTCGCTGCTCCTGCGGTAACGAGTTCCAGACACGCTCCACGAAGCCGGAGCTGCACGTCGAAGTCTGCTCGGAGTGCCACCCCTTCTACACGGGCAAGCAGAAGCTCATGGATTCGGGCGGCCGCGTCGAGCGCTTCCAGCGCCGGCTCGAAAAGGCCGGACGCACCTAGCGTCACCTGGGGACTGAGGCCATGAGCGCCCCGATCGGCGGCCAGGCTGTCCTGGAGGGTGTCATGATGCGCAGCCCGTCTGCCTGGTCCGTGGCCGTCCGAAAGCCGAACGGCCAGATCGCAGAGGTGAACCGCCCGGTCTCGTCGGCACTGCTCGAGCATCGCTGGCTCAGGATTCCGATCCTTCGCGGGATCGTGGCTCTCGGCGAGTCCCTGGCGATCGGCTTTCGAGCCCTCGCCATCTCCGCGAACTACGCCGCTCAGGACGAGGACTCCGAAGAAGGCGAGGTGCAGACCGAGCTCAGCAAGGGGCAGCTCGCCTTCGCATTCGGGATCGCCATCGGCTTCGCACTCCTGCTCTTCAAGGTCTCGCCGGCGCTTATCACCAGCTGGCTTCCCATCGAGGACAACGGCATCTTCGTCGTGGTCGAGGGACTCATCCGCGTCACCATCTTCGTCCTCTACCTCGTCGTCCTGTCCTTGCTGCCCGACCTCAGGCGCGTCTTCCAGTACCACGCCGCCGAGCACAAGGCCATCAACGCGTACGAGGCAGGCGAGGAGCTCGTCCCGGCGAAGGTCGCCCCATACAGCCTCCTGCACGTGCGGTGCGGGACGGCCTTCCTCCTCTACGTCATGGTGGTTGCGATCTTCGTGTTCGCCTTCGTTGGGCAGCCGGCCTGGTACTGGCTGATCGCAACCCGGATCCTGCTCTTGCCGCTGATCGCGGGGATCGCCTACGAGATCATCCGCTTCGCCGGGAAGAACGCGACCAACCCTGCCCTCAAGGGGCTCCTCGCGCCGGGCATGTGGCTTCAGCGCCTGACGACGCGGGAGCCGACGCTCGATCAGATCGAAGTCTCGATCCGTGCGCTCAAGGAGGTGCTCCGCCTCGAAGGGCGGATCACCCCTGAGGAGCGCAAGGTCGAGGTCATGGCTTAGCCGCACGCTCCTACTACTCTTTCGGGAGTCATGGCAGCGATAGAAGATCTCGTCACGGAGCTCGAGCGCTCGTATGCAGACGCGCAGGAGCGGATGTCGGACCCCGCCGTCTTCTCCGACCGAAACGCTGCGGGAGATGCGGGTCGGCGCCTGAAGGAACTCGAGGCACCGTACAAGCTCGCTCAGGAGTGGCGCCAGATCACCCAGGATCTGGAGGACGCGCAGGGAGACCCGGAGCTCGCCGGCTTGACCGACGATCTCAAGGCCGAGGCGGACCGGCTCGAGCAGGATCTCAAGCTCGCCCTCGTCGAGCGAGACCCGAACGATGCAAAAGACGTCCTCGTCGAAATCCGCCAAGGCGTCGGCGGCGACGAGGCTGCGATCTGGGCGGGCGACCTCTACCGCGTCTTGACGCGCTATGCGGAGCGCCGCGGCTTCAAGACCGAAGTGCTCGGCTCACAGCCGAGCGAAGTCGGCGGCTACAAGGAGATCACGTTTGCAGTCAAAGGCGACGGGGCGTACTCGGTCTTCAAGTGGGAGGGCGGGACGCACCGCGTTCAGCGGGTCCCGGAGACCGAGTCGCAGGGCCGCATCCACACGTCCACAGCCACCGCCGCCGTCATGCCGGAGGCCGAAGAGGTGGACGCTGAGATTGACCAGAACGACCTGAAGATCGACGTCTACCGCTCGACGGGCCCGGGGGGCCAGAGCGTGAACACGACCGACTCCGCTGTGCGCATCACTCACGTCCCGACGGGGATCGTCGTTGCGATGCAGGATGAGAAGTCGCAGCTTCAGAACAAGACGAAGGCGATGCGCGTGCTGCGGGCACGTCTCCTCGAGGCCGAGCTCCGGCGCCAGCAGGAGGAGCTGGACGCTACCCGCCGCTCGCAGATCGGAAGCGGGGAGCGGTCCGAGAAGATCCGGACGTACAACTATCCGGACAGCCGCGTCACCGATCACCGTGTCAAGGTGACCGTGAACCTCGAGAAGGTGCTCGGCGGGAGCCTCGAAGACTTCACGGAGGCGCTCATCGCCGAGGATCGCCGCCGCGCTCTCGAGGCCGCCGCGGTATGAGCCCGGTCGAGGCGGTGCGGCGGGCCGAGGCAAGGCTTGCCGAGAACGGGGTGCCTTCACCCCGCGTCGACGCCGAGCTCCTCGTCGCCCATGTCCTTGGGGTTTCCCGAACAGGCATTTACGCGAACGGCCGCGTCGTCTCGCTCGCAGAAGCCGAGCAGCTGGCCGGCCTGGTTGCCCGCCGGGCCGAGCGGGAGCCGCTCGCATACGTGCTCGGCGAATGGGGGTTTCGACGCCTGAGCCTGCAGGTCGATCGCAGGGTGTTGGTCCCCCGTCCGGAGACCGAGATGGTCGTCGAACGCTGCCTGGAGCTGATCGCAGGCCTCGAGGCCCCGAAAGTCCTGGACGTGGGCACCGGCTCTGGCGCGATCGCGCTCTCGATCGCCGACGAGCATCCCGGTGCGCGGGTGTGTGCCGTCGATTCCTCCTCAGACGCGCTCGCCGTAGCGAGGGACAACGTCCTGCGCTTGGGTCTGGAGCAGCGCGTCGAGCTCACCGAAAACGACCTCCTTGTCGGGGTCACAGGTTCCTTCGACCTCGTCGTGTCGAACCCGCCGTACGTCTCCCTACGTGAGCGATCCGGGCTCGAGCCCGAGGTCAGGGACTTCGAGCCCTCGGTGGCCGTCGTGGGCTTCGAAATTGCGGATCTGATTGCAGCAGAGGCGCTGCCCGTGCTCCGGCCCGGCGGCTGGGTCGTCCTCGAATGCGGCGACGGCCAGGCGGGTTCCCTCGCCGCGAGACTTCGCGCGCTGGGCTACGACCGCGTCACGGTTAGTCCTGACCTCGCCGGGATCGACCGGGTCGTGGAGGGGCAAGCGTGACCGTCCCTCGCCTCCGGCTCGCCCCCTTTTTCGATCTCGTGGAGGAACCTCCCGGTTCCCCCACACCCCCTCCACACGCACATAGACCAAAAGTCGGCCTATGAGCGTTGTGGAGGAGGCAGTCGCCGCCATCCGCGCGGGCCAGGTCGTCGTCCTCCCGACCGACACGGTCTATGGGATCTGCGCCGATGCCTATCACGAGGCTCCGGCCCGCAGGCTGGCACAGCTGAAAGGACGGCCCGAGACCTATCCAACGGCGCTCCTTGCGGCCGACTTCGAGATGATCCTCGATGCGGTGCCCGAGCTCCGGGGCCGTGCAGCCGTGCGCGCCC
>CAVTTI010000006.1:0-86943 GCA_963737615.1 uncultured Actinomycetes bacterium | reverse complement strand
TTGGTACGGCTGCCATTGGGAGTCGACGCGCCGCGAGGAGGACGGTTTCGTCCTGGTCACGTCGGACGGCGAGTACCGGTGCAGGGTCGCGGTGTTTGCGATCGGCGTCACGAACCCGCTGAAGATGCCGATTCCCGGTATCGAGAACGTCCCACATTACGTCGAGACCGGGAAGCCGCGCGACTACGAAGGCAAGCGTGTCGTCGTGATCGGCAAACGGAACTCGGGCTTTGAGATCGCCGACGGGATGGTGCCGTGGGCGAAGCAGGTCCTCCTCGTCTCGCCGCGGCCCGTCGCCGCGGACGTGCTGGCTTTGTCCACGGTTCGGGTCCGCTATCTCCAGCCCTACGAGGACCACTCCTGGGGTGGGGGCACGTTCGCCCTCGACGCCGCGATCGAGCGGATCGACAAAACGTCCGGCGGCTACCGCATCGTCGCGAACGGGACGACGTATCCGGGCGCGATGGAGATCGACGCTGATGTCGCCATTGCGGCGACGGGCTTTTGCACCCCTCTGAAAGATCTTGCGGACCTCGGCTGCTCGACGGTCAAACAGGGCACCCTGCCCGCACAAACGCACCACTGGGAGAGCGCAACCGTCCCGGGCATCTACTTCGCCGGCAACGCGACCCAGGCGGCAGCCGGGCTCCGCAAGCATGGAGTCGGGAGCGCGTCCGGGACGGTGAGCGGCTTTCGTTACAACGCGAGGCTCCTCGCGCTGCATATCGCGGAGAAGCACTTCGGCCGTGCGGCTCGGCGCCCGGCGCTTGGACGCGACGAAATCGTCCCCTTCCTCGCCTCGGAGCTGACCCGTTCACCCGAGCTCTGGACGCAGAAGTCATATCTCGCACGGGTTATTGGGCTCGACGCGGACGAGGGCCCGACCGACGAAGGGATCCAGCCGCTCGCCGCCTTCCTTGACGAAGGCGAGGAGAACGCGCTTGCAGTCGCCGTCGAGATGGACGACCAGGCACGGATCTACCCGGCTCTCTACCTCCGCACCGGCGGAGCGCTGCACGAGGATGTCTGCCCGCCTCATCCCCTGCACGACTTCGAGACGGAGGGCTACCGCGCCCAGCTCGAGGGTCTCGTGAAGCGAGCCCTCGGTTGACCCCGTCATCGCGCACACGCTTCGCGGTCTGGACACTCCTGATGGTGCTGCCCGTAGCCGGCCTCTGGGTCTTGCTCGCAGCACCGCGGCTCGACGTCGTCTGGGAGAACCACCCGGGTCATTTCTGGCTCGTGGTCGCGGCCGCCGCAATGAACAGCGTTCTCGCTTACGCAACCGGCGAAGCCGCTCAGCGCCGAGGGGACTCGCGCCTCTTCCTGATCTCGCTCGCCTTTCTGACGAGTGCCGGGTTCCTCGGCATGCATGCGCTCGCCACGCCCGCTGTCCTCCTGGACGGGAAAAACGCCGGCTTCGTGATCGCCACACCGATCGGCCTCCTTGCCGCAGGAGCCCTCGCCGCGCTCTCCGCCCGTGCCGGCGGGACGGACATACGCCGCCTCCGGCCGCTGCGAAGTGTGATTCTGGCCTGCCTCGTCGTCTGGGCGGTCTGGTCCCTGACGTCGCTGCCGCCACTCGACCGCGAGCTTCCGGCCGAAGTAGGGAGCCCACCGCTGATCGCACTCGCCTCCGTGGGTGTCCTCCTCTACGGCTACGCGGCGGCCCGCTATGTAGAGGTGTGGCGCGCGCGCCGCCGTCTCCTGCCCGCCGCCGTCGTCACCGCCTTCGCCCTGCTCGCCGAGGCGATGCTCACGATCGCCTTTTCGCGGAACTGGCACGCAACCTGGTGGGAATGGCACCTGCTGATGCTGGTCGCCTTCGGGCTCGTGGCCTACGCGGCCCGGCGCCAGTGGCACGAAGAGCGCTTCAGCGACCTCTACCTCGACGAGACTCGCGGCTCGATCCGCGAGATAAGTGTTCTCTTCGCCGATCTCCAGGGCTTCACGACGTTCTCCGAGCAGGTTGGCTCGGACGAGGTGCAGCGGATGCTGAACGAGTACTTTCAGACTGCGATCCCGCTCGTTGCGGGCGAGCACGGAGGCGAAGTGGACAAGCTGATCGGAGACGCGATCATGGTCACGTTCAACACGCGTGGCGACCAGCCGAACCATGCCGAACGCGCCGCCCTGGCAGGCCTCGCGCTTCAGCGGGAGACCGGACGGATCCGCGACCGCCACCCGGACTGGCCCCCTTTCCGCGTCGGGATCAACACGGGCGAGGCGAGCGTCGGCCTCCTTGGAGCCGAGGGCGGCCGCGGCTTCACCGTCGTCGGAGACACGGTGAACCTCGCGTCGCGCCTCGAAGGGCAGGCCCGGGCGGGAGAAGTAGTGATCGGCGCCGCCACCCGGGAGCGGCTTCCGCGTGCGATCGAGGCGGAGCAAATCGGAGACCTGGAGGTGAAGGGCAAGGAGCGGCCGGTAGCCGCCTTCGTCCTGCGCCGTCTACTCGCGGAGGGGTCTGGCGGCCAGCGCGACGAGCGCCTGGCAGAGCAGCACGAGGAAGGCGAGCGCTAGGGCACCGCTCCCGACCGCCGGGATGCCCTCCGCGGTCATGGGCGCGCGAGCCGCCGCGCCGACGATGAAAAGCGCAAGGAGGATCCCTGCCAGCGCGGACTGAAGTGTGCCGAGCGGATCCCGATCGGCCTCCACGCGACGCGCGAGGCACACGAGCCCTGCCGTGGCGCACACGGGCACGCCGACGAGCAAGAGCAGGAACGAGACCGATGCAAACCCGAGCGCGTCCGAAACCGCGGTGGCAAAGAGGAGGCCGGCAGTCAGCTCGACAGCCATCGCGCTCGCTGCGCTACCCCTCTCCATCGCGTTCGGTTTCGGCGCCCGGCCGAGAGTTCCTTCGTTACTCTCATCCCGTTTCCACGACCAAGGAGGATGGATGCCGGACGTGCCCGTGACCTGGCTCGGCCACGCGAGCTTTCGCATCGACACGCCGGGGGGCAAGCGAATCTACCTTGACCCGTGGCTCAGCAACCCGAAGTGCCCGGAGGGTGAGCACGAGCCGGAGCGCGTCGACGTGATCGCGCTTACGCACGGCCACGACGACCACGTGGGCGAGACCGTCGAGCTCGCCAAGAAGTTCTCGCCCCGGGTGATCGCGATGGTCGAGCTCCGCGGCTGGCTGACCGGTCAGGGAGTCGACGAAGATATGAGCAGTGCCATGAACAAGGGTGGCTCGGTCGACGCTGAGGGCACCAGATTCACGATGACGGATGCCAAGCACTCCTCGAGCTGCCAGGACGGCAGCTACGTCGGCGAGGCCGCCGGCTATGTGGTCACGTTCGAGAACGGGACGACGATCTATGTCGCCGGCGACACCTGCGTCTTCGGCGACATGCAGCTGATCGGCCGGATCTACCGTCCGGATGTGGCCATCCTTCCGATCGGCGGGCACTACACCATGGATCCACCCGAAGCCGCGGTCGCGCTCGAGCTGCTCGATGCCCAGACGTGCATCCCGTGCCACTACGGCACGTTCGGGCTCCTGACGGGGACCCCGGACGAGCTGCGGGAGAACCTGCGTCAGGCGGGCGTCGACGCCGAGGTGCTCTCGCCGGAGCCCGGGGAGACGGTGACGGTCTAGTGCGCACCCGCTGGCTGGGTGCGACAGGTGTCCGAGTGCCCGAGATCGCGGTCGACGGAGACGACCTCGAAGCGCTCGACGACCGGCACATCCGGATTGGCGAAAGCGACATCGAGGCGCTCGTCCTCGAGGAGATCGAAGACCTGGAAGCGCTCCACGAGGCGCACTTGCGCGGAACGCCGGTGGTCGTCCGCGCCGCAGACGCGCAAGAGATCGCCGCAGCCCTCGAGCACCCGGAGGTGGCATGCGTGCTTGTCCCACCCGGACGCGAGGACTTGAAGGAACTCGATTTGCGGCGCCTCAAGTATGGGTAGCGTCTCGCTCGTCTCGACGTACTCGATCGCCGCCTGCGACCTCCAACGAGGAGAGTGGGGTGTCGGGGTGCAGTCGAAGTTTCTCGCCGCCGGATCGATCGTCCCCTGGGCTGAGCCCGGGGTCGGCGCGGTCGCGACCCAGGCGCTAGCCAACCCACGCTACGGCCCCGACGGCCTCGCGCTTCTTCGCGACGGGCTTTCCGCGGACGAGACGATCGCGGCGCTCGTGGAGGCCGACGAGGGCCGGGACGACCGTCAGGTCGGCGTCGTGGACGCCCAGGGCCGCGCCGCCACATACACGGGGAAGGCCTGCCTCGACTGGGCGGGCGGAAAGTCCGGTCCCGGTTATGCGGCCCAGGGAAACATCCTGGTGTCAGAGGAAACCGTGGCCGGCCTCGTGCACGGCTTCGAAGCGGGCGCTGGCCGCCCACTCGCGGAAAGGCTCGTCGACGCGCTCGCTGCAGCCCAACTCGCGGGCGGCGACCGGCGCGGCCAGCAGGCGGCAGGGCTCCTCGTCGTTCAGAAGGACGGCGGCTACGGGGGCATGGACGACGTCCTGGTCGACCTGCGGGTCGACGACCATCCCGAGCCGGTGGCCGAGCTCAAGCGGCTCTACGGCATGCACCAGCTCCTGTTCGGAAAGACGCCGGCCGATGAATGGATCACGGTGGACGAAGAGCTCGCCGAGGAGCTCCGCGGCCGCCTGGCCGCCTTAGGCTACGCCGATCCGAGCCTGGAGAAATCGTTCAACGCGTGGGCGGGCACCGAGAATCTCGAGGACCGCGTTAGCGGCGTCGAGCGCCTGGACCCCATCGTCCTCGCCGAGCTCCGCAAGCGCTAGAGGGCCTACTACCGGTCGCCCGGGAGCCGACGGTCGCCGGCTCGCTTACGCAACGCCGGGACGGGATCGGCCTCGGGCCGGGCGACGACGACCACCGCGCCGTGCCCTTCGCCCGCAAGCGCGTCCACGAAGAGCTGAAGCCCGACCGCGAGGGCGAAAGCCTTGTATGCCTGCTCGCCGCCAAAGGGCACGAGCTCCTCGGATGAGGCGTTTCCCGTCAGCACGTCGCCATGGGTGACCTTCCCCATCGAGACGTCAGCCACCAGAGGCCGCCCGTCGGAGCTCGGAACCGCGATCGAGATCGGGTTCGTCCCCGCGAGCGGAGGGCCGCCGTTGGGGGAGGAGAGCCGCGCCGGCGACGTGGCGGTCAGGGCCGCTACGAGGCCCGCCTCTGCAAGCCGGCGGGTCCAGTACCCAAGGACACCTGTCGGGAAGCAGTGCGAGGCCACAATGACGCGCGCCCGCTCGGGCGGCGTCTCGAGCTGGCTGCGAACGATCGCATCGAGTGTCAGATACCCGAGGGCGCCGTTGCCCTCCCAGCGCTCGTAGCCGGGCTCCGCGAGCAGCCGCTCCGGCTCCGCTTCCGGACGCAGGTCGGGCAGCGTCGAGAGCCAGTCCAGGCGGCTGAGGCCATGTCCCGTGCGCCCTCGCGTCTCCGCGTCCAGGAAGTGGCCGGCGAGAACCTCCGTCGCATCTTCGCCGAAGCCGAGCCCGCGAATCCTGTTGCGAACGTCGTCCTGCACGGCCAATTACCCTAGTTGGCAATGGCTCTCGCGTTCGCCGCCCGCGGGCTGGCCAAGCGATACGGGACGATCGAGGCACTCGGCGGAGTCGACCTCGAGATCCGTGAGGGCGAGCTCGTCGGGCTGCTCGGACCGAACGGCGCGGGCAAGTCGACGCTCGTGAAGATCGCCTGCGGGCTGGTTCGACCCTCATCAGGCTCGGCTGAGATCTGCGGTGCCCCGGCGGGCTCCCGGGCCGCGCGAGCCTCGCTCGGCTATCTCGCCGAGCTCTTCCGGTTCCCCGGCTGGGCGAGCGCGAACGAGGTGCTCACGCTCCACCAGCGCCTGGCGGGGTCCGAGGGTGGCGCAGAAGAACGCGCCGAGCTCCTCGAGCTCGTCGCGCTGACGGACGCGGGCGAGCGGAACGTCGACGCCATGTCTAAGGGGATGCAGCAGCGGCTCGGAATCGCCCAGGCCCTGGTCGGGTCGCCGCGCCTCCTCCTCCTCGACGAGCCGACCAGCGCACTCGATCCGGTCGGCAGGCGCACGGTGCGTGGGTTGCTCGAGGAGCTGCGCCGTCGCGGCGTGTCCGTCCTTTTGAACTCGCATCTTCTGAGCGAAGTCGAGCTCGTGTGCGACCGGGTCGTGATCCTGCGTCGGGGAACCGTGGTCGCGGCGGGAAGACCCGAGGACCTGGCCGAGCCGGGCGTGATCGAGATCGAGACAGCGAAGGGAGTCCGGCGCTTTCCGGGCGCTGGCCGCGAGGAGGCTCCACGCCTGGTCGCCGAGCTGGTGGCAGCCGGCGAGCAGATCTACGGCGTCCGCGTGGTGACGGCGTCGCTCGAGGAGACGTACATCGAGGCGATCGAGGGGGCGGGCGGGTGAGCGCGGTCGCGACGATCGTCGGGTACACGCTGCGCGAGAGCCTCAGACGCCGCGTATTCCTCGTCGTCCTCGTCCTGACGATGGCGTTTCTAGGCCTCTATGCGCTGGGAACACGCCAGGCCTTCAAGGACGTGGAGGACTTTGCAGGCGGCGTCACGGCCGGGCTCGACGCGACCACCCTCGCCGGGGCGACGCTCTTCGGGCTCTCGATGTTCGGCACGCTCTTTCTCGGCGCCGTCCTCGGGATCTTCCTGACGCTCGGCGTAGTCCGAGGCGACGCCGAGCGGGGTCTCCTCCAGCCCCTCGTCGTCCGCCCGGTCGGCCGGGCCACCTTCCTCCTTTCGCGGCTCCTGGCCGCGAGCGTCGTGTGTGCCGTCTACGTGTGCCTCGTCTACACCGCGACCCTCCTGATCACCTACTGGATCGGGGGCTGGTCGCCCGACCGTATCGTCGTCCCCGCGCTCGAACTCGCAGGCGGCGTGGTGATCGTCGCAGCGCTCTCGCTCCTCGGCTCGGTCTTCTTGTCGGCGACCGCCAACGGGATCGCGATCTTCATGACGTTCGGGGCGGGGCTCGTCGCAGGGCTCCTCGGGCAGATCGGCGAGGCGCTCAACTCGCACACGCTCGAGCGCGTCGCCACCATCTCGTCCTGGCTCCTCCCGTTCGAGGCGCTCTACCAGGACGGGCTGAATGCGATCAGCGCCGACAGCTTCGGCCTGACCAGGGTCGCACTCCAGCTGGGGCCCTTCGGGGGCGCCCAGGCAGGCGGGGATTTGCTCTGGCCGTATGTGCTCGCCTACCTGGCCGCCCTCGTCGGCCTCGCGCTACTCGGTTTCGCGAGGCGCGATCTTTAGTAGCCCTCCTAGCACCTAGCACGTCCCCCGTCTGATCCAGCTCAGGGTGCCGAGCGCCACGAGCCCGCTCGCCAGGTGCTTCGTGCGCACGACGAAGTCGTAGCGGCCAGGCTTCCAGCGCCCGTCGGGGCACGCCAAGCCGACCGACGCCGCGGTCCGTCTGAAGCCGAGGTTCGGACCGCCTTCGGCGCAGTTCACGACCGCTGACTGCCGAGTTCTGATCCGATGCTGCCCGGTCCCGTCCGGCCGCGTCCGGAAGATCTCGGCCGTGACCCGGAGTGCACGGAATGCGGTGCACGCCTTACTCTCATCGGTCCAACCGCCTCTCTGGTCCACGGCCTTGGATGTGACAAAAATGCTGCTCGTCACGTCGAGAGTGCCCTTGCGCGCGGTCGCAAAGGTCCCTGGCTCGGCTGAGGCGAGCGCGGGGACGGTCGCGCCGATAAGTACGGCAAGGGCGATGCACGTCATAAGCTTTCGCATCGCTCCTCCTTCTCAGATTACGAGGAGGGTAGACCCTGATCGGACCGATGCCTAGAGCCGGTTCCCGCTTGCACGAGGAGGGGCTTGTCGGAGAGGGTCGCGCCGTGACCACGAACGGAGCACCCGATCTCGTCCTCACCCGCGGGCGCGTCTACACGATGGACGCCGCCAGGAGCTGGGCCGAGGCAGTCGCCGTTCGCGCGGGACGCATCATCGCGGTCGGGTCGGCCGCGGAGATCGAGGTGTTACGCGGGCCCGACACACATGTGGTCGACCTGCGTGGTCGCATGCTCCTGCCCGGCTTCCAGGATGCGCATCTGCATCCGACCAGCGGCGGCCTCGTGAAGGTCCAATGCGACCTGCACGGGACCGCGACACGGGAGCAGAGCCTCGAGCGCATCGCCCGCTACGCGGAAGCGCACCCCGAGCAGGAGTGGATCCTCGGCAGTGGCTGGGGGATGGATGCCTTCCCCGGCGGGACTCCGTCGAAGAGCGACCTGGACGCGATCGTTCCCGGCCGCCCCGCCCTCCTCACCAACCGGGACGGGCACGGTGCCTGGGTAAACTCGAAGGCACTCGAGCTCGCGGGCATCTCACGCGAGACCGCCGACCCGAAGGATGGACGGATCGAGCGAGACGAGAAGACCGGTGAGCCGTCCGGGACTCTCCAGGAGGGCGCGATGGGCCTCGTCGAGCGCCTCGTCCCGGAGACGTCCCTCGAGGAGTGGCAGCAGGCGATCAAACTCGCCCAGGAGGATCTGCACAGCCTCGGAATCACCGCGATTCAGGATGCGATGGTCGTGCCGGAGACGCTCGACGCGTACAGGGCGCTGGCGGATCGCGGCGAGCTGACCGCCCGGGTCGAGGGCAACCTCCTCTGGACGCGGGACAAGGGGGACGAGCAGATGGCCGAACTCGTCGAGCTCCGGAGCAGAGGCACGGCCGGCCGGCTTCGAGTCCGCGGCGCAAAGATCTTCCAGGATGGTGTCATGGAGAACTTCACAGCAGCCGTCCTCGAGCCCTACCTGGACGGAAATGGCGGCTTGACCGATAACAGAGGGCTTGGAATGCACGAGCCCGACGAGCTCGCCCACATAGTCACTCTCCTCGACGCCGAGGGCTTTCAGGTGCACATCCACACGATTGGCGACCGGGCCGTCCGGGAGTCACTCGACGCCTTCGAGGCTGCCCGGCGGGCGAACGGCACGCGCGACTCACGACACCACCTTGCACACATCCAGCTCGTCCATCCGGACGACGTCCCCCGCTTCCGGGAGCTTGGAGTGGTTGCGAACGCGCAGCCTCTCTGGGCAACCCTCTCGGGCTACGTCGAGGATCTGACGCTACCCTTCATCAGCGCAGAGACGGCGCAGACGATGTACCCGTTCGGGAGCCTTCACCGGGCGGGGGCCACGATTGCAATGGGAAGCGACTGGACGGTTTCGACGGCGAACCCGCTGCCACAGATTCAGGTTGCGGTGAACCGCACCGATCCCGGTGAGGGCGACTCGGAGCCGTTCCTCCCGGACGAGCGGCTCGAGCTCCCGACCGCGCTCGCCGCCTTCACGATCGGCTCGGCCTTCGTCAACCGGCTCGAGCGCGAGACGGGCTCGATCGAGGCAGGCAAGCTCGCCGACCTTGCGCTCCTCGACCGGGACCTGTTCGCGGGAGACACGAAAGAGCTTGGCGACGCCCGCGTCGTGCTCACCCTGGTCGAGGGCGAGCCCGTCTTCAACGACGACGAGAGCGGCTGGTAGGGGCCGGACCTGCCGGCCCCTACTCCACCGTCAGCTAGCTAGGAGACGAATCCACGAGCCGCAAAGGCGTCGTGGACGGCTTTCTCTGCCTGGTTTCCGTAGAGCTGCTTCGCGGTCGCGATCGTCGTCAACGCCGCGGCGTTGAACGACGTGTCGGGCGCATACGAGAACTGTGCCTCGAGGATGATCGTGTCAGCCTTCACGTGGCCGAGCGCCTGCCGGATGTCCCAGAGTGCGCGAGACCAGATCCGGCCGTCCGCGTGCACCTCGCCCCGCACGTCCTCGGGGTAGTGCAGGTTCAGATCGACCCGCCTCAGGCAGTGCGGCACGGTCGAGGTATAGGAGACCGAGTCCCAGTCCGCGACACAGGGTGCGTCGGGAGTCGGCGCAACCACGTTCGAGACTGTGACGGCGAGGTAGTCGCCCCACGCCTCCCCGATCGACCCGGCTTCGAGGGTCGAGCCGAAGCCCGGCACCTGCGCGTCGTGGACCGCGTGGCCGTACTCGTGGAGGATCACCTCCGCGTCCTCGGCGTCGTCGACGCCTCCCTTGCCGAAGCGAAGGTAGTCGTGCTTGTCCCATGAGAACGAGTTGTCGACGCCGTACGTATTGATCCGAAGATCCTGCGACTCCTTGTTGACCGGGCGGTACTTGCCCGACCCGAAGCCGAGGCTCTGGATGTAAAGCTGGGCCTGCGTGACCCAGTAGTACGCCATGACCTGTTCGAAGCGATCGTCGTTTCGCCGGTAGATGAACGAGTTCGTGGACGAGAATGCCGGATCCCCCGTCTCGCTGAGGACGTTGGCGTAGTCCCCGACGAGGAAGCCACTGCCGTCGAGATTCGTGAGCGTGACCGTGCGGTACGCAGGCGCAAGCGCCGCATAGTCCGCGTCCTTCTGGTCGGTCAGGTTCTGATTCTGGAGCTGAGCGACCGGGTTCGGGAAGAACACCTGTCCCGATCCGGTCGAGCTGTTGCTGGGCGGGCCGTTGACCGCATCCGCCACGCCAACTGCCACCGTGCACACGGCAGCGCCGACCAGCACCGCAAGAGCTTTTCGCACTGGGCTACCTCCCCGTTGAGACCCCTATCCCGGAATTGACCGCTTGACGTTAGCACCCTCGGGGCTCGCGTCCAACCCCTGCTCGACTCGGCCGTTTGCCATCCTTACAACCTCGTCGAAGTAGCCGGATACCTCCTCATTGTGCGTCGCGACGAGGCACGCGGTGCCGTCGGCAGCGGCTGCCCGCAGACAGCCAAAGACCCCTCGGGCCCACATGGCGTCCTGGTGGCCGCTCGGCTCATCGGCGAGGAGAAGACGAGGACGGAGCACGAGCGCGCGCGCGAGCGCCGTCCGCTGCTGCTGCCCAACCGACGTCTCGCTCGGCGCCCGGCGCTCGAGCTCCTCCAGTCCGAGAGCGCCTAGAAGCTCTTCAACCCGCTTCCGCGCGGATTCCAGGGAGCCGTGCAAGCGGGCGGGATACTCGATGTTCTCCCTGACGGTCAGCTCTTCGATGAGCCCGAACTTCTGCGGGAGAACGGCGATCTCGTGCCAGCGGCGCTGGGGGAGCCGGGCCTCCAGATCGCCGAGCCAGAAAATCGACCCGGCATCGGCACGCTCCCAGCCCGCGAGCACGTTCAAAAGCGTGGTCTTTCCAGAGCCCGAGCGGCCCATCAGCCCGACCATGCGGCCCGGCGCGAGACGGAGCGAGACCTCGTCGAGGGCGTGGACCTCCTCGGGCCCGCGCCGGTACGTCTTCGTCAAGCCGGAGACCTCCGCGACCGAATCGCCGCCGGCGCCGGGCCCGGGCTCAGGAGCCTTGATCATGATGCCCTGCTGCGATCCGAGCGAGTCGCGCTTCACGCGGCCATGGTCGAGCTCGACAACGTCGTCGGCCATCTGCGTCACGCCAGGATCGTGGGTCGCGATCACGAAGGCGACGCCGTGCTCCGAGAGGCCCCGGATGACGGCGAGCAGATCTTCCGCCGACCGGCTGTCGAGCTCCGCCGTCGGCTCGTCGGCGACGATGATTGCCGGTCCGGCCGTCAGCGCTTGCGCGAACGCGGCCCGCTGCTGCTCGCCTCCCGACAGCTCCTCTGGCAGATGGTCCCGGCGGTGTGCGATTCCGAGAGCATCGAGGAGCTCGTCGGCTCCGGGGCCGTCGACGCGCTTCGCTGCCCGCGCACCCAAGCGCAGGTGCTCGTCGACTGTCAGGTAGGGGACGAAGTTGTCCGAGGGCCGCTGGAAGACGAATCCGACGGTCGAGCTTCGCACCGCGCGCAGGCGCCTGGGCGACATGGCCGCAAGGTTGAGCCCGTTCACGAGCACCTTGCCGCTCGTCGGCAGATCGAGCCCTGCGAGGAGACGGAGGAGCGAGGACTTCCCGCTTCCCGAGGCGCCGACGACAGCGGCCAACGCGCCGCGGCGAAATGACAGGTCGACCCCTCGCAACGCCTGGACCTGCTCACTTGCGGTCGCATACGTCTTCACGAGCGCCTGGCAGGCGGCGGCGGGGCGCTCAGTCGGCAAGGCGCATCACCTCCGCGAAGTTCGCCCGCTCGGCGGCTCTGTTGGCCAGGAGGCCACCCACGAGCGCGATCCCTGCAAGGGCCGCCGCCGCGGCGAAGATGAGGGCGACGGGCGCGCGGAAGAGCGGTGCCGGCGGGATGTTCTCGAGCGGATCGACGTCGCCAAGCACGAGCTGGGCAGCTGCGATCGCAAGCACCGCGCCGATCGCGAGCGCTGCGAGCAACATGGCGCCGAGCTCGAGTGCGAGGGAGAAGCGATGGCTTCCGTTCGCAAGGCCCATCCGCCGCGAAAGTGCATAGGAGACGATCCGGCTACGCTGGCGCGCCTGCAGATAAAGCACCAGGCCGACCACGGCGAGGAGGCCGGCCCCGAAGCCGAGAGACTTCAAGAACCCGAAAGTCCGCGTCACCGCCGTGATCGATGGGTTATCCCGCACTTCCTCGGCAGTGACGATCGGGAATGGGTGCGTATCCGAGGTGGCGAACGCCGACGCCACCGCCGCGGTGGGGCCCTTCGCCCAGAGCTCGGTGTCGTTCCCCGCGGCAGCGAGCGGGTTCGAGACGCCGGCTCTGTCGGCAAAGCGCTCGACTAGAGCCGCATCGGCGACAACCAGTGGGCGCCCGAGCGACATCGCGGGCGCGGCGGTCGTGGTCTCGACGACCCGAATCGGGATTCTCGCGCCGCCGAGCTCGAGCTCGTCGGTCGCCAGTGCTCCCTCGCCCGCCACGAGGACGGGGAGCGTCTGGCCGGAGGCCGACCGGAGCTCGCGCATGAGCTCGTCGACGGAGCGCGACGCCCAGCTCGTGTCCCAGTAGGCAGCGCCGGCAAACGAGCTGGTGTCGATCGCCAGGAAGTCCACCTGCTGCCCGTCAAGGTCGCCGCCGCGGAGAATCTTCGTCGTCTTTGTGACCGGGTAGGGGAACCCGCTGGGCGCGTCCTGCTGGTAGTTGATGACTCCGTGGACGTCGCTCCCGACGAAAAGGAGGGACTTGGCCACGACCGTCTCCTCGAGTGATGAGACCACAGTCTGCGCGTAGACGAAGGTGCCAAGAGCGAGGGCACAAGCCGTAACGAGGAGGATCGCGAGGCGCCGCGCGCCGGCGAGGCGGTGCACCGCGAGGTAGGGGGCCGAGGGAAGGGAGTCGGCACGCGCACGGAGGGCGTTCAGCGGCCGCTGCAGGAGGCGTGCAGCGAGCCCCGCAAAGCCGGCGATGAAGAAGATTGGAAAGAGGAGGAGCCAGACGCTTGGCTGGGATACACCCTCGTCGCCCTCTCGGACGAACGCGCCGTGCGAACTCAGGCGCTGAAAAGCGATCGCGGCGAGGACGAGCGGCACGATCTCCCAGGGCACACGGTTCAGGCGTCCGAATCGCGCCGTGGCGCGCTCGGAGCGTCGCAGAAAGACGACGGCAGCGACGAGCCCGAGCAGGAATACGGCTACGGGAAGCCGCAGTGAGACGGCCTTCGCCGCCTCTCGGAGAGCCTCCGGGTCCGCAGCCCCGCCAGGTCCGAGGAACCGGACGAGGCCCACGGCTGCAGCGAGACCGAGAGCGGTTCCGGCGACGACGGGGAGCAGGGACTCGAGTGCGGTCTTCAGGCCGATGCTGAACGGGCTCATGCCACGCGCATAGAGGAGCGTCGCCTCGACGCGGCGTCGCGCCATCGCAAAAGCCGCGGCGGCGGCGATCACGGCGATCGCCACCAGCGACCCGGCCGAGGAGAGCAGCTCGACCGGCGCCTGGATCCCCGAGACGGTCTCCTTCGCGCTCGAGACGACCGTCGACATGGACGAGGCGTAGGCGATGCGGCGATACATGCGCTGCGGGAAGAGGGCATGGCCGAGCTTCGAGTCCGGGTTCGAGATCTGGGTCTGAAAATGGTCCAGGCGCTTCTCGAGCGCTTCGGCCTCGGGCATGGTCAGCCCCTCGCCTTCGACAGGGAACTCCCACCGGTACTGCGCGTGGTCCTGACCGAGGCCGCGCGTCAGGCGCTTGAACAGCCTTTCGCTCGCGATCAGGAAGGTTGCCGGGGGCGGAAAGTCGACCATGCGCGGATAGATCTGGTCGTAGAGCGAGCGCCAGTAGGGAGTCGTCTCAGGAGCCTTCCAGAGAGCCGCGTAGATCCCGTCGACCGCAACCTCGACGCGGCGCGGACGGTTGGGGAGGCTCACGCGGATCGTGTCACCCGGTTCGAGGCCCAGCCGCCCGGCAACATTGTCCGCGACCCAGACTCCGTCCCCCCGCCCGCCCCGCACGCGCTCGACATTCGCCAGGACGCCCGTGCGGGAGAGAAGTCGAGCCTGGTCGGGCTCGGACTCCCGGCCGGTCTTCTCGACGCCGACCGTCGCTCCTAGCAGGGTCAGGATCCGGTTGCCGAGGTTCGGGACGTCCCGAAGGGTCTGTCGCAGGATCTGATCCTGCTTTTGGTAGCCGATGGCCTGGGTATTCGGCCCGAATCCCGGACGGCCCTCGAAGGGGCCCGCCTGGCCGATCGTGGCTCCGGCCGCGAAGACCGTTGTCTCCTCCAAATCGCTTGCGAGTGCCGAACGCGCGGCCGAAGACGTGAAAAGCGGCGAGGAGGCTCCGGCGAGCGCGAGCAGCAGCGATCCCGCGAGCACCGAGAGCAGAAGTCCCGGAAAGCGCAGAAGCAACAGGGGCGATTTCGCCCAGAGAGGGTTCACCACGTGCTCATCTGGCGATTCTCACCGTCGTCTAATAGACGCAACATGCGCGCTGGGGGTTAGCCGTGATACTGGATCCGGGCCGGTTCGGTTCCGGGGGTTCGATTCGGCGCGACGAGGAAGGCTGGACGAACATGCTGAACCGGAAGCTGCTCGGCATCTACCTGAATGACCATCTCGGCGGCTCTGCGGCCGGGCTCGCGCTCGCGCGCAGATGCCTGCGGGCCAACCGGGGCACCGAGCTGGGCACCTTCCTCGAGGGTCTCACGCGTGAGATCGAAGAAGATAAGTACACCCTCGTACGCCTGATGGTACGCCTGAGCCTGGAGCGGAGCACGGCGAAGCAAGTGGCGGGGCTCGTCGCCGAGCGGCTCGGGCGGCTGAAGCTGAACGGCCAGCTGACGGGCTACTCGGACCTGAGTCGCCTACTCGAACTGGAAGGGCTGACGCTCGGGGTGCGCGGGAAGCACGCTCTCTGGCAAAACCTCCGTTCGGCAGGGATCCAGGAACAGGTCCCGGACATTGCGCTTGACCGGCTCATCGAGCGCGCCGAGTCGCAGCTCTCCGGCCTCGAGCGCCATCGTCTGGCTGCCGCGGCGACCGCGCTCAAGAACTAAAATCGCTGCCGGTGGACCCGACACGAGCACAAGAGCTCCTCGCAGCCCAGCGGAGGCGAATCGAGCGAGAGCTCGAGGCGCTGGGAATCGGAGCGGACAGCGAGCTCTCCCACCAGGATCAGCATCCGGCGGATGAGGCGTCCGAGCTCTTCGAGGAGGAGCGCGATCAGGGCCTCCGCGAGAGGCTCCAGCGGGAGCTCGAGTCGGTGGCGAGAGCGGAAAAGCGTCTCGCTGATGGGGCGTACGGCCTCTCGGTCGAAAGCGGTGAGCCGATTCCAGACGAGCGACTCGAGGCGTATCCGACCGCGGAGCGGACCGTCGAAGAACAGCGGCGCCTGGAGCACTAACCCGTCACCGGACCTGCGACCGGCAGGTCGACATGGAAGGTCGAGCCCTTCCCGAGCTCGGACTCGACCCAGATACTGCCTTCCATCCGTTCGACCAGCTCTCGCGAGATGTAGAGCCCGAGCCCGGTCCCCCCGACGCCTCGGGCGAGTCGGGGATCGAGTCGGTAGAACTTCTCGAACACCCGCTCCTGCTCGTTTTGCGGGATACCGAGCCCCTCGTCCGCAACGGAAAAGCGAACACGCCCATCGTGCTCCCCGAGGGCGACCTCGACGCGACCTCCTCCGGGCGAGTACTTGATCGCGTTCTCAACCAGGTTCATGAGCACCTGCCTGAGGCGCTCCTGGTCGCAGGCGACCTCGGGCGTCTCCCCATCCGCGACCACGGCCAGCTCGAACTCGGCGGGGACCGCTTCGCGCTCGAGTGCCACGATCTCCTCCACAATCCGAAGCCCGTCGCAGTGGCCGATCGTGAGCTTCATCGTCCCGGTGTCGAGCCTCGTCGCGACCAGCAAGTCGTCGAGGATCCCGGCCAGCCGCTCGGACTCGCGCGCGATCATCTCGAGCAGGACGGCGCCCTGGCTCACCTCGAGATCGTGCTTCCGGAGGGTCTGAGCCGCGCCGTATACGGCCGCGAGAGGCGTGCGTAGCTCGTGTGAAGCCGTAGCGAGGAAGTCGCGGCGCGCCTCTTCGAGTGCGTGCGACTCCGTCACGTCGCGAAACGCGTAGACAGTCGACTCGCCCGCCGAGACCCCGGAGATGGCAAGCCAGTGCTCCCGCCCCTCTACTTCGAGCGGGAGCGCCTCTCTGCGCCCCACGGCAATCGGCTCGGGTGCGATCTCGATGCGCGGCGCAACCTGCTCCCAGGTCGTCCAGAGCTCGGTCAGGTGCTTGCCCAGCGCCCGCTCCGGCGATACCCCGGTGATGTTCTGCGCGGCGCGGTTCCAGGTGGTAATCCGCCCCTCCTGATCGACCTGGAAGACCCCGTCGCCCACGTGTTCGAGGACGCGCGCGGCACGGGCGCGATCCTCTCGCTCATCGTAGAGCCGAGCTCGTTCAAGGGCCTGGCTGCACTGCCCTGCCATGGTCGCGAGGAGCCCACGGTCGCCCGAGTCGAACGACCGCCGCGCCTCGAAATTCAGGGCCAGAATGCCCACGGCCCGCCCCCCGGTCATGAGCGGCACGATCGCCATCGCCTCGAACCCCGTTCGCCGGTAGTCCTGATCCAGGTCGGGGTAGGAAGCGGCGACTGCGTCCGCCGACGCGAGCCACACCGCGCGCGCATGGCGCACCGCATCGACGGTCGGATTCACGAGCGACATCGGCACGGTGCTATAGGCCTCTGCAAGCTCGGGTTCGTACCCGACGGAGGCAACCATCTCGAGTGCACTTTCGTCCTCGGTGAGCAGGGCGATCCACCCGGCCTGCGCGTCCAAAGCGGCCGCGCCCTCGTGGACGACGGCACCGGCGACCTCAGTCTGGGTCGATGAGCGTGCGAGGCGAGCGGTGACCGCTTGGAGGCGCGCCATGCGATCGGAGGCCTGACGCCGCTCGTGGACGTCGATACACGTCCCGATATAGCCCGAGAACGCTCCTCCACGGTAGAGCGGAACTGCCCGGTCGATCAGCCAGCGATACTCACCGTCTGCGCGGCGCAGGCGATACTCCGTGTCGAAAGGATGACGCTGCTCGAAGGCACCTAGGTAGACGGCCAGGAAGCGGTCGCGGTCATCTGGATGGACGCCCTCCACCCAGCCGTTCCCGAGCTCCTCCGCCATGGTCCGGCCGGTGAACTCGAGCCAGCCGCGGTTGAAGAAGGTGCAGAGGGTGTCGGGGGCCGCCATCCAGATGAGAACCGGCGCGCTGTCCGCCATCTCGCGGAACCGCTGCTCGCTCTCACCGAGCGCCGCAAGCGCATCCTCGAGCTCCCGCCTGCCTCCCGGCACCGCGGAAGGTCAGAGCCCGCAGACGGCCGGCAGATTCACGACCGCTCCTGCGGACGTCGGGACGGCCAGCGCACAAAGAGCGGCGAGAAGCGAGGCGCGGACACGCACGACGCTGATTATGCCTCCCTGAGTCGAACACACAAGTCGCCGCTCCAACGACTGATCTGAAAAGCTCTAGCGATGCCGGTCGTCGTGCTCGCCGGAACGAAAAAAGGACTCTTTCTCTTCCGAAGCGATGGTCTGCGGCAGGCGTGGGCACTCGATGGCCCCCACCTGGTGGGGTGGTCCGTCTATCACGCGATTCTGGACCCGCGGGACGGTGTCTTCCACGCCTGCACGAACCACGAGGTCTATGGACCCACGGTCCATCGGTCACACGACCAGGGGAAGACGTGGGAGCGCGCCGAGGAGCTTGGCCTCCCGGAGGACTCGGAGCTCAAGCTCGAGCGCACCTGGCACGTCGAGCCGGGCCATGTTGACCAACCGGACACGCTCTGGCTTGGAGCTGCCCCCGGCGTCCTCTTCCGCTCTGACGATGGCGGGGCGACCTGGGTGGTGGTCGAAGGGCTGCTCACCCACCCGACCCGGGAGCGGTGGCATCCTGGCGCCGGAGGCATGTGCTGCCATTCGATCCAGCTCGACCCGGCGGACATGAAGCGTCTCCACATCGGCATCTCGGCCGCAGGTGTCTTCCGAACCGACGACGGCGGCGAGCACTGGACGCCGGCTAACTCAGGAACGGCGGCGGACTTCCTGCCGGATCCGTATCCAGAGCTCGGCCAATGCGTCCACAAGCTGCTCCGCTGCGCGGACTCGCCACGCCTCTGGCAGCAGAACCACTGCGGCGTGTATCGCTCCGACGACGGCGGCGACTCGTGGGAGCGCCTCGACGGGAACGGCCTTCCGAGCGGTTTCGGCTTCGCGCTCGCGCTGCATCCGCGCGATCCCGATACAGCTTTCGTCGTGCCAATCGAAGGCGCGGAGAACCGCGTGACGTCCGACGGGCGCCTCGGCGTCTACCGGACCAGCGATGCTGGTGTGAGCTGGGGGCTGTCGATGGAGGGCCTGCCGGAGCGCGCATGGACAGGCGTGCTGCGCGAGGGAATGGCCTTCGACACGCTCGACCCCTTCGGGCTCTACCTCGGCACCCAGAGCGGCTCGGTGTTCGCGTCCGCGGACGAGGGACAGACGTGGACCGAGATCGCCAGTCAGCTCCCTCCCGTTCTCTCGGTCGAGGTAGGCGCGTGGTCGTAGTCGTCCTGCCGCCAATCCTCGCCGCCGAGGCAGGAGGGCAGAGCCGCTTCGAAGTCGAGGCGGCCACGGTCGAAGAGGCGCTCGGCGCTCTTCCCATCGTGGATCGCCTGTTCGACGAGCACGCCTCGCTCCGATCGCTCGTCAACGTCTACGTCGACGGCGTCGACGTGCGCGAGCGCGGAGGGCTCAGCGGCAAGCTCTCCGGCACCGAGACGATCCGCTTGGTTGGGGCGATCGCAGGGGGCTAGTCCCTACGTGGGCGCCATGGCTAGGGACGCGATCCCGGAAACGGCGATCTGCGGCGGCGCTCCGGTAGCCGCGCCGCCGCAGTCCCGCTCGGGGAGAGGGAGGTAAGAGAGTTGTCCCAGCCGCCTCGGCGGTGTGCGTGCGGCTTCAGGCGGAGGGGTTACGCCTGTCGAACGGGAATTTCGGCCCGTCCAGGCGCACGAGGCGGCCGAAGATGCCCCGGCGCTCCCAGCGGGCGACGGCCGCAGCCGTTTCCGCCGGCGTGGGTGGCACACCGCTCACGAATTCGGCGGCGACGGCAGTGGTGGACAGCTTGTTGCGGTCCATGACGCTCCTTTCCTTCGGAGATCGATTGACGGGACCAAGGAAAGCAACGCCACCTGAGCGCCTCCTGTGACCGAGATAAGAGGTCGCTGAGCTCCGCGGCGCCGGGCTTCGTCCTGCGCGCCGCGGACCTGGAGCCGCACGAGGCCAACGGGATCCGAGGCCAACCAGGAACTGGTCAAGGTCGGTCGCTCTCGCGCCGATTCGCTTGTGATGACTGACAAAGCGAGCGTTGAAACGGACATCGGAGCAGCTCCGCCCCGGCCGCCGGCCGCTCGGGAACGTCTCGGTGCGCTCCTCGTTCACAAGGGCCTCATTACTCTCGAGCAGCTGGAGGCGACTCTCACCGAAGCGCCCCCGGGGTCCCGAATCGGAGAACTCCTCGTCAGCCGACAGCTCGTTGATGAGGAGGACATCGCGAAAGCTCTCGCCGACCAGTACGGCCAGCGCTTTCTCGAGCTCAGCTCCAGCCCGCCAGACCCGGAGGTAGCCAGGCTCCTTCCCGAGCAACTCGCCCGACGGTACAACGCCATTCCAGTGCGACAACTCGACAACGGCCTGCTGCTCGTGGCATTTGTCGACCCGACCGACTTGCAGGTGCTGGACGAGCTCTCGATGGCCCTCAGCCAGCGCATCCAGCCAGGCGTCAGCGAGCCGGCGGAGATCGTTGCCGCAATCGACGCTGCTTGGCGCAACACCGCTGAATCTTCGGAGTCCGCCGATCAGCCGATGGCGGGCATCGCCGCAATCGACGCAGCGGTCGACAACGACTCTCCGGCGATGGACCTAGTCAATAACCTGCTTCGACGCGTTATTGCCAGCGGAGCGTCCGATCTCCATTTTGTTCCGACCGAAGCCGGTCTCGTGGTCCGGGCGCGAGTAGACGGAGTCATGCGCGATTTCAACCATGTGGCCGCGGAGCTGCAAACCGCGGTAATCGCGCGGCTAAAGGTGATGGCGTCGCTCGACATCGCTGAGCGGCGCCTACCGCAGGATGGCCGAGTCAGCATCACCCTCGCCGACACACGCATGGATTTACGGCTGGCGATCTTGCCGACGACGCAGGGCGAAAGCGCGATCTTGCGAATCCTGCGCCTGGACAACGAGGGCATCGGCATCAGCCTCGAGGATCTCGGCATGTCCTCGGGCCCCAGGGACGCGTTCGAGCGAGCGCTCGCCTATTCATCCGGTTCGATCATCGTGTGCGGACCTACCGGCAGCGGGAAGACGACGACGCTCTACACGGCTTTGAAGATGCTCAACGACGGCCAACGGGCGATCGTGACGATCGAGGATCCAGTTGAGACCATCTTCTACGGTGTCAATCAGGTCGAGGTAAACGCCCGTGCAGGCCTCTCCTTCGCCCGTGGCCTGCGGACGATCCTGCGCTCCGACCCGGACGTAATCTTGATCGGCGAGATCCGCGATCACGAGACTGCCGAGATAGCCATGCAGTCTGCGTTGACGGGTCATCTCGTTCTGTCTACCTTGCACGCAGAAGACGTCCTCGGGACCGTCGCCAGGATCAAGGACATGGGACTTTCCCACCTCGTTCTGAGCTCGGCGATTCGTTGCATCCTCGCGCAGCGACTTTTGCGACGGCTCTGCGAGCGGTGCAGGGAGCCGTCTCCTGAAGAAGCCGGTCTGCTACCGCAAACGGTCGGCGGGCGCTCCGCAACACCCTTCAAAGCGAAAGGCTGTTCCGCATGCATGAGAACGGGCTACTCAGGGCGGGTCGGAATCTTCGAGATTCTTGAGCTCACACCACCGCTGCGAGCGCTGATGGAACAACCAACAGCCAATCTGCTGGCGGAGGCCGTGAGCCACGGCATGAGCACACTCCATGACGACGCCCTGAGGTTGTGCGCTGCCGGGACAACCTCTTCCGACGAGGTACGGAGAGCATTAGGTCGGGGCTTGGAGCAGCTCGCTGTTCGCTCGCCGAACCGCTAAAGGCGACTAGCCGATCGGGCGTGGAGACAATCGACCGGCAGCGTCAAGCTTGGGCCAGGATGGAAGACAGGGAGATCCAGCCCCAGCCGGTCAGGCGCGTCCCGGAGGACGTGCTGATCCGCCGCTGGCGCCTACAGCAGTTTTACCGGCTCGGGTTCGACGCCGACGCGGCGCGACAGTTGGCCAACTCGCAGGCCGACCTCTCGCTCGCGCGACAGCTCGTCCGGTCGGATTGCGAGCTCGAGACGGCGCGCGCCATCATCCTCTAGGTCGGCAGCTACGACAAGCTCAGCACTAAAAGCGCCGTTATCGTGACGCCACGGGCCGTACGCCTACTTCCGAGGTGCATTACGTCGTCCGCCGCAACGCGAACGCCGTAGCTCGACCAGGCCTTCCCCCATTACCGCATGCGCTGGACACGCCTGCGGTTTATCCGCAGTGAAGTTCAGTGCCACCCACGATAGGGGGCGGGCAGCGCACGCCTACTCTCCGACTGTGAAGAGGTCCTATGCAGTCAAGTGGCGCGAGCCCGACGGGCAGACCTACCTTGGGCGCCTGACGCTCGGCCCGCGCACGCTCCGGCTTGAAGGCCGCGAGCACGACGGACCCGCTATCGACCGCCAGATCGGCTACGAGGAGGTTCGGAACCTGCGCGTTGGTCAAACTGGCCCCGGCCGTCTCGACAGGCGCCCGACGCTCGTGGTCGAGCGGGCCGATGGGCAGTACCTGGTCGCCAGCGCCGGGATGGGCGCCGGCATCGTCCAGGAGCTCGTCGAACGCATCGCCGAGCTGCGTCTGGTCGGCCCGCGAGGGGCGACTCTCGTCGTCCCGCTCAAAGAGGGCGCACGTGATCGGGTTCGCGAGCTCGCCGGTCACGGGCCCCCATTTGATCCGGCCGACACGGTACTCACCCGGCACCAGCTCCTGCTGACGGAGCAGGAGGCGATCTTCGTCTTCGAAACCCAGTCCGAAGAGGGCCTCAAGGCCCTGCTTAATCATGTCGACGTCTGGTCTGCCGCAGTCGCTTGGCAGGACCTGGTGGCTGGCCCACCGCGCCTCGCTGAGCTCGCCTACGCCTGGGAACGCCCGGAGCCGCGCGTCGTGCCGGCCATCGGGCTCGGGCTGTAGGCGCCCGCAACAAGAGTGCGGGTAACCCGCAACCAGCCTGTGAGCCGACCCGGATGGGGGCGCCTCCTGCCAGATCTACGTTGAAGCCACAACGAACGAAGGAGGCACGAGATGAGGAAGGTACTCGAGATTGGTGGAGTCATCGCCGGAGTGGTGCTAGTCGCTTTCGGCGTCGCTGCGATCTACATGGGTGTCGACGGCCGCGCGACGGTCCGCGACAGCATCAAGCAGGAGCAGATCGTCTTTGGCGCCGCCGACGATCCGGCAGTCGCCAAATACGCGTCCCAGTGGGCTGAGGAGCCGCTCCAGACCGGGACCCAGGCGCGGGCGTTCGCGCAGATCATGCACGAGCACGCCTTAGAGGCCTCGGGCGGGCTGCCCTACGCGCAGATGGGACGATTCGTCTCCGCTGACGACCCGGAGAACCCGGCCGGCACCAGCGACGAGACAGCAGCGCTCATGGACGAGGAAGGAAATCCAGTGTCGAACGCGGCCCGCAATACATGGGTCACCGCCACGGCACTCTCGACCGCGCTGAACGTCTCGTACATGGCCGAGCAGATGGCCCTGTTCGGAATCGTGGTGGGAATCGCCCTCCTGCTGAGCGGGATTGGCTTCATCATCCTGGCTCTCGGAGGCGCATTGCGCAGCCGCGAGTCGGCAGCGGAAGCGGCTTCCAGCCGGAGCTTGCACCAGACGCCGCGACCGGCGGCCACCGCGACCGGCTAAAGCGGGTCTCGTGCCCCGATACCGAGGGCGGCTCCGGCCGCCCTCGGCGTTTAACGAGGAAGTTAAGGAGGGAAGTTGATAACGAACGGCAAGGTCGCGGAAAAGCCGCAACCGATCTGCGCAGCGGACCGGATGCCGCGCGACAGACTTCGTCGGAATATGAACGCGAGCCGGCGATTGGCGCCGGCGCGAGAGGAGACTCGAGATGCGGATCCTGATTGCCGGCGGTGGCGTGGCCGCACTCGAAGCGGCGCTGGCACTTCGGGCACTTGCCGAGGAGCGTGTATCGGTCGAGTTGCTCGGATCGGAGCCGCATTTCTGGTACCGCCCACTGTCGGTCGCCGAGCCCTTCGCCCTCGGCGAGGCGCGGCACTTCGAGCTATCCGAGCTGGCTCCCAACGCCGGTGCTTCCTTCTCTTTGGGCGAACTCCTTGGCGTCGACACCGAGCGGCGTGAGGCCCATACTTCGATCGGGGACCTGCCATACGACGTCTTGCTCGTCGCCTGCGGGGCCGTGCCGGCCGTCGCCGTCAAGGGCGCACTGACCTTCCGCGGTCCTGCCGATACGGACCGGATGCGCCGCTTGCTCGAGGAGATCAGCGCCGGTGCCGTCCACCGACTCGCCTTCGTCGTCCCGAGTGGGTCGGTCTGGTCTTTGCCGATCTATGAGCTTGCGCTCATGACGGCGGCCTACGCACGTGAGCACGAGCTCGACGTTGAGCTTGCGCTCGTGACGCCCGAGGAGGAGCCGCTGCAGCTGTTTGGTGACGCTGCTAGTAGGGCGGTGCGCGGACTGCTTGACGAGAGCGGAATCGAGGTTCACACAGCTACGTATCCGAGTGAAGTCGTCGACGGTGGGCTGGCGCTAATTCCCGATGGGGGTCTCGCCGCTGACCGCGTCGTCGCGCTGCCTTTGCTCCGTGGCCCACGGCTTGACGGTCTACCGCAGACGCGCGACGGATTCATCCCCGTCGACGAGTACGGGCGAGTCCGCGGCCTCGAAGATGTCTTCGCCGCCGGCGATATCACCAACTTTCCGGTGAAGCAGGGCGGCATCGCTGCCCAGCAAGCGGACACGGTGGCGGCGGTAATCGCCGCATGCGCCGGATCCGACCTCGCACCGGAGCCGTTTCGGCCGGTGCTGCGCGGGCTCTTGCTGACCGGTGGCCAGCCGCGCTACTTCCGCCAAGAGATCACCCGCGGCCTGGGGGAGGCGACAACCATCAGTCCCGAGCCACTCTGGTGGCCGCCCGGGAAGATCGTCGGCCGCTACCTAGCTCCCTTCCTTGGCGCAGTCGCCGGCGTCGAAGCCCCGGCCGAGCAGGCCGAGTCGCGGGCAACTGTCCAGGTCGAAGTCGAGCTCGAGTTCCCGGTGCACCGGGCGGCGATCGATACGGGAGGCAGCGAGGGGCGCTCAGTCGCCGAGCTCATGGTGCCCGCGCTGGTCGTCGCGCCCGAGGACACACTTGCCGAGGTGTCCGAGAAGATGCGTGCTGCCGATATCGGTTCGGCGGCTGTCGCAGCCTATGGACATCTGATCGGCATCCTCACCTCACGCGATCTCCTGCGCGCCTTCGCGGGCCGCGTCCATCCCAGCGAGGCGCGCGCCCGCGAGTGGATGACCGCCGAGCCGATCGCTGTCTCGGTGCAGGCAACGGTTGAGGACGCCTTCTTGCTCATGACTGAGCACGGCATCCACCATCTGCCGGTCGTCGACGGCGAGCGCCCGATCGGGATGCTTGGCTTCCGGCAGGCCGCTCAGGCCCGCCCGGCTAGGTTAGGGCTCGGGTTCTGACGCGTAACGCCGGCGTCGGCCCAAGTCTTTCCGAGGATCTTTTGCGGGAAGCCCGCGACAAAGTCCACGGCTATGTACCGATCGACCTGCGGTTCTGACAGGGCGCCGCAATTGAGCACGGCTCCTACGTTTAACTCAGACACCTTCGAAGGAGATTCCTCTGATGGCCTCACACCCCGCCAGCTACCTGGTACCACCAGCCCGTCGAGCCAGACTCGAGCGCGTTCTTCAAGGTCGCCACGATGCTGCTCGGGATCTTGGTAGCGGTCGTCGGCTTCTTCGCGCTGATGATGTGGGCAGACGCCCGCGATGCGCGCGATTCGGCTTCGGCGGCAGACGCCGGCGTGCCCGCGGCAACGCACAACCACGCGACCGACCACAACACCGCCTTGCCGCTGAATAGTTTTGCCGGCGTCGTACCGGAGAACGCGCTGGCGCTCGCTGAGGCGCACAAGGCTTACGACGCTGCGCTGCAGCCGGTTCCGGCCGGCGACCTGGTGAAGGTGCAGATGACCCTGAAGGACATGACCGTCGAGATCGCGCCCGGCGTCAAGTACAACACCTGGGCCTTCGACGGACACGGCGCTCCCGGCCCGATCGTGCACGTGCGCGAAGGCCAGACGGTCGAAATGACGCTGAAGAACGGTGGAGCGATTCCGCATTCGATCGACTTCCACGCCGCTCGGATCGCGCCGAACGTCGCGTTCAAGGACGTGATGCCGGGCGACGCCTTCACTTTCCGCTTCAAGGCGGGAGATCCCGGTGTGTTTATGTACCACTGCGGCACCAAGCCCGTCCTGGCACACATCGCGAACGGCATGTACGGCGCAATCGTGGTTGACCCGGCGACGCCGCTGCCGGCGGTCGACAACGAGTACGTGCTCGTCGCCAGTGAGTGGTACCTCTCCGGCGACGGGATCACGGAGCCGGCCTCGCTTGATATGGCCAAGGCCCGCGCAATGATGCCCGACTGGACGACCTTCAACGGCTACGCCAATCAATACGTCACCCATCCGCTGACCGCCAATCCTGGGGACACGACCCGCTTTTACGTTGTCGCCGCAGGTCCGACACTGGACACGAACTTCCACGTCGTCGGCGGGCTGCTCGACCGCGCCTGGGTGAACGGCGACCTGACCAACCCGCCCCAGAACGGGGTCCAGACGGTTCTCGTCCCCGCCGGTGGCGGCGCCGTCTTCGACGTCAAGCTCGACGAGGAAGGCCTCTACCCGTTCGTCTCGCACGCCTTCGCACACGTCGACCTCGGCCAGGTGGGCTTGCTCAAGGTCGGCAACCCGAAGGGGACGATGTCGCACTAGGGTCCAGGGCGGTCACGACGACGAATCGCATGAAGGAGAAGCTGCGGCCCGCCATCGAAGGAGACACTGCCGTCGACGTGATCCTGCGCGACGGCAGCACGCTCCGTCTGCGCGCGCCGGCACGGGACGACGCCGAAGCTCTCGTCAGATTCTTTGGCGAGCTCTCCGATGAGAGCCTCTATCTGCGCTTCCACGGCAGTCCGCCAGTCGATGCTCATCTCGTCGCGCCGGACCTCGAGCCCGACTGGGCAGAGCATGGGGCGCTGATCGGCGCGGTCGCCACCGACGACGGAGAGCGCATCGTCGCTCTGGCCAGCTACGCGCGCCTGCGCGACCGCGAGGCGGCCGAAGTCGCCTTTGCGGTCGCCGACGGCTACCGCAGGCGCGGCGTCGGTACGCGCCTGCTCGAGCGGCTCGCAGCGCGAGCGTCCGAGCAGGGAATCGCGCGCTTCGTTGCCGAGGTGATGGCTGAGAACGAACCGATGCTGCATGTGTTCTCGGAAGCCGGCTTCAGCCTCTCGCGGACGCTCACTGGCGGAGAAGTCGAGGTGACGTTCCCGATCGCCGCGACCGCTACTTACGCGGCCCGCGTCGCCGGGCGCGACCACACCGCCGTCGCCGCCTCGTTGCGCCCGTTCTTCGAGCCGACGTCGGTAGCTGTGTTCGGCGCGTCGCCCCGGCGCGGCACGATCGGTGGCGAGCTCTTCCGCAACATCGTAACCGGCGACTTCACCGGCCCCGCCTACCCCGTCAACCGCACCGGCGAGGCCGTGTCTGGCGTTCGGGCCTACCAGTCGATCGACGAGATCCCTGACCCGGTCGAGCTGGCCGTCGTGTGCGTTCCTGCAGCCGCCGTGCTCGAGACGGCCGAGTCGGCACTGCGCAAGGGAGTACGCGCGCTGATCGTCATCTCGGCCGGCTTCGCCGAGCTCGGCGCCGAGGGGGCCGACCGGCAGCGTCAGCTGCTCGCTCTCGTCCGCGCTCATGGTGCCCGTCTGATCGGGCCAAACTCTCTCGGGGTGGCGTCGGCAGCGACACGCTTGAACGCAACCTTCGCTTCGCGCCAGGCGCCTGCAGGCAACATCGGCTTCTCCTCCCAAAGCGGCGCGCTCGGGCTTGCCATGCTCGAGGCCGCCGAGTCGCGCGGCCTAGGATTGTCGGCGTTCGTCTCCATCGGGAACAAGGCCGACGTCTCCTCGAACGATCTGCTCGAGTGGTGGGAAGACGACCCCCGCACCCAAGTGTTGCTTCTCTACGTCGAGTCGTTCGGGAACCCGCGCAAGTTCGCCGAGCTCGCGCGCCGCGTCGCGCGTAGCAAGCCGATCCTCGCCGTCAAGAGCGGGACAACGGCGTCCGGCGCGCGCGCGGCCAGTTCACACACCGCCGCCCTGGCCGGCTCAGAGGCGGCCGTCGACGCGCTCTTCCACCACGCCGGAGTCATCCGCGCCGGCTCGCTCGAAGAGCTTGTCGACGTCGCGACACTCCTATCGACGCAGCCGGCTCCTCGCGGCCGCGGCGTGGCCGTGCTAACCAATGCCGGTGGACTCGGGATCATGTGCGCCGACGCCTGCGAGGCGGCCGGCCTGACCCTGCCACCGCTGGCTGAAGGCACCTGTAAGCGACTCGAGGCGCTCCTGCCGGCTGAGGCGAGCCTCGCAAACCCGATCGACATGCTCGGCTCAGCGACGGCAGCCTCATACGAGGCGGTTCTGCCGGTGGTGCTAGAAGACCCTGGCGTCGATGCCGTCATCGTCTTGTTCGTCCCGGCGGTCAGCGCGACGGCTGAAGAGGTCGCCGCCACAATCGCCCGAGTCGGTGGCAGCGACAAGCCGGTACTCGCCGTCGTCATGAGCGCCGAAGGGATCCCAGAGGCCTTCCGTGGCGAGCCCCGGGCTGCGGCCGTCTTCGTCTACCCCGAGTCGGCCGCCCGCGCCTTGGGCCGAGCTGCCGAGCGCGCGGACTGGTTGCGCCGCCCGCTCGGCGCCGTTCCCGAACTGGGCGCCGACCGCGCCACGGCCGCAGCGGTCATCGCCCGAGTGCTGGCCGATCGAGACGACGCCTGGCTCGAGCCGGCCGACACCCGTGCCCTCTTGCTTGCCTACGGGATCCCACTTGTCGGCGAGGTAGTCGCGCACTCGGCCGATGAGGCGATCGAAGCCGCCGCCGCTTTCGGCCACCCCGTCGTCGTCAAGACTGCTGCCGCTGGGACGCATAAGACCGAAAGCGGCAACATCGCCCTCGACCTCGGCGACGCCAGTGCAGTCCGCGCTGCAGTCGCAAGGATTGGCGCCCCCGTGATCGTCCAGCCGATGATCCGAGGCGGCGCAGAGCTGTTGGCCGGCCTCGTCCAGGATCCCGTTTTCGGCCCGCTGGTCGCCTTCGGCCCCGGGGGCGTCTTCGCCGAGCTGATCGGGGACGCCACCTTCCGCATCGCGCCGCTCACCGACGTCGACGCCGAGGAGTTGGTCACAACCGGCAAGGCTGGCCGCCTCGTCAAAGGCTTCCGCGGCGCGCCGGCCGCCGACGTTGCCTCACTCGTCGATCTCGTCTGCCGGCTGTCGCGCCTCGGCGAAGACTTTCCCGCCCTCGCCGAGCTCGATCTGAACCCCGTGCTCGCGCTGCCTGACCGCTGCACTGCCGTAGATGCGCGCGTTCGTGTGCAACGGCCTCAGAGCCAGTCGCGGGCCAAGAGCTGGTAGCTGCAGAACAACCGCGCGGTCGGTGGCCGCGCAAGCTGGTCGTGCGCAACGCCTCGGGGCGCGGCCGGCGACCAACCTCACGCACCTCTTCCGCCGCCACTTAGTCGTCCTCGTCTATCTCGAGCAGGCCCTGCTCGAGCGCGTAACGAACGAGCTCGGCACGCGTCGAGAGGCGCAGCTTCTGCATGATGTGCGCACGATGCGTCTCGGCCGTGCGGACCGAGACGTAGAGCTTTTCCGAGATCTCCTGGTTGGTGTGGCCGAAGGCCAGCAGGCGCAGGACGTCGCGCTCACGGTCTGAGAGCGGGTCGTCTTCGGCTCGCTTCCGCTCCTCTGCGTCGGCGGCGACCATGCGCGCTCCGAGGGTGGGATGCACGTACCGCCTGCCGCTGGCCACCTCGCGCACCGCAGCAACGACGTCGGTGTCGGCAGCCTCCTTGAGGACGTAGCCGGCGGCGCCGGCGGCGAAGGCCTCGCGCACGTAGTTCGGGTCGTCCTGCATCGAGAGGATCAGGACCTTGGCCTCGGGGGCTTCCTGAAGGACCTCGGGAGTCGCTTCGATGCCGCTCTTTCCCGGCATGACGACATCCATCAGGATCACGTCGGGCTTCTGTGCCCGCGTCTCGAACACGGCGTGCTTGGCGTCGCCGGCCTCGCCGACGACCTCGATTTCGGCTTCGGACTCGAGCACCTTGCGCAGGCCGCTCCGAACGACTGCATGGTCGTCGACGATCAGAACGCGGATGGGCGTGTCGCTCATGACAGGGGCACCTCGGCGACGATCGTCGTCCCGGCACCGTGACTGGACTCGATCTTTAGCCTGCCCCCCAACAGCGCCAGCCGCTCGCCCATGCCGAGGAGCCCGAGACCCTCGCCACTGCCGTCGGGGGTAAAGCCGCGGCCGTCGTCCTCGATCAGTGCCGTGACCGTGCGGTCCTTGGGGGCCAGGACGATGCTCACGGCGGTCGCCTGTGCATGCTTGACGATGTTGGTCAGCGCTTCCTGGACGATGCGGTAGAGGGCGGTCTCGACGTCGGTGGGGAGCCGCTCGCGGATTCGCGACTCGAGATCGACCCGCATGCCGGTCTGCTCGGCGAACGTGTCGCGCAGGCGTTCGAGCGCGGGCACGAGACCGAAATCGTCCAATGCCTTGGGCCGCAGCTCGACGGCCAGGCGACGCACGTCGTGTAGCGTCTCGACGACCTGCTCGCGGACGGCGGCCAGCGCCTCAGCCCGCTCGCAGTCGCTTTTAGCCTCTTCGACCGCCTTCAGGCCGAGGAGCACCGAAGTCAGCTCCTGACCGGTCTGGTCGTGGAGCTCGCGCGCCAGGCGTCGTCGCTCGAGCTCTTGCGCCTCGACGACCCGACGCAGCGCATCGCCGGCAACGCGGGCCGAAAGGTCGACGGCGACCGCGGCGCGCGTGGCGAACGTCTCAGCAAGGCGCAGGTCGTCGTCACTGAAGCGAGGGTCTTCGCCGTCCTTGTCGTGTGCGCCGATGACGCCGATCGAGCGGCCGCGGGCGACAAGCGGCACGTAGAGGCCCGTGCGAGCACCGAGGGCTCGGGTGGCCTCCTGGTCGACTTCGGGATCGTCCGCAAGAGAGTCGACGCGCTCCGCGCGTCGACTCTCGAGCACGACGCCGCTCTTCGATCCCGCCCGCTCGAGCTGCAGGCCGAGGATGTCCTCGGCGTCAGCGCCGTCGGCCGCCTCGATTCGAAGCGTCCCGCTCGAGGTGGGCAAAGCTATCGTCACAACGCGGGCGCTGATCAGGCCGCGCAACCGCCGGGAGATGAGCTTCAAAAGACGAGGCAGCTCGATCTCGCCGGCCAGGGCAGTCCCGACCTCGTTCAGCGCCTCGAGCTCCGCCGACCAGTTGGTGGCATCCTCGTAAAGTCGTGCGTTCTCGATCGCCACCGCAGCCTGACTGGCCAGCGTCTCGACCAGCTCTTGATCCTCGTCGGTGAAGGGGCCTCTGGCCTTCTCGGTCAAGTAGAGGTTTCCGTAGGCTCGCCCGCGCAGAACGATCGGCACGCCGAGAAAGCCAAGCATCGGCGGGTGGTTCGGCGGGAAGCCGACCGAACGAGGATCATCGGTGATCGCGTTCAACCTCAGCGACCGTGCGTCAGTGATCAGCGCACCGAGGATGCCGCGCCCGCGCGGGAGCTCGCCGATCCTGTCTACGGTCTCGGCGTCGATGCCGGTGTGGACGAACCGCTCGAGGCTGGTGCCGGTCTCGTCAATGACGCCGAGTGCCGCGTAGCGGGCGCCCGTCAAGCCGGCCGCCGTCTCCGTCAGTTTCGTCAGCAGGTCATCGAGCGAGAGCTCAGAGCTCAGAGCGATGCCGGCGTCGACTAGTCCACGGAGGCGATCGGGCTCAGGCATGCGGTCATTATCAGTAATCATCCGCAAGCAAACCGTGCTATTTCGCAGATGCCGGGACGCGTGCGCCGGTTCATGCTGGCCGTATGGAACCAGGAGGCGCGCGATGAACGGTGGACTTTGCATCTCCAGGACGCCGTGGGCCGCACCGAGAGCTGCCCCGGCAGTCCGTGCCCATTCTGGGAGGCCGATGAAGAGGCATTTGATGCAATCCAGCGTTGATCTCTACTGGCTTCCGTTAGGGGCCGGCGGTCATTTCGTGCGGCTGAACGGGCGTATTTTCGAGGCGCTGGTAGCACGGTTTGAGAAGCGACCGACCAACGATCTCTACCACTCCGCGCTCGTGGTCCGAGTGCCAGAGGGAGAGTTCGTGATCGAGCAGGCACCGATACGTGACGGAAACGGGGCGCTGCGCGGCGTCGTCGCCGAAGGTGCGGTCGGCAGCCGCTGGGCTCGCTCGCTGCGCATCTTCCGCTACGAGATCCGACGCTGGCGCAATGGCGTGATCCCGGATGTTGACGAGGCGGTCGACAGTCCACAGCTCCTCACGGACGACCCATTTCTCGCAGAGCGCGTCCTTGAACTAGTGCCGGATCTGCCGACGCCAGTCTGGGGACGCGACGAGCTCCAGGCGGGCGAGATGTGGAACTCGAACTCGGTCATTTCCTGGCTGCTCGCGCGGAGCGGCCTCGGCGTCGAGGCGATACACCCGCCGGCCGGCGGACGCGCTCCCGGATGGCATGCCGGTCTTGTGGTGGCGCGCCGCCAGGCGACACAGGCCGTCAATGTCCAACGTGATCGTCACGGTAGGCGTTCATCGCCGAGGTGGAGGAAGACGAGCCGGAGACGGCTGAGCTGCTTAGGGTTGAGGCGGTCGAGTTCGGCTAGGAGACCTAACCCGGAGTAGTAGTCGGCGGTTTTGCCCTCCGAGCGGTTTGAGGCACCGACTCCGAGGGTGCCGAGCTCTGTGGCGTCGGAGGTGGCGGTAACTCTTCACCGAACGCCAGTGCGTGCGCCGCTCGCAATGCCCAGTCAGCGGCCGCTCCTGTTTCGACCTGACTCGCGAACGCCTGTGCCTTTGCAGCTTCCTCGCGCATCGCCTTCGTCGCTCGTTCTGTCTGCTCCATTGCCGCTTTCGTCTGGTCGGTTCCAATCTTCATCCCGAAGTAAGCGCCGACCAACGTTCCGATCACCGTGAACGCTGAGCCGGCCACAATTGCCACCTGGGCAGCGTCATTCCGCACGAAAATGACCGCGAGCATCGCGATGATAAGCACCGCCGCGAGACCTAGGGAGACGGCGGTCAAACCACCGATGACCTGAATGTCATGCGACCAGGCCCTTCGGTACCTATCCCTTTGTGCCATGCCGGACCCGGAAGTCTTCTACCGCGTGGCAACAGGGTCAAGGGGCCAGACGTGCGGCACCCTAGGCTCGCGAGCTGGTAGATCGAGGGAAACCCCTGCTCACACCTCGGCGAGAAGGAGCCACAGCACGATCGCCAGAAGAACGATGATGAGCAGGACGAGGAGCCATAACAACCACCGGCCGCCCTTTCCGGCCGCCGGCGAGGACACGTCCACGGGGGGGCGGTCCGGCTGCGTGATGATCAGGCCCGGCCTAGCCGAACCGGGCTCCGGCTCCCAGAACACGTCGTGCACATACGAGCCGTCTCCGAGATCGACAAGCGCGCCAGTGAGCTCGCTTCCCGAGGTGGGCGCCACGTCGAATTGGCCAATCCGCCCCGGACCAAGGTGATTGCCGAACGCATCGCGCGGAGTCACAGTCACCCGCACGTGCCTGCGTCCGTCGGACGCAGTCCCTAGGACCGTCGTGCTCGCGGTCGTGCGGCCCGGATCAATCCCGACCTCGACCTGAGCCGACCAGAACGTCTCGCGAGACGCGGTGCACCCGTCCACGAACTCTGCCACAGCGCGGAAGGTGTAGTTCCCCTCAGTCACGGTCAGATCGGCCAGCGGGTTGCCGAAGATGCCGTCCGGCTCCATAGCGCCGTCCTCGTGCTCGCCGTCGTCGAACAGCTCGAACGAACGTGTCGTGCTGGCGACGAGCGGTCCGCCCCTTTCGTCCTCGAGCGCGGTTAGCGTGCTCGAGCGGGCGTCGAGGGCGTCACCGTTCACGTCGCGGCTTTCCCGGAGGCCCGACCCGGTGAGGATGTTGCCGGTGCCGTCGCCGGGGACCTCGTACTTCCATCGTGACCTTCGCGTGGACGTGCTCGCCAGTCGGATGGCGGAGCTCGACGAGCGGGTTGATCGTATCGCCCGTGTAGTACCGGCTACGAGATGAGAACGGCCGGAGATAGGGGCCTCCGTCGATCACCGAGGTGACGAAGAACCGCTCCGCAGGCAGCGGCACTTCAAACTCGCCGCCGCCGCCGGAGCGCGACACCTTGATCTGCCAAGCTCCGTCGCGCTCGCCGTCGAACGGCAACGGCAGCCTCAGATAGGTCCACGTGTCGCCTGACGACGCCACGAGACCGGGTGTCGCCGCCGTGAGCGTGGTACCGCTTGGCGTGACGAGGCTCAAGAGGAGCCGGCTCGTCGGCCGCTCCCAGCCGAGCACGACCGTGAGTTGCGTTTCGCCGCATACGTTGAGCGGGATGGGTTTCGCTTCTGTCGCCTGCTCCGGCAGCTCGTGCAGCGGATCCATCGAGATGCCGCTCTCGAAGATGTTGCCGAAGGACAGCACGAAGAATTTGCGCAGCGCCAGACCGTCTTCCGCCCGGGTGTAGATGCCGCCGTGATCGCGCGCAAGGCGCGTGAGCAACGGACCGTTGAGGCTTGCCTCGGTGCCGAACCCCAGCACGGACAATTGCGTACCGCCGAGCGAGGCTTCGACGTCTTCGATCATCGGCGGCGTGTTCTGCAGGCCGTCAGTGAGTAGGAGGATCGCCCGCGTGTTGGTCGCCGGTCCTGGCGCGGGGAACTGCGTCTGGGCAAGTTGCAGGCCGCCGCCGATCGTCGTTGTGCCCCCCGGGGTGATTCCGCCCACGATGCCCGCGTCGTGCGGCACCGGGCCGATGAGTGTCGTCTCGTTCGCGTTCGTCGCGGGCTGCGGGCCGACGAACCCCGGGGGTGACGCCGCGGTCGTACTGAATGTGACGAGACCAACGCGATGCGTTCTGTCCTTCCGGATCAGGTCGACGAAGAGCGCGGCGGCTCGCCGAGCGTGCTCGATCTTCGTCATGCCCGCGGTGTGGCTGGGCAGGCTCATGCTGCCCGACTGGTCGAAGACGACCATCGCATCCACGTCCTTCGGCGGCGGCGGCGCTGTCAGGAAGTCCTCCAGAACGTCGATGATCGAGAGCGACTCGCCGTTGCACGAGCCGGGTGCCCAGTTGTTCACGGCGATGATTCGACCCGTCGAATCGAAGAGGGACGAGCCCGAGCTTCCGTTGTCGATGTCGCAGTTGTGGACGATGATCCTCCCCCGCGCGTCCGTGAACACGCTGCCCACCGATGCCAACGGATCGGCGGGTCGGCGAGAGACCTTTTTGGCCGTGCCGCGAGGATGGTGGACCACGAACACCTCCTCGCCCAAGCCCGGAACTGTGTTGCGCATCGGCACCGGCGAGGCACCGAGCCCGGCCGGATGAACCGCTACCTGCACGATCGAGTAGTCGCGTCCCGGCCGGACGTCCCCCGGCTGGCGGTTGAACCCGCTGCGGACCACACGGGTGAGCTTGTAGAACCGCGGCTTGTAGGGGTTCGGGCGGTTGCCGGAGGCGTCAGTCTGGAAGTCGAGCGTGAACGAGCCCGTGCGGGCCTCGTCGTTCGTGGCGAGGCAGTGGCTCGCGGTGAGGATCAGGTCGGGCGCGATCAACGTCGCCGTGCAGGTCGAGAGGTGGTCGCCCTCGGCGACGACGAAGAGACCGACTCTGCGGGCGGTCTCGCGCATGATGCCAGCCGGGAGAGCTGCAACGTTCTCCCAACTAGGGTTCGAGCCGTCTGGGCAGACACCCGCGATGTTGAAGAACGTGGGGTCGTCCCAGGAGGCGTCGAGCATGAAGAAGTCGCCGTTGGCGTTGCCGCCACCGGCCGTGTTGCCTCCGTTCCGGATGCCCTCGGCGCGGCCGTACTCGGCGATCGACGCCTGGCCCGTCGAGTCGCCGCCGTCGACGAAGCGGACGACGACTGAATTGCCGATCACCGGGCGGCTCCAGAAGCTCGCTCCATCCGCCGCCGTGAAGACATCCATCGCGTGAAAAGCGTCCGGATCGGCGTCCCGGACGACTTCGAGCCGATCTCCCGCGCCGAAGTTCGCTCCCGTGAAATGGAGGACCAGGAACTTCGTTCCGTCGGGATGAGGTGGCGGCGAGAACGTCCGCTCCCAGACGCCAGGCGAAGTCGCGCCCATGCCCGAACCCGGCCCGACGACGAACGCCGGCGACTGGACGAGGACAGAGCCGATGCGGTGGCTCATTCGTTCTCGCCGACCGCGGCGAGTCCAATGTCACCCGTAATCGGACCTGGCCTAAACACCTGTCGATCCGACGCCACGCAACGTTGAACGCCAGCGGCTCTCTTCAATGGGCGCAGAGACTTGCGCAGATTCGGTCATGCGGCATCCCCTTCACCTCGATCTGCCGCAGAGGTCGTTGATGCAGGTTACGCCCGTGGCAGGATTCTGACAAGAGGCCTGTGGAGCAGAATCAAACCCGCGACCTTGGGATTAAGAGTGGCCGGCGTGGCTTTCGGACGGTCTCGGACCAGCTGGCTTTTCCCCGCGAATCAGCGTATTTCTGCTAACGACTCGGCTCCTCTCTTTCGGCCGGTTTCGGCCGCGTCATATGGCTGCGATCGTCGCTCCTCGGACTACGTCATGCGCCGCCGACGAGCGGTTTCCCGTGTCCACTTCGCGGCGAGCGTATCGCTGAGCAGGACGACATGCGGTCTCTGCGGCTCATCCGCTCCCGCTGAGGTCTTAGACGTTGGAGCGGCCCAGGCCTGGGCGCCAACGAACGTCTCGCACATCGGTGCCCTCGAAGCCCAGCAGCGCGTCCCGCGGATGCGATTCGTACCAGGCGGCGTAGCGGTTGGCCAGAGGCGCCGCCGTGAGGCCGTGAGCGAGGACGGACAGTCCGATCGTAACGTAGGTCGTGACGAGGATCAGATCATCGTGCGGCAGGCCGCCCTCCTCGAGCACCAGTATCGCGAGGACGATCGACGCAAGCCCGCGCGGCCCGAACCAGCCCAGAAAAGCCAGGGTCGGCTTGCGCGCGCCCGTCCCGATCATGGCGATCGCGACCGGGATCAGGCGGACAACCGTCAGGCTGAGGACGGCGTAGAGGGCAATCGACCAGCTCACGTCGCCGAGAACCGGCCCCAGGAGCACGGCCCCGAAGACGATGAACGTCACCGCGTTGAAGACCTCTCCGAGCTCCTCGATGAGATGCCCCACCTCGCCGCCGGTCCGTCGTCGAATGGCGCCAAACACGAAACCTCCGACGAACGCGGCGATGAAGCCGGAGCCGCCGATTGGATCCGCAATCCCGAAGGCGAGGCCGGCGCCGGCCAGAGGCACGATCTGCAGCCACGATCCCTCGACCTTTCCGCGCCGCCCGACCACCACCACGACCGCGGCGGCGGCGGCGCCGCCCGCCACTCCCGCGAGAATTCCGTAGCCGATCTGCTCGAGCACCAGCCGAACCGCTGCGCCGTCGCCGATGGCGCCCGACTCTGCCTGCGCGACCGCCAGCACGATCCAGAACAACGGCACGCAGATCCCGTCGTTGAGGCCGCTCTCGACGTTCAGGCCCTGTCGAACTCGGCTCGGGAGCCTCATCAGCGTCACCACCGCCTGACCGAGCGCCGCGTCGGTGGGTGCGAGGATCACCGCGAGGAGCAGCGCCTCGGCCCACAAGAGCTCGGGGAACACGACGAGAGCGAGCACGAATCCCGCCACGAGCGTCAGGGGTAGGCCGATCCCGAGCAGACGCAGGGGCACCGAGAGCTCACCGCGTAGCGCGCGCACGTCGATCCGCGAGGCGTCCGCGAACAGGACCAGAGCAAGCGTCGCTTCGGCGAGCAGCTTGACCGTCTCGCCAGCCGGCGCAGGCTCCACGAGCCCGAGCGCCTCCGAGCCGACGAGCAGTCCGACGGCGGTGAAGACCATCGCGGCGGTGATCGGCGTCCTTGCGATTCGGCCCGAGATCGCGGCGAATGCAAGCAGAGTCAGCGCGACAACTGCGAGCGTCCAAAGCACAGCCCGAACCTACCCTGCCGAATCGCCGAGCGGGCGCTCGGCCGGCGCGCGGCGGTCGACAAGGGCAAAATCGCGTCGATGAGACGGGCCATGCACATGTTGCTTGGGTCTCCGGGTGGAATCGCTGGAACGGTCTACGGAACGATCGTCGTGATGGCAACCGTGACGGCCGGATCCTACGGCGAGGACACGAACACGCGGTGGCTCGCTGTGGTCGTCGGCGTGACCGTGTTCGTCCTCTGGATCGCGCACCTGTACTCCCATGCTCTCGCGGAGAGCCTCGAGCGCCGAAGGCGGCTCGGCCGTGCAGAACTCGGTGCCGTGGCCCGGCGCGAGCTGGCGATTCCTGCGGCCGCTTTGGCGCCGATCGCGGCACTCGTCCTCGGGGCCCTCGGCCTTATCGACGAGCAGACGGCCGTCTGGCTCGCGCTCGGAGTCGGGATGGGGACACTGGCCGTCCAAGGCGCGCGCTATGCGACTATCGAGCAGCTCGGCCGGACCGGTACTCTCGCAGCGATCGCGCTCAACCTCTTCCTCGGGCTCGTGATCGTCGGCCTCAAGGCGTTACTGTCGCATTAGCGAGGCCTTCTCAGCCGCGAACTCCTCATCGGTCGCCCAGAGGACGTAGGCAGCAGCCAGAGCCAGCTATCAAGCAGAAGGCGCTCGCATAGGCGGGCCGACGGTCATCTTCGCTCAGCACTCCGCTCTTTTCGAGGCCGAGCGCATCGACCAGGCAAACGTGGTCGTTTCGGTAGGTGAAAAAGGATCTCCACCGGTTCCAGTGATCGCACTGTTCAAGGGGCTTTCAGCCCTCCGATCAGGGCACCGAGACCACCGTATGGAGGTCCTTGACTTATGTGCCGTAAGTCCGCCCGGCGCTGGAGACCCCAGTGCTCCTCTAAGCGGGCGCCGGCGGCGGACCGGTGTCGCTCGGCCCTAGCTCGGCCTTGAGCACACGCCTGAACGCCTCGAACCCGAGCGCGACCAACCCACCGAGTAGGAGGATCCCGAGCCAGTTCCGGAGCGCGGGGACCGGGCCCCAGAGGACGAGCAACAGATAGACCGCGGCTAGGCCGCCCCACGCGACTCCCGGCCGGTCGCGGAGCGTCGGACCGATCGCCTGGCGGCCGCGCACCGCATAGCGCGACGGGCCGGCGAACCAAGTCCCAAGCAGGATCACGATGCCGTAGACGACGAGCGCCCACGCCACCTGGCTGAGCAGGGTGGTTCCGATGAGCCACGTGTTGCCAATTGCCCCGCGCACGGACTCGCCAGAGGCGAGCGCGTCAACAATGTAGTTCCCGACGAACCGGCGGATCACCAGAAGAAGGATTCCGACGAGCAGGAGCGCCGCCCCGACGTTACGGAGCATCTCGCGCCGGCTGCGTGCAAGCCAGACCGCGCCGGCGTAGCAGGCGAACGCGGCCAGAATGACCAGCCAGCTCATCCACTTGATCGTCTTCACGCCCGTTTGCGCTGCCTCGAGCTGGTCGGACTTGAGGATCACGATCTGACCGGCGTCGGGGGGCAGCCGCGAGTCGAGCTGCTCTCCGAAGCCGAGCTCAGTACCGATGTTGACGACGAGCGTTCGGAGGTTCAGGGTGACTGTCCCGCCGCCCGTGGTGATATTCCCGCGGGTGTCGTCCTCGAGCACCGCGATCAGCTCCTGATGCGCCGCGCGGTTGACGTCCTCCCAAAGCCCCTGGACGCGCGGGCGTTGTAGGAACCGGTCGACGCCTTCGACGGCAGGCTGACGGAGCGCCCCCGCGATCGGTCCCGCGAGGCCCTGGAGGTTCTCGGGGAGCTGCTCCTGGAGCACCGCCTGCGGATCGGCGTTCGCGTACAACTGATCGACGATGTAGACCGAGAGCGCCTGCCGTACCTGGTCGTCCTCCAGGAGCTGCGAACTGGTGTCGACCCAGGCGTCCGTGTCGAGTGCCTGGCGCTTGATCCAGAGGGTGAGCGAGCCTACGAAGATGACGAGCGTCCCCAGCGCGAAGAGCACCCAGACTAGGATCGTGCGCGTGCGCGGGCTCACCCGGGAATCATGACCCATTGTCGAGGCCCTTGAAAGCGGAGGTACCCGGCCAGAAGGCTCAGGACGGCCAGAAGGACGACGAGAAGGCGTGCAGCAACCATTCGCACCGGCCCTTTATCGCACGCTTCGACCTCGTTTCAATCACACCGATGGGGTGAAGTCGTTCGATCGCCGCGGTGAGAAGATCGGGCAGCCTGATCAGTGAAACATGAGGAACGGAGGACCAGTGTCAACGCGGGAAGTGAGTGGCTCGACCGTGGGCTTCGTCGTGTTCGCGGGTGTGATGATGATGATGATCGGCACCTTCCACGCTTTCACGGGGCTCGCGGCAATCATCGAGAACGAGTTCTTCGTGGTGGGGCCGAAGTACGCGTACGAACTCGACGTGACCGCCTGGGGCTGGCTGCACCTGATCTTCGGGGCCATCGTGGCCGCCGCGGGCTACGGTGTCTTCAGCGGGGCCACCTGGGCGCGGCTCGTCGGCATCACGCTCGCTGCGATCAGCGCGGTCGGGAATTTCTTCTTCATCCCCTACCAGCCCGTCTGGGCGATCCTGATCATCGCGCTGGACGTGCTCGTGATCGCGGCTCTCTGCGCGTACTCGCCGCGAGCTGCCCGGATGGGTGCATAGGTCGTCGCGGGCCGGCTCGTCTACGTCGGGCACGCGACGGTTCTGATCGAGTTGGACGGGGTCCGCCTGCTGACGGACCCCGTCCTTCGCCCCCGGGTGTGGCATCTCAGGCGGCGCGTACCGCTCGACGCAGCGGGATTTGGAGGGATCGACGCCGCTCTTATTTCGCACGTCCACTTCGACCATCTGGACCGGCCTTCGCTGCGGATGCTCGGAACCGACGTGACGGTCGTCATGCCCGTTGGCGCCCGCCGGCTGCTTCGAGGCTTCTCGGACGTGAGCGAGGTCAACGTCGGCGACGAGGTGCATATCGGCGACGTCACGGTGCACGCAACCCGCGCCGAGCACCTAGGCACCCGCTTCCTGCTCAAGTCTGCGCCGTCGCTCGGGTTTGTGGTCTCAGGCTCGCGCCGCATTTACTTCGCCGGCGACACCGACCTGTTCAGAGAGATGTCCACGCTCGCCGGCTCGCTCGATATCGCGCTGCTACCCGTCGCCGGCTGGGGGTCGAAGGTCGGCCCAGGGCATCTCGATCCGCTACGCGCCGCGCAGGCATTGCAGCTGTTGAGGCCACGCATAGCCGTCCCTATTCACTGGGGCACCTTTTCGCCATGGAACCAACGCACATCCGCCGACCCGCCTGAAGCTTTCCTCCGGCACGCGGCCGAGCTCGCGCCCACTGTCGATGTCTGCATCCTCGAACCGGGCTCCGCACTGACGTTCTAAGTCAGAGGCTGCGGATCCCGGCGGCGAGGAAAGAGGCGCCCACCACAAGTCCGCCCAGCATCGCTGCTGCGTGCTCGTCATCGATCGCATGGGAACGGTCCGCGACGACCACGAAGGCGATCGCCGGGGCAGCGACTCCGATCGTCCAGGTAACACGGAAACACGGCTCCGTGGAGCAAGGGGCGCCGACCACCGACGACGAGCAGCATCGCGAGAATCGGCAAGTGGGCCCAACGCGACCCCGACGGCCGGAATGAGCAGCTGGCGCATGCATCGATCCTCGGCACAAAGCCCCGGCCACCGCAACCGAGCGTGTCGCTAGAAAGCGTTACAGGAACGACACATTTGCCTCAACAGGTCTCTATACCTACCCTGTCGGAGGGGGATAGACAGGAAGAGTGCAGTCCGCACTGCATCGACAGCCAAGTGACCCATAGCGCCACTATCCCCCGGAAGGAAGAGCCGAAGGCGTTCGAGCTTCTGCAGTCCAAGCTGCACATCCCGTGGCAGCGGCAGGCGCTTGTCGAGCGCACTGAACTCGTTGACGTACTCTCCCACGCGCGCGACCGTCGCTTCGTCAGCGTCGTGGCGCCACCGGGATACGGGAAGACGACGACCCTCTCTCAGTGGGCGGCACGCGACGGTCGCAAGTTCGCTTGGGTGTCGCTCGACCACCGCGACAACGATCCCAGTCGTACTTCTCGACGTACATCGCCGAGGCGCTGAACGCCGACGAGACGGTCGAGGCTGCGGTGTTCGAAGCACTCACGGCCACCGGCAACTCGTTGTGGGCGAGAGGCCTTCCTGGTCTCGGTTCCGCGCTGGCTTCTCGGCGCAAGCCGGTAGTGCTCGTCCTCGATGACGTGCACGAGCTCGAGAACCACGACTGTCTCGATGCCCTCGTAGCTCTACTCCTCCACGTACCGCAAGGCTCGCAGCTGGTGCTTTCCGGGCGTGCCGAGGCTCGGCTCGGGCTCCCGAAGCTCCGTGCCGACGGCGAGCTGCTGGAGCTGGGGCCGGCGGCACTAGCCCTGAACGACGCCGAGGCGCATGCGCTACTCGTCGCGGCGGGAGCCGACGTGACCGAGGCCCAGGCCGCCGAGCTGAACGAGCGGACGGAGGGCTGGGCGGCAGGGCTCTACCTTGCGGCGCTCTCACTTGGCGCCGACAGCGCGTCGTTCGCGTCGTTCAACGGCGACGATCGGTTCGTCATGGACTACCTGAGGGCTGAGGAGCTCGCCCGCGTGGGGCCGGCCGAGCTCGAGTTCCTGCTTCGGACTGCTGTTCTCGACCGCATGTGTGGTCCGCTCTGCGACGCGTTGCTCGAACGCAACGACTCGGCGCAGGTGCTCGAGCAGTTGGAGCACGAGAACCTGTTCGTCGTCTCCCTCGACCACAGTCGCACCTGGTTCCGCTACCACCATCTCTTCAGGGAGATGCTCCAGGCCGAGCTCGAGCTACGCGAGCCTGAGCTTGCCCCAATTCTCAACCGCAGGGCGGCTTCGTGGTCGGAGGCGAACGGCCAACTGGAGCTCGCGATCGACTACGCAGCCGCAGCCGGCGACACGGACGAGCTCGCCCGGCTCGTTGCTACGTGCGCGATTCCGTACTATCGCGGCGGCCGCGTCACCACTGTCGAGCGCTGGCTTGCGATGTTCGACGATCCGGCGTTGCTCGAGCGGTATCCCGCGATCGCGGTGCTCGGGGTTTGGTTGCACGCGTTGCGGGGCCGACCCGACGCCGCCGAGCGTTGGGCACTCGCCGTCGAGACTTCCCAGTTCGAGGGCCCCATGCCCGATGGGAGCCCCTTCGAGGCCTGGGCGGCAACGGTTCGCGCCTTGCTCTGCAGACAGGGCGTCGAGCAGATGCAGCTCGACGCCGAGCTGGCGGTGTCTCGTCTGTCCGCAGCGAGCCCGTGGCGCCCCGCCTCCTTCCTTCTGCAAGGGGTCGGGATGCTGTTCTCGGGAGACCTCGACCGAGCAGAGATCATCCTGGATCAGGCTGCGGAGGTGGCCCGCGTCGAAGGAGGGGTATTTGCCGGCGTCGTGGCGCGCTCCGAGCGGGCGCTCGTCGCGCTAGAGCGACGTGACCTCGCCGCAGCGGAGTCAGAGCTCGCCCTGGCCAGCGCCTTCATCGACGACGTGCCCTCGGTGGCATATGTGGTGACCGCGATGCTGCTGGCCGTCACGGCGAGGCTCGAAATCGCCAAGGGGCAAGGCGCGCGAGCGCGGAAGACGCTCTTGGGCGCCCAGCGCATGCGCCCGATGATGACGCACGCCCTGCCCTGGTTCGCAGTGCAGACTCAGCTCGAGCTCGCGAAGGCGCATCTGGCCCTCTCGGACGCACGTGGCGCGGCAGCGCTCTCCCGCGACGCCGACGACATCCTTCACCGACGCCCGAGGCTCGGCGAGCTCGTGGCGGAGGCCGAACACGTACGAGCGGAACTCTCGACGGTCGCGGAGCAGTCGTCGGGCTGGCCATCCACGCTCACTGCGGCGGAGCTTCGCTTGCTGCCCCTGCTGACCACCCACCTCTCGTTCCGGGAGATCGCTGAGCGGCTGTTTGTTTCCCGCAATACGGTGAAGACGCAGGCGATCTCGGTCTACCGGAAGCTCGATGCGTCGAGCCGAAGCGAAGCGATCGATCGGGCCGTCGAGCTCGGCCTCGTCGACGCATCCCCGGCGTCCCGCGCCGTCTAATTCACCCGCTCGGGGTGATGCTTTCGGATGTGGATAGGCGTGCAATGTGGAGAGCAGCTCCGTGGACGACTACAAGCTCACGCTTCGCAAACTCGCGCTTCGCGACGACCGTTTCATCGACTCGCTCCTCTGTCCGGATCGCGCCAGTGCAAACGCCTCGGGAATCGACCCGGTATCGCATGCCCTATTACGAATCGCTGCACTCATCGCGATCGACGCTGCTCCGCCCTCGTACATGAGCGCGGTCGAAGCCGGAGTAGACGCCGGCGCGTCCTACGACGAGATCGTCGGAACGCTCATCGCCGTGATGCCGATCGTCGGGGTCGCGCGAGTCGTCTCCGCGGCTCCGAATCTCGCGCTGGCGCTCGGCTACGACGTCGCCGAGGCGCTCGAGCTGGTCGACGGTTAGCTCAGACCACCGATCGCGTCACCGATCAGCTTCACGCCGAGCACGAGCAGCAGCACGGCCATGATCGCGGCGTTGTGCATGGCCATCCACGTCTTCAGTTCGTCGAGGATGGCTGCCGCTCTCGATCCCAGTGCGAAGTAGATGACGACGGGGGCGAGGATGCTGAGTGAGCCGATGAGGATGAAGATCGCGAGCGCACCGGCCGCCTCGCCGCCCGAGATGCCAGTCTGCGCGATCGCCGTTGCAGCTGCGATTGTCAGCGCCAGGTTTTTCGGATTGACTCCCGAGAGGAGCACGCCGAACCCGAGCGACTTCCCGGTCGTGAACGTGTCGATCGCCTGCATCCACTTGGGCATCGGGGCTTCCTGGCCTGCCCGCGGCCGGCCGCGCCAAGTGCGCGCTGCCAGGAGCACGAACAGCACGCCGAGGCCGAGCTTGACGACGCTGACCCACGTCTCCGGACCGCCATCATCCTCCTGGGAGTTGCCGCTCGCGAGCGCGAGTAGCGCGCCGCCCACGATGGTCAGGCCCGCGATCCAGCCAAGCGCGAACGCGAGGCCGTTCGACCGCGCGCGCGGAGTCCCGAGCATGAGGACGATCGCGATGATCGGCACGGGGCTGATCGCAACGCCGATCGCCAGCGGCAGGATCTCTCCGATCGCCGGACCCATCAGAGCCCTATTTCACGTGCAAGAGAAAACATGGCATCAGTGCTGATGAGATGAAGGGCACCTGGTTTCGTGCGTGGCGAGGCTTGGGAATGGAAGCGCCACAACCGATAAACCCTGGGCGATGGCTGCACTGACGATCACGGAGAACGGAGGACGCGTCCAGCTCAGCCTGGCCGGACTGGCTCGCGGCCAGGGCTCATCGCTGCAGGAGGCAGCGGACGACCTGGTTTGCTCGATCCTCCGCCTGGCGATGGCATTCCGTTCGAGTGGCTTTAGGGTGTGCTCTGAGTTCCGTCCGGATATCGGGGCGATGAACCTCCTACTCGAGCTCGGAGACATCGCCGCAGCGGGCGGCGACATCCGCTCCCGAGTCTTCGCGTAGCCCCACTACTGCCTCGCCATCGCCACTCGGACGAGCTCGTCCGGGTCGATCTGGTGATCGGCGTCCTCGGCAGCCTTGCCAACGTCGATCTCGACCCAGTTCACCTCACCTGTGAACGCGTTCGGGACGGGGTAGTCGTCGGCCACGAGCGCGCCGTTCTCGACGCCGACGTCGCAGGTGTCGTCGGCCGAGAAGACCATCGGCGCGGTGGCGGCCACTTCGCCTTGCCCGATCTCGACTCCATCGAGGTAGAGCGTGACCGTGCCGCCCTTGCCCAGCCCCGGTCCGGCGTAGTCAAACTCCATCCGCACCTGGTGCGTTCCGGCGGGCACCTCGCTGTCGCTATCGACGTAGAAGCGCTGGATCCCGAGCAGGTTGTAGCAGTACCGAGGCTTGCCTTCCTTGAGATAGAGGCTCCAGCCGCCGATGCTGCCGCCCTGGGCGATGATGACGCCCTCGGCTCCGCCTTCAGGGACGTCGATCTCGGCCGTGACGGCATGCGACTTGTTCTTGATACTGACCACCGAGTTCTCGGTGAGGCGACCCATGCCGCCGAAGAGCAGTTGGCGATCGCCCTGCACGAGCGTCGGCCGCCCGGCGACCTCCGGTAGGGCGCGCTCGATGCCGCGGTCGTCGAGCGGCAGGACGTTGTACTTGGTCGCCTCGAGCAGGAACAGCCGCTGGAGCTCGGCGAGCTTGTCCGGGTGCTCGGCCGCCAGATCCTTTGCCTGCGTCCAGTCGGTCGTGGTGTCGTAGAGCTCCCAGACGTCGTCGTCGAGCGCCGGCTTCTCGTGGCCGACCAGCAGCCAGGGGATTGCGTGCCTCGTAACGGCGGTCCAGCCTTGGTGGTAGATGCCGCGGTTGCAGAACATCTCGAAGTACTGCGTGGTGTGCCTCTCGGCGGCGCCGGCGTCGTCGAACGAGTAGACCATGCTTACGCCTTGCAGCGGCGTCTGCTGGACGCCGTGCACGAATGTCGGTTCCGGAAGCGTGGCCGCCTCGAGCACGGTCGCGGCGACGTCGATCACGTGCGCGAACTGGGAACGGACCTCGCCGCGGGACTTGATCCCCTTCGGCCAGCTGACGATCGTGCCGTTGCGGGTCCCGCCCCAGTGCGATGCGACCTGCTTGGTCCACTGGTAGGGCGCGCACATCGCATGTGCCCAGCCGACTGCGTAGTGGTTGTACGAATCGGGGCCACCGAACTGGTCGAGGCGCTCGATCATGAACTCCGGCGTCTCGAGCGCGGCGGCGCCATTGAAGTTGATCATCTCGTTGTAGGTGCCGTTCAGCGTTCCTTCGGCTGAGGCGCCGTTGTCGCCGATGATGTAGTAGACGAGCGTGTCCTCGAGCACACCCAGATCCTCGAGCGCATCGAGCAAGCGGCCCACGTAATGGTCGGTGAACTCCAGGAAGCCTGCATAGATCTCCATCTGGCGCCGTAGGACCGGCTTCAGGTCTTCCGGCATCTCGTCCCAGGCCGGGATCTCCGCATGCCGCTCCGTCAGCTCCGCATCGGCGGGGATGACGCCGAGCTCCTTCTGCTTGGCGAACGTCCGCTCGCGCAGCGCGTCCCAGCCGTCGTCGAACTGGCCCTTGTACCTGTCGGCCCACTCGGGAGTGACGTGGTGGGGCGCGTGCGTCGCGCCGGGCGCGAAGTAGGCGAAGAACGGCTTGTCCGGCATGAGCGCCTTCTGTTGGCGCACCCACTTGATCGCCTTGTCCGTCATGTCGGACATGAAGTGGTAGCCCTCTTCGGGTGTCTTGTCGGGCTCGACCGGGATCGTGCCCTCGTAGATCGCCGGGTAGTACTGGTGCGCCTCGCCGCCGATGAAGCCGTAGAAGTACTCGAAGCCGCTGCCGGTCGGCCAGTTCTCGAACGGCCCCATCGGGCTCGTCTGCCACACCGGCACCTCGTGGCACTTGCCGAACTGCGCCGTCGAGTAGCCGTTCAGCTTCAGCGTCTCCGCGAGCGGCGCGCACGTGTTCGGGCGAATTGAGTTGTAGCCCGGCGCCGAGGTCGCGATCTCGGTGATGCCGCCCATCCCGACGGCGTGGTGATTCCGCCCGGTGAGGAGCGCCTGCCGGGTGGGCGAGCACAGCGCAGTGGTGTGGAAACGGTTGTACTTGAGGCCCGTCGCCGCGAGACGGTCGGCGTTCGGTGTGTTGACCGGGCCGCCGAAGGCGCTCGAGGCACCGAAGCCGACGTCGTCGATCAGGACGATCAGGACGTTGGGAGCCCCCTCCGGAGGCCGCAGTGGCTCGATCGGCGGAAACGCGGTGTCTGGATCCTTCGCGTCGTACGTGGTGAGTCCGACCGGAGTGATGTCGGGTACGGGCAGAACGTCCCGCTGCAGCTGTGGCCTCTCAGGCGTGTGTGCCTCCTGGTTTCTCGCTGGTGCCGCGATCTTCTCGGACTGCGTGCCGCACCTCATCGCCCAAAGGGGATGATGAACCGGGTCGTCACAGCCTCAATCATCCGCACCAGGTGATGCAGGATCGTGCTCGGGAAGCAAGTGTGGGGCGGCACTGATGTTCTTGCTACTCGCTTTGTTGCTTCTCATCGTCCTGCCCGCGCCGTGGAACGTCATCGGCGGGATCGCGAGCGTCGCGCTCGGCGTCTTCGAGGTTGCGTACTGGCGGCGGCGCATGCAACGCGAGAAGATTCAGACAGGCGTCGAGAATCTCGTCGGGTCCACCGGCGAGGTGACCGAGCTGCTCGCCCCTTCGGGCCAGATCCGCGTCCTCGGTGAGCTCTGGCAGGCTCGCTCGAGCTCGGAGCTCCCTCCTGGCTCACGCGTTCGCGTCGTCGCGGTGCGAGGCCTGACGCTGGAGGTCGAGACTGCGGACCCACCGACGAGCGCGACCTCGCTCCCTACTGCTCAATGACCGGGAACGGCGATCGAGCTGTGGCCTCGCAGCTCGCGGGCCGTGCCGATTCCGTGCCTGCGCCGAATCACCCGCTGAGGATGATGGGTCCGTGGGGGTACAGCTCAATCATCGCCCCGCACTCCGCAGCGTGATCGCGGCCACGGGTCGCGCCGTCCCCAGGTGTGCGACCGAGCGAAAGCCAGAGGAAACCATAAGGGCGATGGCAGGCACGCGTGGAGGAGCCACCGCGGCGGCGGAGACGGTCTTGGGCTGGGGACCGGATCGGACGAAGTCGATCGCGCTGAGTGCTGCAGGGTCGGTCGGTGGCTGACCTGCTCGTCCAGATGGCGCTCTACGGGCTGGCCGCGGCTGTGGCCGCACCCATCGCCGTCGTGCTGAGCGCCCTGATCCTGTCGCAGTCGAAGCGCCCCCTCGCCAGCGTCTGGGTGTTCACGGCGGGTGCTGCGTTCCTGGACCTCCTCATCATCGTGATCGTCCTGATCGTCTTCGGCACCTCCCACCTCGGGAGCGGTGGCAACGCCTCGGCGATCCTTGACACCGTCCTCGGCGCGCTCTTCTTCGCCCTCGGCGCCGTGGCGATCTTTTCGCACGAGAGTCCTGACAAGGACGCGGCGCAACGGCAGCGGGCGCAGAGCGTCGCGTCGTCGCCGCTGCCGCGGATGTTCCTGATGGGCATCCTCGTCCAGGTGATCAACATCGACGCCCTCGCCGTCCTCGGCGTCGGCCTCAAGGAAATCGTCGTCGCCGACGTCTCGACCGCGGAAGCCGTCGTTGCGCTCCTGTTCGGGCTGGCGCTCATGCTCGTCGTCTACTACGGGCCGGCCGTGTTCTACACGCTCTTCCGCGCGCGCGCCTCCCAGCGTGCCGAGCAGTTCGGCGGCAAACGACGCGGTTGCCGACGGTCAGGAGCTCCAGCGGGAGCTGTGGGCACTCGCCGGCGAGGCGCTCGATTGGGCGCCCATCGCCAGCGCGCCACGGCTGTACGTGGACAGCCTCAACGAGATGATCGACATGCAGACCGTCCGCGTCTCCGCCCTGAACAACCGGGTGCCTCCTGCCGTCCTTTGGCTCGAAATTGTCGGAGCCGCCGTCGCCCTCGGGTTGCTCGCGGTCTAGCTCGCAATCCTCGGCCGTGGCGTGGTCACCGTCGTCCTTGCGGCTGGGCTCGTCACGCTGTTGCTCCTCGTGACCTTCGACCTCGACCGGCCGACCCGAGGCGTGATCCGCGTCCCTTCAACACCTCTTACGGACTTGCGAGGCTCGATGGACCTACCTCCGGCGGCAGACCCGGGGTGAGAGGATCGCTGTCGCTTCTCGGCGTCTCGACCGCGTCGCCGGCCTGCCATCCCCTGGATCGCATGAATCACACCGTTTGGATGATGCTCGGAGCGGTGCGATCGCACGATGCTGTCCCAAACTACGGGAAGGAGAGCGATGGGTCTGTTGCGAGGGCGGGAAGAGCAGGCAGGGTGTCGATTTCGGATGCGTGAGAAGCTGCTCTCGATCGGCGACGACTTCTGGATCGAGGACGAGGAAGGGAACCGCGCCTACCGCGTCGACGGCAAGGCTGCCCGCCTGCGCAAGACGATCCTGCTGAAGGACGCAGAGGACCGCGAGGTGGCGAAGATCCAGGAGCGCAAGCTAAGCATCCGTGACAAGATGGCGATCGAGCGCGACGGCGAAACGATCGCCACCGTGCACAAGGCGCTCGTGGGCATCCGTGACCGCTTCGCGATCGACGTCGAAGGCGGGGACGGCCTGAAGGCCCACGGAAACATCGTCGACCACGAGTACGAGATCGAGCGCGACGGCGAGACGATCGCGCGCGTTTCGAAGAAGTGGTTCCGCGTGCGCGATTCGTACGGCGTCGAGCTCCGGGCCGGCGAGGACGAGGGCGTGCTCCTGGCCGCCGTGGTCGCGCTCGAGGCGCTTACGGACTAGGATCACGGGGTTGTCGACGACCACGCCGGTGACCGAAGCCGCCCATGGACGGCGTTACCCCGGCCTTCCCTTCGGCGACCCCTCTCGCCCACGGCGACTCGCCAAGGTGGTGGGATGGCTGCTCGGCATCGCCCTGGTGCTTATCGTGCTCCAGCTGCTCGGCGTCGACGTCAGGGGCTGGCTCTCGCAGCTCTGGGATCAGATCAAGGCGGTTCCGGCCGGCTACATCGTTGCCGGTCTCCTCTTCCAGACGGGCCAGACGGTCCTTGCGGGACTCTCCTACTACGGCATCTTGAGCGCTGCGTACCCGGGAGAGCTCACGCTCGCGCCGATCGTTGCCGCCTATGCGGTCGGCGTGGCCATGAACGGGTTTTTGCCGGCGAACATGGGGACCTTCGTGACGCTGGCAATGTTCGTCGCAATCATTCCGAGCGCGACGTTCGGCGGCTCGTTGGCGGCCTACCTTGTGCAGAAGATCTTCTTCACGATTGTGGGCACCTTCGTCTACCTGTACCTCTTTCTCTCCGTCCCCGGCTCGTTTGAAGAGAGTCTCGGCAACATCTCCGACCATCCGGCAAGGACCATCCTGATCGTGGCCGGCGGCGGCGTGCTGATCGTGCTCCTCGGACGCATCTTCTGGCGGCAGGTCAAGAAGCTGTGGGCGCAAGCGAAGAAGGGCGGCGCGATCCTCGCGCAACCCAAGCGGTACATGACCAGAGCGTTCCTACCCTCGTTCGCTTCCTGGCTCTGCAAGCTGGCCGTGATCGGCATCTTCCTGGCAGCGTTCGCCATCCCGGTCACCTTCGAGTCGATCATGTGGATCGTCGGTTCAGGCTCGCTGGCGAACGTCGTCTCTTTCACCCCCGGCGCCGTCGGCATCACCCAGGCGACGAACGCGCTGGCACTGAACACGTGCTGCGACGTCGCAAACGAGACGGCCGTCGCCTACTCGTCTGCCCAGCAGCTGATCGTCACGGCCTGGAACGTCATGTTCGCGCTCATACTCGTGGTGCTCGTCTTTGGCTGGACCGGCGGCAAGGTGCTCGTCGGCGGCGCGTACGTCGATGCGAAGGGTAAGGTCGCGGAGCAGAAGGAGCAGCGGGCCGCGAAGAAAGCGGAGAAGCGGGCGGCGAAGGACGGGGAATGACTACGCTCCCGCCGCCTGTCGCGTATGGGGAGGTCGTCGACTGGCAACCTGAGCGCCCTCGGTTCAAGCCGCTCCGACTACTGCTGTCGTGGGCCTTAACCGCCGCGTCGCTGTGGGTGGCGGCGGCGATCCTGCCCGGAGTCGACATCGAGGGAGCCGCCGGCGCGTTCGCCGTGGCCGCCGTGGTCGCCGTGCTGAACGCACTTCTCCCGCCGCTGGTCGCAGCGTTGCGGGTGCCGTTCATGCTCGCGCTGGGCTTTCTGCTCGTGCTGGCGGTCAACGCTCTCGTGCTGAAGCTCGCCTCCGATCTGCTCGAGAACACCTTCGCGGTGGACAGCTTCGGCTGGGCCCTACTGGCCGCGCTCCTGGTTGCAGCCGTGAGCGTCGTCCTCGAGGTGATCTTCGGGACAAACGACGACGACACCTACACGCTGCGCGTCGTCCAGCGCATTGCGCGCCGCCAGGGTGGCGGCGCCCGCACGGACGAGCCAGGGATCATCTTCCTCGAGATCGACGGCCTCGCGCTTCCCGTGCTCCGGAGGGCGATGCGGGACGGAAACGCCCCCAACATGGCTCGGTGGATAGCGGAAGGCACGCACGGGCTGACCGAGTGGGAGACCGACCTGTCCTCGCAGACCGGGGCAAGTCAGGCGGGAATCCTGCTCGGCTCGAACGAGGACATCCCCGCATTCCGGTGGGTAGACAAAGAGAGCGGGATGCTCACGGCCTGCTCGGCGCCCGACGACTGTGCACGCATCGAGCGTGAGCGCGCCACGGGCATCGGCCTCCTGGTCGACGGGGGCTCGAGCCGCGGCAACCTGCTTTCGGGTGAGGCCGAGGAGGTAATCCTGACCGTCAGCCGCATGGAGGCCGAGAAGCGGGCGAATCCCGGCTACCGCGCCTTCTTTGCGAACGGTTTCAACGTCACACGGGCGCTCGTGTTGTTCGCATGGGAGGTCCTGCTCGAGTGGACGGCGGCGCTCCGAGCGATCCGTCGCGACGTGCGACCCCGGGGCCACCGCGGCGGCATCTACCCCTTCCTCCGCAGCGCGATGTGCGTGATCGTCCGCGACCTGATCGTTTACGGGGTCTTGACGGACATGATGCGCGGCCGTCCGGCGGTCTACGCCACCTTCTCGAGCTACGACGAGGTCGCGCACCATTCAGGGCTCGAGCGCGCCGACACCCTGGAGGCGCTGCGCAAGCTCGACGAGCAGTTCGGCCGCATCGACCGTGCGCGTCGGTACGCACCCCGCCCCTACGAGATCGTCGTGCTCTCGGATCACGGGCAGACGCAGGGGGCGACTTTCAAGCAGCGCAACGGGTACGGGCTCGACGAGCTCGTCGAGCGCTCGCTCGAGCAGGGAACCGTCCAGGAGGTCGCCGGCGGCGACGAGCAGCACGCGATGGTCGGGCTAGCCGTCGGCGAGGCGACGGGGAACCAACCGGCTGAGAAGCGCTCGAAGAAGGACGTCTCGGACCGGAATGTCGTCGTGCTCGGCTCAGGAAATCTCGGTCTCATCTCGTTGATGGAGGAGTCCCGCAGGCTGACGCATGAGGAGATCGACGAGCGCCACCCCCGGCTGATTCCGTCGCTCCGAGCTCACCCGCACGTCGGCTGGCTTCTCGTTCGCTCCCTGCACCGCGGCCCCGTTGCGCTCGGTTCGTCCGGCGCCCACTACCTTGCCGAGGGCACGGTCGAGGGCGCGGACCCGCTCGCGCCGTTCTCGCCGAACGCGCCTCGCCACCTCCTACGAACGGACGGGTTTCCTCACGTGGCCGACATCATGATCGGCAGCTTCTACGACCCGGATCTCGAAGAGGGCTGCGCATTTGAAGAACTGATCTCGTTCCACGGCGGGTTGGGAGGGCCCCAGACGCGACCGTTCATCCTGTACCCGGTCGGATTCCAGCTTCCCGACGACGCGATCGTCGGCGCCGAACGTGTCCACAGTGTCCTCCTCGGCTGGCGACGATCGCTCGAGGGCGACCGAGCTGGCGTGCCCGCCTCGCGATGAACTTGGTCTGGGCACTGCTCGTCAATGCCGCCGTGACCGCTGTCGCCGTGGCGGCGATGCTGCTCGTGCGGCGAGGTGCCCCGGCGGGCAGCCGATTCGCCGACGGCGACCGCGCCTCGGGAGTCTTCGGGGTGCTGGCGACCGGGTTCTCCGTGCTGCTCGGGTTCGTGGTCTTCCTTGCCTTCGAGAGCTACGACCAGTCGAGATCTGGGGCAGAGGCGGAGGCGCTCGTGCTGGCGCAGCAGGTGGAGACAGCTCAGTTCATGGGCGCCCCGGTCGCGGGTGATCTCACGGGCGAGCTGGTTTGCTACGGCCGGTCGGTCGTCAACGTCGAGTGGCCGCGCGCGGACTCGGGGAGCTTGGGTAACGACATCAATCTGTGGGGCGTCGAGCTCTTCCGAACCCTCGAGACGGTCGACCTGCAGACGCCGATCCAGGAAGCGGCTTACGGGAAGTGGCTGGATCAGACCTCCGACCGAGAAGCCGCCCGTATTGATCGCATCCACGGAGCCGTCGGCGTGATTCCCGCTCCGCTCTGGGTGGTGCTGCTCTTCATCTCGGTCGTGATCTTCGTGTTCATGTTGTTCTTCGCAGACCGGACCGAGCGCGCGATCACCCAGGCCGTGTTGATGGGGTCGGTCGTGTCGGTGATCGTCGCGATGCTGCTCCTGATCGGATTCCTCGACAACCCCTTCCACAAGGGCGTCGGCGGCGTCCGCCCGATCGCGATGGAGCGAACGCTGGACATCATCGACCAGGCGCTGCAGGCCGCGAACAGGAGCGTGACCCCGCCGTGTGACGCGCGGGGGAATCCGGCCTCGTGACCCGCTCGCCCGGGCGGGACTGGGTAGAGGTCGCGGCCACGATCCTGCTCGCGCTTGCGGCCGTCGCGACGGCCTGGAGCAGCTACCAGGCCACGCGCTGGAACGGCGAGCAGGCGAAAACGTCGGCTCGCGTCAACAAGACCCGAATCGAGGCGGCTCGCGCCTCGGACCTGGCGAACGCCCAGCAGCAGGTCGACGTCGCGACGTTCATGCAGTGGGTGGACTCGTATGCGCGCGGCGAGACCAAGCTCGTGAACTTCTACCGCGAACGCTTCCGCGAGGAGTTCAGGCCCGCGTTCAACGCGTGGGTCGCGACAAAGCCGCTGAAAACCGAAGGCGCGCCGCTGACTCCGTTCGCGATGCCACAGTACCGGCTGGCAGCGAAGGCCGAAGCCGATCGGCTCGACCGGAGCGCCGAGGAGCTCTCCGCCCAGGTGCGGCGGAACATCCAGCGGGCGTCCAACTATGTCCTCGGCGTCGTTCTGTTCGCGGTCGCGCTCTTCTTCGCGGGGATGAGCACGAAGCTCACTGCCCCCGGTCTACGTAAGACGATGCTAGGCGTCGGCTACGTCATCTTCCTGGGCACCGTCGTCTGGATCGCCTCGTCCCCGGTGAGCGTCGCGATCTAGGACCCCGGACTCGGAAGAGGGTGCTCCACACTGCGTTTCAGGTCGCGGCGAGGCCGGGGATGACTCTGCCCGCGTCGAGCGCGACGATCTCGTCCATGCGCTCGAGCCCTTCGGGCCGGTGGGTGATGAGAAGCACGGTCTTGTCGGCGGTCGCGTCGAGCACGTCGTCCATGAGCGCGGCGGCGGTAGGGGGATCGAGATGCGCGGTCGGCTCGTCCAGGACGAGCACCGGCGCGTTGGCGAGGAGCGCCCGCGCGAGCACGAGGCGCTGTTGCTGGCCGCCCGACAACGCGGTCCCCTCCTCGCCGGCCAGCGTGTCGAGCCCGTCTGGGAGCGAGGCGACCCACTCGCCGAGTCGGGCGCGCCGCAGCGCGGCGTGGAGCTCGTCGTCGGACGCCTCGGGGCGCGCGAGTCGCAGATTCTCACGGATCGTCGTGTTGAACAGGTGTGCTTCCTGGCCCGCGAGCGCGAACGTGCGGCGGACGTCCTCCTGCCGGTACTCGCGCGCGTCGCGGCCGGCGATCGTGACGCGTCCCTCGACGGGGTCGAGGAAGCGTAGGAGAAGGTTCGTCACCGTGGTCTTTCCCGCTCCGCTCGGTCCAACGAGCGCGAGCCGCCTACCGGGGTCGAGCTTGAGGTCGACACTCCGGAGCACGGGCTCCTCCTCCGGGTAGCCTGCCGTCACCGACTCGAGAGCGACGCTCGCGGGGATTCGCGGTGCAGGCTGCGGGGCCTCGGGGTCGCGCACCGCAGGGTCGCGGTCGGTCAGCTCGACGACCCGCCGGCCGGCGGTCAGGATGGCTGTGAGCTCACGTGCGGCCGCGGGAAGCGGTGCGACTGTCTCGAAGGAGGACAGGGCGAGGAAGGCGAGCGTCGCCACGAGTACCCGGTCGAGCGTTCCCCCGTCGTGGGCAGCGACCGCCACCGCGAGCACACCAGCCGTGGTCGCGCCCGCGACCAGGACAGACAGTGCGTCCGCGAGCCCCGCGACCAGCGCGTCACGTCGCCCCAGACGAACGAGCTCGCCATCGGCGGCCTGGATGCGGGCGAGCGTTTCCTCCTGCAGGCCGTAGGCGACGAGCTCGGGAGCGCCGCGCAGGAGCTCGACGAGCTCCGCGGTCAACTCACCCCGGGCGGCGGCCTGGCGGCGGCCTGTGCCCCGGCCCAGCGCCCACGCGATCGCGGGTACGGCGACGCCGCCGACTAGGAGTCCCCCGGCGAGGATCGCGCCAGCCACAGGTAGGAGCGCGGCTGCAACCCCCACGCACGCAGCTCCCGTCAGGAGCGCGACGAGCGGAGGCCCGAGCCCACGCAGGTAGAGCCCCTGCAGCGCGTCGACGTCGCCGACCATGCGAGTGAGGAGGTCGCCGCGGCGGTAGCCCTCGAGCTGCGCCGGCGCCAGCGGCTCGATGCGCTCGTAGAAGCGGCAGCGGATCCGCGCGAGCGACCTGAGCGCGACGTCGTGCGAGGCGAGCCGCTCGAGGTAGCGCGCGAGCGGCCGGCCAAGGCCGAAGAAGCGGACGGCGACGATCGTCACGGTGAGCGACAGGATCGGCGGCTGCTCGGCGGCGCGTGAGATGAGGTAGCCGGCCGTCGTCATGAGGGCGACGCCGAACCCGACGGCGAGCGCGCCGAGCAGAACCGAGAGCGCCAGGCGATCTGCGTCCACTCCGGCGAGAGCTGTGAGGCGGCGGAGGACTTCTCTCACGCCGCCTCCGCCGCTGCAGATTCGACGATCCGCCCGCCTTCGAGTCGGACGACGCGGTCGGCCAGGCTAGCGAGCTGCGGCCGGTGGACGATGAGGAGCATCGTTCGGCCAACGCGCAGGCGTCCGACCGTCTCGCCGACGAGTTCGGCGCTCGCCTGGTCCAGGTCCGCGGTCGGCTCGTCGAGGATGACGAGGGACGCGTCACGCAGGAACGCCCGCGCGAGGGCGACCCGGCGGCGCTCCCCGGCCGAGAGCGGGCGCCCACCGTCGCCGACGACGGTCTCGTAGCCGTCCGGCAGCACGCGGATGAAGGCGTCGGCGCCGACGAGCTCGGCCGCCGCCCGAACCCGGGCGTCGTCGGCGAGGGGGGCGCCGAGCCGGATGTTCTCGGCCAGGGTGCCGCGGAAGAGCGTGGGATGCTGCGGCACCCAGGCGAGCTGGGACCGCCATGCGGCCGCGTCGCACAGGGCCAGGTCGACGTCGCCGACCGTCACCCGCCCTCGCGCCGGCTCGGCGAGACGTAGGAGGAGCGTGGCCACCGTGCTCTTGCCGCCTCCGCTCGGGCCGACGAGCGCAACCGTCTCGCCGGGACGGAGCTCGAGCTCGACCGAGTCGAGCACGTCGCCCGCGCGGCCCGGGTACGCGAACGAGACCTCCTCCAACCGCACATGCGCAGCCCGCGGACTCGGAGGGGCGAGAAAGCCGGAGCGGGCGGCGGGCGGCCCCTCGACGAGGGCGAAGATCCGCTCGGAAACCGCGAGGCCGTCCGCGCTCGCGTGGAACTGTGCGGCGAGATTCCTGAGAGGCAGGTAGAGCTCGGGCGCGAGCACGAGCACAATCAGCGCGGGCTCCAAGCCGATGCCTCCGCTGACGAGGCGAACGCCGATCGTCACGGCAACAAGCGCGATCCCGAGCGTGGCGGCGAGCTCGAGGACAGCCCCGGAGAGGAACGCGACGCGCAACGTTCCCATAGCCGCGCGGCGGTACCGGTCGCTCACCTCGGCGATTCGGCCCGCCTGCGCCTCGCCGCGGTTGAAGGCGCGGAGCGTCGGGAGGCCGCGCACGACATCGAGGAAGTGCGTCGCGAGGTGCGACAGCGTCTGCCAGCGCTCGCGTGCGCGCCTCTCCGTGTAGCGGCCGACGAGCCACATGAAGACGGGCACGAGCGGAAGCGTGACCAGCATGAGGCCGGCCGAGACGAGATCGATCGAGGCAACGAAGGCGATCACAGCAGCCGGGACGAAGAGCGCCAGAACGACCTGCGGCATGTAGCGGGCGAACGTCGCTTCGAGCGAGTCGACCCCCGCAACCGCGGCTGTGGCAACTGCAGCGCTTTCGGCGCCGTCGAGCGCGGCCGGGTTGTCGTGGAGTCTCCGTCCGACCAACTCGAGCCGGAGCTGCGAGAGCACGTCGGTCGCGGCGCGTCGCCCGACGACCTCGAAGCCCCACGCCGCCACCGCCCGCCCGGCGGCCACCGCGATGAGAAGGGCAAGCGGCACGGCCAGGTCGGCGAGGGACGCGCCGCCGAAGGCGCGGGCGGCGACGTGCGCAATCAGGACCGCCTGGGTGAGGACGAGAAGTGCGGCGGCAACGCCAAGCGCCGCGTCGGCTGCGAGCATGACGCGCGCGGCCCGCGCGCGGCGGAGGAGGCGCGGGTCGACCAGCCGCACGGGCTCCTAGCCGCCGGTCTTTCGTGCGACCAGATCGACCGGGCTCCCGGCGTCCTCCCCGCCCAGCCGGGCGCGGAACACGTGGTACGTCCACGCTTGGTAGAGCAGCACCACCGGGACGAGCACGGCCGCGACGACCGTCATCACCGTAAGCGAGTAGTGGGCCGAGGAGGCGTTGTCGATCGTGAGGCTGTTGGAGAACTCGGGATCAGACACCATCACGCGCGGGTAGAGGCTGACGAAAAGGGTGACGACGATTGCGATGATCGTCATGGCGGTGGCAGCGAACGCCCACCGCTCCTTCGCCGCCCGCACGAGGAAGATCGCCCCGACGGCGGCGACCGCAGCGACGGCGACCGGGAGGATGCCCGGGAAGACGCCCTTGTCGTTCACGTCGCGCGCGACGACGAGCGTCCAGACGAGGAAGCCTGCGCCCACGACCGCCGCCGCCGGTGCGAGTCGCGACGCCGTGTGCCTGGCGCGCTCGCGCAAGTCTCCGAGCGTGCGGAGAGTGAGGAAGACCGCCCCATGGAGCGCGAAGAGGAGGCAGACCGCGATCCCGGCGAGAATCGTGTAGCCGTTGAAGAGGTCGCCGAAGTTCCCGGCGAAGCTCTGGTCGGACGCGATGGGAACCCCGTGGAGGAGGCTCGCGAGCGCGATGCCCCAGAGGAGGGGCGCGCCGACCGACCCGATCGTGTTCATCCAGGTCCAGAACGCTTTCCAGCGGGGGCTGTCCGCCTTCGCGCGCCACTCGAAGGAGAGAACGCGCACGATCAGGAGCACGAGGATGAGGAGGAGTGCGATGTAGAAGCCCGAGAACATCGTCGCGTACCAGACTGGAAAGGCGGCGAAGGTCGCCCCGCCGGCGATGACGAGCCAGACCTCGTTTCCGTCCCAGAGCGGCCCGATCGACTCGAACATCGTCTGACGGTCGTCCTCATCCCTGCCCAGGACGGGGAGCAGCATCCCGACCCCGAAGTCGAAGCCCTCGGTCACGAAGTACCCGGTCCAAAGGAAGCCGAGGAGCGTGAACCAGACGATCTCGAGGGTCACGGCACTAGTACCCCGGCGCCGGCTGAGGCGCGCCCTCCTCGCCCTCGCGTCCGACCTCGGGAGGATCGAGTCCGGCATAGCGACGCATCAGGAAGAAGTCGACGACGGCGAGAACCGTGTACAGGGACACGAACACGGCCAGGCTGAGGCCGACCGTCCACGCGCTCACAGTGCTCGACACCGCGTCCTCGGTCTTCAGAAGCCCGTAGACGACCCACGGCTGGCGTCCGGTCTCCGTGAGGATCCAGCCGGCGAAGTTGGAGAGGAAGGGAAATGCGATCCCCGCGAGCGCGGCTCGCTGGAACCACTTGGCGGTCTCGAGCTTCTTGCGCCAAAGGAGCCAGCCGCCCCAGAGCGCGAGGAGCAGCGACAGCGTCCCTAGGTAGGCCATCACGCGCATGCTCCAGTACCCGAGGCGTACGTCGGGAATGTAGTTCCCGCGCCCGTACTGCTGCTCGGCCTGGGACTGGAGCTCGTTGATGCCGACCACCTGGCCCTTGAACGAGTTCGTGGCGAGGAACGAGAGCAGGCCGGGGATCTCCACATCGAACGACGGCGTCTGGTCCTCCTGCGTGAACCCGCCGATCTGGAAGAGCGAGAACCCGGCCGGCTCCTCCGTGTCCCACAGCGCCTCGGTGGCGGCGATCTTCATGGGCTGAGCGTCGGTCGCAGCGACGCCGAACTCGCTCCCGAACCCAAGTTGGATGAACGAGACAGGCAGCACGACGATGATCGCGAGCTTCGCCGCGCTGGGGAAGACGTCGACGTTCCTGCCACGTCGCAGGTGCCAGCAGGCCACGCCGAGCACGAGGAAACCGGCGGTCATGAGTCCGGCCAGGATCGCGTGCCCCCAGGCGAAGAGCACGAACCCCTGGAAGAGGATCTGGAAGATGTCGTTTGCCTCCGCGCGGCCGGTCTGCGAATTGAGCTCGTAGCCGACCGGATGCTGCATCCATGAGTTCGCCGTCAGGATGAAGTACGCCGAGAGCCAGGTGCCGAGCCAGACGAGGTAGACGGTCGCGAGGTGCACCTTCGGCGAGAGCCGGTTCCAGCCGAAGATCCACAGGCCGATGAAGGTCGCCTCGAGCATGAACGCCCCGAGGCCTTCGATCGCGAGCGGCGGGCCGAAGACGTCGCCGACGTAGGCCGAGAAGGCCGACCAGTTCATGCCGAACTGGAACTCCATCACGAGGCCGGTCGCGACCCCGATCGCGAAGTTGATCAGGAAGAGCGTCCCGAAGAAGCGCGTCAGGCGGAGCCACTTCTCGTCGCTGCGTGCGGTGCCAAAGTGTCTGCATCACCGCCAGAAGCGGCGCCAGCCCGAGCGTCAGCGGCACGAAGATGAAGTGGAAAAGCGTCGTCAGCGCGAACTGCCAGCGGGCGAGGTCGACCGCGGTGGAGGCGAGCGTGGTCATCCGTCAGATGCGAGCCTCGATCCCCCCGTTGTCCGCGCGGACCTCATAGGTTGCGACCTCGGTCGCCGGGCCGCGCAAGGCGGCGAGACCGTGCACACCCGGCCACACTCCTGCCGAAGCTGAAGCCGATCACGATCACGTCGTAGTCGAAGCTCGCCATGGCTCTTCACATCCCCCAGAACAGGCGGGGGCCAAAAGTTAATCGCCGGGCACGGGGCTAGCGCATCATCCCGACCGGATGAAACGAGCGGCCAGGGCTAGAGCTCGACCTCCTCCGCTACTGCAGATGTGACCGACACGGCCGCCGTGCCCCGGCCCGCGATCGTGATCGCGAGCAGCGGGAATAGGAGCACAGAGACCATCCCGGCGCCGATGAGCGACGCGCCGACATCGGTTGCGATCGCGCCACTGTCCGTGCCGATCCCAACGATGGCGACGATCAGCGGCAGACCGGTCGCGCCGAAGAGGGCGAGGCCGAGCGTCCGCCGCCTGCCAAGCTCCCGGAGCCAAAGGAGCGAGGGCAGCCCGCGGACAACGACGAGGAGTGTAAGGAAGAGCGCTGCCAGCGCCAGACCGCTCCGGGTGAGGAGGCTGTCCAGGTCGAAGTTGATCCCGGTGACGACGAAGTAGATCGGGATCAGGAATCCGAAGCCGACCCCCTCCAGCCTCATCCGGACGACCTCACCCTCGGGCGAGTCGAGGGTCAGGCCGACGAGCAGCCCGGCGGCGAACGCGCCCAGCACGAAATCGAAGCCCACATCGTTCGCCAGGAGCACGAGCGCCGCCAGCACGAGGATGGAGAGCCGCACCGCGGCCTGACCCGTCGTGTGCACGGTCTCTTGCAGGATGCGAACAACCCGGGTCGGACGAGCGCGAACGGCGGTCGCCGCAGCGAGCGCGACGACGGCACCGAAGGCAAGCAGAAGAAGCACCTCGGTCAGGGCGCCGTAGGCCCCCGTGAGGAAGACCGAGATGACTACGATCGGCCAGAATTCCCCCGCCACACCGGTGCCGAGTACGGCCGAGCCGAGCGGCGTCGCGAGCAGGCGGGCGTCGCCGAGGATGGGGACGAGCGTGCCGAGCGAGGTCGTAGTGAGCGCGACACCGAGCAGCCACCACTCTGCGTCGAGTCCGGCCTGCTGCAGCACGACGCCGACCACCAGTCCGATCGCAAGCGAGAGCACCCATCCGGACGTCCCGTGCGCGAGCGACTGTCGCGGCACGTGCTTGTCGACCACTTCGAGGCCGGCAAAGAAGAACAGGAGCGCGAGCCCGATGTTGGCCAGGAAATTGATGTAGCTGTCTGCCTCCGCGATTCCGAGTACCTCAGGGCCGATGACAATCCCCAGCACGATCTCGAGGGCCACGGTGGGCAGCACCACCCGGTGGTGCAGCCTCGACATGATGGCGCCCAGAGCCGAGCCAGCGAGGACGAGCACGAGGGAGTCCAGGTCCGGGGGCGACACGGCCGCGAGGAGCGCCGCAACCGGTTGTGGCCCGTCAAGGAACAATTCCCCACGCGCCCGTAAACGACTCCCCGGGCTCGAGACGGATCAGAGCCTCACCGGTCCGGAACGCGTTCGGCGGGCACGTCATGGGCTCGACCGCAAGGCTCCGCCGCGCCACGTCTGGAAGCGGGTCTCCGGTGAAGAGCATCAGGTACGGGTAGGCCTGGTCGACCCAGAGTGTTCGCCCACGGGGATGCCTCGGGTCGCCGAGCTGGACGCGGGCGAGGCCGTCCTCTCCCCGCTCGAGGTCGGTGAAGGCATGGTCGAGCTTCGTCTCTTCGATCGCCTTCGGGCGACGGAAGTCGTATTCGGTGCCCTCGACCGGTTCGGCGCCCGCCGGAAGGCCCCGCTCGTCGGATCGCAGCACCGTTCGCCCGGGGGCGCGGAGGACCGCGCTGTCGATGGTTGCCGTGCCGACCGCCAGGTATGGATGGGCGCCGCCGCCGTAGGGACAGGCTGCCCGCCCGACGTTGGTCGCCGTCGTCTGAACACGGAGCCCGCTCTCCGACAGGATGTACTCGATGCTGAGCTCGAGCGAGAATGGGTAGCCGGGCCGCGGCTCGAGGGCGTGCTTCATGACCACCCTGTCGGGCCGGCGCTGGGCGACGCTCCAGGCCGCGTCACGGACGAGGCCGTGAATCGCAGTCCGCGTCTCCGGCTCGGTCAGCGGAAGCTGGTGGCCCTTCCCTTCGAACTCGTAGCTTCCGTCCTCCAGGCGGTTCGGCCACGGGATCAAGACCTGGCCCCGGCCGGAGGTGCACGGCTCGTCGACCTCGTATCCGTCGAGAAGCTCGCGGCCGCCTGCCGAGTAGACCCTGAGCCCGCCGCCCATCTCGACCACCACGGCACGCTGGCCGCTGGCCGCGATCTCGATCTGCTCGCCGGACGGCGCGACCAAGGGCCTGCGTCCGTTCAGGCCAGCCGCTCGAGCAGGTGATCGCCGACGCGGAGTGCGTTGGCCATCGCCGTGAGCGCCGGGTTCACGGCCCCGATGCTCGGAAAGATGCTCGTGTCGGCGACGTAGAGGTTGTCGAGCTCGTGTGCCCGGCAGTTGACGTCAAGCACAGACGTGGCGGGGTCGGTGCCGAATCGGCAGGTTCCCGCCTGGTGCGCGCAGCCGGCCACCGGGATGTCGTTCTTCATGTAGCCGAAGCGATGGATGAGATGACCCGGGTTCATGTCCAGCTTCCCGAGCATCGACTTGAGCTTCGCCTGGAGCTGCTCCTTGGCGACCGCGTTCGTCTCCGCATAGCTCAGGGTCAGCTTGCCGCCGCGGTCGACCGTCACCCGGTTCTCGGGCCGCGGCAGGTCCTCGGTCGAGAGCCAGAAGTCGATCGCGTGGCGGGCCACCCGGTTCAGCGTCCACTCCGGCGCGAGCTTCGTCTCTCCCGGTCGCTCGCCGCGGAACATCTGCGCCACTGACTTGCCGACCATCTGGATGTTCCCGAGCGGGTACTCGAAGTCGTCGCTCCCGAAATAGAAGTCGTTCAGCCCGAGGGTCTTCTGGAAGACCGTCGGGTTCTCTTCGCGCGAGATTGCGAGCACCGCCACGCTGTCATGGAACATGAAGTGGCGGCCAACCTGGTCGGAGCCGTTGGCGAGGCCGTTCGGGTGCGCGTCGCTCGCCGACATGAGGAGCAGCTTGGCCGAGTTGGCCGCGCCGCACGAGACGATGACGATGTCCGCGGCGAAGCTCTCGGTCGCTCCGTCGCGCTCGACGACCACTTTGGTGACGGCGGTGCCCGTCTCGTTTGTCTCGAGCTTGACTGCTTTCGCGTTCGTGAGCAGGGTCACGTTCGGATGCTCGAGCGCGGGCCTTACGCCCAGCAGCTCGGCATCCGACTTCGCGTGCACAAGACACGGAAAGCCGTCGCAGGTGGGACAGCGCACGCATCTGCTGTGGGGCATGTTCTCCTCGTTGAGCCTAACCCCGCACGGGGCGTGGAACGGGTGGTAGCCCGCGGCTGCGAGGTCGTCCGAGAGTTGCTGGATCCGTGGCTCGTGCGAGACGGCCGGGAACGGATACGGCGCGCTCGTCGGCGGCTCGGTCGGATCCTCGCCGCGCTCGCCGTGCACCTCGTAGAGCTGCTCGGCCTGCGTATAGTAGGGCTCGAGCTCGTCGTAGGAAATCGGCCAGGCGGGCGAGATGCCGTCGTGGTGGCGCAGCTCGCCGAAATCCTCCTTGCGGAGGCGGTAGAGGGCTGCGCCGTAGAGCTTGGTCGCACCGCCGACGAAGTAGTGGATCTGCGGCTGGAACGGCTTGCCCTCCGCGTCGTACCAGGTGTCCGGCGAGACGTAGCGGTTGTCGACGAACACATCCCCCGCGAGCCAGTTCTGCAGCTCTCGAGGGAGCCAGTCGCCGCGCTCGAGTAGGAGGATGCGCTTGCCCGACGGAGCCAGGTGGCGGGCGAGCGTGCCGCCGCCCGCGCCGGTTCCGATGATGATGGCGTCGTACGAGTCCATTTACGAAATCTCCTCCAGCCTCTCGGCTATAACGATCCGTCCGGCAGCTTCGATGAGCGCAAGGTGGGAGAAGGCTTGCGGGAAGTTCCCGAGATGACGTCCGGTATCGGTATCGAATTCCTCTGCGAACAGGCCGAGCGGCGAGGCGACGCGCAGGAGGCGCTCCATCAGGTCGCGGGCCCGCTGCTCCTCGCCGATGATCGCCAGCGCCGAGACGAGCCAGAACGAGCAGATCAGAAACGTCCCCTCCTTCCCCGATAGGCCGTCGTCCGTCTCATCCGTGACGTAGCGCAGGACGAAACCGTTCTCGGTCAGCTCGTCGGCGATCGCGAGCACGCTCTTGCGCAGGCGCTCGTCGTCGTTCGGCAGGAACCCGAAGATCGCGGCCAGCAGGACGGAGGCGTCCAGGGCGTCGGTCGCGTAATGCTGGCGTAGGACGCCCCGCTCGCTGGCACCGTGCTCGAGGATGTCGGCCTTGATCTCCTCGGCGGTGGCGGCCCAACCGGCCTGTAGATCTGGATCGCCGCGAATCTCGGCCAGCTTGGCCGCCCGGTCGAGGGCGACCCAGCACATGAGCTTGGAGGACACGTAGTGCTGGGGCGCGCCGCGGGCCTCCCAGATGCCCTGGTCGGGCTCCCGCCAGACCTTTGTAGCGCACTCGGCCTGCGACTGGACGATCGGCCACAGCCGCCGGGGCAGGCGCCTGCTGCGCCGTGTGTGGAGCAGGACCGAGTCGAGGACGGCGCCGAAGACGTCGTTCTGCCGCTGGTCGAAGGCGCCGTTGCCGATCCGCACTGGGCGTGCTCCCGCGTAGCCCGAGAGGTCGTCCCGCGTGGACTCGGTGAGGTCACGCCGGCCGTCGATCCCATACATGATCTGAAGCGCGCCGTCGTCGTTTGCCTCGAGGTCGGCGACGAACTGCATGAACTCGTCGGCCTCCCAGTCCAGGTTCAGGTAGTGCAGGGCCTGCAGCGTGAAGGTCGAGTCCCGCATCCACGAGTAGCGGTAGTCCCAGTTCCGTTCACCGCCCGGGGTCTCGGGCAGCGATGTGGTCAGTGCGGCCACGGTCGCCCCGGTCGGCATGTAGGTGAGGCCCTTGATCGCGAGGGCGGAGCGCTGGATCGGGTCGCGCCAGCGATGATCGGGCAGGCGTGCCCGCCCGAGCCACGCGCGCCAGTAGCGCATCGTCGCGTCGAGCTGCGCGGTCGCTTCGTCGACGTCGCCCGGCGAGGCCAGTTCCTCGGCCCACGAGAGCGAGCAGTAGAGTCGCTCGCCCGTACCCAGAACATGACGGGCGCGGACGCGGTCGCCTTCGACCCCGAGCGCCATGTCGGTCTGCAGCCGGATTCTGACTTCCGCCCCGCTCGCGTCGGCTGTATGGCGGCTCCCGTCGACCAGAGTCCACTCCGCGGGGACGCGGCCGTAGTCGAAGACCGGCTCGCAGATGAGCTCGATCTCGACGGTGCCTTCGAGGCAGACGGCTGTGCGCACCAGCACGTGCTCGGCATCGTCGTCCGCAGGGGGGCGAGTGTGCGGGGTAATCTCGTCCTCGCGATCCGTTGGGCCCATCGTTAGGGCCTCGCGAACGAGGACCCACCCTGTCGGCGTTTTCCAGGTGGTGGCAAGGACGTTCGTCCCGGGCTCGTACACCCGCGCCGCCGAATGGTTGATCCCAAACGGCCCCAGGCGGAAATAGCCGGCCTGCCGGTCGAGCAGGCTGCCGAACACGCTGGCAGCGTCGAACCGCGGGACGCAGAGCCACCCGATGGATCCGTCGGGTGCGACCAGCGCCCCCGTGTGGCAGTTGGAGAGGAACGCGTAGTCCGCGATCGGCGGGAACGGCGAGGGCGCGGCCGCACTCTGCTCCTGGGGATGTGGGGTTGTCCTCTGGGCGCTCATGCTGTAACCCAGGGCCCGCGCCAGCGGCCGTGGCCGGCGACGAGCTTGTCCGCGGCGGCCGGTCCCCACGTCGCCGGTGCGTACCGGTGCACGGGCGGAGGTTCGTCCAGCAGCGGCTGCATGATCCTCCAGGTCTCCTCGACGCCGTCCTGCCGGGTGAAGCGTGTGCTCTGCCCGACCATCGCTGCGTGGAGCAGCACCTCGTAGGGGGTCGGTCCCTCTCCGCCCTCCTCGGCGAACTCCATGTCGAGCGTGATCGGCTCGGCGTTCGGGGCATCGGCCCTGTGCGTTTCCAGCACGATCCTCACCCCCGTCGAGGGATCGAGTTTGATCACGAACTGGTCGGGCTCGGTGCCGCCTTCGAGGACCCCGAAGCCAAGTCGCGGCGGGCGCTTGAAGACCAGCCTGACCTCGGTCTGCGTGGCCGGGAGGCGCTTGCCCGTGCGGATGAAGAACGGGACCCCTGACCAGCGCCAGTTCTCGATCTCGAGGCGCAATGCGGCGTACGTCTCGGTGGTCGAGTCTGGAGCGACGCCGTCGATATCGAGGTAGCCGTCGTACTGGCCGCGGACGTAGTGAGCCGGGTCTGCAGCCTCGACGGCCCGGAAGAGGGCGACCAATCCGTCCTTGAGTGTCGCGGGATCGCCGCCCGACGGAGGCTCCATCGCGGTGGCGCCGACTACTTGCATGAGGTGGTTGACCACGACGTCGCGCAAAGCACCGACTGGATCGTAGAAGTGGCCGCGGTCCTCGACGCCGAAGTCCTCCGCCATCGTGATCTCGACGCACTGGACGTAGTTCCGGTTCCAGACCGGCTCGAGCATCGTGTTCGCGAACCGCAGGTAGAGGATCTCCTCGAGGCCCATCTTGCCGAGGAAGTGGTCGATCCGGTACAGCTGAGACTCGTCGATGTACTGGTGGAGCTCGTCTGCGAGCGCGCGTGCGGACTCCTGGTCGTGGCCGAAGGGCTTCTCGACCACGAGGCGTCCGGTCTTCGTCAGGCCGGCCTCGGCAAGACCCTTGACGACAGCGCCGAAGAGGAAGGGTGGAATCTCGAGGTAGAAGACGGGCCGCTCGGTGCCCTTGATCGCCTCGCTCACACGCTTGTACGTTGCCGCGTCGGCGAAGTCGCCTTGCACGTAGGAGAGCCGCGCCGCGAAGCGGTCGAACACCTCTGGGTCGAGCTGCTCGCCGGCTCCCTCGATCGACTCACGGGCGCGCTCGACGAGCTGGTCCACCGTCCAGTCGTCCACGGCCACCCCTAGGATCGGGCACTGAAGCAGGCCGCGCTGCTCGAGTCGGTACAACGACCGGAACGTCATCACCTTCGCCAGGTCGCCCGTGATCCCGAACACGACGAGGACGTCCGCGGCCTCTGGGGCCGAGCTCTCCGGATTGGCCGTGGGCTGGCTGCTGACCGTGGTTGCCATCGCTAACTCCCTTCTAACGTCATCGCTCCTCGTCCGCTCTCACGGTGATTCGACCCGGGCGCTCGTGCGAGAATCCCGCCCACGTCCAGTCCACCACCGCCTTGGCGCGGTCCTCGCCGGTCGACAGGAGCGCGAGGTGGACGGTGCCCCACGCCAGCGACGCCGCCTTTCCCTTCATCGTCCGCCCGCGCTGAAACTGGACGACCGCGGCGCCGCGGCCGATAGTCGCCATCGTCCCCTTGTCGTGATACTCGAACGGCTTCGGCTCCTTGCCCGCGACGCGCCGCGCGATGTTCTCTCCGGCATGCTGTCCCGCCTGCAGTGCGACCGACCCCAGCTGCGGGAGAATCTGATTCGTCTTCGTGTCGGTGATCCACGCGATGTCGCCGACGGCGAACACGTCCGGATGTTCCGCGATACTGAGATCCGGCTCGGCGGTGATGCGATTTCCCTTCTGGAGCTCGAGCCCGAGCGACTGGACGATCGGGCTCGCCTGCAGGCCCGCGCCCCAGACGAGCGTGTGCGCGTCGAGCACCTTGCCGGACTTCAGCGTGACACGCGTCGGCGCGATCGAAGCCACGATCTCCCCCGTGAGCACCTCGACGCTGCGCTTCTCCAATGCCCGCTTCGTATACGCCCGGATGTCCGACTTGAACATCGCGAACAGCTCAGGGCCCGCCTCGACAAGCGTGAGGCGCGCCTTCTTCTGCGGCAGTCCCGGAAAATCCTTGCCGAACTCGGCGCGATACAGCTCGGCTAGGGCGCCGACGCTCTCGACCCCGGTGGGGCCGCCGCCGACGACAACGACGTTGAGCGCGCCGTCCTCGACGAGCGCCGCGTCCCTGTCGGCCGCCTCCCATTTCTGGAGGACGTGCTCCTTCAGACGCACGGCGTCGGACAGCGTGTACATCGGGAACGCGTGCTCTGCGGCCCCCTCGACCCCGAAGAAGTTGACCTCGGCGCCGAGCGCGAGCACCAGGTAGTCGTACGCGAGCGGCGCCATCTCGGCGAACTCCACCTCGCGCTCGGCGAGGTCAATACCGGTCGCGGTCGCCTGGTGGACGGCGACGTTCGGCTGCTCGTGGAAGAGGTCGCGCATCGGATGCCCGACAGCGGACGTCTCGAGCAGGTCGGTGGCGAGCTGGTAGAGGAGCGGCTGGAAAGTGTGGTAGTCGTGCTTGTCCACGAGCACGACATCGACGTCGCTGTCCTTCAGCTTGCGCGCGGCACCGAGGCCGGCAAAGCCTCCGCCGAGGATGAGAACACGTCGGCGTCGAGCGGGGCTGGCTTCAGAGCTGTGGGGCATCTCTCTCCGGCCGACGACAAGCGCTGTCCAACGATCGTCCCGCGCGGCCTCAGGCGATTCTCGTCGCCGCCTCCGGACCCCGCGTCACCCCAATGGGACGATTCGGGGCATCGTGCCAGGCCTGCGCCAGTTGCTCGAGCATCCGCCATGTACTCGGGCGCGGCGGCTCGGGACGGCCCTCTGGGTCGGGACGTCCCGGTCAGCATCCGCCGTGACGTCAGCGGGCTCGGACCGGTCCCGACGAGGGGCGGTGTCTGGGCAGGAGCAGGAGCGCCCCGGCGAGGAAGCAGAGGCCGCCGAGCGCGGTGAAGCCGTTTGCGGCCGCGAGGTCGAGGACGGATCCGGACGTTGGGGTCCAGTACGCGGCGATCGCGGCGACCCCGAAGGCGATCGAGCCGACGAGGTTCGCCGTCGCGATCACCGACTCGCGACTGCGCTGCGGACGGCGGAAGAAACCGCCGGAGGACTGCTGGTACGCGAGGTAGCTTGCGACGAGGAAGCAGATCGAGCCGAGCATGTCCGGCGTCCAAACGAGCCGGTCATACGAAGTCGCGTCCAGCCCCTCCTGCATGGCGTCGTACGTGTTGACGTTGAAGAGGAGCGTTCCGACGAACTGGATCGCGCCGGCCCACCAGTCGAGCCCGAACCGGCGGATCGTCAGCCCCCACTGGATGGCCGCGGCCGACGTGAACTGGAGCGAGCCGACGAAGTACACGACCCCGACAACGGCCGAACCCACGTGCTGCACGAAGCCGGGAAGCGAGGCGACGACGAAGCAGGCGGAGCCGCCTGCGAACAGGATCGCCATCGACCAGGTCGCGGACGGAGCGCGTCTCACGGTACGGCACCTACGGGCTCACCCCGAATGGACGATGCGCGCGCCCTCGACGAGAGAGAGAGTCGAGATGCCAGACGACAATTAGGAAGGAGCCTTCCATGACGGTCATGCAGGATGCCCCCCTCTTCACGCTGGAGGGTAACCGCGTGCCACGCGACGAACTGCCGACGGACGAGCTGCCGCCCGACGTCGCCTATCAGATCATCCACGACGAGCTGATGCTCGACGGCAACGCACGCCTGAACGTCGCTACCTTCGTGACGACGTGGATGGAGCCGCAGGCCCAGGAGCTGATGGCCGAATGCCTTGACAAAAACATGATCGACAAGGACGAGTACCCGCAGACCGCGGAGCTGGAGATGCGCTGCGTCAACATGCTGAGCCGGCTCTGGCATGGGCCCGACAAGGGTGTGGGCTGCTCGACGACCGGCTCGAGCGAGGCAGCCATGCTGGGCGGGCTCGCTTTGAAGCGCCGCTGGCAAAAGCGCCGTGCGGCCGCCGGCGAGCCGACCGACCGCCCGAACCTCGTCATGGGCATCAACGTGCAGGTCTGTTGGGAGAAGTTCGCCAACTACTGGGACGTGGAGATGCGGCTCGTTCCAATGGAGGGCGATCGCTTCCACCTGTCCGCCGCGGAGGCCGTCGCGCTGTGCGACGAGAACACGATCGGTGTCGTTGCCATCCTGGGATCGACCTTCGACGGCTCGTACGAGCCGATCAAGGAGATCTGCGATGCGCTCGACGACCTCCAGACCCGGACCGGGCTGGACGTGCCGGTGCACGTCGACGGCGCATCCGGCGGCTTCGTCGCGCCGTTCATCGACACCGATCTCGAGTGGGACTTCCGGTTGCCGCGCGTGGCCTCGATCAACGCCTCCGGCCACAAGTACGGACTCGTCTATCCCGGCGTTGGCTGGGCGCTCTGGCGCGACCAGGAGGCTCTCCCCGACGACCTCGTCCTCTGGGTCAACTACCTCGGCGACAACATGCCGACATTCGCGCTCAACTTTTCGCGTCCGGGCGCGCAGGTCGTGGCGCAGTACTACAACTTCCTGCGGCTCGGGGTCGACGGGTACACCCGGGTGCAGGGGTACGCCCGCGAGGTCGCCACAGGCCTCTCCGCGAAGATCGAGGAGCTGGGGCCGTTCCGGCTGATCACGCGCGGAGACGAGCTCCCCGTCTTCGCGTTCACGCTGAACGACGACGTCGACAACTACACCGTCTTCGACGTCTCGAACGCGCTTCGGGAACGCGGCTGGCTCGTACCCGCGTACACCTTCCCCGAGAACCGGACCGACCTCGCCGCGCTCCGCGTGGTGGTCAAGCGCGGCTTCAGTCACGATGTCGCCGATCTGCTGATTGCTGACGTCAAGCGGCAGCTCCCGCGGCTCAAGAAGCAACCGGCCCCCATGCATGAGGGCAACGCGACGAGCTTCCATCACTGAAACGCGGAGCCCTGAACGCGGAGCCGACGGCGCCGCTTATGCGACGGCCGCGGTCACCGGCGTCGGCGTGAACGTCTGGATTTCGTCCTGCCCCGGCTGGATGACTCCCCAGCTCGACTCGGGCACCTCGTTCCAGGCCCCTGGAAGGGTGCCGAGCGGTTCGGAGACGACCAGCCTGGACTCGTCGCCGAGCTCCTGCAGTTGGGAGTTCTCCGGGTAGAGCACGCGCAGCGCCTCCAGCTTCGTGCTGTAAAAGAGCGAGCGCGACTTGCCCTCGCTCGAGTAGCGGAACGCCCAGATGCTCTCGCCGTTCGTCGTCGCGACGGTCATCTGAATCGGATGCTCCACCCCGTGCTGCCGCCCGGTCGCCTCGATCAGGCCGACGGCAGCCTGGACCGCCCGGGCCGGGTCGTCCTCGAGCCCGAGCGTCATCGCGAGGTAGAAGAACGTCTCGGAGTCCGTCGAGCCCTCGATCTCCGGGTACAGCGAGGGGTCGACGGCCGAGACCAGGTCGCGCTTAACGAGGTGGAAGTCGCTGATCATTCCGTTGTGCATCCACAGCCAGTTGCCGTGCCGGAACGGGTGACAGTTCGTCTGCTGAACGGCGGTGCCGCTGGAGGCTCGGATGTGCGCGAACACGAGCGGCGAGCTCACGTGCCCTGCGAGCTCGCGCAGGTTGCGGTCGTTCCAGGCCGGCTCGACGCTGTGGAAGACGCCGGGCGAGTCACCGGCGCCGTACCACCCGATGCCGAACCCGTCGCCGTTCGTCGTCTCGGCTCCGAGCTGCGAGTGCAGGCTCTGGTCGATCAGCGAGTGCTTCGGCTTGTAGAGCAGATCCTCGAGGAGCACTGGCGAGCCGGAATATGCGAGCCAGCGGCACATAAGTTGTGATCAGAGGCCGAGGATCTGCTTCTTCTTCGCCTCGAACTCTTCCGGGCTGAGGATTCCCTGGTCGCGGAGCTGTGCCAGCTGCTCGAGCTCCGCCATGTACTCGGGCTCCGCGGGAGCCGCAGCCGGCGGGGCAGCCTGTGGCTCCGCCTGCTGATCCTGGGCCGCGTACTTAGTCTGCTGGCGTCGCGCCACCCGTCCGGACACGGCGGTCGCCGTCCCGGCGACCGCGGCTGTTCTCGCCACACCGCGAACGAGACCGGGACCTCTGCGCATCATTGGCATGCTCCTTCTCCTTCCTTTCTAGACATTGGCGAGGGCGGCCTCGCGAGCCGCCTGGACCACGTCGTGCGGGATGCGCTCGAAGTCGAGTACCTCGCCGCCGGCGTCGCGCATGGCCTGAGCGACGTTCTGGGCCCAGACGTTCTCCCAGACCAGGAGCGCGGCCGACGAGTTCGGCTCGAGCTCCTCGCCCGCGGCAGCGAGGTCGTCGTCGTTGAACAGACCGTTGACCTGGACACCCGCTTTCTCGAAGCCCTCGCGGACTTCCGGGTCGATGTCCATGAGCTCGAACGCGGTCACGTTCCCCTCCGCGTCCTTGCCCACGAAAGCGAGGTCGATGATCCGGATCGTGCCTGCCTCCACGAGGTCCGCGAGCGCCGGTGCGATCTCGCCGCGGAACTCATTCCCTGGAAACGCAACGATCAGGTAGTCGACCGGTCCGAGTTCGGCCATGTATCTCTCCTTTCTTACGTCAGGGCCTTGGCCTTGATCGCGTCGTACTCCTGCTGGTTGATGGCGCCACTGTCGAGCAGGCCCTTGGCCCGCTCGATCTCGCCCGTCGCGCCGGACGAGCCGGCGACCGAGCGAACGTAATCGTCCGTCTCACGCTGAGCTGCGGCCACCCGCTCTGCGTTCCGCTGCGCCATGTCGTCACTGTTCGCGATCAGGTAGGCGAAGACGCCCAGGAACGGGACGAAGAGCACAAAGATCAACCACAGTGTCTTCTTCCCGCCGCTCGCGTCGCGCCGGCGGAACACGTCGCCGATCACGTGGAACAGCAACATGAACCAGGCGATCCAGATGAAGAAGACGACCATCGTCCATAGCACGTCGAGGAACGGGTAATCGGCTGCAAGCACCATTGTTGGCCTCCTGGAGGGTCGAGTGCGGTAGCACCGCGGGGCTTCCGCCAGCTTCTAGCCACCGAGTAGCCGGGTCATCATGCGGATCGGGTGATTTAGTGCGTTTCATCCACCCTGGACGATGCCTCCCAGCGCCTATGCCCTGATCATCAGCGCTTACCTGGGGCGAACACCGAGGAGGCGCAGCTCATGGATAAGCCGTTCAAGGGAGTCATCAACACGGACATTCGCGACTCCACTCCGGATTGGGAGCCGTACATCCCGCCGAAAGCCCCGGAAGGGGCGCCGAACGTGCTCATCGTGCTCTACGACGACACCGGTTTCGCGGCTTGGTCGCCGTTCGGCGGGCGTATCCAGATGCCCACCCTGCAACGCCTCGCCGACAACGGCCTGACGTACACACAATGGCACACGACGGCCCTCTGCTCGCCTACGCGCTCCTGTTTCCTGACGGGCCGCAACCACCATCAGAACGGAATGGCCTGCATCACCGAGGCATCGACCGGATTCCCTGGCTCGCACGGCCACATCCCGCCTGAATGCGGCACCCTCGCCGAGGTGATGCGACAGGCCGGCTGGAGCACCTTCTGGATCGGCAAGAACCACAACGTCCCTGTCGAGGAGACGCACGCAGGCGCGCCCAAATCGAACTGGCCGCTGCATCAGGGCTGGGACCGCTTCTACGGCTTCCTCGGGGGCGAGACGAACAACTGGTATCCGACGCTGGTCGAGGACAACCGCCTGATTGACCAGCCGTACCAGCCCGAGGAGGGCTACCACCTCTCCAAGGACCTGGCAGACAACGCGATCCAGATGATCCGAGACCTCAAAGTCTCCGCTCCGTCACGACCGTGGCTGACGTGGTTCTGCCCGGGCGCGAACCACGCGCCCCACCACGTCCCGACGGAGTGGGCCGACCGGTACAAGGGCCAGTTCGACGAGGGCTACGAGGCCTACCGCGAGTGGGTGCTCGGACGGATGGTCGAGAAGGGCGTCATGCCCGAAGGTACCGAGCTGACGCCGCTCAACCCGATGCCCGAGGGCACCTATTCGCCCAACGACGACGTGCGGCCGTGGGACTCGCTCTCCGACGAGGAGAAGAAGCTCTTCGCACGCATGGCCGAGGTCTACGCCGGCTTCTCCGAGTACACCGACCATCAGGTCGGGCGGATCGTCGACTATCTCGAGGAGTCGGGGCAGCTCGAGAACACGCTCATCCTCTACTGCGCGGACAACGGAGCCTCGGGCGAGGGAACCCCGAGCGGCTCGGTCAACGAGAACCTGTTCTTCAACGGCTGGCCCGATGAGATCGAGGAAAACCTCAAGCACATGGACGACCTCGGCAGCCCGAACACGTACAACCACTATCCAACCGGCTGGGCCGTGGCGTTCTCGACGCCGTTCAAGATGTTCAAGCGCTACTCGTATGCCGGTGGGACTTGCGACCCGCTCGTGATCCACTGGCCAGCCGGGATCACGGCCAGGGGCCAGGTGCGCCACCAGTACCACCATGCGACGGACATCGTCCCGACGATCCTCGAGTGTTGCGGCCTGGAGTTCCCGAGCACGCTGAACGGGCACGAGCAGGTGCCGTTGGCAGGCGTGTCGATGCGTTACTCCTTCGACCAGCCCGAGGCGCCCACGGAGAAGAAGCGCCAGTACTACGCGATGCTCGGCACGCGTGGTGTGTGGGACCAGGGCTGGAAGGCGGTCGCAGTCCACGGTCCGCTCTCGGGAATCGGCAACTACGACCGTGACGAGTGGGAGCTGTTTCACCTCGAGGAGGACCGCGCGGAGGCGAGGAATCTCGCCGACGAGCAGCCGGAAAGGCTGAAGGAGCTGGTCGAGCTCTGGTTCGAGGAGGCAGGCAAGTACAACGTGCTCCCCCTCGACGACCGCTTTCCGCCAGAGATTCTCAACGACCCGAGGCCGCAACCCGAGAAGCCGCGCGATACGTACGTCTACTATCCGGGCACCGCGGAGGTTCCCGAGGTGGTGGCAGCGTCCACGCGCGGTCGCTCCTACAAGATCCTCGCCGACGTCGAGCTCACGAGCCCGGATGCGGAGGGCGTGATCTTCGCGCACGGCTCGCGTTTCGGAGGTCACGCCCTTTTCCTCAAGGATCAGAAGCTCTGGTACGTCTACAACTTCCTCGGCCTTCCACCGGAGCAGCAGTTCGTGTCGGATCGCGTCGAGCCCGGCAAGTACGTGCTCGGCATGGAGTTCGCGAAGGAGTCGACCGGTGAGCGAGGGGAGGCGCATGGCACCACGAAGCTCTACGTGGACGAGGACGTCGTGGCCGAGGGCCCGATGCGGACGCAGCTCGCCTTCTTCACACTCTGCGGCGACGGACTTTGCGTGGGCCGTGACTCGGGTGACGCAGTCAGCAAGGAGTACACGGCGCCGGCGACGTTCAAGGGCGGGACGATCCTGCAGGTCGAGGTGAGCGTCGGCGACGACCAGTACCTCGACCTCGAGAAGGAGGCGCACGCGCTCCTGGCGCGTGAGTAGCGTCATCGGCCGCGTGTACCCGACCGTGCAGGATGCCGTCGATTCTGTGCGACACTCGAACCATGACGACCGCTGAGCGTCACACACCCGTTCAGGACATGGTGCGGATCGAAGGCGGCGAGTTTCTGATGGGCTCCGAGGCCTTCTATGCTGAGGAGGGGCCGGTCCGGCAAGTCGAGGTCGACTGCTTCTGGATCGACGAGCGCCCTGTCACGGCAGGCGAGTTCAGGCGCTTCGTCCGGGAGACCGGCTACGTCTCCGTCGCCGAGCGGCCGCTCGACCCCGACGACTACCCCGATGCCGATCCCGACCTGCTCGTGCCGGGCTCGCTCGTCTTCCGCAAGAGCTCCGGACCGGTGCCTTTGGACGACGTCCGCATCTGGTGGGAGTACGTGCCGGGCGCGTTTTGGAAGAAGCCAGGCGGGCCCGGAACCACGATCAACGGCCGGGACCATCACCCCGTCGTACAGGTCGCCTACGAGGACGCCGAGGCGTACGCAGCCTGGGCTCGGAAGGAGCTGCCGACCGAGGCTGAGTGGGAGTACGCCGCCCGGGGAGGCCTCGAGGCGACGGCGTTCGCCTGGGGCGACGAGCACTTCCCGGAGGGCAAGGCGATGGCCAACAGCTGGCAGGGAGAGTTCCCCTGGCAGAACCTCAAACTCGACGGCTTCGAGGGCACTTCGCCGGTCGGAAGCTTCCCCCCGAACGGTTACGGGCTCTATGACATGACCGGCAACACGTGGGAGTGGACCAGCGACTGGTTCAGGGCCGACAGCTCCGAAGCGGCGAGCCCCTGCTGCGCCCCACCCACGATCTCGGGCGAGCGGTTCCCTCGCAAGGTGATCAAGGGCGGCTCGCACCTTTGCGCGCCGAACTATTGCCTCCGCTACCGTCCAGCGGCGCGCCAGGGCGAGACCGTCGACACATCGACGGGGCACATCGGCTTTCGCTGCGTCGTTCGGAGTTGAGCGGAGGCGCAAGCCCCAACGAGAAGGCGTACGCGGACGCCTCGCCGTTTCGGCCCGAACAGAAGCCCCCGCTTCTGAAGCGCGCCGTCCCGGTCTCGCAGGAGCTCTCGGGTTACGGAGGCGGCCACGCCCGGCGGGACGTGCTCGCAGGGTTCACGGTCGCCGCGCTGGCCCTTCCCTCGGCAATGGCATACGCCGAGCTGGCCGGACTCTCGCCGGTCAACGGCCTCTACGCGCTGCTCCTCCCCACAGTCGCCTACGTCCTGCTCGGCTCCTCACGTCAGCTCGTCATCGGTCCGGAGGGCTCGATCTCGGCGCTCGTCGCCGCTGCAGTCTTGCCGCTCGCCGCCGCCGGCGGCGCCGAGGCGGTCGAGCTTGCAGCCGCACTCGCGCTTCTAGTAGGCGGTTGTTTCCTCGCCGCGCGCGCGCTGCGTCTCGGCTGGCTCGCCGACTACTTCTCGCGGCCGGTCCTGATTGGCTACTTGCACGGCGTCGCCGTCGTGCTCATCGTGTCACAGCTGGGCAAGGTGCTTGGTCTGGACATCGAGGCGCGTGATCCGCTCCTACAGATTGCCGAGGTCGTGCGCGAGCTCGGCGAAACGAGCGGGGTCACGGTGGCGGTGGGCGCGGGGGCGCTCGCCATCCTGATTCCATTGCGTTACGTTGCCGGCCGCTTTCCCGCGGCGCTGCTCGTCGTCGTCGGCGCGATCGGCGCGTCCTGGTGGCTTGACCTCGAGGAGCGTGGGGTCTCGGTGACCGGAAGCGTCCCTAGCGGCATCCCGGACCTCGACATCCCGATCCCAGGCGGCGGGGACGCACTGCTGCTCCTGCCCGCGGCGGCGGGAATCTTCCTCGTCAGCTTCGCTGACGAGATCCTCACCGCACGGTCGTTCGCCGGCAAGCATGGCCAGCACGTGCGGGTGGAGCAGGAGGTGCTCGCGATGGGAGCAGCGAACGTGGCTGCCGGGCTGACGCAGGGCTTTCCGATCGGCGCCAGCGGCTCGCGCACGGCCGTGAACGACTCGATGGGCGTGCGGACTCAACTCGGAGGGCTCGTGGCGGCCGGCGCGATCCTCCTGATCCTGCTCTTTCTGACCGACCCGATCTCGTATTTGCCGACCGCCGTTCTCGGCGCGGTGATCATCGCCGCGGCGATCGGGCTCGTAGACCCGAAGGCGTGGCGCTCGCTCTGGGCGACCGACCGTGTGGAGGTGACAATTGCCGCCGTAACTACCGTAGGCGTCGTCGCAGTCGGGGTGCTCGAGGCGCTCGTCTTCGCAGTCGGGCTCTCGGTCGTCGATGTCGTCCGCCGGAGCGCGCGCCCTCACGACGCAGTCCTGGGGTGGGTAGAGAAGCTCGGGCGCTACGGTGATGTTGCAGTGCACCGGTCTGCGCGCGTGACACCTGGGGTTGTCGTCTACCGCCTCGACGACCGGCTGTTCTTCGCCAACGCCGGCTACGTCAAGGGCCGGGTGCTCGAGGCCGTGCGCGGTGCGCCCACACCGACGCGCTCGCTCGTGTTCGACGCCGAAGGCGTGACGCACGTCGATTCCACCGGCCTCGCCGCGCTCGAGGAGCTGGTCGACGTGCTGCGCGGGGAAGGCACCGAGCTCTCGGTCGCCCGCGCGAAGACGCCGCTGATCGGCCGCCTCGCCGAGGCTGGTCTCTCCGGAATATCGTTCCACCCGACCGTCCGAGCCGCCGTGGAGGCGGCCGTCTGATGTGGGAGGCGCTCGGCTTCGGCCTCGCGTTCGCCCTGGCGATGCTCGAATAGCTAGGCGAATCGGTCGGCCAAGCCCGGGGTGCGGCGCGCGAGCTCGACGACCCGCGGTGACACGTTGTCGAACCGGAGCGCGGTGCCCCGGTCGTCGAGTTTCCGCTCGAGCTCCCCGATCTTCAGCAGTGTCGTGACGTCCATGTCGGGGACGCCCACAAGGTCGAGGGCGAGCGTATGGGGCGGATCGGCGCTCGAGTGCACGAGCTGGAGCAACCGACTGTGGGCATTGCCGGCGTTGGCAAAGTAAAGCGGGCCGAGGACCCGCACGACCAGGCGGTCGCCTCCCTCGCTTACGACGGCGAGGTCGGGGTGATTGAGCCTTCCTACCAGACCGAGCATCGACAGCAGCACGCCGATCAGCACACCGTCGAGGACGCCGAGGAGCAGCACGCCGACCACGGTCGCCGACGCGATCGCGATCGCCGACCCTCGGATGCGCCCGAGCGCCCGAATCGCCTCAAGGTCGACGAGTCCGGCGGCCGCGACGATCACGACCGCACCGAGGCTCGCCTGCGGGAGCGCCTCGAACAGGCCGGTGAGGAAAAGCACCGTTAGCAGGGCGACACCGGCTGTGACCGCGCCCGCCAGCCGCGTCCGCGAGCCGGAAGCGTCGTTTACCGCGGTCTGGGACAGCCCCCCTCCGGCCGGGAGTCCCTGGGTGAAACCCGAGCCAATGTTCGCCGCCCCGAGCACGACCAGTTCCCGATTGGCGTCGAGCGCCCGACCGTCAGGCCGGACGAAGGCGCGTGCCGCCGCGATCGACTCGACGAACGACATCAACGCGATCCCGGCTGCCGCCGGCAGGAGCGCCTCGAGGAGCCCCGGGTCCGGGAGCTCCAAACCCGGCAGGCCCGGGGAGTAGCACCGTGCGCCCGTTCGCGTCAGGCACGTGCGTGATCGCCGACCACGTCTTCTGGAAGAAGTTGTCGCCGCTCTGCTCGATTCCAAGCACCTTGCCGAGCTGCCCCGAAATGATCAGCAGCCCGGTGCCCGCCTTGAACCCTGCGAGTACCGGCAGCGAGATGAAGTCCGCGAGGAAACCGAGCTTGAGGGCGGCGGCAACGAGCAGGATGGCCCCGGTCAACACGCCGAGGGTGGCGACCGTTTGGATCGCCATCATCCGGGAACCAAGACACTCCGTCGGTGCTCGACATCACGGCCGGCATCGTCCCCGACATCGGCTACTCACGCTCGCAATCCCTCGTCCGGAACCTGCACGCGCGCCTGCGTGCAGCTGTCTAACGCGACTCGAGCCCAGCGAGCCGTCGGTCGAGGGTGTCGAGCCGCTCGAGGATCTGGTTCAGGTTTCGCAACTCCTCCTCGCGCGCCTCGCGACTCCGCTGCGCCACCAAGATCGAGACCGTGGCGCTCGTGATTAGCGGAATCAGCGCGAGGCCGGTGAGCATCAGCGCGGTCGCGACGATCCGGCCCGCGCCGCTCTCCGGAACGTAGTCGCCGTAACCGACGGTACTGACGGTCGAGACTGCGAACCAGAGGGCCTGCCCAAAGGTGTGAAAGGCCGGGTCGATCAGCCGCTCGAGCACGGCCGCGGTGATCGCGAGCACTGTCGCAACCGCGACGATCACGCCGAGCGCCTTGCGTAGCGTCAGGCTGACCAGTGTCTTGGTCAACCGCCGTTCGAGCCGCTCGCGCATCGGGATTCAGTTCGACGTGCGGCCAGGATGCCCTACGCGGGCAGTTTCGGTCAGCCTGCCACGTGGGTGGACGATTCAGCTTTGCTTCGCTTCCCCTCCCGGACAGCCTCCACCACGATCTCGATCCCCTTCGTCACCGGCACCGCGATCAGCGCGCCCACGATGCCGAAGAGAGACGTGAAGACGATTACCGCCACGACCGAGAGGAACGGATGGATCTCCACGGTTTGCTTGAACACCCGAGGCGTGATGACGTTGTTTTCGACCTGCTGGTACAGGAGGAGGGCGGCACCGACCACCAGCGCTTTCCACGGCTCTTCGAGCAGGGCGACCAGGACGACCGGGATCGTCCCGAGGGTGGCGCCGATGTTCGGGATGAGATCTGTAATGGCGACGAAGAGCGACAGTGGGGCGGCGAACGGCAACCCGAGGAGCTTCATCGTAAAAAAGGTGAAGAGGCCGGCAAAGAGGCCGATGAGGAACTTTCCGTACCAGTAGCCCTTGTTCATGACATAGATGCGTCGCACCGCGGCCGTGAACGGCGCGCGGTACGAGGGCGGCATGAGGCCGCTCGCCCGTTGCACCAGCTCCCGGCCGTAGACCAGGAAGTACAGGGTGAACGTGAAGATCATGAAGACCGCGAAGCCGGCGCTCGCGAGGCCACCGACCAATGACAGGACTTTGCCACTCGACTCGAAGAAGCCCGAGGCGCCTTCGGCAGTGTCGCCTGCAGTCTGGATAGCTTCGTCGGCGTTCAGCGAGTCCGACGCTTCCGTCCCCTGAAGCTGATCCACGTACGTGGGTACCTTTTCCTTCAGAGCCTGGGCGCCGTCGACGATCGCCGGCAGAATCGCGATCGCGAACACGAGAACCGCGCCTGCGATCACGAGGAAAGCGAGCCCGGTCGCCAAGCCCCGACTCATGCCACGGCGGGTGAACATCTGGATCAGCGGCTCGATCGAAAAGGCGAGGAAACCTGCGGCGACGAGCCATGTGATCGTCTCGCGCACCAGCCAGAGACCAATCAGGAGAGCACAGACGACGAGTACGACCGCGATGACGACCAGCGCGGTAGTGCCGAAGAACCGACGGTTGGGTCGTCCAGCCGGGACGGCGAGGTCTGGACCGGGGAATGCCATTGAGGGCTAGGGTTCCGCTCCCGTGGTCGAGATCCTGCCTGGCGCCCATGACCGATAGCGAGCCGAAACCTTCGCTCGGCGGGCGGCGCGGCGGGACCGCGCGGGCCCGCGCTGAGGCCTTGTTCGGCTTGCTCGAAGGCGGCCGACCTGAGCACCCGTCGATCGAGGCCGGCTTTCGCTGGATCGCTCGCGACAAGGCGATCGCCGGCGGAGTTCTCGGCGGCGGGCTCGCCTACCGGTTTTTCTTCTGGTTGCTCGCCCTGACTGTCGTCGTCGCCGGCGGACTCGGCTTCGCATCGTCCTCGGGGGCGGACGTTGAAGGCGCCGCCGGCGACGTCGGCCTGAGAACATCCCTCGCCTCCAGCATTGCAAGCGCGGCGGAGCAATCGGAGACGGGGCGTTGGTGGTTGCTCGCCACCGGCGTAGTGCTGTTCATGTGGTTCAGCTGGGGCCTCCTCCGTGCGCTCCGGCTCGTCCACGCCGCTGCGTGGCAGGTCAGGCTGAAGCCTCTGCGCAACGCTCCGCGGTCGGTCGCGACGATCCTCGCCGCTCCGCTGTGTTGGTTGGCCTGTCCACCGCAGCGGGCTGGGCTCGCGCGAGCACGGGCGGGATCACAGGCCTGGCCGTGACGCTCGCGGTCGGCCTTGGTTTCGGCGCCCTGTGGCTCCTCGTCTCCATGAGGCTGCCCTCCGGGGACGTACCCTGGACGGGATTCCTGCCCGGCGCCGTTCTCCTCAGCATCGGGCTACAGGGATTGCATGTCTTCACTGCGTATTTCCTGGAGGAGAAGCTCGCACATGCATCCGAGCTCTACGGCGCGCTCGGGCTGGCGGCGACCATGCTCTTCTACCTCTTTCTCATCGGCCGTGGCTTTGTTTGGGCAGCCGAGCTGAACGCCGTTGTGTGGGAGCTGCGTCACCCGGAGCGCAGCTCGTAGACGCGCCCCGCCGGGCGTACGTAGCTGGCTCGATTCGCCTTCTACGCCTCAGTTCATCCCGTTGGGACGATGCAGCACCCACCTGTGTGCGATGTCCTCCAGTGACTGAACGGATTGGAGGACACATGAGCATGCGAGACTACGAGACTCAGGCACGCGCCGCGGCGCTACGCCAGGACTTCGAGCCGGCAGGCCCGCCTGGCTCCGGCTGGGTCACCTTCGCGGCGCTCATGCTCGGGCTGGCCGGGCTCTTCAACCTCATCGCCGGCATCGCCGCAGTCGCGAACTCGAGGGTCTACGTCGACGACGCTGCTTTTATTTTCAGTGACCTCAACACGTGGGGATGGATCGTCCTCGTTCTCGCCGTCGTCCAGATCCTGGCCGCGATGGCACTCCTCAGCGGAAGCGAGTGGGCCCGCTGGTTCGGGATCGCGGCGGCCGGCGCGAACGCAATCGGTCAGCTCCTGTTCGTCCAGGCATATCCGTTCTGGTCGCTCGCGCTCTTCTCCATGGACATCCTGATCATCTACGGGCTCGCCATGTACGCGGGGTCACGGATGCCCAAGGCCGGAGCGTGAACATCCGGCGCTCGCGCGGGGTTCACGTGGTTGCGGTAGCCGGGGGCCCTCCGTAGCGGCGGCGGAAGAGCCCGTACGCTACGAGCCCTGCCGGGATCGGCAGCCAGAACGAGACGAGCCTGTACGCGAGAGTCGCGACTACCGCGGCCCCGGCACCGACGCCGGCGAGCGCGAGCGTCGCGGTCAATCCGGCCTCGACGAATCCGAGACCGCCCGGGGTGAACGGCACCATGCCGAGCAGCGACGCGGTCACATAGGCGAGAAGAACGGCCGCGGGGCGCGGCTCCACGCCCACGGCGAAAAGGGAGGCGACGAGCGCGAGGTAATCGAAGAGCCACTTCGCCACCGAGGCGGCCACAGCCACCTTCCAGCCGCTGCCGAGCGCGGCGCGGATCGCATTCCGCTCACGGATGAGGTGCTCCGGAAGCCCGTCGGCTCGCTTGCGCAGTGGCGGGATCAATCGGGCGAGCCTTCCGGCCACCCGCCCCACGAAGCGGAGCGGTCGGTTGAAGCCGAACGCCACAACGGCGACGGCCCCGACGAGAACGAACGAGACCGCCGCCAGCCAGACGGAGCGCGCGAGAACGTCGTCTATGCCTGTACCCCGGAGGACGGCAGGCAGCGCGAGCACCGGCAACCCAAGGAGCGTCGCAAAGAGGAGCGCCGACGAGGCGGCGACGCCGGACGCAACCCTCCGTCCGGGGACCCCGGCACGCACGAGCATCCGGTACTGAAGAGCCCCGGCCGTCGCCATGCCGCCGGGAAGGATCCGACCGAGCGCGTTGCCGGCGAGCTGAGACGTCGCAACCGCGAACCAGTCCTTCGAGCCGACTGCGAGCCGCTGGAGCGCCCAGGTCGCCACGATGCTCGCGATCACAAAGAGGAGCGCCGCGGCGACCCAGCCGACTTCGACGTCGAGCAGACTCCGCCATGACGTGAACACCTCGAGGAGGCTCGGCAGGAGAAGATAAAGCGAGACGGCGGTGACGAGGAGGAAGGCACCGCGGACGCCGAGCGTGCGCGCCGACCAGAAGCTGCGGCTCATGCAGCGAGGTGCTCTCCGCCACCGGGCTCGAGGATCCGAACAGTGACGGATAGCCGACGGCGCTTCATGCCGTTCGGATGATGCACGGCTCACCAGCGTGGGACAGCATGGCCGTATGGCCAGCCTTCCACTTGGCCTCGGAACCGCCTACGTCGCCGGCTTCTCTCTGGCGGGAGTCCTCGCCGTCGTACTGGCCGCCAGCGCCATCGTAAGCGTCCTCAAGAGCCAGCAGTTCTCCGGCGGAGAGCGGACGATGTGGGTCCTCGTGGCGCTCATCTTCCCGATCGTCGGCCCGCTCGTCTATTTCGGCGTGCGCAGCGACTGGTAGCGCCTGCCGCGACGCGTAAACGGATCCCGCCTGACAACGCGCCTGGGTTCGGCGTCGCCTCGCCTAGGTGCATCCGCGCTCACCGAAGATCGTTCGCGGGCGGCGGCATGATCATCGTGCGAACGACCACGTCCAGCACGACATTGATGACAGCGAGGATGACTGCGGCCCAGATGGCCGTCCAGAAGAACTCGTCGATCGTAAGGTGGTCCGAAAGGCTGTCGGTGAGCTGGAGCATCAAAGCCGTTACCACGAGCGAAAAAAGGCCCAAGGTGAGAAATATCAGAGGCAACGTGAAGAGCCTCAATAGGGTGCCGATGATGCCGTTGACGAGGCCAAAGAGCAGAGAAACCCAGAGGTAGCCGAAGAAGCCGCCGGAGACCTCCATGCCGGGAAGGATCCAGCTGGTGATGGCAAACGCCACCGCGGAGAGAAGCCAGATGAGGAGGAACCGGACGAGCACGGGTGAGCGACGCTAGTACGCTCGGGCCCCGTGCGCCTCATCCGAAACGGATGATGCCGCGCTCGTGGACTACGACCAGGAAGTTCTTGACCACTCATCTGACCGAGCATCAGCCGCGATGGGTCGAGTATCGTGATTATCAGAACGGCGAGAAACTCGACCGCCGCGAAGATTCCGACGCCGAGAAAGAGTTTCGGAATCAAGTAGTAGAGGTCGTGATGCCTCACGAGAAACCCAGTCGCGCGACCGCTCCGGAGACGACGATCAAAAGAACGATTCCGAAGAAACCAAGAATCGTCTTCGGCGCGGCGTATGTGCTAGCCCCAATCATCCGCCTAGCCGTTCCGTTCGCCATAGCCCGGGAATGATGGGAAATTCTCTAGCGGAAGTCGAGCACTGAACGGAGACATGATGATCTTGATCCGTCCAGCCGGCTCTGGGGCGGCTTCGATGACTGCGCCCGGAAGCGGCTGACACACACTCGGCCATGCGCAGGGTCTTTGCACTCCTGGTCGCCGCCTTCGCCGCGGTCTTCGTCATCGCCTACCGTCGGGTGCTCTCGGTCACGCAGCGGCCCAGCTGGCCGCCACCCGTCGACGCGGTGACGGCGGCGGGAGCGCGAGCCGCGACGGAGGCTTTCGCGGCACGAGGCGCGACGCGCCCGCACGAGGCCGCGCTCCCATTCGCGTGGTCGACTGCTGCGACGATCGAGCCGTGGGCTGAGGGCGTCAACTTCTTCCCGAGGATCTTCGCCGACGTGGAGGCCGCGATGTCGTCGGTTCACATCTTGATGTTCGGCTGGCGCGAGGGCGAAATCGGGATCCGGATGGCGGCGCTTCTGGAGCGGAAGCTGGCCGAGGGTGTCGATGTGAGGGTGATCGTGGACGGGTTTGGTTCCAGGCCGTACGAGCAGGCGCGGGAGATGTTCACGGGTCTCGCGGCCGCCGGAGCGCAGATCGTCGTCAATGACGTCTTCCCGCTCGACCGGGATGGCCTCTACCCCGACGGCCAGCGGGTCGACTGGCGCCAGGACGAGGTCGGCCGGGCCGATCACCGCAAGCTCTACGTGATCGACGGCGCGATTGTGTGGACCGGTGGAGCTGGGATCGAGGACCACTTCGAGAACGGCGGCTTCCACGACGTGATGGTTCGGATCACCGGCGACGTGGTCCGCCAGGCACAGGCGGCTTTCCTGACCAGCTTCCACGGCCACGGCGGGCCGCTCCAGCGCCAGCTGTCGTCGTTCTTCCCGGAGCCGGCCGATCCCGGCTCGACACCGATCGCGCTCGCACAGGTGATCCCCGGCGGGCACGTGGCTGCCTCGCAGGCGATCGCCGAGCAGATCGACGGCGCTCGGGAGCGCCTCGACGTGATGAACCCCTATCTCACCGACCGGGGCATGATCGACCGGATCGTCGCCGCCGCGCAGCGTGGGGTGCAGGTGAGGGTCGTTGTCTCGCACACGTCCAACAACGCGCAGGCGACCGCTGCACTGAAGCACCGGTACCTGGACCTGCTCGAGGCGGGTGTCGAGGTGTGGGAGCTACCGGACACCGTCGTCCACGCGAAGGTTGTGGTCGCCGACGACGTCGTCAGCTTCGGCACCGTGAACCTCGACGCCTGGGCGCTCTACCGCAACTCGGAGATCATGATGATCGCGCGGAGCGCAGAGGCCGCCGCGCTCATCGAGGAGCGGCTCTTCGAGCCGGACGTCGCCCGCTCGCACCCCGGCGAGCCTCCCTCGGGCTCGCACGAGCGCTTCCAGAGCTTGTTCTGGAACAAGCTCGGACGCCTCCTCTGAGGCCGATCGACCAGGTCAGGCGCACGCGCGCTCATGGGGCCGCTCCGGTTACGGCGAGCGCAGAGGTGTGGGCCGAGGCGGCCGTTCATAGCGCTGTTTCCACACTCACCGGTGCGGCGTGAACGGTCGTAGCTCGTCGGCGCCCGGCTGGATGATGCCGACGTGTGACTCGGGTACCTCGTTCCAGGCACCCTCGAGGTCGCCGAGAGGCTCGGAGACGACGACTCGCGTCTCGTCCGACAGCGCGGCGAGCGCCTCGTTGTCCGGATGGAGCGCCTGCAGCGCATCCATGCGCGTGCTGAAGTAGAGGGATCGGGACTCACCCTCGCTCGAGTACCGGAACGCA
>CAVTTI010000005.1:0-133407 GCA_963737615.1 uncultured Actinomycetes bacterium | reverse complement strand
CAGGTTGATCGTGACCAGCTGCAGCGGCCCGGCGAGGACGAAGGCGGTGCCGAGCACGGGGTGGCCGGCGAAGGGCATCTCGGCCGCCGGCGTGAAGATCCGGATCTTCACATGACCCCCCTGCTCCGCCGGGTAGACGAACACCGTCTCCGAGAAGTTCATCTCCTTCGCAAGCGGCTGCAGCTGCTCCTCGGGGATCTCGCGCGCGTCCGTGAAGACGGCGAGCTGGTTCCCGGCCAGCGGCCGGTCGGTGAAGACGTCCGCGATGACGTAGCGGAAGGTCGGCACCCGGCGAGCCTATAGAGGGTCAGGTGCGGACGGGTCCTCGCTCTCAGCCCTGCGTTCGGGCGTCTCGACGGCGCCCAGGCGGAGCCGCCAGGCGAGCGTCCCGGCCAGGAGAAGGCCGGCCTCTACAAGCGTGATCGTGACCCGGTTCAGAACGGTTGCGCCCAGTGCGGCGCCCGGGGACGCCACCGCGAGCATGAGGCCGTACATCGACGCCTCGCGAACCCCGAGCCCCGAGGGCGCGATGATCGAGAGAACGGCCACGATCGCTCCCACGGCGCTCACGCCGCCGAGGTAGGGGATCGTGGAGACGCCGGGGTCCTCGCCGACCGCGCGAAGGAGGAAGTAGAGCGCCGCCCCACCGACGAGCCAGGTGAACGAGTAGTAGACGAGCAGGTAGACCATCGTCCGGTACGGAAGCGAGGGCACCTCGGAGGCCCCGAAGGGACGGAACACCCGTCGTGCGAGCGGACGGAAGACTCGCGGGTGTAGGAGAACGGCGCAGAGCGCGGCAAAGCCGAGAAGAGGCAGGAGCGACGTGTTCACGTCGTCGACCGCGGAGAGGCTCGCCACGAAGACGAGCACGCCGGCGACGGCCGACAGGCCGGCCTCGAGGAGGACGGAGGCGAGCACCTTCGGCGTGTCTTTCACGCCGGCGCGCCGCATCGCAACCACGCGGGCGGCGGGCGTCCAGACCCCGCCGGGCACGTACTTGGCGAGCATCGACAGCATCTCGGCCTGCAGCGCGATCCGGTACGGCACCCGGATTCCGTAGGCCGCGAGGATCGTCATCCAGCCGGCGACGAACAGGAGGTAGTACGCCGCGAGGATGGCCGTAGAGATCCCGAGATAGACAAGGCTTGCGGAGCGGAGCCTCGGTTCGGCGTCCTCCCAGGTCCCGCGAAAGGCGTAGCCGAGGAATCCGAGCACGATCACGAGTGCGACGACCTGGAGCGTGCCGTAGAGCCGCCTGTTTCCGTGCAGCCGCGCGAAGAGATTCCCCATCCCCAGACACTATGAAGGCGAAGGCAGCCGCCAGCGAGAATTCCGCCGCGGGATAGCCTAGGCCGGTGCTCGCGGGACTGGCACTCGGTTTCGGACTCGGCTTTGTGGTCGGGGCCCAGGTTGGGCCGATCACCCTCCTCTGCATCCGCTCGGTCCTCCGCGGCACCTTCGCCGTGGGCGTTGCCATCGGCGCGGGCGCGGCGGTCATCGACACGCTCTACGGCGCACTCGGGATCGCAGGCGCCAGCCGGCTCCTCGACGTTTCTGCGCTGCGTATCGGGCTCGGAGTCACCGGCGCGGTCGTGCTCGGCCTGCTCGGTCTCCGGACGATCTGGAGCGCCTTTCGCATCCGACTGGGCGCGGAGACCGAGGACGAGGTGGGCTCCCCGCTTCGGGCCTTCGTGACCTCACTCGCCGCGACGGCATCGAATCCCCTGACGATCGCTTCGTGGGCGGCGATCTTCTCGGCAGCCTCGACGGCCGACGTGGTCACCTCGACTCCAGCGGCGGCGGCCATGCTCGTCGGGATCGGCGCCGGAACGCTGACCTGGTTCACGATCCTCTCCGGCGGCCTCGCGATCGCGCGGCGGCGCGTCGGCACGCGCTTCCTTCGCTTCGTGGACTTCGCCGCCGGGGCGGCGCTCGTCGCGTTCGCGGCCGTCCTCGGCTACCGGGCACTCGAAGGTGAGTCGCCTCAGTGAGCGCGATCGAGGTTTCGGGGCTGCAAAAAAAGTACGGCTCCTTCCAGGCATTGAACGGGATCGACTTCCGCCACGAGGAGGGCGAGGTGTTCGCGCTCCTGGGGCCCAACGGGGCGGGAAAGACCACCACCGTCGAGATCCTCGAGGGCTACCGAAAGCGCGACGGCGGCGAGGTGAGGGTCCTGGGCGAGGACCCGGGCCGGGCCGGGCCGGCGTTCAGGGCTCGGATCGGCATCGTGCTCCAGTCCTCAGCGGTCTACCCGACCCTCTCCGTCCGCGAGATCCTCGACCTGTTCGCTGGCTACTACCCGCATCCCCGCGACCGGTCCGAGGTGATCGAGCTCGTGGGCCTCGGGGAGAAGGCCGACGCGCGCGTTCGCACGCTCTCGGGCGGGCAGCTCCGTCGGCTCGACCTCGGCCTTGCACTCGTCGGCGACCCGGAGCTCGTCTTCCTCGACGAGCCGACGACCGGCTTCGATCCCGCGGCGCGACGCCAGGCCTGGGAGACGATTCGCGGCCTCAGAACGCTCGGCAAGAGCATCCTGCTGACCACGCACTACATGGAGGAGGCGCAGAAGCTTGCCGACCGCGTCGCGATCCTTCGCGACGGTCGCATCGTCGCCACGGGGACGCCGGCCGAGCTCCTGGCGGGCGAGTCCGGCGTCGAGATCAGCTACCGCCTGAACGGCGAGGAGGTCGTGCTGCGGACGCCGGACCCCACCCGCGTCCTCCACGAGTTGACCGCGAAGGCACTCGCCGAGGGCCTCGAGCTGGAACGCCTCCAGGTGCGGCCGCGCACGCTCGAGGACGTCTACCTCGAGGTCACGGAGGACGAGGCGTGACGAGGCTCTTCTTCCACGAGCTCAAGGCCCAGCAGGTGCTCTTCTGGCGCAGCCGCGAGTCGGCCTTCTTCACCTTCCTGCTCCCGATCATCTTTCTCGTCCTGCTCGGCTCGGTCTACGGAGACGAAGAGTTCGACGACATCAACGGCTCCACGTACCTCCTCGCGGGCCTGATCGGCTACGGGGTGGTTGCGACCGCGTTCGCGGGCCTTGCGATCACGCTCGTCGTTCGCCGGGAGTCGGGGGTGTTGAAGCGCGTGCGGGGAACGCCGCTCCCCGCCTCGGTCTACCTGAGTGCGGTGATCGTCTCGACCCTCATCGTGATCGCGCTCGAGGTAGTGACGCAGCTCCTGATCGGCACATATGTCCTCGATGCGTCCTGGCCCCAGGCGCCGGCCGCGTTCGTGCTCGTCCTGCTGGTCGGTGCCGCCGCCTTCGCCGCGCTCGGGCTGGCCCTGACCGGGCTGGTCCGGAGCGCCGACGGCTCCTCGGCGGTGGTGAACGCCATCTATCTCCCGATGACCTTCATCTCGGGAGTCTTCTTCTCAACCGAAGGGATGCCGGCGTTCCTGCTGGCGATCGGCGACCTTCTGCCGCTGACCTATCTCCTGCGCCTTCTCCGGGAGACTTTCGTGGCAGGAGACGGACTCGACATGCCGTGGGGATCCCTTGCAGCCATCACGGTTTGGGGGGTCGTCGGCTTCCTCGTCGCAGTTCGGATGTTCAAGTGGGAGCCCCGCGAGGTATGAGAAGGACATGCGTGACTCCACCATGGTTTTCCAGGACGAGGTGCAGGGACGCCCGGAGGTCGTCGTCAACTTTGGCGTCTTCGCAGGCCGAGAGGTAACGCAGGCCGAGATCGACCGGCTGGCCCAGCAGCTTCTCGCGGACCTCGAGTCGTTCGAGATCGTGAGCGAGCAGCGCCATCAGATCGACCAGGCGATGGAGGCCTCGGTCCACCAGGTCCGGATCGCAGGGCGCCGAGGGCCGGAGGCTCGACGAAGCACACGTGGAGCGGATCGAGGCCTGGGCGAAGGACTGCATCGCCGAACGGAACCTGCTCGGCTCGTAGAGCTCGCGGCTCCTGGGCAACCGGACCCACGCCTGCCGCTAACTGGGACACTCTCGGTTGATGCCTGCATCGGAGATCGCATTACCCAACTCATTCCCGGCGGACGGACTGCAGTGCGCCGCAGGAGCTTCTGCGCCATGAGCCTCGGTGCGGACACGGCGGGGCGCAGGCACAAGGTATGGCCACTCGTGGTGAGCGCGTTTGCCGCGCTCTTCGTGCTCGCCTACCGGCGGGTGCTCGGGGTCACGCAGCGGCCGAGCTGGCCGCCGCCCTTCGACGCGGTCACGCCGGCGGGCGCTCAGGCCGCGACGGAGGCGTTCGTGGCACGAGGCGCAGCGCGCCCGCACGACGCAGCGCTTCCGTTCGCCTGGTCGAGCGCAGCGACGATCGAGCCATGGGCAGAGGGCGTGAACTTCTTCCCGAAAATCTTCGCCGATGTCGAGGCCGCGCGGTCGACGGTGCACATCCTGATGTTCGGCTGGCGCGAGGGCGAGATCGGCATGAGCATGGCAGCACTGCTGGAGCGGAAGCTTGCGGAGGGCGTCGACGTCCGGGTGATCGTGGACGGGTTCGGCTCCCGGCCCTATGAGCAGGCGCGGGAGATGTTCACGGGCCTTGCTGCAGCCGGAGCGCAGATCGTCGTCAACGACGTCTTCCCGCTCGACCGGGACGGCCTCTACCCCGACGGCCAGCGGCTCGATTGGCGGCAGGACGAGGTCGGCCGGGCCGATCACCGCAAGCTCTACGTGATCGACGGCACGATTGCGTGGACGGGTGGCGCGGGGATCGAGGACCATTTCGAGAACGGCGGCTTCCATGACGTGATGGTGCGGGTCACAGGCGACGTCGTCCGGCAGGCCCAGGCGGCGTTCCTAACGAGCTTCCACGGGCACGGCGGGCCGCTGCCGCCCCAACTGTCGTCGTTCTTCCCGGAGCCGGCCGACCCCGGCTCGACGCCGATCGCGCTCGCACAGGTGATCCCCGGCGGGCACGTGGCCGCCTCGCAGGCGATCCGGGAGCAGATCGACGGCGCGCGGGAGCGCCTCGACGTGATGAACCCCTATCTCACCGACCGGGGCATGATCGACCGGATCGTTGCCGCCGCGCAGCGCGGGGTGCAGGTGAGGGTCGTCGTCTCGAAGACGTCCAACAACGCGCAGGCAACGGCCGCGCTGAAGCACCGCTACCCAGACATGCTCGGGGCAGGCGTCGAGGTGTGGGAGCTACCCGGACACGGTCGTCCACGCGAAGGTCGTCGTCGCGGACGACGTCGTCAGCTTCGGCACCGTGAATCTCGACGCCTGGGCGCTCTACCGCAACTCGGAGATCATGATGATCGCGCGAAGCGCAGAGACGGCCGCGCTCATCGAGGAGAGGCTCTTCGAGCCTGACGTCGCCCGTTCGAACCAAGGCGAGCCGCTCTCGGGCTCGCATGAACGCTTCGAGGGCTGGTTCTGGAACAAGCTCGGACGCCTCCTCTGAGGCCGATCGACCAGGTCAGGCGCACGCGCGCTCCTGGGGCCGCTCCGGTTACGGCGAGCGCAGAGGTGTGGGCCGAGGCGGCCGTTCATAGCGCTGTTTCCACACTCACCGGTGCGGCGTGAACGGTCGTAGCTCGTCGGCGCCCGGCTGGATGATGCCGACGTGGGACTCGGGTACCTCGTTCCAGGCACCCTCGAGGTCGCCGAGAGGCTCGGAGACGACGACTCGCGTCTCGTCCGACAGCGCGGCGAGCGCCTCGTTCTCCGGATGGAGCGCCTGCAGCGCATCCATGCGCGTGCTGAAGTAGAGGGATCGGGACTCGCCCTCGCTCGAGTACCGGAACGCATACACGCTGCGCCCGTCTGACGTCCCGATCGTCATCTGGAGGGGATGCTCGACGCCGTGCCGGCGTCCGGTCTCCTCGACGAAGCCGACCATCCGCTCGACGGCGGCGATGGGGTCGTTCTCGAGCCCGAAGGTGAGGGCGAGGTAGAACATCGTCTCCGAGTCGGTGGTGCCCTCGATCGACGCGAAGAGCGAGTCGTCGATCGCGAGCACGAGCTCGCGCCGCAACCGTGGGAATTCGCGGATCAGCCCGTTGTGCATCCACAGCCAGCGCCCGTGGCGGAACGGGTGCGCGTTCGTCTCCTGGATCGCCGTTCCCGTCGACGCGCGGATGTGCGCAAGGAAGAGGTGTGACGAGATTCCGGCGGCGAGCTCGCGCAGGTTCTGGTCGTTCCAGGCGGGGTGGACGCTGCGGTAGAGCCGCGGGATCCCGCCCTCGTCGTACCAGCCGACGCCGAAGCCGTCACCGTTCGTCGTCGTCGCGCCCAGCCGGGAGTGCAGGCTCTGGTCGATCAGGGAGCGGTCGCGGTTGAGGAGCAGCTCCTCGAGCCGGATGGGCGATCCCGAGTATGCGAGCCAACGGCACATCGTTACTCCTTCCTCTCGTCGATCCCGATCGGTCTCGTCGGGATGGCCTGGGCCAGGAACAGCGCAAGCAGTGCGAGCACGGCCAGGATCCCGAGAGCGGAGCGCAGGCCGGCGAGGCGGGCGTCGGCGTTGGCTGCGAGCGCCGCGTCGGTGGCGGCCGAGGTCGCGCCCACTTCGTCGAGCACGGCCTCGAGGTCCGCATCGGAGACGAACGCGACGCCACCGGCGAGCTCGACCTGCGCCTGCTCCTTCGCTTTGGCCGGGATGGCGGCGCTCTGCTCGATGTTGGTCAGGAACGCCGACGTCAAGGAGGCGATCATCAGCGAGCCGGCGAGCGCTGTCCCGAGCGACGCGCCGAGGTTCGTCATCGTGTTCTGGACGCCGCCGACCTCGGGGCTCTCGTCGTCCGGCACGGCCGAGACCGTGACCGCGCCGAGTTGCGAGGCGAGCGCGCCGATGCCCAGGCCGACGAGCAGCATCGGCACGAACACCACCTCCGGCCCCGCGTCGGCGTCGAGCGCGCCGAGCAGAACGACGGTCCCGATGAGCAGCGACAGCAGCCCGACGCGGACGACAAGGCGCGGCGACAGGTGCGGCAGGAAGCGCGGGATGCCGATGGCCGCCGCGAGCAGGGTCGCCGACAGCGGGAGGAGCCGGATGCCGGTGTCGATCGCCGACAAGCCGAGCGCGACCGAGAGGAAGAGCGGCACGACGAAGAAGAAGCCCGCCTGCACGAGGTACTGGAAGAAGAACATGGTCAAGCCGCCGGTCAGCTGTCGGTTGCGCAGCATTGCCGTCCGGACGAGCGGCTCCTCCCCACGCGACTCCCGCCGTGCCTGCCAGCGGAAGAACAGCCAGATCACGAAGAGACCGCCGAGCACGAGCCAGACCGTCGGCGAGACTCCGGCCCAGGAAGGTCCTTCGGGCTTGGGCTCGATCCAGCCCCACTCGCCCGAGCGCAGTACGCCGAAGACCAGGAGGGCGAGACCGAGCGCCGAGAGCACCGCGCCGACGATGTCGAGCTGCGGTCGCTCCTCGACCGGCGCATCCGCGATCCGACGCGCGAAGATGAGGATCACGAGCACGACCAGAACCTCGCCTGCGAAGACCCAGCGCCACGAGAAGTAGGTGGTGCAGAAGCCGCCGATGAGCGGGCCGATCGCGACGGCCACCGCCCCGGCGGCGGCAACGAGGCCATACGCCGCCGGCCGTTTCTCGGCCGGGAAGTTCCCGGCGACGAGCGCAACGATCGCAGGCAGGATCAGCGCCGCCCCAACTCCCTCCAGGAATGACCAGCCGAACAGCAGCACGGGAAGGCTCTGGGCGATCGACGTCGTGAAGGAGCCGCAGCCGTAGATGACGCAGCCGATCGCAAACGCCCGCTTCCGTCCGATGATCGCGCCGATCTTGGCGCCGGTGATCATCAGCGCCGCCATCACGAGCGTGTACGCCGTGATCGCGCCCTGGATTCCCGTCACCGTCGTGCCGACGTCCTTCGCGACCGTCGCGATCGAGACGTTCATCACCGAGCTGTCGAGCGTCATCAGGAACTGCCCAGCCGCGAGCGTGAGCAGCACGAGCATGGCCGCACCGCCGCGACCCGGCGAGGCGGTCAACGGAACGACCCCAACGTGTTCCAGAGCCAGCTCTTGAACTTCTCCTCTTCGCGGAGAGCGCCGTCCTCACAACCGTCTCGGTCGTGCGGGCGGTCGAGCTGACACGGGGCGCGCTCAGGCAACGGGAGGCCTCACGCGCCGCGTGATGGCGTGGGCCCGCCGCTCGGCGCCCATCAGCCAGCGGTGCAGCTCGATCGCGCAGAGGACGCCAAGCGCGACCGCCGCGATCGCTCCCACGACGGCGAAGACGTCGGTCGCGGAGGCGGAGTCCGGGAAGGCCAGGAAGGTCGTCAGCCCGATGAGGCCGAGCGAGCCGGGGACGAGCAGCCAAAAGCCTGGCAGGAACATGGCGTACACAGGCATCGTCGACTGGAGCCGCGCGAGCTGATATGCCGCGAGCGTCATCACGACGGCGCCGACGAAGCCGCTCGCGTAGGCGCCGAACAACACGTCGCCGAGCACCTGGCCGGTCCACGCGGCGTAGAGGACTACGAGCAACGAAAGCAGCGCACCGGGCGGCGTCGAGTGGGCGACCGTGACGCCGACCGCGAAGACGAGAACGCCGAGCCAGGGCGCCCACTCGCCGAGGAGCGCGTCGGAGCTGGAGAACGCGCGCTCCGCGGGCACACCGGCGGCGCTGACGCCCGCGACGATCCCGAACGCGATGAGGCCGAGCTGGGTGGTGGCCCAGACGAGCCGGCTCGAGCCGGAGATCATCTGGCCCTCGGTCAGCTCGAGCACCGCCGTGGTCAGCGCGACGCCGGGGATGAAGACAACGAGGGCGGCGATCATCGCCCGCAGGCCGGGATCGGTGACGTCGTACTTGACGGCGAGGGCGGTCAGCAAGGCAACGGCGAAGGCTGCGACGAACGGCATCAGCACCTCGAGCGAGTGCCGCCCGCGCGCGAGCAGCCGCAGCACGCCGACGACGGTGCCGAGCACGGCGGCGGCCGCGACGTCGCGCGGCGCCGGACGCAGGATCAGCGCGATCCCGCTCGTCAGCGTCGTGTAGCCGAGCACGCTCACCAGCGGCCCGTATCGGCTGCTCGCCGCCCGCATCTCCTCGAGCCGGGCGATCCCGGCCCCCGGTGCGATCGCCCTCACCTCGGCCTCCTCGGCGAGGCGATGGACTGCCGCGATCTGGTCGAGACGCGGCGTTGCTGACAGCCGCTTCGTCGGCTCGATCGTCGCGGCTTCGCCGCGGCCGAGCGTCAGGAACAGCGAGGTCGGGAAGACGCTGAAGCGCGCGTCCTCGAGCCCGTAGGCGCGGGCGATCAGGGTGAGACGCTGCTCGACGGCATCGACGGTCTCGCCGATCGCGCTCAGCGCGGCGCCGAGATCGGCGAGGAAGAGCAGGAGCTCGTTTCCGGGTGCCGTCTGTAGCGCACGCGGTTCTTCGGCCACCTAGGCCGCCGTGACATCGGGATCGGCCGCCGGCGTGCCGCGGCTCCGCTTCCAGACCAGATCGAGCGCCACGGCCAGCAGGCTGATCGCCACGATCGCGACGAACGTCTCGGGAGCGTTGCGAAGCGTGTCGACGGCGAAGAAGGCGAGGACGACAGCCGTCGCCGCGATCCCTGCGAGCACGATCGCAGCATTCGCGCCCGTGTCCCCGCGCCGGCGGAAGGCGGCGACGCCGACGAGGAGGAAGATCACGAGCGAGCATGCGCTCCCCACCGACGCGATCGCGGAGAGGTCGACGAGATTGCTCACCACGAGCACGATCCCGGCCGTGATCAGCATGCCCGCGTGCGCGCCGAGCCGCGAGCCGGGTCCGAAGAACGGCGGGAACTGGCCGACGCCCGCGAGCATCGAGGTCAAGCCGCCCGAGGCATAGAGCGTCGCGTTCACGGACGACGACGTCGCGAGCAGGGCGGCGATCGCCATCATCGTGAACCCGGCCTCCCCGAGCGTCGGCCGCGCGGCCTCGGCGATCGCCGTTTCGCCGTAGCCGACCACCTCCGGGACGGTGAGCGTTCCGAACACGCCGAGCGCGATCAGGACGTACAGCACCGTCGTGACGCTGAGGGCAAGGTACATCGCACTCGGCAGCTCACGCGTAGGGTCGCGCAGGTCGCCTACGGTGAAAGTGATGACGCTAAAGCCGAGATAGGCGAAGAAGGTGAGAGCGACGCTCGCGATGATGTCGTCGACCGACGGATAGCCGCTGAAGGCGAGCAGGTCCCAGTCGATGTCCACCAGGGTGACGGCGATGAAGACGGCGAAGACCGCCAGGAGGAGGACGACGATCAGCGACTGGGCGCGGTCGACGATCTTCGAGCCGACGATGTTGATACCCGCCATCGCGAGCACGATCAACGTCGTGAACAGGTTGTCCCAGCCCGCCGAAGCGTCCTCCCCGATGAAGAGGGAGGTCGCGTAGCTCCCGAACGAGACGGCGACCATCGAGCAGACGATCACGATCGCGGCGAAGTAGCCGAGCCAGGAGGCGATCCCGACCAAGCGCCCGTTGCCGAACCCCTCGATCAGGTAGGCGATCAACCCGCCCGACGACGGGAAGCGGACGCCCATCTTGACGACGGTGTAGCCGAGCAGCGCTGAGACGATCCCGGCGAGGAGGAATGAGAGCCAGACGGCGGAGCCGGCGACCGCTCCGGCCTCGCCGAGCAGCGCGAAGATGCCGGCCCCGACCATCGCGCCGATGCCGAGGAAGGCGGCGCCGCGGACGCTCATGTCACGCGACGATCTGGAGCTCGTGCGGAGTGTTGTTGAAGCGCTGCCCGCCCTCGGCGGTCACGGTGACGATGTCCTCGATGCGGACGCCGAAGCGCCCGGGGAGGTAGACGCCGGGCTCGATCGAGAAGCACATGCCCGGCTCGAGCTTATTCGTGTCGCCTTCGATCATGTACGGCGGCTCGTGCGTGGTCAGCCCGATGCCGTGCCCGGTTCGGTGGATGAAGTACTCGCCGTAACCGGCGTCGTTGATCACCTTGCGCGCTGCGCGGTCGATCTCCTGGCACTCGACGCCAGGCCGCACAGCCTCGAAGCCGGCCTGCTGCGCGCGCCGCACGAGCTCGTGGACCTCGCGCTCCTCGTCGGTCGGCTCGCCGACGTGGACGGTGCGGGTCGTGTCCGATCCGTAGCCGTCTTTGATGCCGCCGAAGTCGAGGACGACCATGTCGCCGTCCTCGATCACACGCTCGTCGAACTCGTGGTGCGGATTCGCGCCGTTCGGGCCCGAGCCGACGACGGTGAAGTCGATCTCCGAATGCCCGTGGTCGCGGAGGAAGCCGGCGAGGTCGGCTGCGACCTCGCTCTCGCGGCGACCGGCGAACTGGCCTTTTGCGATCTGCTCGAAGCTCGCGTCGGCGGCCGCCCCGGCAGCGGCAAGCCGCTCGAGCTCGTCCGCGTCCTTGATCGCGCGCAGCATCGGCAGTGTGCTCGTCATCGACACGTACGTCGACTCGGGCAACGCCTGCTGCAGGGCGAGCACGTGCATCGCCCAGGCCGCGTCGGAGATCGCGTACCGGCCGTCTGGCTCGAGCAGCTCGGCCGTCGCGGCGTACGGGTCGCTTCCGTCCGTCCAGTCGGCCAGCGTCAAGGCGGCCGCGCCGGGAGCTGCCTCGGCGTCGGGGCGCTCGAGAACCGGAACGATCATGGACAGGCGGCCGGGCTGCAGCACGAGCATGGTGATCCGCTCGGTGATCGCTATCGGCTGGTAGCCCGTGAAGTAGAGGAGATCGGGCCCCGGGGTGACGAGGATGCCGGTCAGACCCGCGGCTTCAGCCTGCTCGGCGGCGCGATCCATCCGTCGAGCGAAGTCTTCGGCAGTGAACGGAGTCGGAGTCTCGGTGACCGCCATCGCAGCGTCTACGAGGCCTTCGCGTCGGCGTACTTCTGCATGAACAGCACCTCGGCGAGCGCGATGTGCTCGATCTCACCCGGATCGACGCTCTCGTTGGCGGAGTGGATCAGGCATTGCGGCTCCTCCACGCCGAGCAACATGATCTCCGCGTCGGGGAACGTCTCCTGAAAGACCGTGCAGAGCGGGATCGAGCCACCCTGACCCTGGAGCGTCACATCGCGTCCGTACGCGTCCTGCATCGCGCCGGACATCGCGTCGAAGCCGGGCCCCTCGGTCGCGCCCTTGAAGGGCTGGCCGTCGGCCTCCCGTTCGAATTCGAGCTGGACGTGCCACGGCGCCACGGCCTCGAGATGCTCGATCAGCTTCGACTGCGCCTCCTTTGGGTCGATCCCGGGCGGGATGCGCAGGTCGATGCGCGCGCGCGCTTCGTGAGGTACCGCGGCGGACGAGCCCGCGACCGACGGGCAGTCGATGCCGAGCACGGTGGCCGTCGGCCGAGCCCACAACGTGTCGGCGATACCGTCTCCGATCACGTCGACGCCCTCGAGCACTCCCGCGTCGGTGCGGAACTGCTCCGGCGGATACGCCGCGCCCGGCCACTTCTCGGTCGCGTCGAGCCCGCGGACAGTGGTGTTGCCCTGGTCGTCCCGCAACGTGGCGAGCATGCGGACGAGCGCCGCGAGCGCATCGGGAGCGGCGCCGCCGAACATTCCCGAGTGCACGGCGCTCTTAAGCGTGCGCACGGTGACCACGACTCGCGCGATCCCGCGCAAGCTTGCGGTCAGGGTCGGCACGCCTACTGCGACGTTGCCCGTGTCGCAGACGAGGATCGCGTCCGCGCGCAGCAGGTCGGGATTCTCCGGCACGAAGGCCTCGAGCCCGCCGGTTCCCTGCTCCTCGGAGCCCTCGCCGACGATCTTCACGGTCACGGGCGGCTCGTCCCCGAGCGCGCGCAGCGCGGTCAGGTGCGCGGCCAAGCTCCCTTTGCAGTCGGCGGCGCCGCGTCCGTACCAACGGCCGTTCCGCTCGGTCAGCTCCCACGGCGGCGACTCCCAGCCTTCGTCGGTCGCCGGCTGCACGTCGTGGTGGAAGTAGAGGAGGACCGTCGGCGCCCCCACCGGCCCCGGGACCTGGCCGGTGACGGTCTTGCTCCCGTCGGCGGTCTCGTGAGCTCGGACGTCCTGGACACCCACGCCCGAGAAGGCCTCGACCGTCCACTCGGCCATCCGCTCGCATTCCACGGGCTCGCTTCCGTCGGCGACCGACTTGAACGAGACCGCGCGGGCGAGGTCGTCCCATGCTTGCGGCATCAGGTTCTTGACCCGTTCGCGGAGAGCGTCTGCGGACACGGCCTGCGCGCTAGTCGCGGACGACGTCGTCGAAGTTCCAGTCCTCGAAGAACTCCTCGACGTCGGGCCGCTTCTCGGGGCAGTAGACGTCGACGATGAGCGACAGCCCCTGGCGGATCTTTCGATCGAGCCTGACGGCGCGGACGTAGAACTCGCCACCGATCATGAGCCGGAGCTTCCAGTAACCCTGCACCAGTTCGCTGTCTGCCGCCTCGCACACGGAGCCGCCGTCGTCGCCGAGCGTCCGCGCGATCTCGTCCTGATCCGGAGCCCGGAGCCCGGCCTCCTCGTAGGCGGCGATCAGCTGCTGCGCCTTCGCGTCGGCTTCGGCGTTCTGGCGGTCGTAATTCCAGGCGACGAGCATCACGATCAGCAGCACGGCGAGGCCGCCGCCGACGATCCAGTAGATCGTGCGCTCCCTCACGAGTCAGCCTCCGGAGAGGGCTCGTGTGTCTTCCAGCTCGGCTTGCGGAGCCAGAGGAAGAGCAGCGGGACGATGAGGCCGAGTAGGAGGACTCCGCCCCCGACGAAGAACAGGTACCCGCTCGTGCTCAGGGTGCCCAGCTGCGAGGGCGGGACGAAGCCGATCGCGACGGCCGCGAGCGAGGAGAGGAAGCCGACGACGCAGAGCAGCGTCAGCGCCGGCGCCCGGTAGCCGCGCGGATGGTCGGGCTGTCGCTTCCGCAGGTTGTACGCGGCGACGAACATGGACAGGTACATGAGGAGGTAAACCGACGTCGTGATCGTCATGAAGATCCAGTAAGCGTTCGAGACGGCCGGGACGAACGCGAACAGGAGCGCGAGCACCGTGGTCAGCGCCCCCTGGGCGACGAGGATGTTCTGCTGCACCCCGGCGGGGTTCGTCTGCTGGAACCACGGTGGCATGTAGCCGCCTTCCCTGGCGACGAGCAAGAGGCTCCGCGATGGCCCGGACAGCCAGGTGAGAAAGCCGGCCAGGGAGGCGGACACGATCGCGAGCCCGATGATCGGCGTCAGCCACTGGATGCCGAAAAAGGCCAGCACCGCGTCGAAGGCCTGCATGATTCCCGCCGTCAGGCTCACGTCCGCCGCGGGCACAACCCAGCTGATCGCGAGCGGCGGCAGGATAAGGATGAGGAGGACGAGCACGGTGGCGACCAGCATCACCCTCGGGAACTGGCTCCTTGGATCCTTGAGCCGGTTCACATGCACGGCGTTCATCTCCATGCCCGAATAGGCGCCGAAGTTGGAGACGATGAGGACGATGCTCGCGATCCCCGCCCACTCGGGCAGGAAGTGCTCCGCATCCATCGGCGCCGCCGATGGGTTCCCTTGTGCCAGATAAACGATTCCGAGGCCGACGAGGATGATGCCCGGTATCAGGGTGCCGATCAGCACGCCGCTCGAGGCGAGCTTGGCGATCACCCCGATGCCGCCCCGCAACGAGATCATCACGCCGAGCCAGTAGACGGTGATGATCACGATCGCAGTCCAGACGCCGCTCGACGCCAGGTCAGGAGCAATCACGTAGGCGAGCGTCGCGGCGACGAACGACAGCAGCGACGGGTAGTAGAAGAGCGTCATCGCGTACTGGTGCCAGGCGGCCGTAAAGCCCCACCTGGGCGAGATCCCCTCGGTCACCCAGCGGTAGACGCCCCCGTTCCAGCCCGAGGCGAGCTCGGCCGAGACGAGCGCGGTCGGGATCAGGAACACGATCGCAGGCAGCACGTAAAGGAAGACTGCTGCGAGGCCGTAGACCGCCATTGTCGGCGCCGGCCGCAAGCTGGCGACCGACGAAACGGTCATCAGGGCCAGCGCCGTCCAAGCGATGTAGTTGGGGCCTGCAACCGCGCGCGCAGGCGCGGCGGCGGCGGGTCGCTCCGCGGCGGAATCAGCCGTGGACACTAGTGCTCTCCTCCCATGGTCCCTTCCGCGCCTTCGCCACAGCGGCATCCTACTAAGCGCAGAGGACAAATGATCATCCTGTTGGGATGAAACATCGCGGCGCTAACCGGCCCGGTCGTGCAACATCGAGCCTCCAAGCGAAGCGCCGGATACAAGCGTCGTCTAAGGTGAACCTAGCGTCGACAGGACCTTCGCTTCGCTCCAGGCGCAGAGCACCTTGCCCAATCGTGCCAACGGGGTGATGCGCCCTCGCGAGCGCGACGGAAAGATGGTTGTGGCCACGCATAGCTGGCTCGGATTTGAGCGAAGGGAGTGAGCAATGGCGACACCCGCAACGGCCCGGCCCGGCGTAAATGTTGGTTCGACGAGCGAGTTCAGCTTGTTCTTCCGGGTGAAACCCGGCGAAGCGCCGACCCTGCGACAGGCGTTGCGCGACCTCCAGGAGACTCCCGGGTATCGGCCGGGCGAGCACAACATGGCGGTCTCGACGATTCACGAGGCCAGGTTCGTGCTGTTCGACGACGACACGCGACTGCTGTTCGCGACGAGCTTCGACGGCCCGTGGGACTCCTACATGGAGGACTTCTTCACGTCGGGGCCAACCTTGGCGCTCTTCGACGTCATCTTCAAGCACGTCGAAGGCTACGACGGGCTTCCTGACCTCGCCGCCGTACAGTCGTTCGTCCTCGGTGCCCAGGTGACCGCGGCCGCGTACGCGCGTAACTACGGCGGCACCGTGAAGGAGATCCGGAAGGCTGAGCGTGTGAACACGGCGTTCCAGCAGGTGCTCGACGACCCGGGCGCAGTGGAGGCGCTGCAGCACCCGGCGTTGAAGCCGCTGCTCGACGAGGCGGCCGACTAAGCCAGGGGAGCAGCGGGTGTCGGATCACATCTCGGGGCCGCGGGCGCTCGCCGACCCGATCGCGGACATCACCGATCTCTATGCGTTCCCGAGTCCGGAGCGGCCGGGACATCTCGTGCTGGTGATGAACACGCTGCCCTTTGCCCCGCCGTCCGCGCTCCTCTCGGACGGCCTCGTCTACCGCTTCCGCCTGCGGCCGCTCACGCCGCGAGCAGCGACCGATCCGACACCGTTCGCCGTCGCAGAAGAGGAGTTCACGTTCGACTGCGTATTCTCCGATCCCGCCGCAGGCAACGGTGCGCACGGACAAGAAGGCACGCTCACGACTCCCGCGGGCGAGGTGGTTCCCTTCGGCGTGAACGACGAGGGGGGCGGCTCCGGTCACGGCGTTCGCGCCTTCGCCGGGCCGCGGTGGGATCCGTTCATCATGGACGCACCCGCGGCGCTGAAGACGATCGCGACGGGCGAGCTCTCCTTCACCAACTCCGGCGCCATCTACATGGACGGAAAGAACGTCCTCTCCCTCGTCGTCGAGGTCGACTGCGTGCAACTGCTCGCTGGTGTTGAGCTCGTCGGCGTGGTCGCAGAGACGCTGACCCGCGGCAAGCTCAACGTTCGGATCGAGCGTGTGGGTAGGCCCGAGGTGAAGAACCTGATGCTGGCGCCGAAGCAGTTTGATCCCGTGAATCGCGACCTCGAGATCCGCGATCTCTACAACATGGAGGATGCCTTTCAGCTCGCCGACGGGTATCAGGGCGCGTATCGAGCGCGGCTGGATGCCAACCTCGCTTTCTGGGATGGTCTGGACGGAAAGACCGACTGGCCTGCGAACGGGAACGGCGCTCACCCGCTGACCGAGCTCGTGCTCGCCGACTACCTCGTCGTCGACGTCCGCAAGCCCTTCACTGAGCAGGGTTCCTTCCTCGAGATCGAGCTTGCCGCCGGGGAGGGTCGTCCACACGAGACCTGTGGTGGGCGTTCGCTCAACGACGACGTGATGGACAAGATCTTCACGCTGCTCGTGAACGCCGGCAACGGGCCGATCGTCCGCGACGGCGTCGACCATGCCACGAGGCCCGGCCAGCGCAGCTTTCCCTACCTCGCGCCGGGGAACCCGGATCCACCCGAGCCCCCCGAGCACCACCACTAAGGTGGCCGTTCCCATCGATACGTTGACCTCCAACCAGGGCGTCGGCCTGGAGCTCGACGACATTCAAAGCGGCGCCCTGCACGAACGGCCCACCCCCTACGTCGGTGCCTACCTGCTGCTTCGCGTGGACGACCGCACCGCAGGCCGCGAGCTGGTGCGCCGGCTTCTCGCAGTCGTCGATTCCGGCCGGCCCACCGCCGATCCCGCCCACGACGCCTGGATCACCGCCGCCTTCACCTACCAGGGCCTGAAGGCGCTCGGCGTGCCCCAGGAGTCGTTGGACAGCTTTGCGCCGGAGTTCCAACAGGGAATGGCCGCGCGGGCAGCTGATCTGGGCGACATCGGCGAGAGCAGCCCGGCCAACTGGGAGAAGCCACTCGGGACGGCAGACGTCCACGTCGCCCTCGCCGCGATGTCGCCTGACGCAGCCCGGCTGGAAGCAGTGCTCGAGCGCGCACGCCGAACGTACGAAGAGCTCCCCGGGATCGAGGTGGTCTGGAGTCAGGACTGCTACCAGCTGCCGACGGGACGCACCTCCTTCGGCTTCAAGGACGGGATTGGCCAGCCCTCCGTCGAGGGGAGCGGCATCCCCGGCTCGAACCCCGGGGAGGCGCCACTCAAGGCAGGCGAAATCATTCTCGGCTATCCGGACGAGACCGGGAGCCTGCCGCCGATGCCGACCCCCGAGGTGCTCGGCCGGAACGGCACCTACGTGGTCTTCCGCAAACTGCACACCCGCGTCGCCGCCTACCGCCGCTATCTCCGCGAGAAGGCGGCCAGCCGCGAAGAGGAGGCGCTGCTCGGCGCCAAGATGGTCGGTCGCTGGCAGAGTGGCGCGCCGCTCGCGCTCTCGCCTGAGCAGGACGACCCCGAGCTCGGCGCGGATCCGCTGCGGAACAACGACTTCCTCTACGGAGACGATCTGCGCGGCTTCAAGTGTCCGGCGGGCGCGCACGCGCGGCGCGCGAACCCGCGCGACGCGCTCGACAACGAAGGAAGCGTCGACGTCCGATTGCATCGCATGATCCGGCGCGGCACGAGCTACGGCCCCATGCTGCCCGAGGGCGTGCTGGAGGACGACGGCGCCGACCGAGGCATCATCTTCGTCTTCGCCGGAGCGCACCCGAAGCGTCAGTTCGAGTTCGTGAAGACGCAGTGGTTGAACGACGGCATCTTCATCGGCGCGCCAAGCGAAAGCGACCCGCTCGTCGGGCCGAACGACGGGTCGGGCATGTTCACGATCCCGCAGCGGCCGATCCGCCGCCGGCTGCAGGCGCTGCCGCCGTTCGTGGTCACCCGTGGCGGCGAGTACTGCTTTGCCCCAGGTCTGCGCGCGATGCGTTGGCTCGCTGAACTGGACACCTGATAGGCACGTATCGACGGAGGACCGACGTGGCAGCCAAGACAAGCACAGACCGTTGGAAAGCGCTCGACTTCGCCGCGCCTCCGGCCGGTGCAGCCGAGCCGGACGAGCCGGTTCTCATCGAGTACACCTCGGATGAGCGTGTGGCAGTCATCACGCTGAATCGGCCGCACGCGGACAACGCGATCACCACCGAGATGGGAGCCCGACTGACCGAGATCTTGGAATCGATCGCCGTCCGCACCTTCCTCCGCGCCGTGATCCTCACTGGTGCGGGTGATCGCGCGTTCTCTGTCGGCAGCGACCTGCGCCAGCGCAAGGACATGACGAAGGAGGACTGGCTGCGCCAGCGCCAGGACTTCGACCGCACCCTGTACACGGTGCGGCAGCTGCGCAAGCCGATCCTTGCCGCCGTCAACGGGATCGCGTACGGTGGTGGCTCCGAGCTGGCTCAGAGCACCGACTTCATCATCGCCTCCGACAACGCCACGTTCGGCCAGCCGGAAGCGATGATCGGCCTCGCAGCGGGCGGCGGCTCGCCGGTCTTTCTCCCCCGCCTGCTCCCGCCCGGAAAGGCGCTCCAGATGCTGATGACCGGCGATCCGATCAGCGCACAGGAAGCCCACCGGCTCGGCATGGTCAACGAGCTACATCCGCAGAGCGAACTGATGGACGCGGCGCACCGGATCGCAGCGAAGATCGCGAGCAACTCGCCGACGGCGGTGCAGGCGGTCAAGGGCGCCGTGCACATGGGCGAGGGACAACCGGTCGAACAGGCGATCGCGATCATGATGGCGGCCCACTGGCGCTCCGCCGTCCACCCCGACCGCACCGAGGGAATCGGCGCCTTCAACGAAGGCCGAGACCCGACCTTCCAGGATTCCGACTACTGATGCGTCGTCATCGGCAAGGAGGCTGAGGCATGGCAGTGGGAGGCGACCTTGAACAAGAGCGCGCCGCGCTCAAGATGATCAACCCGGCGCCGTACAACGCAGAGGCGCCGCCGGAGGCACTCGCGGCTGACATCACCCCGGTCGCGCTCCACTACGTTCGCAGCAACTTCGCCGTACCGACTCACGACGGCAACCTGGCAATCGGCGGGGCTGTCGGGAACCCGGCCACGCTGACGCTCGACGACCTTCGCCGACTGCCTGCGGTCGAGCGGGCCGTCACGCTCGAGTGCGCCGGAAACGGACGACTCGCGACGCGGCCCCTGCCGGTCGGCGAGCCCTGGGGCGACTACGCCGTGTCCACCGCCCGCTGGACGGGCGCCCTCCTACGCGACGTCCTCGAGCAGACGCAGCCGATGGCGGACGGGGTCGAGGTTCGCTTCGAAGGAGCCGACCACGGCCCATACCACCTCGCTCCCGTCCTTCCGGAGACCAATCGCGAAGACCTGGCCTTCGTGCGTTCGCTCGCACTGGAGCACGCAACCGATCCGGCTGCGGAGATCCTGATCGCCTACGAGATGAACGGCGAACCGCTGACCCCCGACCACGGTGCCCCGTTCCGGCTCATCGTGCCCCACTGGTACGCCGTTGCCTCCGTCAAGTGGCTAGCCCGAATCGACGTTCTCATCGAGTCATACGCCGGCGAGTTCCAGACCGGCCACTACATCTACGAATGGCCTGACCGAGATCACGAACGCGTCACCCTGATGCGCGTCCGCGCCCGCATCACCGACCCCGCCCCCGGCGCGACGATCGCCACCGGCAAGTACACCGTACGTGGAAAAGCGTGGTCAGGCACCGGGCCGGTCACCGACGTCCACGTCAGCTTCACCGGCGAGGGAGACTGGCACCCGGCGAAGCTCGAGCCCCCGAAGGGTCCGTACCAATGGCAGGACTGGTCGCTCGACTGGCAGGCGTCCGACATCGGCCGACACTCCCTTCGCGCGCGAGCAACCGACGCGGCCGGCAACGTGCAACCCGACGTCCCGCCCTGGAACCGGCTCGGCTACGGAAACAACGCAATCGAGGTCTCCTACGTCGACGTGAGCTGACGCCGTTACGTCGGCGAAGCGTTTGCAGCCGATCAGGCGTCCGAAACACGGCTGAGCAGGCCCTCCCTGCCGCCACCTTGCGGGACCCGTCCGCGGTGCCATCGATGCGGCCCGAGCGGCTCTGGACTATCGGACGCGCCCACCAGATCGCCTTCGACGCGAGGGGCCCTGACGATGTCGCCTTCAACCGCCCGTACCTGGGCGGCCACGAGACCCGCACCCTCGGCGAAGCTCCAGGCCCTCGAACCACTCGCAGTGGTCCGCCCACGCGACGGCATCACCCGCCGCCTCCGCTTCGGCGTCTGGCAGAACGAGTTCCTCCGCGAGTTCCTCCTCGCGCCCGAAGCAGCGGCGAAGCTGGCGCAGCCAGGGACCGACTGGCTCCTGCCGCCTGATGACCGTGTCGAGTGGCTCGCAGAGCGCCTGCGCCCCCCCGCCCACGACCTCGTTCTAGGCCCAGTCGGCGGGGACGTCCCCTCCGCCCTCCTCTGACACACGCCGGCCGAAGCGCGCGAAGACCGGGTGCGAGAAGAGCTTGCCTGCGACCAGGGCTTCTCCCTGTGCCAACGTCACCGCTTGCCCGAGCAGGCTCCAGGGCACGAACGAAAACGTCTCGCCGATCGAGCGGAGATCAGCCTCGGAGTTCATCCGCATGAGAATGAGGTTGTCGCATTGCGACAGGACGTTCTCGTGCACTTTCTGTGGCCGCTGCGTCGAGACAAGCAGGTAGCGGCCGAACTTTCGTCCCTCGCCTGCGATCGCAACAGCATGCTCCGTCGAGAAAGCCGTCAGGGCGTCGGTGGGAAACTGGGGGCAGACGTTGTGCGCCTCGTCGATGACGATCAACACCGGTTCGCGAGCCGCACGGTTCCGCCACAGTGTCCCGAGGACCGCTTCCGCGGTCAGCGCCTGCTCCTCACGTGAACTGAGCGAACCCAGGTCGACGACGAGGCAGCGCCAATCACCACCTTCGAGCTCCTCGATAAGCGAACTCGGATCCGAGCGTGCCCACACCGCCCATTGGTCGAGACGGAGGTTCCGGGCCCGGAGGCCAATGCCCTTCGCCTCGTCCCCTCCCTCCATCGCGAGACGAAGCAGCGATCCGAGCTCCGCTTGCTTCGATGTCTCGACGAGCGCGAGCAGCTCCGCATACTCCACGCGGTCGTCGATCGGATCGAGCCGTAGGACAGCGGCCTGCGCCGCGGGGTCAAGCTCGGCAAAGCGAAGTCGAAGCCTCTCGCCGCCGCCGCCGCCTGCGCTTCGGACGATGAGCCCGCGTGTGCTCGCCTCGTAGCGCGTGGCGACGTCGGGGTCGACGTCGGCCCGCGTCTCCGCCAGGCGCGCGTAGTCGGAGTTCGGGTCGAGCACAACGATGCGAAGCGACGTGTCCACGAGGAGCCGTTCCAGGAGGAGCCCGAGCGAGTACGTCTTCCCGGACCCCGACTGCCCGCACAGAAAGGTATGCCGGCCGAAACCGCGGGCGTCGAGCCTCAAAGGTACCCCGGGCGCGAGGAGCAGCTCACCGATCTCGAGCGAGCCGCGGGAGAGCGTGCCTTCCCCTAGCTGCGATCCTACTTCGCCGGGTTCCGCAGGACGAACGATCGCGTCGTGAAACGGCTTGCCCTCACCCGCGAGAACGATGCCCTCCCCTTGCGCAAGGCGAATAGGCACTCGGGTGCGCAGATCGATGCGTTGGGCCTCACCGGCCCCACCGAGCGCGACGTCCGGGCCATCAACGACCGCCGGCGCAAGCGAGGTGACCTGGCCGAAGACCGCTCCGTCCTCAGTCTCGAGAACCGCGTACGCGCCAACCCGAAGCGCCAGGTCGTGGAGGGAAGCCTGCAGCATGAATCGACGGCCGTCGAGCGACGTGGCAAGCGGAAGCACCGAGTGCTCGAGCTCGCGGCGGAGCGACCGAAATCGCTCAATGGATTCCGCAGACGTCACCCAGCCGTCACCGGGTGCTCCGCACGGAGAACGACGGTGCCGGCGAGGAAGTCCTGCAGAGCACGCCGGCGACTGTCGAAGAGAACGGGCAGGAACCCCGCGAACAAGGGCACGATCGCAAGTAGGAGCCCGAAGAAGCGCAGGAGAGAGCGGCCGCCTCCCGGCGGCGCATCGTTGGGGCCGAAGAGACGCAGCCCCATGAGCCGCATGCCAAGCGTTTGGCCAGCCACCGACCAGAAAACCACGAAGTAGGCGGCGAGCACCAGGACCCAACCCAGGCCGGCGAGGACGGACACCACCCCGCCCGGCTGCAAATCACCGAAGAGAGAGGCACCGAAGTTCAAGAGCGCACCGGCGGTCAGGATGACGACGTGCACGATGACGAGGTCGACGGCAAACGCGGCGGCTCGGCTGATCAGACCGGCGTATGGCCGGCTCGTTTTCCCAGAAGCCTCTTCCGGAGGCGTGCTGCGCAAGCGGCGGACCGCACCCTCGGTGACGTCGTCGAGGTGCTTGGCGCGCGCTCGCAACCCGACGGCCAACTCGCCTGCGAACGTTGCCGTCTGTTGACTGAGGGCTAACCGGACGGCCGGACTCGAGAGGACGCGCGCGAGAACCTGCTCCATCTCAGGGCTGGCGAGCATCCGTTCGAGCAGATCCGCAGCCACCTGGCTCTCGAACGCTTCCACGAGCATGTCTTCAAAGGCAGGGCTCGCCAGGACCTGCTTGAGGATCCGCTCTGTCCTCTCATCCTCGAGGGCCGCAACCACCGCCGCCTCGAGATCGGCGGTCGCGAGTATCTGACCCGCGACACGCTCGACAAAGTGGTGCCGAACGAGAAGATCCGCGATCGCCTGTGACAACTGTCGGCCCACGACGCGGTCGACCATCCCGCTTACGTCATTCGCTGTAGCCATTGCGAATGGCTCAGCGTACGGGGCTCGAACGAAACGGGTCATCACGCCGAACGGATGAAATGACTCACTGCACGCGATGGCGGCTCGGAACCGAGGACCGGCTGACCACGCGCCGCGTCGGGCCTATCCAGCGCTCAGGCCCTCGGTGCTGGCATGGCTGGACGGCGCCACGTCCGAAGGAAGTGCGACTGTTATCGCGAATCGACCCCGTACAGACGTGAAGGCAGCGTGAGCTCCCTTCACGAGCGTCTTGCGACACACAGGGAGGTAAGAATGAACTCCAAGAGCATGGCAGGTTGGATCGCCTTTGCCGGCATGTTGCTGTTGATCGTCGGCTCGATCGACTTCTTCCAGGGCCTGATCGCTCTGTTCGAAGACGAGTACTTCGTCGTCACTCGTTCTGGCTTCCTCGTCGTCGACCTGACGGCGTGGGGCTGGATCATGTTGATCTGGGGCGTGCTGCTCGCTCTCGCGGGCGTCGGACTACTAGGCGGGCAGGGGTGGGCGCGCTGGTTTGCAATCGTGGTCGTGTCCGTCAACTTCATCGCCCAGCTCGGCTTCCTCGGCAACAGTCAGTATCCGCTCTGGTCACTGACTGTGATGGCGCTGAACGTGATCGTGCTCTACGCGCTGACCGCACGCTGGAGCGAGAGCGCGGTCGACCTCAACGCCGCCCGCCGCTAACTAGCTCTCCCGGATCGAGGCCGTCGCGTGACATCGTGCGCGGCGGCCTCCCCATCACCTCTCTTTGCTACGGCGTGGCGGTGGTGCGCTTCGTGACCGGAGCCTCCTCAGGTCTACGGAGAAGAACGCCGTGCAGTCCAGGTCGCGCGCAGGGTCGAGGCGTTCGCAGGCTCGTGCGTGTATTCCTCGCCTACCGCGACCACCGCGAAGCCCGCATCTTGGAGGCAGGCACGGACATCCGCATCCGTGTGGAAGTACTGCCGGTGCTGCTCGCTAAAGGGCTCCCCGTCACGGGGACACGTAAGCTCGATCCTGGTGTCGCAGGTGCGGGCACCGGGATCCACGCTACTGCTGATCACGAAGTCGTTTCCCGCCGATTGGCCCGCGACAATGGGGTTGGAGATGGTGAAGTTCATCATCGCGTCGGTGTGGAGGTCGAAGACGAGCCAACCGGCGGGCCGAAGGCAGACGGCGACCGCGCCCATCGTCAATTGCAACTCGTCCCGAGCGAGGTAGTTGAGGCCGTCGAACGTGCAGACCGCCGCGTCAAAGACACCCTCGATCGCCAGGTCGGGGAGAGTCATCCGGCTCAACGTCACCTCGGGCCCGAGGCGCTCGCGAGCGATGGCCAGCATCGCGTCGGATGCGTCGATGCCGACGACCCGGCAGCCCCGCGCGATCAGCTCGCCTGCGAGGAGGCCGGTGCCGCAGCCGAGATCGAGCACGGAGCGTACGCCCTCCGGGTCGGCACTCCAGAGCTCATGGAGGAACGACGCCCACTGGTCATGGCAGGGGTCGATGACAATGTCGTCGTAGAACCCTGCCAGCCGCGAGTACGCCTCGACGTGCCTCACAGTGACCGCGGTGGCGGTCCGGTCAGAGGCCGAGGATCTTGGCCTTGGCGGCCGCGAACTCCTCATCGGTGAGCACGCCCTGGTTGTGGAGCTGCGCCAGGTTTTGGAGCTGTGCGGTCGCATCCTCCTGCTGCGCTGGCGGCGCTGCCTCCTCCTGGTAGGCCTGCGCGTCCTCCTCGTCCCACCTGGCGGCCTGACGACGCTGCACGCGCCCGGACACGGCGGTGGCGGTTCCCGCGACGACGGCGGTGCGGGCTGCCATACGTAAAAGTCCCATGTCGTTCCTTTCGATCTCGAAGTGGATGGGTCTAGCTTGCCTCGAGCGCGGCCGCCACGACGTCGGCGGGGATCCGGATCGAATCGATCAACACAGCGTCGGCAGCCTGGAGGGCGTCGACCACCTGCGCGGCCCAGAGGTTCTCGAATGCGATCAGCAGGGCCGCGCTGTTGGACGGCAGATCGTCGCTGACCTCCTCGGCGTCCTCGTGCCCCAACGCACCCGGCTGCGCGACGTCGATGGAGAGGAAGCCCGCACCCTGGTCGTCGAGGTCCGCAGCCCTGAGTGACGTCACGACCCCGTCTGCATCCTTCATCACGAAGAGCAGATCGAGCACTCGGATCGTGCCGTTCTCCACAAGGTCCATGATCGCCGGGGCGATCCTCCCGGTGAACTTGTTACCCGGAAAGCCAATGATGTAGATGTCGACGGGGCCGACTGCCATGACCTCTCCTTGTTGGGGACAGCGCTCCAGCTTGTGTTCGCACGGATCGCCGAGGCCGTGAGCGCACCTTCTCGTTCCGCTGCGCCAGTATACGCCGCCGCTCCCGTGTGCCCACACGCGACACGGATCCTTCAACCCGCTGTTGCCCCGCCGTCCCCCTTGCCGCAGCGTAGTAAGGGCTCGGGAGTCGAAACGACGCCCGAGCCATGCACTTGTCAACCGGCTGAGGACGCCGACCCGCAGCCGGTAGCGGCATCCGCCGCAGGGAGGGCGCCACAACGACGACCTTTCGTCCGTCTTGGACGATGTCTGGGCCTGATGGCAGCTCTATGGTCGGTGGGTGTATGGGTTCCATCAGCCAGGAGCTTTACGGGATCCCACGCGACCGCGTGATCGGGAGCGCCACGGCGCTTGAGTACGTGAGCGACGACAGCGGAGGCACGATCGACGTCGATGAGGACCTCGTCAGCGGCAAGTGTCGCCGGCTCGTCCACCTCGAAGATCTGGACGGACTCGCCGAGTGCTTTGACCCCGGCCACTCGCTGGCCCCGTGGCGTCACGGTGGACGCTCGGAGTTCGATGCATCCACGGCAGAGGTCATGGCCGCACCCGCCGGCTAGTCAGTGCCAACCTCGAGCACGACCTTGCCACGCTTCCCGCGGCCCGCGACTCGCTCGAACGCCGCCCGGGCCTCCGTGAGCGGAAAAACCGAGTCGACCTCCGCGCGAAGCTCGCCTGCGTCCACGAGTGTTCTCAACTCCAGCAGTTGCTCGTGGTCGGGTTCGACGATGAAGTAGATCGCGCCCGGCATCTCCTCTGCGATCGTGACCACGCGCTCGCCAGCGGGGACCTCGCCGCCACGAGTGTCGAAGACCAGATCGACCGGCCCGGTCTCCACGACCGCTGCGCCGGCATGTCGCGCGAGCTGGACGGCGATGTGCCCAACCCCGCCCGAAGCGCCCGTGATCAGCACCCGCTCGCCTCGGGCGAGTCGCCCGTGCGCAAACAGTGCTTGCCAGGCGGTCAGCCCGCCCATCGGCAGAGCAGCCGCCTCGACGTGGCTCAGCCGCAGGGGCTTCGGTGCAAGCACATCGGCTGGGACGGCGGCGTACTCGGCAGCCACGCCGTCGCGATCGAAAGGCGTGAGCGCATATACCTCGTCATCGCTGCCGACGACAACGCCCGAAAGCTCGTAAGAGGGAATCGCCGGCAGTCGATCGACCGGCCACTCCAGCTCGTCACGTGTAATCGCTGCCGCATGCACGCGCACCAGCACCTCGCCCGGATCCGGCGACGGCGTCTCGATCTCCTCAACCTTCAAGCCGTCATCGTGCAGCCGTACCGCTAGCACACCGCTCCCCTGCCCCTGTTGCACTTCGTTCCTCAGGAGATCTTGCCATCTACCACCCTCCTGCTCAGAGGCGTCGCCTGCGCGAGTGTTCAGGAATGACGCCTGAGCCGACCGTCCAAGATGAGACGACGAACAAGCGCGACGACTCCGCGCCCGACGGCGTCCAGGGTGACCACGCCGACCAGCAAGAGTGCGAACACCACTAGGGGGGCGCCGCCCTCGCTGTCGCCGTGAGCACGTGCGACCACAATTCCGGCAACGCCGACCAGAAGTGCAAGGGTGAAGAACACTCGGCCGGGCTGGGAGAGCCGAAGCCGGTGACCGAGCAATCTCCAATAACTTCGGAGTTTCGCCACGCGTGAAGTCTAGGTCAGAGGAACGCGGGCACCTTGGGCGAGTCTCCTCTCACTTGAGATGTGCTGTGCTCAGCCAGGTCCGGGTTGCACCAAGGTCGCACGGGCGTGTCAAACGCGGCGACGCGGGACTACGAGCGACACGCACAGACCCGCACCGCTACTCGCAAACCCGCATGAATCGACCCCTCCTCACGTTCATGATAAGGAGGGGGTCTCCGGTTCGAGTCCGGAAGGGGGCTTTGGTGCCGGAGCAAGCACTTCCAAAAGCATTAGGCAGCCGACGAGGAGCCGGGGGGTGCCCAATCAGCGCCCGAACGAGTCCAGAAACATCACGAGAGCCTTCGGCCGGCTCACCGCCAAGACAAGAGGGCGACCGGCTCGGTTACTTGAATCGCTAACCGTGGTTGCAGGGAAGCTCCGCGCCGGGCAAGGTGCGTCGAACCACGTAGGGGCCGACTGTTGCGCCCACGAGGAAGGATCCTTCCGGGTCGCAGGACATTTGGGGCATATTTAGGAGCTGCTCGAATCCGTTTGAGAAATCGGCTGGCCGAGTTGCACGCGTATTTCCCCAGAAGACAGCCACACGGTCACCGGACTGATCCCGAACTGTGAACCCGATGGGCGCTCGGCCGTGGTGACAGGGCTGCCCTTTCACGCGACGAAGCACGGCTGCCGCCAAGCCCTCCCAGACCGTGAAGGTGAGCCGGAGTTGTTCGGTGTCGCACGAAGGCAAGCGTTCGGGCGCCGCCGACTCGATGGCCGTCACTGTCGCATCGACCGGTTCGGTGGTAGCCACAGGTTCGGTCGTAGCCACGGGTTCGGTTGCTGTCTGTACGGGCAGTGCCGTCATGGTCGAAGGTTCGATCACGGACTCGCCAGCCTGGGGTGCTTCGGGATTCGAAGAGGAGCCACGAACCGCATCAACAACACCGGCAGTGGCGACGGCACCGACGGCGATGAGGATCAACCAAGTGGCCTTGCTCCGCATAGTCGCATGGCAACCCTAAGCCGCGACGCCGCCCTCCGCAATGCGCTCCGTGAACCTCTACGATCGCTATCTCGGCCCGACAACACACGCGCAGCGGCTCTCCTCCCTGGGGGTTCAGCACAGACAACAGAACTGCGCTTTCGCAGGGCTTTCAAGCGTTCTGACGGACTCGAACTGTCGACTGTCAGGGCGCAGTGCCGAGGGTGGCCTTTACGCGCGTTTGTCCTAGCGGACCATTGGCCAGGTTGAGCCCTCACCGGCGCCGATCGATCGCCTCGACCCGCAGCTCCTCCGCCAGCACCGGCTCGTCCTCCCGAACCTCGCGGATGATCCCCTCGGCTGCCTCGCGGTCGAGGAAGAACTCGACGACCTTCTCGGTCTGGGCGCTGACGACGCCATAGAAGAGCATGCCGTCAGGATACGCCGGGCTCAGAGGCCTTCCGGTAGAAGGTTGCGGTAGAAAGAACGGCCCAGCCCTTTGGTTGAGCCGTTCTGTTAAGACATTCATGGTCTCGCCGCGCTGAAATCGGTTAGAAGCGCGCACCGGGGGTCTAGTGGCCTCCCGTGGGCTACGCCTTCAGGCAGCAGCGCCGACCAACTGGAGCAAGTAAGGCCGTCGTATAGGGTTGCGCCCGCGTCAGCGACCGTTGGGAGCCCTGAATGTTTTTCCTGCTTTTCATCATCATCCTGGTGATCGCGCTTATGGGCGGGATCGTTATCAGCAAGTTCCTCTTTTTCCTGCTTCTCCTACTCGTCCTGCTCTTTCTCTTCCGCGGCCGCCTCTAAGAAAAGAGTGTCAGACGTGCTTATCGGCATGAGCCGGAGCGGGCCGAGAAGTACATCGAGCGATTTGGCACGGAGCACGTAAATAGCGGGATTACCCTCCCCATGTGTTACCCCTTCAGGTCGGTAACACCCCGCTCCGTCGTAAGACCCCGCTCCGTCCCAACCAGAGAGCTTAATTGCAGGGAAACTAGCGATGGGCCGTGCAGGGATCGAACCTGCGACCTTGGGATTAAGAGTCCCCTGCTCTACCAGCTGAGCTAACGGCCCGAGGGCAGCGCATTGTAACGATGCCCTTCAGGCCGGCTCAGGCGTCTGGAGACGTACCACTGGACGTCGCGCGTCGTCTTGAGCCCGTACGCAGCCAGGGAGAACCCTGCGAGAAGAAGGTGTCTGGTCATGGGGTGGTTAGTGTTCGCCGCCGCCATGAAAATCCTTTCCGTCGTCGGAAATCGACCGCAGTTCATCAAGTCGGCTCCCCTGTCCCTCGCACTTCGAAACGAGGTCGACGAGGTTGTGCTCCACACGGGTCAGCACTACGACCGTGAGCTCTCGCAGATCTTCTTCGACGAGCTTGAACTGGGCGACCCCGAATACCGGCTCGAGGTCGGATCGGGCACGCACGCGGAGCAGACGGGCCGGATGCTGCCCGGCATCGAACAGGCGATCCTCGCGGAGGCTCCCGACGCCGTCCTCGTGTACGGGGACACCAACTCGACGCTTGCAGGCGGGCTTGCGGCGGCCAAGCTGGGTGTCCCGGTGGCGCATGTGGAGGCCGGACTTCGCTCGTTCGATCGATCGATGCCCGAGGAGCTGAACCGGATGCTCGTCGACGACCTCTCCACACTCCTCTTCTGCCCTAGCGACGCCGCCGTCGAGAATCTCCGCCGGGAGGGGATCATCGAGGGTGTCCGCCAGGTCGGTGACGTAATGATGGACGCGAACCTCCGACTCGCGCCGCTTGCACGCGACCGCTCAAACGCACTCACCGACGCCGGGGTCGAACCGGGCTCGTACCTCCTCCTCACGCTCCACCGGGAGGCCAACGTGGAGCCGGAGCCCCTGCGCTCGGTCGTCGCGGCCCTGGAGCGGATCGGCGAGCCGGTCGTCTTTCCCGCCCACCCCCGGACCCGGACCGCCCTCGAGATGGCCGGCATCCACTTGCCGGCGCCGGTGCGCCTCCTACCCCCTGCCGGATACCTCGACTTCGCAGCACTCGCATCCCAGGCGCGCCTCGTCCTCACGGACTCCGGCGGCGTCCAGAAGGAGGCGTACTGGTACAGCGTGCCCTGCATCACGCTCCGCACGTCGACGGAATGGGCCGAGACGCTCGCGACTGGGTGGAACCGGCTCGTGGGGACCGAGACTGAGGCGATCGTCGCAGCCGTCGGAGGGGCTTCGGCACCCGGCGAGCACCCCCCGCTCTACGGCGACGGGCATGCGTCGGAGCGGATCGTCCAGGCCCTCCTCGATACGATCTCCGGCCGATGACCACCGACGACACCGTTCGGGTCGGCCTGGTCGGGCTCGGCTTCTGGGGGCCGAACCTCGCCCGGAACTTCGACGACCTCCCGGGAGCGACGCTCGCCTGGCTGTGCGACAGCGACGAGGAGCGCCGAGCCGGAGTCTCGGAGCGGTTCCCGGAAGCCCGTACGACAGCCGACCTCGACGAGCTCCTGAACGACCCGGATCTCGAGGCAATCGTGATCGCAACCCCAGTCGTCACCCACCATGGCCTCTCCAAGCAGGCGCTCGAGGCCGGGAAGCACGTCTTCGTTGAGAAGCCGATGGCGCTCGAGGGCGAGGACGCCGAGGAGCTCGTCCAGCTCGCCGAGGAGCGCGGCCTCGTACTCATGCCGGGACATCTCCTGCTCTACCACCCGGGCGTACGCAAGCTGAAGGAGCTCGTGGACTCGGGCGAGCTCGGGCGCGTGCTCGTCGTCTACGGGAACCGGCAAAACCTCGGGCAGATACGCAAGGACGAGAACGCGCTCGGATCGCTCGGCGCCCACGATCTCTCGGTCATCCTGCACCTCGTCGGCGAGGAGCCGGTCGAGTGCCACGCGCATGGGGAGTCGCTCCTGGGTGAAGTGGAGGACGTCGTCTTCTGCTACCTCAAGTTCCCGTCCGGGATCGTCGCGCATATGCATCTTTCATGGCTCGACCCCCACAAGATGCGAAAGATGACCGTCGTCGGAGCCGCGAAGATGGCCGTCTTCGACGACATGGAGCTCGACCGGAAGGTCACCGTCTACGACAAGGCTGCGGAGCAGGCCATGGGCACCTACGGCGAATGGCGGACGCGAACGGGTGACATCTGGATCCCGAAGATCGCGAACGACGAGCCGCTCCGGCTCGAGTGCGAGCACTTCCTCGGACTAGTTCGCGGCGAGGGGGACCGGTTCGAAGCCGCGCGGGACGGCGTCGCGGTCGTGCGCGCACTCACGGAGCTTCAGCGCTCGCTCGAGCGCGAACGCGTATGAGCGTCCCTCGCCTCCGACGCGCTCCCAGGCAAGAGGGCGGCGACCAATGAGCGAGATCGCCGCGTCGGCGGTCGTTTCTCCCGACACCGTGGTTGGAGCCGACGTGAGGGTCGAGGACGCAGCCGTCGTGGGGAAGCACCCTTCTTTCGGGAAGCAGTCGACCGCCGCCCGGGCTCAACTCCCCCCGCTCCAGATCGGCGACGGCAGCTCGATCCTCGCGGGCGCGGTCGTCTTCGCCGGAACCAAGCTCGGCCGAGGGGTGATCGTCGGCGACCAGGCGTGCGTCCGGGAGCGCTGCTCGATCGGGGACGACGTCGTGATCGGGCGGGGCGCGTTCGTCGAGAACGACGTCACGATCGGGTCGCGAACGCGAATTCAGGCTAACGCCTACGTGACCGCACATTCGATGCTCGAGGAGGATGTCTTCATTGCGCCCTGCGCGATCACGACGAACGACAACTTCATGGGGCGCACCGAACAGCGACACGCACTCAGGCGAGGCCCGACGATTCGCCGTGGGGCGCGCATCGGTGGCGGGGCCGTGCTCCTGCCGGGGATCGAGATCGGCGAGGAGGCCTTCGTCGGGGCCGGGGCGGTTGTGCTTCGAGACGTGCCTGCCCGGGCAGTCGTGGTAGGCAACCCGGCCCGGCAGATCCGGGAGGTCCGTCCGGAGGAGCTCCTGCCCCTTCCCGACTAGGAGGGGCTAACGCTTACCGACGGTCAGGCCATAGCTCCCGCCGGGGCCCCGTGTGAGCTTGACCTCGAGGAAGTACCACCCCGTCCGTGGGGCGCGGAAGACGATGGCGTCCCGAACGCCAATCCTCGTCGAGGACGCGAGGCGTGCCGTGCTGGGAGCCCCGTCGAGTTTCTCTGTGTGCGGACGCCAGAGTGCGAGGTCGGCGTTGGAGCGACTCGGGCTTCGCAGCGTGAAGATCGCCCGCTGGCCGGCATGAATCTCGATGCGGTAGACGTCCCGGTCGTCCTCGTAGCGGTACAGCGTCGGACGAAGCACGCGGCGTATGCCTCTGACGGTCGCCGCGCGCAAGCGTGTGTCATCGTTCGGCTCCAGCCGATCGCGGGGAGGAGGCGAGCCGACCCTGCGAATGGTCTCGTCCACGTTCAGGAGGCCGTAGCCGGAGCGGGGGTCGTGCCCGGGCGCTCCGATGTCACGGGCGGCCCGCGCGAGGATCGTCGTCAGCTGGCCGGGCGCCAGGTCGAACGGGCGGGACTCCGAGAGCGCCAGCGCCGCCGCGGCGGAGACGAGCGGGGCCGAGAACGAGGTTCCCTGAGGATTCCGATCCTCGGCGTGGAGCGCGCAGACAGTCGTGCCCGGCTCGGAGCAGGACGCGTCCGTGAAGGCTAGTGGAAGCGTCGAGACGATGGCCGTACCCGGAGCTGCGAGATCGAGGTGAACCGCGTCGCGGTTCGAGAAGCGCGGCGTCGTGGTCCCCCGGTTGATCGCGCCCACCCCGATCACGTGGGGGAGCGCCGCCGGGTAGTTCGCGTAGCTCTCGGGGCAGATCGCGGCACAGTTCCCGGCCGCGGCCACGATGACGACTCCGTGGCGGGTCGCATAGTCGATCGCTGAGCGCTCGAGCTCCGAGTAGGTGTCGAGCCTCGGATTGGTTGGGTTTCGGGGGCCTCCGAGGCTCAGATTGATCACGCTCGCACCCCGATCGACCGCCCACCGGATCGCCCGTGCTTCAGCGTCCAGCGGTATCGACCCGCTCTTCCTGACGACCTTGGCGATGAGCAGCTTCCCGGGGAAGGCAACCCCCGCGATCCCGCGGCCGTTGTCGAGAGCAGCCGCGATCTCCCCGGCGACCATGGTCCCGTGTCCGAACGAATCGACGTCGGCACCCGTCGCAACGAAGGTTCGCATCGCCTCGATCCGCCCGGCGAACTCCGGGTTGGTCGCGTCGATGCCAGAGTCGATCACGGCCACGAGGACCGGCGGAAGCGGTGGCGGCGAAGTGGAACCCGCCCAGAAGTCGAAGGCGCGGATCGCCCCGAGATACCACTGGTGCTCGGGCACGGCGAGCGGATCGTTCGGCGCAAAGGAGATCGCGCGGTTCGCGAGCACCGGCTCGGCGAACGCGACGCCCTTAACACCCTTCGCCGCCTGAAGCGCCGCCTCGACGTCCGGGACCGAGATGACCAGGGCCCGTAACGGCGCGAGGCCGGGAATCTGCGTTCCTCCTGCGGCGGAGGTCACCTGCGTGGCAACCGAGCCGGCATCGGCCTCCGGCTCGAGCCCGACCGAGATGCGCCCGGGAGAAGCCAACCCGCTCCCGGGCGCCGCCAACGCGGCTCCTAGGACGAGCACCGCGAAAAGCCCTCTCATTCGGAGACGAAATGAAGCAAAGGCGTGCGTCCGAGCGTGAGCCGGGAGCCCAGCGTGGCGACTCCACGGTAGACCCCTGGACGAAGTGCAACGCGGATCGAGAACTCGCCGCTCGCCCTCGTCCGACCCTTTGCCACCGACAGCCAGCGGGTCCCCGACCTCCGCTGGATCACAACAGTCGCTCGGGGCCGAGACGGCCGGACGATCCCCGCGAGCCGAGAAGAGTCGGTGACCTCGTAGAAGTTCACCTTGGCGATCACGAGCACCCGCACCGGCCGGCCGACCCCCCGCTTCGACGCGATCCTGTAGACCGTGGCCACCCGCGGCCGGACGTTCGTGGCGAACGTCCCGTCGGCCGCCGGGGTCAGATCCCGGAGGCGTGCCCACGATCCGCCCTCAGGCTTTCGCTCGAGCCAGGCCTTGCCCACCTGGCGAACAAGCCCGGTCAGCCGCGTCCGGCTGCCGAGCGAGACCCGGCGTTGCGCCGTCTTCAGTTCCATCACACCGATCCGGAACCACGTCGAGCGAAGCCCGAGCGCGACCTTGAACGTCGAAGCCGAGATGGATGTCGAGCCGGTCGATCCCTTTGCGAGCACATGGTCGACACGGCGTGACCCGTTGACCGTCGTCTTCAGATCGCGAAGCTGCCCTGCGACGCTCGAACCAAGCTCGGCATCGAGGGCCGCCCGGCTGTATCGGAAGGGGCCCCAGGTGTGGTACGGAGAGATGGAGTCGTACGGATCGGGCACCGAGACGAGGTAGGGCTTGGGCGCGGCGCCGTCCCACACGTCCTGAACTGCCGCCGTGCGCCCACCCGAGGTCGAGTGGAAGAACGTCCAGGCCACGACGCCGTCGTAGGTGCGGATCTCGGCTGCCGTGTCAGAAATGGCCGCATTCGTCCTCGGATCCTCGGCGACGACGCCACCGTACACCTGGCTCCTCGTGTCGTCGAACAGATCGTAGGAGCCGGTGGGCTTCCTGCTCGCGAGCGCGTACGAGCGGGCGGCAACTGCCTGCACCCGGAGCGCCTCCGGCGACCAGCGCGCAGGCATCTCCCAGGGCACTACACCGGAGAGGTAGCCCTCGAGCCCGACGTTGTTCACGACCGAGAGCGTTCCGCCGGCCAGGAGGATCGTCAACGAACCGCGGTACTCCCTGCCCCCAACCGCAACGAAGCCCGAGCCTGGGGTGATCCGTACCGGGCTCGTCAGCGCCTGAACCTTGCCCTCGACCGTCAGCTTCAGACCCGTTCCGAGCGTCCGCGTGCCGGCCGGCAGTGTCCAGCTCTTCCCGGCGCCATCCTCCACCGTGAAGGGCGCCGTCGAGCCGAAGCCGACCGAGAACCGGCCGGAGTCCAGGAGAACCCGGACGCTGCTGACGGGAGTCTGGGCCGCCTGCGTGCCGGGGTAGTAATGATCGAGGATCTGTTTGTACGTCCACCCATGTTGCGCGAAGCCGTAGGCGCCGTACTGCGGCATGCCGATCCCGTGCCCCCAGCCGTGGCCCGTCACGAAGAAGACGGGCGTCGCCAGGGCACTCGGTGCGAAACCGAGCACGGCAAGAACGACTGCGATGAAAGTGCGCTTCATATGACGAACGGTTTCGAACCCCTGGTTTACTGTCGAAAAGTAGCCGAACGTCGTAAGGATTGCTTGAATCTTTCGGGCGGCAGCCTCGTTCCTCCCTGAGTTTGGGTCCGGCGCGTCGTGGCTAGGACAGAGGGGTCGTGGCGATGGGGTCGGTCAAGCTCCCGTCCCGCTACGCCGGGGCTCGCTTGATCGGTCGCGGCGGCATGGGGGATATCTATCTCGCCGAGGACACCGTCCTCGGCCGTCAGGTTGCAGTGAAAGTGCTCGATGACCGCTTCGCGAAGGATCCCGACGTGACGAAGCGGTTCACTCGCGAGGCCCTTGCTGCGGCGAAGCTGTCGGGCCACCACAACATCGTCACGATCTTTGACGTTGACGAGTGCGACGGCCGTCCGATGATCGTCATGGAGTACCTATCGGGCGGAACCGTGGCCGAGCGGGCGCGCGAGGGGCCGGTCGACCGCGAGGAAGCGCTTGGCTGGCTGGAGCAGACCGCGGCCGCCCTGGACGACGCGCATCAGGCCGGAATCGTCCACCGGGACGTCAAGCCGGCGAACCTCCTCCTCGACGAGCGAAACGAGGTGCACGTGGGCGATTTTGGCATCGCCCGCGTCGTCGACGAGTCCACCATGGGGATGACGGTCGCGGGCACGGTCCTCGGGACGGCCGGCTACCTGTCGCCCGAGCAGGCGCGAGGCGAGCCTGCAACGCACGCGAGCGACATCTACGGGCTCGGAGTGGTCGCGTACGAGCTCCTCACGGGCGGGCGGCCCTTCGAAGGCGGCTCGTCGACCGAGGAGGCCGCGGCGCACATTCACCAGCCCGTCCCACCGGCTTCGGAGCGCGGCGTCGGCTTGCCACGTTCGGTCGACCGTGTCTTCAAGCGTGCCCTTGCCAAGGAAGATGCGCATCGCTATCGAAGCGCCCGCGAGCTCGTCGAGGATCTCCGCGCATCGCTCGAGCCGGCGGACGAACCGACGCGAATTCTCACGACCCCGGTTCCGTACTCCGGCAAGCGCATTCGACCCGGGCGAGGCCGCTCGATGGTGCCGGTCCTGCTCGGCGCGCTCGCACTGGCGGCGCTGGCCGCGGGCGGCCTGGTGGCCGCGGTGATGACGAGCAACGATGACCCTGGGCCATCCGTCGTCACAGAGAACGTCACGCGAACGCAGGGAGGGACGACGGCCACGACAGAGGTCACCGTCACCGAACAGGCGCCGACGACCGCACCCGCGACGACGGCAGGCGGTGGCGGTGGCGGCGGCAACCTCTCCGACGAGGAAGCCAAGCAGCTCACAGACGAGGCGACTGCGCTGATGCGGCAGGGTGACTACGTGGGCGCGCTGCCGCTCGCCGAGCGGGCGTACAAGAGCCTTCGCGGCAGCGGCGACATCTACGAGGCCTACGCGGCCTACAACGCCGGGAAGTCGCTCATCGAGCTCGGCGACTGCAAGAAGGGGCTCAAGTACCTGGATGCATCCGAGGCCATCCAGGGGAGCCGGAGCGAGATCCGCGAAGCGCGCGCGCAGTGCGGCTGAGCTAGGAGGGCTTCGCCAGGCGCTCGCCGTACTGGCGGCGGTAGTACTCGCGGTACTCGTCAGACTTGAGCCGCTCCCACCAGTCGCGCCGGTCGCGGTACCAGGCGACGGTGTCTGCAAGCCCGCCCTCGAAGCCCCGCTCGGGCCGCCAGCCGAGCCTCGTGAGCTTCGACGAGTCCAGGGCGTAGCGCCGGTCATGGCCGGGGCGGTCATCGACGTGCCGTAGGAGCGACGCGTCGGCGCCCGTCAGCTCGAGGATCCTGTACGCCACCTCGACGTTCTCACGCTGGTCTCCCGCCCCGACGTTGTAGATCTCGCCGGCCGCTCCTTTGCGGAGGACTAGCTCGATCGCAACGGCATGGTCTTCCACGTGGAGCCAGTCTCGAGTCTGGCGGCCGTCGCCGTAGAGAGGGAGCGTCTCGCCGTCGAGGGCGTTCGTGACGAAGAGCGGCACAAGCTTTTCGGGATACTGGTTCGGGCCGTAGGTGTTCGAGCCGCGCGTGATCGACGCGTTCAGGTCGTAAGTCCTGACGTAGGCGAGCACCTGGAGGTCGCCCCCGGCTTTCGAGGCCGAGTACGGGCTCGAGGGCCGGATCGGGTCCTCCTCCATCGACTCAACGCCGGCCGGCACGTCTCCGTACACCTCGTCAGTCGACACCTGCACGAATCGCGTGCCCCGCCGGCGAGCCCAGTCCAGCAGCACGTGCGTCCCGACGACGTCGGTCTGGATGAACTCGCCCGCCTCGAGGATCGAGCGATCGACGTGCGTCTCGGCCGCCAGGTTGACGACGGCGTCACATCCCTCGCCTGCGCGGGCGACCGCGTCACGGTCGGCGATGTCCCCCTCATGGAACTCGTGCGGGACGTCGGAGAGGTTCTCCCGGTTGCCCGAGTAGGTCAGCTTGTCCAGGACGACGACGACGTCACCTGCCGCCGCGAGGCGGCGGGCGACGTGGCTGCCGATGAACCCGCAGGCTCCGGTGACGAGGACGCGCACGGCGCCATGCTAGTTCGCGGCTCTAGCCCATGGACTCCAGGCAGGCGCGCAGGCCCTCCCGCCAGTGCGGGAGCGTCGGGGCCCCCGGCCGCTCGCTGCGGAGGACCGAGTAGGCGGGGCGCGAAGCCGGGCGGTCGAGCTCGGCTGTCGTAACGGGTACAACGCGGCAGCGGACGCCGGCTTCCTCGAAGATCGCTTCCGCGAACCCGGCCCAGGTGCACTCACCCCCCGCGGCCAGATGCCAGATCCCTCGGCCCCGGCTCACAAGGTCCTCCACGGCCGGAGCCAGATGGCCGGTGTACGTGGGGGACCCGCGCTGGTCCGCGACGACGCGCACCTCGTCCCGCTCCTCGGCCAGCCGGAGCATCGTCCGGAGGAAGTTCTTACCGGTGGGCCCGAAGAGCCAGGACGTGCGGACGACCCACGCGTCCTCTCCCGCGGCGGCCTCCCCGTGCAGCTTCGAGCGGCCATAGGCCGACTGCGGGTTTGCTGCATCCGACTCGATGTAGGGCTCACGCTTGCGTCCGTCGAAGACGTAATCGCTCGAGAAGTAGACGAGCGGCGCGCCGAGTTCGGCCACGTTTGCAGTGCCGCCGACGTTGACCGCCGCAGCCCCCTGCGGATCGTCCTCGGCTCCGTCGACATCGGTCCAGGCGGCCGTATGCAGCGCCAGGTCCGGAACCGCGAGGCCTGCGGGTGCCGGGAGGGTGACATCCCACTCCTCATGGTCGAGCGCGACGACGTCGTCGGCGGCGAACGCCTCACGGAGCGCGGAGCCGAGCTGGCCTCCGGCGCCCGTGATCAGGACCCGTCGACGGTGTCCCGCGCGGAGAGAGTCGGACTGTCCGTGCTCCATAGGTGCCTGACGCGCGGATCGTCCCAGGGGACGTTGTGCTCGTCTGGGTCGGAGGGGTCGTACTCCTCGGTGACGTGGTAGCAGAAGAGAAGATCGCTCAGAGCCTCGAACCCATGGGCATAGTGCCCGGGGATGTAGAGGCCCACCGGATTCTCTTCGCCGATGTCCTCGGTGAAGACCTCCCCGGCGGCCTGATCGAGGACGACGACACGTGCAGTGCCGGTCAGACAGGTGAAAAGGTCGTCCTGCTCTCGCTTGTGAAAGTGCAGCCCCCGGATGACGCCGCGGCTCGAGAAGGAGACGTTCGTCTGGATGGTTCGCTTCGGCAGGAGACTCTCGCGCCGGACTTCGAGTAACCACCCTCGCTCGTCGGCGAGGTACCGAAGTGGAACGCGGATCATCCCCTCGAGCATCTAGGCGGGTCGGTTGGCACCGTGCGTCCGCACGAAGTCGTTGACCGAGTAGTAGGCGTCGATCGACTCCCCGGCGTCGCCCCAGAACCCCTCGAGGATGTCGTACTGCATGGCTCCGCGCTCGACGTAGTGGTTGTTCACGTCGGTGATCTCGAGCTCCCCGCGGCCGGAGGGCTCGAGCGTCGGGATGACCTCGAACACTGTCGGGTCGTAGAAGTAGACGCCGGTGACGGCGTACGCACTCGGCGGCTCTTCCGGCTTCTCGACGATGCGCCGCACGACGCCTGCGCCGTCCAGCTCCGGGACCCCCAGATGCTGAAGGTGCCCCGGCTCCTCGACGCGGGAGAGGATGATTCGGGCCCCCCGCTCCTGGGCCTCGAAGCTCTCGACCGCGGACACGAGCGAGCGCTCGAACACATTGTCCGCGAGCATGACGACGACGCGGTCGTCGCCCACGAACCGCTGCGCGAGCCCGAGGGCCTCGGCGATCCCCCCGGCCTGTTCCTGGTAGCCGTAGGAAAGCCGTTCGATCCCGTACTCGTGGCCGTTCCCGAGCAACCTCAGGAACTCACCCGCATGCGTCCCGCCCGTGACGAGCATGAGCTCGTCGACGCCGGTCTGGACGAGAGCTTCGATGGCGTAGGACACCATCGGGCGGTCGTAGATGGGCAGAAGGTGCTTGTTCGTGATTCGCGTCAACGGGTGGAGCCGTGTGCCGCTGCCGCCTGCGAGGATGACGCCCTTCACGGCCCCGCATGCTACTTCGGAGACGATCTAGACTGGGGTCATGGCCGACGAGCGAGAGGTCGAGCACGAGCCGCAGGTTCTCCAGGGTGAGGACGACATCCCGCGTCAGCCGACGTCACAGCGTGACCCGTTCATTCCCGAGCCCGGCCCACGGCCCGGCGAGCAAAAGGCGTTTCGCTTCTTGCCGCTCGCCTTCGTCGCTATCGCGATCGCAGTCGTGATCGTGATCGTGGCGGCAGTCCGCTAGCCGGAGACTTCCGCCTCGAAGGCCGCCTTTGCGGCCTCTCCGTAAACGGCGAAGATGACGCGCTCCAGTCCCGACGGCTCGTAGCTCCGGGCTACGGCGACCATGATCCGGGCGCAGTCCTCGAGCGGAAATCCTCCCACTCCCGTCCCGAAGGCGGGCAAGGCGAGCGAGCGGGCGCCCAACTCGTCGGCCACTTCGAGAACGCGGCGCGTCGTGCGTCCCACGAGCTCCTCATCCGTACGGAGATCCTGGCCCATTACCGCCCCGTGGATGACGTGCTTCGCCGCAAGCTGCCCTGCGCCCGTCGCGACTGCATCGCCCACCGTAATCGGGCCGAGGCCGACAGCTTCCCGCTCGATCTCCTCCCCACCGGCCCGCTTGATCGCGCCGGCAACGCCGGAGCCCATCCAGAGCCGGTCGTTCGCGGCGTTCGCGATCGCGTCGACCTCGAGGGAACTGATGTCGCCTTCGACCACCTCGAGCTGCATGAGGGGCAGACTAACGCCCGCTCGGGCTCGCAGCCGGGCTCGGGTCGAGCGGGGAGGACTTCACCCGAGCGAGGCGGGCGACCCTGGGCGGCAGCCACCAGTTCCACCGGCCGAAGAGCTTCATCGCACTCGGAACCAGTAGCGCCCGGATCACGGTCACGTCGATCAGGATGGCGGCCGCAAGGCCGAAGCCGAACTGCTGCAGGCCGAGGATCGAGCCGACGACGAAGCCCATGAACGCCGCGAACATGATCAGCCCGGCCGCGGTGACGATCCTGCCCGTTTTCGCGAGCCCAAGCGCGACCGCGTGCTCGTTGTCGTGCGTGCGGTCCCACTCCTCACGCATCCGGCTGACGAGAAAGACTTCGTAGTCCATCGAGAGCCCGAAGAGCATCGCGAAGAGGAAGATCGGGATCCAGAACTCGATCTGGTCGAACGACTGGATGCCCAGCACCTCGCCGCCGCCGTACTTGAACACAGCCACGAGCAAGCCGTAGGCAGCACCGATCGCGAGCAGGTTCAGGACGATCGCCTTCAGTGGCAAGAGGAGCGACCGGAACGCGCGCAGGAGGAGGAAGTAGGTGAGGACGAGCACGGCGGCAACGAGCCAGGGGAACGCCCCGTAAGCCGTTTCGATCACGTCGACCGAGCTCGGTGGGCCGCCACCGGCGTAGACCTGAACGCCGCCCGGGAATCCTGCGGCCGGCACGATCTCGCTACGGAGGCGCCGGGCGAAGTCCATGGCCTCTGGCGATCCGTACTCATGCCGCCCGACGACCTGCAGATGGATGTAGCGGCCGGTCGGGTCGACGAACGGCGGCTCGAGGTCCACCCCCGCGACACCAGTGATCTCTGGATCTCCTTCGGTCCCGCGCACGAGCCGCCCGACGGCCGCGCGTACCTCTGGGTCCCGTACGCCCCCGGCCCGGCCAGTGTCGATCGCGATCTCGGTCGGGGCGACCGCGCCATCGCCAACGGAATCCGCGAGCACGTTCAGGCCCTGAACGCTCGGCAGGTCCTGCGGGATCCCTTTGTTCGATCCCGGGCCGACCTGAAGCGCGAAGACCGGGATCGCCGCCGCGATCAACAGCGCCGTCGTTCCGACGGCGAAGGGAAGCGGACGGCGCATGATCGCCCGGGCGAGCCGGGCCCACATGTTGTTCTCCTCGTCGGCGCGGCGCCGGGCGATGGCCTTCGGGACCACCCGCACCCGGTCGAGCCCGTCCGCGCAGAGGTAGAGGAGGACCGGCAGGAGCGTCAGCGCACAGACGATCGACACCATCGGGATCACGAGCCCGCCGAGCCCGAAGCCCCGCATGAATGGGAGCGGCATCGCGAGCATGAGTGCGAGGCCGATTGCGACGGCCGTGCCGCTGAAGACGACCGCACGCCCCGCCGTGGCCATCGTGCGGGCAATCGCGTCCTCTTTCGTGCCGCCCTTGGCGCGCTCCTCGCGGTAGCGGTAGACGATCAGGAGCGAGTAGTCGATCGCAATCCCGAGACCGATCAGCGCGACCATGTTCTGGAGGTAGGTCGAGAGCTCCATGAAGTGCGCAAGGATCCAGATGATCGCGAGCGTCGCCGGGATCGCCGCCGCCGCAAAGAGCATGGGCAGGAGGAAGGCAAAGGTTCCGAAGACAAAGACGAGGATGGCCAGCGCGATCGGGATCGCGGTATAGAGCTCGCCCACCTTCGCGTCGCGCGCGAAGACGTCGTCGGTGTCCTTCGTGATCGCGGCTGCTCCGGTGACGTAGAGCTTTCCGTTCGGGATCTCTCCGGCTGCAGTGCGCACCCGGTCCGTGTAGTTCTTGGCGTCGGCGGGCTCGAGGGCGGAAGTCACGATCGCCGTGGCTGTGCGGTCGGATACCGCGCGGGCCGAGACAAAGCGGCCGGTGGGGATCTCGTCGGCCACCTCCTTGCCGGCGCGCTCGAGCGCTGGCAGCGCCTCGGTTGCCTTGTGGCCTGGGTTCGCCTGGTACACGAGCTGGAAAGAGCCGTCGGAGCGCTGCCCGAAGTGGTCGTGCAAGATCTTCTCGGCCTTCGCCGTGTCGCTGCCGGGAATCGAAAAGCGATTCGTGAGGAGCTCCGAGAGGCCGCTGGCGGCGACCCCGGAGACAAGGAACACGACGACCCAGCCGGCCACGACCGCCCAGCGATAGCGAATCATGGTGAGTGTCCAGCGTTCCATCGAGGCGGTCTTCAGGTCGAAGCTAGCGCTCGCTAACTTAACGTGCTGGACGAGAGCGCGTCAAGCGCCTGCTGCGGCGGCGGGCGGCCTTCCTCGCCTTCGCCCGGTCGGCGTTTCCGACGGCGGCGAACCAGACGTAGACTGCGAAGGCGGCCGTCCATCCGGCGGCTCGTCCGGCTCGGCGGAGGTTACTCACAAGCGCAGCCTAGTCCAGGGATAGCGCCAAACGGTTTCCTGTCGATGCTCCGGGGTAGATACTTCTCACGCTAACGCGAGGAAAGGAACAAGGATGAGGGAAAGAATCAGCGACACGGTTGACACCGCGCGACCCTACGTCGAACGCTTGGCGCGCGACGAGGAGTTGCACGACCACGTCAAGAAGGCATACGACTCGGCTCGGAAGATCTACGACGAGCTGATCGGGCCCAGCGGCCCGACTGGTATGGCGTTCAAGGTTGCGAAGGACAAGGACATTCAAGACGAGCTCAAGAAAGCCGTCGAGCAGCTCCGCAAGGCCGGCGAACACGCCCAGGGCAAGAGCTCGCACGGTGGGCGGAACATGACCTTGCTGCTTGCCGGGATTGCGCTCGGCGTTCTCTTCAACCCGGCCACCGGACCGGATACGCGCAGGTGGCTTCGCGACAAGGTCCTCGGACCGGAAGAGCCGTTCGAGTACCAGTCGAACGGCCCCTCCAGCTCTTCCAGCTCTTCTTAACCGAGCGCGAAAGCACACAGCGCCAGCCGGATGGCCCGGAAGAATCCGGGCCATCCGCACGGACCACTATCCGTTCTGCTGGGGTTGCGGCCTAAACGTCGGAGGCCTCGGCTTTGACTGGGCGTTGACCAGCGAGCGACTCGAGGCCCGACACGTGTTTCCCGAAAGCTTCCAAGGAGCACCGGGGATCGTGCACGGCGGCATCGTCGCCGCCGTCCTCGACGAGGCGTGCGGCCAGGTGGCGCGGCTCGCAACGTCGCCCGCCGTCACGAGCCGCCTCGAGATCCGTTACCTCGCGCCCGTTCCTGTCGATCAGGAGCTGAAAGTCGGGGCCGAGATCGTCGAGTCGGGTGGGCGGAGCGCAGTCGCCGAAGCGACAATTCAGGACGACGCCGGCTTCCTGCTCGCCCACGCGCGCGCCGAGTGTGTTCAGGTGCGGCCCGAGTACTTTCTCTCGACGCCACAGGGCAGAGCACTCGGAACCGACTGGCTTCCGACCTGAAGCGCGCCGTCTAGCAGACGGGAACACGCGGGGCCCTCGGCGCTCGATACCGGCGACGGGATCGCCGCCCCGCGTCTACTGCAAGTTTTCGCCCCGGGCAGGGGTCTAAGCCCTCGAGGGGTCGAAAAACGGTTCGGGATGTGCTAATGGGAGTCTAGGGAGGTAGCTCTGCGGCCCTACCGATGGGTTCTTGTAGCCGGCTTGATCGCGACCGCGTTGACGGTTCTCGTCAGCGCGCTCCCGTTTGTCCACAACGCCTACGAGAACCACTCTGCCCACGCGGCGATCGAGACCGGTGCGGCCCTCGTCGCCTGGATGGCCTCGTACCTCGTCTTCCTGCGCTACCGCAGAAGCGGTCTCCTAAGCGATCTGCTCCTGACCTCCGCACTGGCGCTCCTGGCAGCCACAAACCTCCTCTTCCTCGCCATTCCGGCGGCGTTTGCATCAGGCCCGGCCGAAGAAGCGGCGATGTGGGCTGCGGTCGTCGGAGGCGCGTTAGGCGCGGTGACGCTCGCCGGTGCGGCGTTCGCGGCACCCCGACCGCTGAGGCGCCCGACTGCCGCGGCCGCTTTCGCGGGCCTTGGCCTCATCGTGACGCTCGTGATCGTCTCAGTCATCGTCGTCGTGTTCGAGGATCAGCTGGCACTCGGAATCAATCCAGCCACGGCCCCCGACGGATCGACCTGGCCGCAGCCGACCGGCAACCTTACGCTGCTCGCTCTTCTGGCATGCGCCGGCCTTGCCTACGCCCTCAGCGCGGTCGGCTTCAGCCGCCGCGCAGCCTCGACCGGGGACCAGTTGATCTCCTGGGTCTCGATTGCCTGCGTCCTCGGTGCGTTCGCACGAGTGAATTACGTCCTCTTCCCGTCGATCTATACCGACTGGGTCTACATGGGCGACATCTTCCGGACGGCGATGTACGTCTGCCTGGCTGTCGGCGCCGTCCGAGAGGTGAACGATTACCACCGGAGCCTCACCAAGGTGGCCGTGCTCGAAGAACGTCGTCGGCTCGCCCGCGACTTTCATGACGGGCTCGCCCAGGAGCTCGCGTACGTCGTCGCGTACGCCCGCAACCTTGCCCGCACGACGTCGGATCCGGCCGCTGGTCGGCTCGTCGCTGCTGCGGAAAGGGCCCTCGACGAGGCGCGCGGCGCCATCGGCGCCTTGAAGCGGCAGGCCGACGAGCCGCTGGACGCCGCCCTCGCCGACACGGCGTCCGAGATCGCCCAGCGCGAGGGGGCAACGGTAAAGCTCGACCTGGCCCCCGGCGTGCGCGTGTCGTCGGCAGCCCAGGACGCGCTGGTTCGCGTCGTCCGCGAAGCCGTGACGAACGCCATCCGCCACGGGCACGCCTCGATTGTCAAGGTCCACCTCGACAACGGCGTCGGCGTCAACTTGCGAATCGAGGATGACGGCCAGGGCTTCGACGTCTCTGAGTCCGTGGCAAAGGGGCGCTTCGGGCTCACGAGCATGGAAGAGCGGACTCGCGCACTCGGCGGCGAGCTCCGCATCGTCTCGCACGTCGGCGGCGGCACGGCCGTCGAAGTGAGCCTTCCGTGAGCACCGGGATCCGCATCGTCATCGCGGACGACCATCCGCCAACGCGCGCGGGAGTGCGCGTGGCCCTCGAGGAGGACGGCTTCACGGTCTGCTCCGAACACGGGGATGCGCAAGGCGCCGTACGCGCGGCGCTGCAGGAGCGCCCAGACGTCTGCCTGCTCGACGTCAACATGCCCGGGAACGGAATCGCCGCCGCAGCGCGCATTAATGCCGCGCTTCCTGAGACGGCGGTGGTCATGCTCACCGTCTCAAAGGACAACAACGATCTGTTCGACGCGCTGCGTGCGGGTGCCTTGGGCTATCTACTCAAGGACACGGACCCTGCACGCCTCCCCCACGCCCTCCGTGGCGTGCTCGAGGGAGAAGCCGCGCTTCCGCGGGCCCTGGTCGCACGCCTAATTGACGAGTTCCGCGACCGGGAACAGCGGCGCGTCTCCCTTCTGAAGCGCCGCGCGGTCGAGCTGACCAGCCGCGAGTGGCAAGTCCTCGAGCTCTTGCGCGCCGGACTGACTACGGGCGAGATCGCCGATCAGCTCGTGATCTCGCGCGTGACGGTCCGGACGCACGTGTCGGCGATCCTCAAGAAGCTCCAGGTCGGCAACCGCAAGGCCGCGCTTCAGCTCTTCGAAACGAACTGAGACGAGAAGAAGGCCGGCGATGCCGGCCTCTTCTCGTCCCTCCTTGGCGCGCTGAGCTCTACTTCTTGGGATAAAGGACGGCCTGGAGAAGAACCGGGCCAGCCGTGCTGCCGAGCCGAACGCGAATCGTCCAGTCGCTGTTCGCTGACAGGTTCTTCGTCGACAGGTTGAAGATGTACATCCCGTCGGCCGTCCGCATCTGCGACCCAGTGTCGGCTGCGCTGACGCTCTCCGCGATCACGTTCGTGTCCTCAACGGCCTCGTCGCCGACCCCCTTGGCGAGCGTGATGTAGAGGGAGGCGTTCGTGACCGTGGCACCGGTGCAGGTGTTGGTCAGTGTGACCTTCACCGGCACGACGTTGCCGTACTTGGCGATGTTCCGCTCGTTGTCCATGATCGGTGGGCGGAAACCAGGGGTATGGACGCTCGTAGCACTGTTCGAGTAGATCGCGAGCGGTGCAGACGTCCCACCGTCGTCGTCCTTGGCCGTCCCGGTGACCGTCAGGTTGTAGCAACCTGGATTGAGCGCCCGCGTGTCGGACGCGTGGCCGGTCGAGTTCGGTGCGATGTTCTCCTCGGTGACCACGGCCGTTTGGTTAGTGAAACCGCTCCAGCTGAAGTAGCTGGAACCATGGGTGTCGAGCCAACCAACGTCGCTGAAATCGAAGCCGGCGGTTGCAGTTCCGAGGATCGGATCGATCGTGAAGGAGGCATTCGACGCCGTCGGATTGACGTTCCGCACAGTCACTACGGTCAGATACTCCGTATAGCCGCCGTTCCGATCGATGATGCGAGCTCGTACGGTGTTGCTGCCGTTGTCGCCGAAGGTGCAGCTCTTTGACGCTGCGGTCCCGCTGCCCGCGTAGGTAGCCGAGCTCAGGGAGCTGTTGTCGCAGGCATACGCATAGTGGAAGCCGGCGGTGGTGTCCCCCGCGGACGGATCAAACTGGTCGGAAAACGAAACGCTGACCGGGCTACCCTCATCGACTGGCCCGTTGTTCCCGAGCGTCGCCGTCGGGGCGACGTTGTTCACCGTGACCGTCTGGGTGGCCGTGTTGCCGGCGGCGCTGTCGGAGTCGGTCGCCTGCACCGAGACAGTCGAGTTGTTCGGGCCGTCCGCGAAGGTGCACTTGAAAGAGCCGGCCGTGTTCGTGTTCGTGTCCGAGCCGGAGACCTTGGCGCCGTTGGCGCCGCAGCTGGTCGCCACGGACGTGACCGTGTCAGCGCCCGGGTCGGAGATCGTGTAGGCGTAGGTGTGCTCGGCCGCGCCCTCGTTGACCGCGAGGTCGTTGCCGGCCGAAAGCGCCACCGTCGGAGCGACGTTTGCGACCGCGACCGTCTTCGAGTCGGAGCCAGTGTTGTTGCTCGCATCCCCGTCGTCGGCCTCAACGGACACGGTCGCATTCTCGGGCCCGTCCGGGAAGAAGCAGTCGAAGCTGTTGGCGGCGGCGGTGTCGGTCTTGGTGCCGGTACCGCAGGACTCGCTCACGGTCGGGTTCGGGTCATCGCCCGGATCCGAGACCGTGTACGTGTAGGTGTGGCTCGAGCCCTCGTTCGCGCTTGTATCTCCGGAGAGGACGACGGTGGGGGCGACGTTTTCGACCGTGACCTGGAAGCTGGCCGAGCCGACGCCACCGTTTTTGTCCGTGACGGTGACGGTCACGGTCCGGGTCGCGGGGCCGTCCGCATAGGTGTGGCTCATCGATCCGAGCGAGCCGGTCGTGGTCTTGCTAGCGGTGCCGTGCGTGGAGCCGTCGCCCCAGTCGACGTCGACTGCCCAGGGGCTGTCCGGGCCCGGATCGGAGAAGGAGCCGAGGTTGAAGGAGCTCGAGGCACCCTCGTTGGCCGCCTGGTCGTCCGGCGCCGAGACGTTCGGGTTCACGTTCGCGACCTGGACGACCACGACCGACTCGGAGTCCGTGCCGCTGGCTCCGTCAGAGTCGGCGACCTTGATCGCGACGCTGGTCGTGTCAGGCCCGTCCGGGAAGAAGCAGTCGAAGCTGCCGCCCGAGGCCGTCGTCGAAGGCGTGCCGGCGACGCTGCCGCCGCTGCCGCAGGTCGGGAAGCCGGCCGAGACCGTGAAGCTGTCCTGGCCGGGGTCGGTGACGATGTAGCTGTAGGTGTGGGTCGAGCCCTCGTTGACGCTCCCAGCGCCGGAGAGGACGACCGTCGGGGCGACGTTGTTCACCGTGACCGTCTGGGTGGCCGTGTTGCCGGCGGCGCTGTCGGAGTCGGTCGCCTGCACCGAGACAGTCGAGTTGTTCGGGCCGTCCGCGAAGGTGCACTTGAAAGAGCCGGCCGTGTTCGTGTTCGTGTCCGAGCCGGAGACCTTGGCGCCGTTGGCGCCGCAGCTGGTCGCCACGGACGTGACCGTGTCAGCGCCCGGGTCGGAGATCGTGTAGGCGTAGGTGTGCTCGGCCGCGCCCTCGTTGACCGCGAGGTCGTTGCCGGCCGAAAGCGCCACCGTCGGAGCGACGTTTGCGACCGCGACCGTCTTCGAGTCGGAGCCAGTGTTGTTGCTCGCATCCCCGTCGTCGGCCTCAACGGACACGGTCGCATTCTCGGGCCCGTCCGGGAAGAAGCAGTCGAAGCTGTTGGCGGCGGCGGTGTCGGTCTTGGTGCCGGTACCGCAGGACTCGCTCACGGTCGGGTTCGGGTCATCGCCCGGATCCGAGACCGTGTACGTGTAGGTGTGGCTCGAGCCCTCGTTCGCGCTTGTATCTCCGGAGAGGACGACGGTGGGGGCGACGTTTTCGACCGTGACCTGGAAGCTGGCCGAGCCGACGCCACCGTTTTTGTCCGTGACGGTGACGGTCACGGTCCGGGTCGCGGGGCCGTCCGCATAGGTGTGGCTCATCGATCCGAGCGAGCCGGTCGTGGTCTTGCTAGCGGTGCCGTGCGTGGAGCCGTCGCCCCAGTCGACGTCGACTGCCCAGGGGCTGTCCGGGCCCGGATCGGAGAAGGAGCCGAGGTTGAAGGAGCTCGAGGCACCCTCGTTGGCCGCCTGGTCGTCCGGCGCCGAGACGTTCGGGTTCACGTTCGCGACCTGGACGACCACGACCGACTCGGAGTCCGTGCCGCTGGCTCCGTCAGAGTCGGCGACCTTGATCGCGACGCTGGTCGTGTCAGGCCCGTCCGGGAAGAAGCAGTCGAAGCTGCCGCCCGAGGCCGTCGTCGAAGGCGTGCCGGCGACGCTGCCGCCGCTGCCGCAGGTCGGGAAGCCGGCCGAGACCGTGAAGCTGTCCTGGCCGGGGTCGGTGACGATGTAGCTGTAGGTGTGGGTCGAGCCCTCGTTGACGCTCCCAGCGCCGGAGAGGACGACCGTCGGGGCGACGTTGTTCACCGTGACCGTCTGGGTGGCCGTGTTGCCGGCGGCGCTGTCGGAGTCGGTCGCCTGCACCGAGACAGTCGAGTTGTTCGGGCCGTCCGCGAAGGTGCACTTGAAAGAGCCGGCCGTGTTCGTGTTCGTGTCCGAGCCGGAGACCTTGGCGCCGTTGGCGCCGCAGCTGGTCGCCACGGACGTGACCGTGTCAGCGCCCGGGTCGGAGATCGTGTAGGCGTAGGTGTGCTCCGCCGCACCCTCGTTGACCGCGAGGTCGTTGCCGGCCGAAAGCGCCACCGTCGGAGCGACGTTTGCGACCGCGACCGTCTGGGTGGCTGTGTTGCCGGCGGCGCTGTCGGAGTCGGTCGCCTGCACCGAGACGGTGGAATTGTTCGGGCCGTCCGCGAAGGTGCACTTGAAAGAGCCGGACGTGTTCGTGTTCGTGTCCGAGCCGGAGACCTTGGCGCCGTTGGCGCCGCAGCTCGTCGAAACGGAGCTGAGCGTGTCAGCACCCGGGTCAGAGATCGTATAGCTGTACGTGTGCTCCGCCGCACCCTCATTGACCGAGAGGTCGTTCCCGGCCGAAAGCGCCACCGTTGGAGCGACGTTGTTGACAGTCAAGGAGAACGTCGTCGTGGTCGACCCCCCCGCTCCGTCGTTGGCCGTGATCGTCACGGTCTGACTCTGGTCGGGGCCGTCGGTCGTCCCGAATGACCAGGACCAGGTTCCTGAAGCGTTGGTGCCGGACTTCGTGACCGTCCCAAGAGACGCCGACAACGTAACGGTGTCGCCTGCGTTGGCATCGGACCACGTGCCCGTATTTGCTGCGGTCACACCCTCGTTCACAGTGACGCTCGCGTTGTCTCTGGCGATCACGGGCGCGGCGTTGGCCGGAGGCGCGGCCTGGTACGTCGCACGGTAGTTCTTGGTCCCGCTCTGGAAGCCGGGGATGCAAATCGACTTCCCGCCGGTTCCGGCGAACACGGTGAATGGGGAGGCTGGGGAGTCGGTGCTCGACCAGGCGATGAAGGCGCCTCCCTGGTCGGACGTCGCAGCAGCGTCGAGTCGGATCGACTCATTGTTCCCCACGCCCACGTTGTCGCCGTTCGAGCCGTTCAGTGTCTTCGGGAACCCGCTCTTCGCCGCACCCGCGCAGCTTGCCGAGGCGCTGTAGAGCGTCTCCACGAACTGCGCCGTCGCGCCGGTAGGCGCGACGTCAACCTTGACGTTGCCGTCGGTGAAGCTCGTCGTCGCCGTCCCGGTCGCGCTCGTTGCCGTGACCGTGTAACTCGCCGCAAAGGTGGTTGGCAGGTCGAACTGATGCGAGATGGTTCCGGCCCCGTCCGCCATGGCGTCGTCATCGTGGCTCCAGGAAGCGCCGGCATCGTCATTCACGCGAATGTGCACCGACTCGCCCGGCGCCCAGTTGACTCCTGAGAGCACAACGGTCTCGCCAGGGGCGTAGTCGGCCTTATCGCTCCAGATCTGCGGCGGCGGAGCTGATTCGATACCCGCCTGCGCGCTCCCCACGAAAGCCAAGAAAGTCAGTGCGAGAACGACGAAAAAACCGAAGGCAACTGCCTTCCGCCCGGTGCCGAGACGGTGCTCGAATGTGGAATGCATTGCTGTCAAACCTCTCCCCTCGTGCGAGGGGTGCCGCAGAAAGCCGCCCGCCCGCTGTTCAGCTGATTTGGGTGATACAAACGTAAGACTCTGGGGGTCGCGACAACCCCTACCCCGGTACAGGAGTAGCTGGAAGGAAGTTCAGTACCCCATTGCCGCATGGATTGCTGACCTCTCGCCTCGAATTCCCGATTGCGCCGCGGACAGGGCCGCAAACCCCAACGGCGCGCTTTCCCAGCATGTCGCCGTCTTCGGCAAACTTCTATGGGCCGAGGGGCTCAACCAGCGTTGAGGTTTCTCAACGTTTGCGACCGCGAGCACGCTCGTGAAGGCGACGTCAACGACCCAATTGGGCCGCACGGCCCATTGACCTAATCAGGCCCGCGGTGCCACACTGTTCCGGCCCCCTGCTGAGTAGCAACCTTTGACAGACGCTCGGACGAATATGCGACGGACCACCGTGCTGGTCGCCGACAGCAGGCCGCGCGGGCGTGCGCGTCGACGCGCCGCACTCGAGGAAAGTGGACTGGAGGTCTGCGCCGAGGTCGGAACCGCGGCCGACGCGGTGGGTGTCGCCGGCCGCCAGGCTCCCGACATCTGCCTCATCGATGCGCACCTGGACGATGTCGTCGCCGCCGCTGCCGGGATCAAGACCCGCGCGCCGGCGAGCCGGGTCGTCATCGTCGGCGGGTCGGCGAACGGCCAGGTTCTCGACGCACTCGCAGCGGGAGCATCCGGCTACCTGGTCGGCCGAGACCCTGCGCGGCTCGCCCATGTGCTCGAGCGCGTGCGAGACGGCGAAGTGGCGATTCCGCGCGCCCTCGTCGCCACCCTCGTATCCGAGTACCGTCGCCGGGGTGCGCGTGCGCGTCTTGCTGCGGAGCTCGCCGCGCGGGGCGTGCAACTCACCTCGCGCGAATGGGAAGTCCTCGAGCTCCTCGGCGAGTCATACCCGACGGCAGAGATCGCGCGGCGGCTGGCGGTGAGCCCCGTGACGGTGCGAAGCCATGTTGCTTCGGTCGTACGGAAGCTCGGCGTTGCCGACCGCGACGCCGCGCGCCGGGTAATCGCACACGCCGCGGCGTTTGAACGGCGCCGGACGCGCAGAGAGGCACGGAGCGGACTCGAACCGGTGCACGGAACTACGCAGCCCCCTGGGCTAACCACTCATCCGTTGTTAGGCGCCAAGAAGGTCAGCACCCGGAGTGAACCCTCGGCCCGCTAGCGGTGCCGAAGACTGCCCTGGAAGGTCTTGATCACCCAGATCGAGACCAGGAAGCAGTAGATGAGGGCCGGGAGCGCAGCGCCGAAGAGACCGGCGAGAGTCCCAACGTGCGAGCCGTTCAGAAAGTTCATGATCGGAGGAAGCGCAAGCTGACCCAGGGCCATCGACGCAAGGAGATGGAACATCACTCGCTTGAACTCGGCCGGGGCAAGCGTCGGGAAGCGCGTGTCAATCCAGAGAGCGAGCGCCCCGCCGCCGAGCGCGAAGAAAAGGACGGAAGTACCGCCGCTCATCGATGCATTTCCGATCGGTTTCCCAGCATCTCGCGCTTCGGATAGTACCCAGCTCGACCAAAGTCTAGTCCGTCCGGCGGCTGCGGTCGCGGCACCGACGATGCAAGGCAAGAGACCATGCATCGTGTATCGGCCGCGTGCCTGAGCGGCTAAAGAGTTAGTTCGTCCGGGCGGCGGTGCGGCCGCTCAGCAGCGGAACGCGACGGTCTTCGAGCTCGCGCGATGATCCGTATCTCCGGGGAATCTCGAGACGATCTTGCAATAGCCCGGACGCGGACGGCTGAACGATGTCGCATATGCGCTCGTACTGGAAAGCTTCACCGACTTGGTCGACAGGCGACGCCAGACGCCGCTCCTCTTACGGAAGAGCTTGACGCTCACGGCCTTGCCTGCGTGGTTGGGCATGAGTACGCCCCGGGCACGAACCCGTGCCGTCAGCTTCCGCACCCTGAGGGTGATCGACGAGCTTGCTTTCGTCGACGGCGGGGTCGTGGTCGGGGTCGACGTCGGCGCCGACGCCGGCGCTAGCGTGAAGCTGCGCATTGGGCTGAAGTCCCCGACGTTGAGGGATACGTCGTCGGCCGCGGCGACGTGCCAGTAGAACGTGCCGCCTGCCGCGTACGCCGGGTGGGTCAGGAGCGGTGCGAAGCTCGGGTTGTCGGTCGCCTGCGCGTCGATGATCGTCGTGAAGTCCGGCCGGGTCGAAATCTGAACGCGGTAGTTCCGCGCCCCTGCTTTTGGATTCCACGCGAGGGCAACCTGACGCGACCCGGTGTCCTCGGACGCGTTCCCTGGCTCCCTGATCGTCCGGGTGAACGAGAACCACGGGGTCCAGGGGCCGTCCGTCGGCAGGCCGATCTCTGTCTGCGGGAAGTTTGCGCGCACTCGCCATTGCCAGTTGCCCGTGCCCTTCATGAGCGTGGGCGTGAACGCCCTCGACGGAAGGCCGAAGAACTGAAGTGGGACACCGCCGGTGGGCCGTAGGACCTGCATGTCGTAGGAGATCGAGCCCGGGACATGCCCCCATTCCCACGTCGGAACACTGTCGCCGCTCGTCGGGTTTCCGGGATCGGCAACGGGGGTCGGAAGCGTCTGGATGAACGTTCCAGTCGTCGACCAGGTCAGCCCGATGCCTTCCGTCGACTCGACCGTCTCCGCATCAGCGCGAACGCGCCAGTAGAGGTTGACGTCCGCCGGATACGTTCGAAGCGACGTGAACGATGTCGAGTCCGTGATCACGTCTTCAACGATGAGGCTCGAGAATGTCGGATCCTGCGAGACCTGCAACCGGTATCGGCGCGCATCTGCGGCCGGGCTCCAGCGGAACGTCGCAGGCTCGGCGAAGACGGTGTCGTTCGCCGGCGCCAATCGGACGGGAGGCAGCGACTGCTTTTCGAAGAACGTCGGTGCGCTCGACAGAGGCCCGCTGGCGGTGACGCCCTGACCGTTTAGCTCAGTGGACGGCAGCACCGCCCAGAAGTACTCGTTCGTCTCGTCCGAATACGTTCTGGGCCCGAAGCCGCTCCGGGGGGCGTAGGCCGGAATCTTTACGAAGGCGTAGTCAACGAGGTTCGTGAAGTTTGGGTCGCGCGACACGAGGACGTAGTAACTGGCAGCGCCGGCAATCGGCTTCCAGCGGAACAGCGGCATTCCGCGATGCACCTCTCCGACGAGCGGAGTGAGGTAGTCGCCCGAACCCATGGCTCCCGGCTCGCACGACGGCGAACACGTGCCGCCGACCGGAGGCCCCGTCCAGGTGAATGCTGGCGTACCCGCTACCGGCAAATACTTCTCGATGCTCCGAAGCGGAGCGCTGATGAAGTCAGATGCCCGGTCGATTGCCGTCACCCGAACGCAGTACTCATGACCGGACACAAGCGCAGGCGTGTCAGTCGAGACGTTCTGCGGGCTGGTGTACGGCTGGGTGCCGCTCCACGCGTTCCCGAGTGGCGTCCAGGCGTTCGACGACGTGCGGCTCTTCCAGTGCTCCGACGTTGCCGACCACTGGCAGCCGCCGGCGAACTTCGTGACCTCGACCTCGTAGCTCGAGGCACCCGGCACACGCGACCACGTGACGATCGGCGTGTCCGTCTCGAACGTTTCTCCTGGTGTCGGGTTGTCGAGCATCCGCAGGTCCTTGACGCTTGGGACGACGTTGTCGAACGTCTTCGAGAACTGGGGCCCGAGGTTCCAGACGCCTGCGTTCTTGTTCGGATCGATCGCACGCACGCGCCAGTAGTAGTGGTTGTTGTTCTGGAGCACGATCTTCGGCGTGTACCTCGTCGCGATCGTCGACAGCTTCGTGATCGAATTGACAGGGCAGCAGACACGCGAGCCGGGAGCGAAGTCCACGGAGGCATTTACCTCGAGCTCGTAGCCCGCCGCGCCCGGAACGGGATCCCAATCGAACTCGTAGTCGTCGATCTCAGGGGCAGTTGCAATGTCGGTGACCCTCGTCGTCGTCGTCGAGGGCCAGACCCAGTTGAACGATCGAACCTCGGAGGAGCCGCCCGGATGGCCTTCTGGATCGAGGGCAGTGACGCCCCAGAAGTACGTCTTGTCGGCTGCGAGCGGGAGCGAGAGCGTAAACGACGTCGCCTGTGTCTCGACGGCCTGCGACCACACGAGCGACCCGAGCTCGGGGTCGGTCGCGACGCTGAGCAGATAGGTGAACGCTCCGGGGACTTGATTCCACGAGAGCCGGAAGGCCTGGGTGGGATACGTGATCGTCGCGTCGTTGGCCGGCGCCGTAAGCGTCGGCGCGATCAGCCACTGCTTCTGGAACGACCGGGCGACCGACCAAGGCGAAAGCGAGCCATCCGGGGCGATTGCTCGCACATGCCACCAGTACGTCCCATTCGGGACGGCCTTGTTGATGGTCGCGTAGGCGTTCTTGGTGAAGAAGTGGTCGAAGTTCGAGCCGAGCACGGGCGAGTTGAACCCCGAGTCGGCCGAGATCTCGAACTCGTAGCGGTCAGCGCCGGGGACGGCGCTCCAGCTGAAAGCCGGGAGGAAGGCGACAACGGCCCCGGAGTCTGGCCCCACCGCGACGGGCGTGGCCGGCGCACTTCCAGCCGGCGCCACGGAGACGAGCGCGATGACCGTCGCGACCAGCGCCGCTCGTGTCAGTCGATTCCGCGTCTGTCCAGTCAACTTGCGCACGCGCCCTATCCCCTCCTCATGCTCTCTTCCAGGCTGAATGTCAGCGCTCATGCGCCACACCCCCGAGCGGGGGGGATTGGACTGGCCTGACGTCCAAAGGCGCTCACGAGATCGTCCAGCCGTAGGGCGCCGGCGTCGGGTCAACGTTGCCGGCGGGATCGATGGCGCGCGCCTCGAAGAGGTGGGGACCAGCGCTGAGGCCGAGATACGTCTCGGAGCTCGAGCAGGCGCCGAACGCTGCTCCGTCGAGGCTGCACTCGAAGGTCGACCCCGCCTGGTTCGCCTCGAGGACGAACACAGCGTCGGTCTCCACGGTCGGGTTCGCAGGCCCAGACGTGATCGACGTCTCGGGCGCTGCGGTGTCGACGGTCCAGCTATGAGAGGCCGGCGTGGCATCAGGGTGTCCGACGGCGTCGACCGCGCGGACCTGGAACGTGTGGCTCCCGTCAGCGAGGCCGGTGTAGCTCTTGGGGGTCACGCAGGCCGAGTAACCGCCGCCGTCGAGCTGGCATTCGAAGCTCGACCCCGCCTCGTTCGAGGAGAACTGCAAGCTCGCGCCGGTCGCACTTGTCGCGCTCGGCGGCGCCGAGGAGATGGTGGTGTTCGGCGCCGTCGTGTCGACCGTGACGGTCACTGTGTTCGACACGGGCGATGTGTTGGCGGCGTTGTCTTTCGCCGTCGCGTCATAGGTGTGCGAGCCGTCGGTGACCGTCAGGAGCTTGTTCCAGTTCCCGCCGGCGGTTGCTGAGGTCGTACCTCGGGAGGTCGAGCCCTCGAAAACTTCAATGAGGGCCAAGGGCTCGGCAGTACCGGAGAGCGTCACGCTGCTCGTAGCGAACGCGGTCCCGTCGGCCGGGGCGGTGATCACTGGGGCCGCAGGCGGCGTGACGTCGACGGTCCACGTACGGCTGGCTGGAGTCTGATCGGTGTTGCCTGCGAGGTCGGTCGCCCGCACGCTGAAGGTGTGGCTGCCCTCCGCAAGTCCGCTGTAGCTCTTCGGCGAGGTGCACGACGTGTAGCTCGAACCGTCGATGCTGCATTCGAAGGTCGCGGCCGGATCGTCGGCCGAGAAGCTGAAGATCGCGCCGGTGCTTGGTGTGCTGCCCGCCGGGCCCGTCCCAATGGTTGTGTTCGGCGCGGCCGTGTCTACAACGATCGTGCGGGAGCTGGACGCAGCCGAAACGTTGCCGGCAGCGTCAGTGGCACGCGCTGTGTACGAGTGCGAGCCGTCCGCAACCCCCGTGAGCGCCTTGCTCCAGCTTCCGCCAGCAGTCGCGTTCGTCGTGCCTCGGGAGGCGAGCCCCTCGAAGATCTCGACGCTCGCGCCGGCTTCCGCCGTGCCTGACAGGGTGAAGCCGCCGGTATTGCTCGTGCTTCCCTCGGCCGGGCTTTCGATCACGGGTGCCGCCGGAGCGATGGTGTCAACGGTCCAGCTTCGGCTCGCTGGAGTCGGATCGGTGTTGCCGGCCGCGTCGATCGCCCGCACCTCGAAGACATGCGCGCCCTCCGAGAGCGACGTGTACGTCGCCGGCGAGGAGCAGGCCGCGAAGGTTCCAGGACCGAGCCTGCATTCGAACGTCGAGCCTGACTCGCTCGAAGTGAAGCTGAGTGTCGCGGAGGTCGAGTTCGTCGGGTCCGCGGGACCAGAGCCGATTGTGGTGTTCGGCGCCGTCGTGTCGATCGTCCACGTATTCGTCGCCGGAGAAGCGTCGGCGTTGCCGGCCTGGTCGACGGCACGCACCTGGAAGGTGTGGCTACCTTCGGTCAGGCCGCTGTAGCCCTTCGGGCTGGTGCAGCCTGAATAGCCGCCGCCGTCGAGCTGGCATTCGAAGGTGGAGCCAGGCTCGCTCGCCGAGAACGAGAAGCTTGCGGCCGTCGAGTTCGTTGGGTTGGCGGGTGCCGTGTCGATCGTCGTGTTGGGCGGCGCAGTGTCGATGGCCCAGGAGTGCGTAGCCGAAGTCGGATCGACGTTGCCTGCGGGATCGATCGCCCTGACTCCGAACGTGTGCGAGCCCTCGGGCAGGCTCGAGTACGCCCGCGGAGACGTACAGGCCGAATAGGCAGCGCCGTCGAGGCTGCACTGGAACGTGGATCCCGCCTCGCTGGAGGTGAAGCTGAAGCTCGCCGAGGTCGAGCTCGTCGCCGTGGGAGGAGCGGACGTGATCGTCGTGTCCGGCGGCACGTCATCGATGACCCACGCATGGCCCGCGGGCGTTGGATCGGTGTTGCCGGCAGGGTCGGTCGCCCGCACCTCGAGCAGGTGGGGGCCAACTGCGAGCCCCGAGTACGTCGCCGGGCTACTGCAGGACGTAAAGGTCGCGCCGTCCAGGCTGCACTGGAACGTCGATCCTGCTTCGCTCGAGGTGAAGGTGAAGGATGCGCCTGTGCTGTTGCTCGGATTGGGCGGACCGGAAGCAATTGTCGTGTCCGGCGGCGCCAGATCGACGACCCAGGAGCGGCTGGCCGCAGTGGCATCGACGTTTCCAGCGGGATCAATGGCATGCACCTGGAACGTGTGGCTGCCGGCCGTCAGGCCCGTGTAGCCCTGGGGGCTCGTGCAGGCGCCAAAGGCAGCGCCATCGAGCCTGCATTCGAAGGTCGACCCCGCCTCCGTCGACGTGAAGCTGAAGCTCGCCGAGGTCGAGTTCGTCGGGTCGGCAGGTCCAACCGTAATCGTCGTATCCGGCGCGGATAGGTCGATCGTCCACGTCTGGCTCGCAGGCGTCCCGTCGGTGTTCCCCGCCGGATCGGTCGCGCGCACCTCGAACGTGTGGCTGCCGGTCGTCAAGCCCGTGTAGCTCTTCGCGCTGGTACAGGCGGCGAAGGCGACGCCGTCGAGCTTGCATTCGAAGCTGGAGCCCGCTTCCGTCGACGTGAAGCTGAAGCTCGGGGCCGTCGAGTTCGTCGGGTTAGACGGCCCGGCTGAGATCGTCGTGTCTGGTGCTGTCACGTCGATCGTCCACGTGTTGCTGGCCGGAGTCGCGTCCGTGTTCCCCGCCGCATCGGTCGCGCGCACCTCGAACGTGTGGCTGCCCCCCACGAGTCCGGAGTAGCTCTTCGGGCTCGTGCAGGCGACGAAAGCACCGCCGTCGAGCCTGCACTCGAAGCTAGAGCCCGCCTCAGTCGAAGTGAAACTGAAGCTCGGGCCGGTGAGGTTCGACGGGCTCGCAGGCGCCGACGTGATCGTGGTCTCGGGCGCCCCGAGGTCGACTGTCCACGTCTGGCTCGCCGGGGTCAGATCCGTGTTCCCAGCCGGGTCGGTCGCACGCACCTGGAAGGTGTGGCTGCCGGCGGTCAAGCCCGTGTAGGTCTTGGGGCTCGTGCAGGCGACAAAAGCACCGCCGTCGAGCCTGCACTCGAAGCTGGAGCCCGCCTCAGTCGAACTGAAACTGAAGCTTGGCGAGGTCGAGCTCGTCGGGTCGGCAGGTCCGGCCGTGATCGTCGTGTCCGGCGCGGTGAGGTCGACCGTCCAGGTGTGGCTCGCCGGAGTCGCGTCCGTGTTCCCGGCCAGATCGGTCGCACGCACCTGGAAGGTGTGGCTGCCGGCGGTCAAGCCCACGTAGCTCTTGGGGCTCGTGCAGGCGGCGAAGGCGGCGCCGTCCAGGCTGCACTGGAAGGTCGAGCCGGCCTCGCTGGAGGTGAAGCTGAAGCTCGGACCAGTGACGTTCGATGGGTTCGCGGGCGCTGAGGTGATGGTGGTGTCCGGCGCCGCCAGGTCGATCGTCCACGTCTGGCTTGCAGGCGTCCCGTCGGTGTTTCCGGCCGGATCCGTGGCACGGACCTGGAACGTATGGCTGCCGGGGGTCAAGCCCGTGTAGCTCGTCGGGCTCGTGCATGCCGTGTAGCCGGCGCCGTCGAGGTTGCACTCGAAGCTGGAGCCCGCCTCCGTCGACGTGAAGCTGAAACTCGGAGCCGTCGCGTTCGTGGGATTCGCCGGCCCGGACGTGATCGTGGTGTCCGGTGCGGTGAGGTCGATCGTCCACGCACGGCTCGCCGGGGTGGCGTCCGTGTTCCCGGCTGGGTCGATCGCACGCACCTGGAACGTGTGGCTGCCGGCCGCGAGGCTGGAGTAGCTCCTCGGGCTCGTACAGACAGCGAAAGCGGCTCCGTCGAGGCTGCACTGGAACATGGAGCCTGGTTCCGTCGACGTGAAGCTGAAGCTCGCCGACGTCGAGCTGCTTACCGCGGGCGGCGCGGAGGTGATGGTCGTGTCCGGTGCGGCGAGGTCGATCGTCCATGTGTGGCTCGCTGGGCTGGCGTCGGTGTTCCCAGCCGGGTCGGTGGCCCGCACCTGGAAGGTGTGGCTCCCTGCCGCCAGGCCCGTGTAGCTCCTCGGGCTGGTGCAGGCAGCGAAGGCGGCGCCATCCAGGCTGCACTGGAAGGTCGATCCCGCTTCCGTCGACGTGAAGCTGAAACTCGGGCCGGTCAGGTTCGACGGGTTCGTGGGTGCCGCCGTGATCGTGGTGTCCGGCGGTGTCAGGTCGACCGTCCAGGCGTGATTCGCCGGTGTCGGGTCGGTGTTCCCGATCGTGTCGGTGGCCCGCACCTGGAAGGTGTAACTGCCGGCCGCCAGGCCCGTGTAACTCCACGGACTCGTGCAGGCACCGAAGGCGGCGCCGTCGAGGCTGCACTCGAAGCTCGACGCCTCGGTTGCAGTGAAGGTGAAGCTCGCCGATGTCGAGTTGGTCGCCTGGGCGGGTGCGGACGTGATCGTCGTGTTCGGCGGCGTGTTGTCGATCGCGACCGTTCGCTTCGCCGAGTCGAGCACGTTGCCGGCGACGTCCCTGACCCGAGCAAGCAGCTGGTAGGTGCCGTCGGCCGGCTGCGAGCTCCACGTGACCGCATAACCCGGGCCGGTCGGGCTCGAGCCGATGAGCGTGGACGGCGTGCAAGCAGCGCCCGCGCAGTAGTGGTAGGAAATCGAGCCGACGCCGGAGAGCGCGTCGGCGCCCGAGGCGGTGAGGATGTGGCCGTTCTTGATCACGGCCGGGAGCGGGTCGAGCGTCGCCGAGTTCGGGACGGTCTTGTCGATCCTGATCTGGGTGCCGGCAGTCTTCGGAGACTCGGCGTTGCCGACGTTGTCGATCGAGAAGTACTTGACGGTGTAGACGCCCTCGGCCGAAAGGATGACCGACGTGCCCTGCGGCGACGCCGTCGTCGGCGTCGATCCGTCGGACGTGAAGTGCGTGCGATTTGAACCGGACCCGGTCCCGTCCGAAGGCGAAAGCGAGACGACGGCGTCGCTGTTCCTCCATCCGGACCCGATCGCCGCCGTGTTGTCGGTCGTTGCCGGCGGCGTCGCGTCCGGGGTGACGGCGAAGTTCGTGCTCGAGCCGTTCCCGACCTTGTCGTAGGCCGTAACCTGGTTCAGCGCATTATCGAAGGTCGATCCAGGGGACCAGCTGTATGTCTGGCTGTACGGCACAATCCGGTCGTCGAAGATCGCCGTCGGCGTCAAGCCTCCGCCCAGACCCGGGAAGGCCATGCGGTCGAGACCCGTCCCGCCGTCGTTCGCGGTCGCGCTGACCGTGAACGTTCCACCGGCTCCGCTTGGCCGGTAGAAGAAGGTCGCTCCGACCACGTGGCTGTCGAGCGCCGACTCCGAGAGGCTGAGGAGCGGCGGCGCCGGAGCCGTGTTGTCCAGCTCCAGCCGGACGTGGAGGTCGCCTTCGGCGGGTCCCTGCGGATCGATGAAGAGGGTGTAGGTACCCGAGGTCGGCAGGTGCGTCGTGAGTGGGCCGCCGTCGGGGTTGAAGGAGACGGGGCCCGCTAGGAGCGACCCGTCGGGGTTGCGGACAGACACGCGCGTGCTGCAGCAATTGAACGGGCCGATTCGAGCCAACAGACCGTCACCGGCCGTGCCGGCGAAGCTCACGACGGCGTTCTGACCGGGCGTTGTCGTCGAGACGGTGACCGCGGGTCCCCCGACGACCGCAGACCCGGCGGCATCTGCCGGCACGTCGTAGAGGGTCAGGGTCAAGCTCCCGGTGACGGGACCCTGCGGGTCGGCCACGACCGTGTACGCGCCGTTCGAAGGCAGGGTGACGGTATCGACGAAACCGCCCCCGCTTCCGAAAATCGTCGGCCCCGCGACCGGCGCCCCGCCCGGCTCCAGAATCGAGAACGAGGCGGCGCAGCAGCCGGGCGCGACGCGAAGGCTGACGCGCTGGCCAGCCGTCCCCGTGAAGCTCAACCTGGAGTTCTGACCGGGCGTGGAGGTCGTGGCGGTGACGGGTGGGCCGCCCGGCACGATCGCTGCTGAAGCGTCGGCCGGGACGTCATGGAGCGTCAGCGTGATGCTGCCCGTCGCCGCCGCCTGCGGGTCGATCAGGATCGTGTGAGCGCCGTTCTGCGAAAGGGTCCGCGTGTCGATGAAGCCGGCGCCCAGGCCAAAGGTCGCAGGGGCTACGAGGACCGAGTCGTCGGGCTGGCGGATCGAGATCTGCGAGAGGCAGCAGTTCCCGCTCACCTGGAGGCTGACCCGCTGGCCGGCTGTTCCCGTGAAGGAGACGCGCGCGTTCTGACCGGAGACGGTTGTCGTTACCGTAAGTGGCACGCCGAACGCGATCGAGGCCTCGACGTCTACGGGAACCTGCTCGAGCGCAACGGTGATCCCGCCTATATTGGCGCCGAGCGGATCGACGAGGACGGTGTACGTCCCCGTCACGGGCAGCGCCACAGCATCGAGGAATCCGCCCGCCGTGCCCACGTTGCGGGAAGCGAGCGCGCTTCCATCCGGCCTGAGGACCGAGACCGTCGTGCCGCTGAGGACCGAGCTTCCGATCGTGACGTTGCTAAGGCCGACGCTGACGACCTGTCCTGCTGTTCCGTCGACGGTGAGGCGCGCGTTCTGGCCCGGCACCGCCAGGCTCAGGTTGACCGGCGTCCCGAACGTGATCGCACCGATGACGTCGCCGGGCACGTCGTAGACGGTCGCCGTCATCGATCCGACGGACGAGCCCTGTGGATCGAGGAGCACGGTGTACGTCCCGGTCGTGGTCAGTGAGACCGGGTCGATGAAGGCCGGGCTCGTACCAAAACTCGTTACCGCGGCTGCGACGCTTCCGTCCGGCCTGAGGAGTGAGATTCGAGTGGTGCAGCAGCTGGGATCGAGCCGGAAGCTCACTCGATGGCCGGCAGTGCCGGCGAACGTAAGCCGGATGTTCTGACCCGGGACCGTCGTCGCTAACGAGCCGGGGAGGCCGAACGAGAGCGTTCCCGTCACCTCGGCGGGAACCGTGTGCAGCGTGAACGTCAGGGCGCCGGTCGCTGCTCCCTGAGGATCGATGGCGATCGTGTACGTGCCGTTGTTCGGAAGCGTCGTCGCGTCAAGGAAGCCTCCCGCCGCGCCGAACGAGACCGGCGAGACGAGCACGGTTCCGTTCGGCTTCAAGAGCGAGATCCTCGTGGTGCAGCAGCCGCCCGCCATCACGAGGCTGACGACCTGGCCGGCGCTTCCGGTGAAGGTCAGACTCGCGTTCTGGCCGGGAACCGTCGTCGTGATCGTCTTCGGGACGCCGAACGCAATCGTGCTCGTGACGTCCGCGGGGACGTCGTAGAGCGTCAAGGTCACGTCGCCCGTTGCGGGACCCTGAACGTCGACGAGGATCGTGTACGTCCCGGTCGTGGGGATGGTGACGGTGTCCATGAACCCGCCGCCGACTGCCATTGTCATCGCCGCAACGAGCACGGCACCGTTTGGCTTGATGATCGAGACTCTCGTCGCGCAGCAGCTCGGCCCGACCTTGACGCTCACCTTCTGGTTGGAGACGGCATCGAAGGTAACGCCGGCGTTCTGGCCCGGCACGGTCGTCGAGACTGTCGCCGGCGCACCTCCCGGCACGATCGTCGCTGCCGCGTCCGCCGGGACGTTGTAGAGCGTGAGCGTGGCGCTTCCCGTGGCGGGGCCCTGCGGGTCGACGAAGAGCGTGTACGTCCCCGTGGTCGGGAGTACAACCGCGTCGAGAAAGCCGCCGTTCGTCCCCACGCTCACAGGCGTCACAAGGACGGTCCCGTTCGGCTTCAGAATCGAGATCCTGAGGCTGCAGCACGTCGACGTGCCGAACGACACGTCGAACACGACGACGCTTGCCCTTTGGCCGGCGACCCCGGAGAACGTGACGTTCGCGTTCTGCCCGGGGACGGTGGTCGTGACTGGCGCCGAAGACCCGAAGGCCACAGCTCCGCTGGCGTCAGCCGGTACATCGTGGAGCGTGATCGTCACGGCTCCGGTCGTAGCACCTTGCGGATCGACGACAACCGCGTACGTGCCGGTCTGTGCCAGAGCGGCAGCATCGAGGAAGCCGCCGTTCGTTCCGAACGTGGCTGTCGAAGCCACCCGGCCATCCGGCCGAAGCAGCGTCACCTTCGTGCTGCAGCAGAACGAGGTCCCGACGGTGACGTCGGTAATCTCGACACTCACACGTCCGCCGGCGACGCCCGCAAACGTCACGCGCGCGTTCTGGCCGGGAACCGTTGTCGCGATGCTCGTTGTCGAGCCGAGCGCCCCCGCCGCAGTAGCGTCCGGGGGGACGTCGTGAAGGAGGAGCGTCGCGCCTCCCGTCAGCGCGCCCTGCGGATCGACCACGATGGTGTAGGCACCGGCGAGCGGAAGAGCCACCGCATCGAGAAAGCCTCCGTTGGTACCGACCGTGGTCGTCGACGACGTGCGCCCGTCCGGCCGGAGGATGGTGACCTTCGTGCTGCAACAAGTCGATGTCCCGACAGTGACGTCGGTGATCTCGAGGCTGACGATGTCCCCGACCGTCCCGGCGAAGCTGGCCGTCGCGTTCTGACCCGGCGCCGCCGAACCGACGGTCACTGGTGCACCGCCGAGGGTGATCGCCGAGGTCGTGTCGGGAGGGACGGCGTGCAACGTAAGCGTCGCGTCGCCGACGCTCGTGCTCTGCGGATCGACCACGATCGAGTACGTCCCGCTGAGGGGCAGGCTGACCGCGTCGATAAAGCCGCCGTTCGTTCCGAGGGTCAAGGAAGAAAGCGTCTTGTTGTCCGGGCGAACGATGGTGACCTTCGTGCTGCAGCAGACCGACGTCCCGATGGTGACGTCGGTGATCTCCAGGCTGATCCGATCGCCGGCGGTCGCGTCGAAGGTGAGCGTCGCCACGTCCCCGGCAACGGGAAGGTTGACCGCCACGGGCGCGCCGCCCGGGACGATCGGCGCGGCCAGCGCCGGCGGCGCGGCCACCATCAGGCTCGCGCCCAAGATGACGAGGAGGACCAGCGCCTTGACGCCCGCTCCCCGCCTCGCGCCGGCCGCACGGCGCTCGCGGTGAGTCACGGCGTTCGGCCGCCCGCGAGGACGCGTGTCCGGCGCGCCGGCATTCTCGGGATCAATCGCGGAGTTCGGGCCGCATAGTCGAGGTACTCGGGAAACTCGGCGGACAGCGCGTTCTCTTCCAGGCGCATCCGGACCGCCTGGGCGAGCGCGAACACCAGAGCCGCTCCGAAGTTCCATGCCCGCGGCGCTGCCAGGACGAGGCCGGCACATGCCCCAAGCTCGCCGAGGTACACAGGGTGCCGGACGAGGCGGTACGGCCCGTGGGTAACGAGCCCGCGCGCCTCCGGAAGCACGCCGAAGCAGCGGCCGAGGGCAAGTACTGCAACCAGCAGCCACGCGAACGATGCGAGCGCAACCAGATCACCCGCCACGACGACGGTCGTGGCGGCGTCGACAGGAGGCTCTCTCAGGGCGACGAGCGCCGCGACTGCAGCGCCGCACGCGGCGAACGCGACCGGCTCGCGCGACGGACGCCTGGCCGGGTCGCGAAGCGCGACGAAAATGCTGAACGCGAGAACGATGCCGACCTTGAGGAGCGAATAGCCCGCCACTCCCCAGCTTCGGAGCGTCGCCGCGGAGATCGCGTCCTGCCAGCTCTGCACGGCGCTGACCGCGGTCGCCGCCGTCAGGACGAGGAAGACGCCCGTCACGCTGACGCGGCTGAACATCAGCCTCCGAACGCTTCGAGGAACTGGAAGACGGCCGGCCCGAGCAGGATGATGAACATGGCCGGGAAGATCAGGAAGATGAGCGGGAAGAGGATCTTGATCGGCGCCTTCTGCGCCCGCTCCTCCGCAGCAGCCCGCCGGCGCTTGCGCATCTCCGTCGACAGGTTGCGCATGATCTCGCCGATCGAGACGCCGAGGATCTCGCCCTGAAGAATCGAGCGGACGAAAGAACGCATCGCCGGCGTTTCGGCGCGCACGAGCATGTTCTTCAGCGACTCGTTCGTCGAGAGGCCCATCGTCTGCTCCTGCAGGGTGAGGCGCAGCTCGTCGCCGAGCGGCCCCTCCAGCTTCTCGGAAGCGACCTGGAGCGAGCCGCCGAACCCGAGCCCTGCCTCGACCGTCACGACAAGCACGTCGATGAGCTCGGGCAGGTCGTAGTCGATCGTTTCGAGGCGCCGACGTGCCCGGTTGCGCAGGATGGTCATGGGCGCCGTCCACCCGAGGAGGACGGCGACCAGGATACCGCCGAGCACGAAGACGCTCGGGAAGCCGGAGGCAGTCGCCAGCCACACCCAGGTGGCGGGGAAGGTGATCGCCGACAGCGCCTGGTAACCGAGGAACTTCCGCGGCGAAGTGGCGTAGAGCCCGGCGCTCATCAGCTGGTTCCGCAGCTCCGCCTCGTGGGGCCCGCCGAACCGCGAAGCGATCATGCCGCCGACCAGGCCCGCGAGCTCGTCGAGAGGCCCACGGAGCCCCAAGCCTGCAGTGGCCTCTCCCCGCTGACCCGCATATCCGTAGGAACCGATCTGGCCGATTGTTTCGGCGGCCCGCACGCGGGGCATCGCGACCGCCCGCGCCACGAGCGCGACCGACGCTCCGACGAGGAAGACGGCGCCGATGAGGATGATGATCACGGCAGCCTCCTCAGACCTTGATGTCGACGATTTTTCGGATGACGACCGACCCGGAGATCACCATGAGCGCCGCGATCAGAAGAAGAATCCGACCGGCGGTGTTCGAGTAGAGCGGCGCCATGTACTCCGGGTTGATGAGCGTGATCAGGGCGAGCAGGCCGACCGGAAGGAAGGAGACGACCCAACGGGACATGCGTCCCTGAGTGGTGAGGGTCTTGACCATCCGCCGGAGCTCGAAGCGCTGTCGAATCGTCTCGCAGACCCGGTCGAGGACCTCGGCCGTATTGCCGCCCGTCTCACGCTGCAACGCGGCGACCAGGGCGACCTGCTGGAGATCGGTGTTCTCCATCCGCCGCACGACGACGCCGAATGCTTCCTCGAGCGGGACGCCCAGCTGCTCGTCGGCGATGATCCGGCGGAACTCCGCCTTTGACGGCGATGGGCAATCGTCGACGACGACGGAGAGCGCGCCGACCAGGCTGTGCCCGGCCCGCAGAGCCGAGGCAAGCACCTGCAGGTTGTCCGGCAGCTGCTCGCCGAAGAGGCGCCTCTCCCGGGCCACCTTCCGCTTGATTACAGCGCGGACGACGAAGGGAATGGCGAGAGCAAACACGCCGAAGAAGACGTGGCCGCTCAGCACGGCCAGGAGCCACATGCCGAGGAGCGTTGCGACGGCGGTCCACGCGAAGATCTGAACGGGCGGGACGGTGATCCCACCGATCTCGAGCTCCTCCTTGAAGCGCGCCCACCACTGCGCGCGCTCGAACGACCTCTCCGCCGCGGAAAGAACGACGTCCGTGGGTTGTGGGTCGGCACCGGCCTCCTCGACCGGCACCACCGAGACGAACTCCGCCATCCGTCGCTGCAGGCTTCGGCGGCGAGGCCGGACGAGTGCGATAAGCGCGACTGCGACGAGCAGAGCTGTGAAGGCGCTCACCGCGACCATGCCGCCGGCGCCGCTCCAGAAGAGGTCCGCAAAGGAGCGCCGGAACACCTCGCCCGCGCCGTTCGCCCCCTCGGGGCTCGTGTACATGACCGTCCCGATGCCGTCGAGTCCTTGTACCCGCACCGAGACGTGAATCCGCTGGTTGGAGTCGGCGCCGGACCGGTAGCGAAGTAGGTATTCGCTGGCCAGCTTGGCGCCGAGGCCCTCGAGAATCGGCTTCAGATCGTCCGTCGTTTGCGCCTCGGCGTAGTCCCCGCCGGCAGCACCTGCGAGCTCGCGCAGCGGACCGGCGTCGAAGGAGCGCGACTGAAGGCCGACCGAGAAGATGCGGACGCGCGCGTCATTAGCCTTCGCGGCTGCGTCCTCGAGCGACGCAAGGCTTCCGGTGTCGGCGCCGTCGGAGAGGACCACGACGGAGCCCACGGACACGTCGCCCGCCTGGATCAGCGCAACCGCTTTCTCGACGGCGTCGTAAATGTGCGTTCCGCGGGCGAGTGGGGGGACGTCCGCGACGCCTTGCGCGATCACCTCTCCGTCGGCTGTGAGCGCGACGACCACGTTCGTCTCCTTGTTGAAGGTGATGACACCCATCATCTGGCTCGACTGGCGATACGTCGCAAACGCGCGCGCCGCCTCCATCGCACGCACGATGGCCGTGCCCTTCATGCTGTTGCTCGCGTCGACGACGAGGACGACACCGAACTCGCCCGTTCCCGCCTGGTTCGCGGGAACGACGGTCACGTCCTCGACGAGCTTCCCGTTTTCGCGCACCTTGACTGCCCCGGCCTGGAGCACCATTTCGTCCGGCAGCGTGAGCACGTAGGCACGGTCCGGGAATCGCGCGCCCGCAGTGTTACGGAGGGCGATGCCCTCGGCTGCCCTTGCCACCTGTCCGGCAAAAAGCGCCAGGACAGCAGCAAGCGCGATCAGCATAGACGCTCGTTTCATCGGCTGGCCGCCCGGCCGAGGTCGGGCAACGCTGTCGCAGCCCGCGGCGACCTGTTGTCGGTGAAGAGGCTCACCGGAAGGGCGACGCCCCGCTTCTCGAACTTGTGCAGGAACGCCGGCCGCAGGCCAGTGGTGCGGAGACTGCCGACGACCACACGATCGCTCGTGATCTCCTCTACCTTGAACTCGAAGATCTCCTGCATCGTGATCACCTCGGACTCCATCCGCTGGACCTCGGTGATCGCGGTGACGCGGCGGGAGCCGTCCTCGAGTCGCTCGAGGTGCACGACCATGTCGAGCGCCGAGGCCACCTGCTGTCGGATGGCGCGGACGGGCAAGTCATAGCCCGCCATGAGCACCATGGTCTCGACGCGGGAGAGCGCGTCGCGCGGCGAGTTCGAGTGGATGGTGCTGAGCGAGCCGTCGTGGCCCGTGTTCATTGCCTGGAGCATGTCGAGGGCCTCTGCACCGCGGACCTCACCGACGATGATCCGGTCGGGGCGCATGCGCAGGGAGTTACGAACCAGCTCGCGGATCGCAATCTCGCCCTCACCCTCGATGTTCTTGGGCCGAGCCTCGAGCCGGAGCACGTGCCTCTGGTTCAGGCGAAGCTCGGCCGCGTCCTCGATCGTGACGATGCGGTCGGCGTCCGGAATCGCCGTTGAGAGGGCGTTCAGGAGGGTCGTCTTCCCGGAGCCCGTACCGCCCGAGATGAGGATGTTCAGCTTGGCGAGCACGCAGCGCTGCAGGAACTCGACAGTCTCCGTCGTCAGCGTGCCGAGGCGGATCATGTCGCTCAGGTCGAGCCGCTTCTTACTGAACTTACGAATCGTCAGAACGGGACCGCTCAGCGAGAGCGGCGGGATGACCGCGTTGACGCGGCTGCCATCGGGGAGACGCGCGTCCACCATCGGGGAGGACTCGTCGACTCGGCGACCGACCTGCGCGACGATCTTGTTGATGATCCGGCGAAGGTGCGACTCGTCCGTGAAGCGAACGGTCGTTTCGTAGAGCCGCCCCTGACGCTCCACCCAAACATCGAAGGGGCCGTTGACCATGACCTCCGTGACGCTGTCATCGGCGAGAAGTCGCTCGAGCGGGCCGTGCCCGAGGATGTCGTCCGCAATCTCGGCGGCGAGCCGCTCGCGATCGTTGTGCGAGACGCCCTGCTCCTTGGAGAGATGGCTCCTGATGTCAGTGCCAACTCGGTCCCGCAGCCCATTCGGGTCCATGCTGACGTTGAATAGCTGGGGCCCGAGCTCGCCGATGACGGCGAGGTGGATCCGGTTCTTGAGCTCGGCAAACGGGTCACGCCCGGTGGGTGCGACGACGGGCCGCGTGGCCGAGAGTCGCTCGTGGAGTTCCATTAGCCCTTCCTCCCGAGCCGGCTGCGCTTGCGGCCGCCGCCATTGAGGTGCGCCGCCGCTTCGTTGCCGTTGTACATCGATGCGAGCGAACGGAAGGCCTTTGCAGCCTCCGACCTCGTCTTGGCGCGAACGATCGGCTGGCCCTCGTTGATCGAGCGCGGGATGTCGCGGTCGCTCGGGACGGCGATGTCCGGTGTCCGACCGACGATCGAGATGACATCGTCTCGCGTGATGCCGACGCGGCTGTCCGCCCGGTTCAAGACGAAGCGCATCTTGTCGCCGTCGTAGCCCATCATTGCGAGCGTCTCCAGCCCGAGCTTCGTGTTCTTGAGCGACAGCGAGTCGAGCATCCCGACCATGCAGACGTGCGACGAGCTGTCGATCGATGCGATCACCTCGGGCGTGAAGCCGGGAGGCGTGTCGACGATCAGGTAGTCGTTGCAGTTGCGGAGGTGCACGTACACCTCACGGAGGAACTCGGTCGTGATCACACCCGCGTGATCCGGGCGCGTGGGGGCCATGAGTACACGAACCCCCGACACGTGGCTCACGAGGTACGCCTCGATCTTCTCCGTATCGAGCGAGCCGCCCGACTTCGCGAGGTCGTAGATCGTCTTGTCGGGCGCGAGCCCGAGGGCGAGGCCGACGTCGCCGAACTGAAGGTCGAGGTCGACGATGGCAACCTTGTGGCCCGCCTCGGCGAGGCTCACCGCCAGGTTGCACGACGTCAGGGTCTTTCCGGTCCCGCCCTTCGGACCCAGGACGCAGATCATCGGCGAGAGCGCGACCCCCGTCCCGACGGCGGTGCCCTGCTTTCGGGCCACCGCTTTCTGGAGCATGAAGCCGACGTCTGACGGAGCCTGCGGTAGCGTCAGGATGTCGTCGGCGCCCGCCTCGAAGACCCGGCTGACGAACCCGTTCGGCGACCCGGTGGCAAGCACGACCACCGGCCGATCTGGGCGCTGCTTGACCGCGCCGTCGATCAGGTAGAGAGCGCGGTCGGAGTAGCCGGCGCAGGCGACGACGAGCAGATCCGTCGGCGTCTCTTGGAGCGTGGTCCAGCTGTCCTCGAGGCCGTCGACTATGCCGACGATCTGGATGTCAGAGTCGACAGGCAGCGACGCCTGAACAGCCTCGTGGTTGACGCCCTCGTCGAGGGCTACGAGCGTGCGGATCGTGTGGCTCATCCTCTCTTACCTCCAAACGACCTCACGGCCGTTACCGATGGGACACCGAAGAGGAGGGTCTCGAGGGTGACGATGTTGGGAGTGGTCGCCTTGCCGTTCGCTTTCGGCCTGAGGACGATCCACACCTTGCCGTTGTCCGCCGCGAAGGCGAGGTTGGCCGCCTGCTCGTCGGTGACACGCAGCGTCACCTCGGACTTCTCGACACGCGCAAAGCCGCCGGCCTGCTGCTCCGGGATGTCAATGACCAGGGCGTCCTCCATGATCAGCTTCAGGACGGGCCTATCCGTCCCCTCAGGGTCGGGCGTGCCGTCAGTGTTGAGACGCCTGACGTTGAACCCTCCGAAGACGTCGACCTTGTCGCCGATCTGCACCTTGCCGATGAGGCCGTGTGCAACATCGATCGGAACGCTGATCGCGCGCTGGTCGGCGGTGAGCCGGTTGCCGATCGCGTCCGCTCCACTCGCCGTGAATTGCGACACGGTGAGCTGCTGGCCCGGATAGATGTCCTCGATGGCGAGCCGACCCCGGAGGAGATCCGGATCCGTGATCGCGCCGTCGAGCACCTCGTCCTTCGGCGTCGTCGTGCTCTGGTAGAGGCCCTGGCTGCCGACGATGTTGCCCGGCGTGCCCTTCTCGATCAGGCCCTTCGAAACGAGGATCGTCATGGGCTCGTTCGAGCTGTTGACGCTCTCCCGGTACCGGTGCAGGTACGCGATGAACACGGCCGCGGCGAGAATTGCCGCGGCGGCACTGACGGCGATTGTCCCTCCACGGGTTGACAGCAAGCGTTGAGCGAATTGCATTCCTAGTCCCTCCTCAGTCGGTCATCACTGCGATGCAGCTGCCGAAGACGTTGAAGTTGCATGCCTGGCCACTTCCGCCACCGTTGTTCAGGGCGAAGATGTACTTGATGAAATGACCCACGATGTAGCCCTTGTCGGGCACTGGATCGTCGCCGGAACACGGGCTCGAGAACCAGCCTGTGACGTAGAACGTGGCGAATTTTGAGACTGGGACGACGTCGTTACCGCTCCCCTGGAAGGTCCCGAACGGCGTCACGAACACGGGCACGATGCGAGGGTCGTCGGGCGGAAGATTGGGGAAGTTCGCCCAGTTGTTCGGGCTCACGCACGAGTTCGCCCCGCCGAGGATGCGGGCGCGCATCCCCTGCTCGAGCTGACCCACCGCGCCACCGGTCTGGATGGCGACGCAGTCCCACGGCTGCGGCGTCGACCAGAGCGACGAGGCGCCCGACGGGCAGGCCGCGCCGGTGTTGATGGCGTACTCCGGGGCGCAGCCATTCGTGATCTCGTCGCGAAGGTTCGGGAGGTTCGGATCGCAGTCGATCGACTGGTTCTGGCTCCCACCGGTGACACGAAGCTCGACGAGCGGATCCGCGACGCTCTGGGCTTCCTCCAGGTTGCCCTTGATCCCGATGCGGACGATCAGGTTGTGCGTGGTCCCGAGCGCGAACGAGTTGGCGCCCTTGAAGCCGCCCTCGTAGATCTCGGCGAGCTCGATCGGACCACTTCGGCCCAGCGACCCGCTGAACGTTCGCTGCACTGTGCCGAACGTGCCCTTGCACTTGTTGCCCCCGGTCGTCGTGCAGTTGTTTCCGCCGATCGTGACGGGAGCGTTCACCTCCCACTTGAGCTCGACCGGAATCGGGCCGCCCGCCGGTGGGGCCGTGAAGAAGCTGTTGCCCGCGGAGGTCGAAACCCACTTGCCAAGGCCGGCGTCGTACTGGAGCTGGCGCTCGGTCCCGCCGACCACTGCCGAGACCTTCGCCTGCGCCGGTGACACGCTGCCGAAGTCGACCTGGGCGTTGACGCCGAATGAGCAAGCGGCGGCAAGCACGTTGAAATACGGGTCGGGGCAGTTGCCGCTGAAGAGCGAGACGTTGCGGGCAATCGGCGGGTTCGGTGGTGCTCCGGAGCCAGTGGTCGAGTACCCACGGACATAGACGATCCCATTCGAGGAACCGAGGTCATAGCACTCGACGAGAAGGGCGCCACACGTCGTCGACGAGCCGCCGCCGAAGGCGACTCGAACGCCGATGTGTGCCGAGTTGACCGGGAGCGAAGCGGGCGCGGTCTCATTGGTCCAGGTGGCCAGCCCGGTCGTCGTGTCAAATCCTGTCTTGTTGAGAGCCGTAGACGCGAGCACGGCCCCGTTCGTCTCGTCGACGAAGAAGACGCGTCCGACTTTCGGGTCGATGTCGGGCACCGCGACTGGGAGGGCGCCTCGAGCACGGAGCAGCGCCTGGATCGAGACGCGGGCATGCGCGTTGATGGCCGGGACGACGTTGAAGGCGAAGTACCACGGCAGGTTCGCCTCCGTGATCTTCAGGTCAACGAACATCGCCGAGCACGGAGGCCCGCCGTCGCTGTAGTCGGTGCCGCCCTCGTTCCAGTACGAAGCCGAGTTGACGAGAATGTGCATGTTCGACTGATCCGTGGGGGCGACCTGGAGGTTGTAGGGCGTGGCGCTGCCCGGGTCACCGGCATAGCGCCGGCTCTCATTGACAATCGCGTCGTCCGAGCACGGGAAGGTGAAGACACCGCCACCGGCAAGCGCGCCGGCGTCCGCCTGCAGCTGCAGATGGCGCTTGTGCAGGTACCAGTTGCCCACGTCGACAACGAGGATGAGCACGACGATGAGCACCGGAACGCCCAGGAGCCAGGTCGCGACGATGACGAGCACGCCGCCGTCCTCCTCGCGCGTCCTCGCCGCAGCTTTGCCGAAACGCCTCACGAGCAACCGGCCCCGTAGTTCGTCGGAGCCGCTTCGAGCCGCATCGTGGATGAGGCCGTCACCGTCGTCTGCGTGACTCCGATCTGACCGCCGAGGAAGGGCATCCAGTTGTAGGTGAAGCTCGCGCTCACGTTGACCGGGTCGCCCACGTCTGCCGTCCCGCTCGGGAAGCTGATGCAGACCTGGAGCGGCGTCCCGATGGAGCCGGTCCCACCGCTCTGGAGCTCCGGGGTATCGGCCTGCTGCTGGATGTACTCCTGCAACGTCCCCGAGCCCGGGTTCTTGTTCACGACGGCCCAGCGAGCTCCCTCCGCCGAGAGGTGCGTCCCGTCGATCCAGTAGTTGAACGCCTTGCCGAAATCGACCATCCCGAAAAGCAGGACTAGGAGCAGCGGCAGGACCAGCGCAAACTCGACGAGCGCTGCGCCGCGCTCGTCGCTGCCGTGCTTCCGGAGACGTCCAGGAGATACGACCACCACTCCCTAGAGCCTGTCCGCCGGGGCCTCGAGCGCATGCACCGGCGGCACGACGGCCACGCTGGGCTCGTGCCGGTCGTCGAAAATTCGTTGTGATTCTTCTGGTCTCAAGTGATTCTTGCCTCCAAACAGGAACCCCCCAGCACCGTCGTCCGATGCACTCACAAGGACCGCGTCGGACGACGGCGGCTGGGGACTGCCCTGTTCACCGTCGCCTAGAGAGCGTTCGCGATCGTGTTCAGGATGTTGTTGACGTTCTGGCCGAGGAGCGTGAGCGCCCCGATGCAGAAAACGGCGATGAGGCTAAGAATCAGGGCGTACTCGACGAGTGCCTGACCCTCCTCGCGGTGCCGCAACCGGTTGAAGAACTGCATCAGCATGTGTAGTTCACCTCCTCCCCTCCGAACTGACTACTGACTTCCTAACTGGTGGTCGTCGCCTGGGAACCGACTGAAAGGCGAGTTCTTGCTCGACCATCTCGCGGTGATCGCTCTTCGCGAACTCGTCACGCATGGGCGCTGCGGCGAGATTTCTGTCGGGGAAATGCCCTGACAACCGTTGGGCTAGAGCCCGTTCGCGATCGTGTTCAGGATGTTGTTCACGTTCTGGCCGAGGAGCGTGAGCGCCCCGACGCAGAAGATGGCGATGAGGCTAAGGATCAGGGCGTACTCGACAAGTGCCTGACCCTCCTCGCGGTGCCGCAGCCGGTTGAAGATCCGCATCAGCATGTGAAGTTCACCTCCTCCCCTCCGAACTGACACCAACTCTCTAACGGGCGGCCGCCGCCGGGGAACCGACTGAAAGGCGAGTTCTTGCTCGACCATCTCGCGGTGATCGCCTGTCGCGAGCGCGTCATGCTGGCCGCCATGTCGAGACTTCGGCCGAGTCGGCACGACCCCGCAACGGGAAGTCAGAGGCGCTCACGAGCGGGGCTCGCTGCGCTCGCGTTTCTCTTTGCCGTCGGTGCCTCTTTCGGCGGCGCTTACGGAGCGTCGGCCGAGGACGGAGTCGGCACCACCGGCACCACGACGGAGGCCACGACGACAGTCGACACGCCGACCGTCACGGAGTCACCCACGGTCGACACGCCGACCGTCACGGGCCCGACCCTCCCGGAGGCCGCCCCGGGGCAGGAGCCGGGCGGTGGCAGCGGACCGGGCCCGTCTCCGGAGCCCGAACCGCCTACGCCTGACCCGCCCGCCTCACCCTCTGGAAGCTCGGTAGAGCCCCCGACCTCGGGAGGCGCAGCCGGCGGCAGCTCTGCGGCCGGGAACGGCGGGAACGGCGCCTCGACTCCTTACGTGCTTCCGCCCGCATCCACCCTGGCCGAGGGCTACGCCACGACCTGGCTGCACGGAGTGCTCCCTGACCCGACTCCACCTGCGCGGCGCCTCGCTCCGGCTTACGCCCGTCTGCTGAAGCAGACGGCGCGTCGGGCCAAGGTTGACTGGGCTCTCCTCCACGCCGTGGTTCGCGCGCGCGGACACGACGGGCGGATGTCTTCGAGCCCTGCGGCCTTGCACCGGCTCGCCGGAGAGCTGCGCCGTGTCGGGGCGAGGGCCGACGCCGAACGCGCTCTCGTGCGTCTCGGAGGCGCCGAGTTCGGCTGGCGCGTGCTCGCGCTCCGCAACTACAACCGCGCTGTCGGGCTGAAGGCGCTCGTCATCGGGCTCGAGCGCGCCAAGCCCGCGCTGGAACGCCGGCTCCTTCGCGATCGCCGTGTCCAGATCTACACCTCCGGCCGCAACGACCTCGCCTCCGGCCGAATCGACGTCAGGGTGACGGTCCTCATCCGGTACCTCGCTGTCTCGTTCCACCAGGTCACGGTCTCGAGCCTGCTGAGCGGGCATCGCCTGTTCGCACGACCGGGGGTCGTCTCTGCTCACATCTACGGCCACGCAGCCGACGTCTCGGCGCTGGGTGGGCTGCCCATCGGTGGCAATCAGGGCCCCGGCTCCGTTACCGAAGCGGCCGTCGAGCGCATCCTCCGTCTGCCCGCGGAGCTCGAGCCGCGCCAAGTCATCTCTCTTCTAGGATTCGGCGGACCATCCCTCGCCCTCGCCGACCACTTCGATCACATCCACATCGGCTATTGAGAGATTTAAGACACGCGGACGGCAGCGTCGTGTGCGAGCGCTGCAGGATCGCCGACAACTTCTTCAGCCGGATGCGAGGCCTGCTCGGCAAGCGCCAGCTTCCCGATGACGAGTGCCTCCTGATCCGGCCGGCCGGGTCGATTCACACCTTTTTCATGCGCTTCCCGATCGACGCCCTGTTCCTCGACCGGGAGCTCCGGGTCCTCGCCGTCTCGAGCGATCTGAACCCGTGGCGGGTCGCCGGGCAACGCGGGGCCCGCGTAGTCGTCGAAATGGCGGCCGGCCAGGCCTCGAAGCGCGGCGTGCAGGTCGGCGAGCAGCTTGCGCTAGGCGAGGCCCACGCGCCCGACGGCTCTTAGAGCTCCTTTCACAATGACGTGTTGCGGAGTCGGCGGTGCTTCGCCAGCAGGTGGCCGGTACCTCTCAAGCTCGAGCAGCTTGACTCAACGCAAGAATGGTGATCCATGATCGATGTCCGACCGCTCGCCGACGACGATCGGGCCTGGGCTGTCCAGGTCGAGACTGACAGCTGGTCGAAACCGGTCGTCGCCCGGCTCGGGGAACTCGTTGACCCGACCCAGCTACCCGGTTTCATCGCATTCTTGGACGCTCAGCGAGTCGGACTCGCCTCATACGCGGTGCGCGGTGAGGAGTGTGAGCTTGTGACAATCCGAAGCCTGCGCGAGGGCGGCGTTGGACGAGCGCTACTCGATGCCGTCCGCGACGCCGCCGTAGCGGCAGGCTGCACGCGGTTCTGGCTGATCACGACCAACGACAACCTCCGCGCGCTCGAGCTCTACCAGCGCTGGGGCATGGAGATCGTTGCCTTCCATCGTCACGCGGTGACCGAGGCGCGTCGCCACCTCAAGCCGTCAATCCCGGAGCGCGGGGCGCACGGCATACCGATCGCCCACGAACTCGAACTAGAACTCCGTTTCTAGCCCCGCCCCCCGGCAGCTCATTCTGAAACGACCTCTTAGGAGGGATTGGCGGGACGCTGCTCGTCGCCGGGGTGCGATCGTCGTTCCTCGGAGGGTTTGACGGAACGCCGAAGCAAGATTCCAGCGGCGATCCCTATTGCCGCAAACGCGCCGTAGCCGAGTCCGAGGACCCACCCGGGGACTTCGACTTCGCTGACCAGAGCGAGCCACACGCCTATGGGCAGGGCTGCGACCAACGCCCCCCACCGGCCGACGATCAACCCGACGATGAGCCCGCCGACAAGAAAAGCGACAACAACGATCCTCGAATGATGCCGCTGTATGCAGCGAGCGCGTCAGAGAGGCGGCGGCGGAGGGCCAAGGTGTTGCCCAGGAGGGTTCGAAGCGCCTGAGGACGTAGCCTGGGCGCGAACAGCGCGGTCCGACGGCACTGCGCTTGCGGTTCGAGAAGCCCTTCTACTAGCCGAAGACGCCCTGGATGATCGACTCGCCGAAGAAGAGGGCGGTGATACCCCCGGCCGCGAGGTATGGACCGAAGGCGATCGCCCGCTTCCGAGCGGTCGAGCCCTCGCGGACCAGGATGATGACGGCGGCAGCAGCAACGGCGAAGAACGCGACGACGAAGGCGTCGATGACGTCGCGGCCCAGCGCAGCACCGAGGAAGGCGGCGAGCTTGACGTCCCCCATCCCCATGCCGGCCGGATAGACGAGCAGCGGTAGCAGGAGGAATAGCGCCGCGGCGCAGGCTGCGGCAAGAAACTCGATGGCCTCGCCTCGGTACAACGCGGCCTGTGCGACGAGGACGACCACCGTCGCCGGCAGGACAATGCGATTGGGGATAAGACGCTGCTCGAGGTCGATGACCGAGAGGACGACAAGCACGACGCAGAAGAAGGCTCCGACGAGCGCCCTGCCCGAGAAGCCGAAGCGCACGAAGCAGCCCAGGACGAAGACAGCCGCCGCGAATGCGGCAGGAATGCGCACTCCGGAAAAGTGGTCGGTATGGCCCGTGGCCTCTACGGACGCTCCGGTCATCGGCTCTCGAGGCTCAGGTAGCTCCGCCCCACGTCGGCGACGAGCTCGGTCATCGAGCTCCACTTAGGGAACTCGGAGGGCGAGCCGTCCCCCGGCTGGGATCCGTTGCCGTTCTCGGCCACGACGATCACCCGGACGCCCGGGTGGAGCGCCTCGATCGCCGCTGCGCTCCGCGACGACGCTGCCAGGGAATCGCTCCCGTCGAGGACGACGACGTGAGGAGCATGCCGATCGACGGCCCCGAGCATATGGTCGACGTTGTGCAGCGAGGTGACGAGAAAGCCGTTGCGCTCGAGGAGGAAACCCACCATACGGACGAAGCGTTGATCGCCCGAGGCAACGAGCACGCGGACGCGGTGCAAGGGACGCACGTTGTCGAGCGGAAGCTGGGTGCGCGGCATTGACTCGGAATCTGCCTGTTCCGACACCACGACACACTGGCCCAGTGTTGGGCAGAAGCAGGTCCTTCGGCGAGTTGGCCGAGGAGCCCCACGAGTCTAGGCGTACTCAAAGAGCGGGCTCTCGGCAAGACCGTGCTGGAACGCATAGCGCGCGGCCTCGGTCCGGTTCGCCAGGCTGAGTTTCCGGTAGATGTTCGTCAGGTGGAACTTGACGGTCTGCTCGGTCACCCAAAGCTCCTTGCCGATCTGCGAGTTCGATAGGCCTCGGGCCACCGCCTTCAGAATGACGAGCTCGCGTTCTGTAAGGTCGCCTGCAATCCCATTCGACGGGTCGGTCTCGGGCGAGCCGAAGGCGTGGAAGACAGTTCCTTCGACAGCTTGCCGGATCGCGGACGGAAGGTCGACCGGGTTCACGCTCTTGACGATGTAGCCCACGGCACCGTGGCGGAAGGCCGCCTGGATCCGCTCCGCGTCGCAGAAGACCGAGAGCATGATCGCCTTGACGTCAGGGCAGCTCTTTCGAATCTGATCGAGGCACTGGAGCCCGTCGACGTCCGGCATCCGCATGTCCAGCAAAACCACATCGGGCTTGAGGCGCCGGACCAGCGGGAGCACTTGGCTTCCCTTGTTCGCCTCTCCGACGACTTCGATGTCCTCGATTCCGTCAAGCGCTCTCCGGATCCCCTCGACGATGAGGCGATGGTCGTCCGCAATAAGAACTTTCATGGTCCGCAGTCCCCTCTTTCTCCACACATTGATGAACTCTCCCCAAAGTTTTCAACAGTGCCGTCTAGCTCGGGCACGCCCGAACGGTGTGGTTTGGCCACACGTTCGGCTAGGTGGTTCCGTGCGTCGCTCCCCCTCCCTCTCCCCTTGTCAAAGCGTCTCCTCGTGGGGATTCTGTGCGCTCGCAGTCGCTTGCTCAATAGGACCTGGCACCTGGCCGCGCGTTGAGATTTCTCAACGCATGCCATACCTTTGGGCGGCGGTGTGTGGATGGCCTCGACTTCCCGCCACACAGAAACGTTGAGAAACCTCAACGGTTGCTGACCCGTCTGGCCCATTGAGCCATCGGCCCGGACGGCGCACACTTCAAATCCGAAACCCACCGCATCTCCCGGCAACGGGGCGGTATGAGATCAAGGTCGGAAAACCACTGCGGATGACTGACACCTCGCCAATCGGCCAGCCCACGCTCGTGGGCGAGCTCACACATGCGCTGATGAGCGAGCTCCCGGATCGCGGTCAGCCCTCGGTGCTCGGAATTCTCGACGTCGCCGCCGCCCGCGCCGTGGCTGCGCCGCACGCGGGCGTGGACGCTGAGACAGACGGTATGGAGCTTCTACTTCCCTTCGCCGCTGACGTCCTCGCCGAGCTCGCCCTCGACTTTCCCTGGGAACCCGGCGTGGACGGCCTCGTCGAAGATCTCGCAGCTGCTCTTGGACGCGATGCCGGCGTAGTCGCCGTCGAGCTCCACGGTCGCGCCTGCCGCAACTCGAATCTTGTCGCCCTCGCGCCGGCAACTGCCCTCGCCGTTCAGCTGCGCCTTGCAGGGGCTTTGAGCCGCGTCGAGCAGATCTCCCTCTGGACTCGTGGGGCCCTAGGGGGCATCACCTGCGTCGCCCATGCCGGGGACACGCCGCCGCCGAAGCGCCCGCCGGCGCTCGTTCGCCGAGCGGTCACGCACGCTCACGGCCCGACTGTAGGCGCCCGGGGCGCAATGGCCTGCCCGGTCATCTGCTGGCAGCAGACAGTTGGGGCGCTGTTCGTACGACTGGGGCCCGCCTCGCGGCCCGTGGCCGCGACGATCCTCACGTCGGCGGCCGACGCTCTCAGCCCGCTGCTCGAACGCCACGCGCTGCTGGAACGCAATGCACAGAAAGAGCAGGCGCTCGTCGCGGCCACCGAGCGGCGCCTCGCCCGGCTCGGCTTTGACCTCCACGACGGGCCAATCCAGCACGTCATCGCCCTCGCCGGTGACCTGCGCGCGTTTCGCTCCGACCTCGCTGCTTCTGCCGGTGCCGGCGACATCCCACGACTTCTCGACAGCATCGACACCTTCGAGGAGCGTCTCCACGGCTTGGACTCCGACCTCCGCGAGCTCTGCGAATCGCTCGACGCGCCTGCGATCGCCGGGCGATCCCTGAAGTTCACTCTCGAGACCGAAGCAACGGCCTTCACCAACCAAACCGGCATCCGGACCGACGTCACGATCAACGGACGGATGGATGGCCTTTCGGCCTCGCAGCGCATCGCGCTCGTCCGCTTCGTCCAGGAAGCCCTCAACAACGTCCGGGAGCACAGCGGCGCAACGCAGGTGCAGATCACGCTCGGCGTGCGACGCGGTCTCGTGCGCGCCGTCGTGACCGATAACGGCGATGGCTTCTTGGTCGAGCCGACACTCCTACGCGTGGCGAAAGCCGGCCGTTTCGGCTTGGTCGGCATGAGCGAACGGGCCCGCCTCCTCGGCGGCCGCTTCGACATCCGAAGCGAGCCGGGCGGCCCGACGACCGTCTCCATAGCGTTGCCTCCGTGGCAGCCGAGCGTCGAGCAGCCGGGCTTGGCCGAGCCGCTTGTCGCCGGCTAGCCCGCGGCCAACGCAAAAGCCTCGAGAGCCCCGAGCGTCTCCCGTGCCTGCTCCTCGACGAGCGGAATCGGTCGCACAAGCGGCGGGAAGAGCATCCAGACGACTGAACCCGCCATGTGGCGGATCACCGGAGATCCATCCGGCTCGACGCGCACCCGGTCGAAGTGCACCCGAGCCAGGGCGGTCTGGAGGCGCTCGTCGCCGTCCAGGGTGGCCGCGAGCTGCTTTCCTCGCTCGTCCCGCGAGCGAGCTCTGAAGCCGACGCCGCCGTGGCGGATGGCGCCGCGCGCACGCCCGCGAAGACCTTCGGTCGCGGGGAGCACCGGCTCGGCGGTTGAGAGCTCGAGGGCGTATGTGCCTCCGAAGATCCGGCCCTGCCCTGCCATGCGTGCCCGGATCCTGCGGTCGTCTCTCGCCACGAAGGTAGCCACGAGCCCCTGCCGTTCCTGGGTAGGACAGCCGAGCCGGTCAAACACCTCGAGGGTATCGACGAGGGTTCTCTGCGCTCGGCTCCGGGCCCGGGCGATCAGGGCTTTCCCTTCGCCTGGATCCGGTAGATAACCCCGCGGCCCCAGTCCCCCACCAGCAGGCCGCCCAACCTGTCCACGGCGAGCGCAAGCGGATGGTCGAAGCCGCTCGCGAACGTGGTCGCGCTCCTCGCCTTCCCATCCCTCCCGAGAACAAGGCGCACGACTCGCCGTCCGTGGTCCTCTGCTGCGTACTGCCCCCAGAGAGCGACGAACAGGCTCCCCCGGAAACGGGCTGGATAGCTCTGCTTCTGATAGAAGGCCAGCCCGTCTGCGGACGAGTGAGGCTCCAGGTATGCAACCGGTCGCGTGACGCCGGTACACGGACCGACGAGCTGCTTGCGGCGGAAGCTCGGCCAGCAATCAGGCCACCCAAAATCTCGCCCTTGAGCGGCGACGACCACCGTCTCGGCAGGCTCGGGCGCACTCGGGTTCGGGAGGTCGTCGCGGTTGTTCACCGAGACATAGAGACGGCCGGTTCCCGGCTGGAACGCGAGCCCGAAGGGATTTCGGAGGCCGGTCGACACGATGCGGAGATCGGAACCGTCGGGCCGGAACGAGAGCACGGCGGCGCTCCGTGCGTCCTGCTCGATACACGCGTCGCAGGTCGATCCGCTCCCGAGATAGAGCCGACCGTTCGGCCCGAAGACGATCGTGTCCTGCTGGTGCCGTCCGAACGGGAGGTTCGCCAAGATCGTCCGCCTGGCTATCACCCTCCCGCTGGCGATTCGCAGCCGCTCGACGCGGCCCTGCGCCGAGACGTAGAGCGTGCGGTCGCGCCAGGCGAGCCCGAGCGGCGTCGGAAAGCCAGTGGCCAGGAGCCGGGCGCGCCGAGCGCCGCGGCCCACCGAGACGATCTTGCCGTTCTCCTGCGTTACGTAGAGGCGCCCATCTGGGCCAAAGGCGATCGCCGTGGGAGCCTGGACGCCACGCGCGTAGACCTCGGCACGAAAACCGTCGCGCACCTCGATTCGCGGAGCCCCCGGGAGCGGCGAGATCGAAACGGGCGCGGAGGGAGTTTGTGTAGACGCCGCAGTCGCTTGCGTTGGCCGGTCCGCCTCCGAACCGTCGCCGGCCGAGCAGCTGAGGCCGCCCAGCGCCACGGCTGCGGCCAGCGCACCTACGGCTGCATGCCGCCGGCGATCCAGGCCCGGAACCTTTCGGTCTGCGCCTCCGGCCAAATCTCGTCGCAGGGCATCGACCCCTCCTCCAGCCGCTCGAGGATCTCGTCGGCATTCTCGCGGACGTCGTCGTAGGAGCGCAGGTCGAAGGCGAAGAGCATTGACTCGACGTCCTCCGCCCGGAAGAGCGCCCCGATGTCGCGCTCGAAGCTCGGCGGAGGCTCGGACACCTATCCGGCGGACTCCATGCGAACCGGCATCTTCTTGATGCCGTTGATGAAGTTCGAGCGGACCCGGGGCGCCGGGCCGGTCACCTCGATGGTGTGAACGCGTGGGAGAAGCTCTTCCAGCAGCACTCGCATCTCAAGCCGCGCGAGATACGCCCCCAGACAGTGGTGCGGTCCAGCCTTCCCGAACGTGACGTGCTCGTTGGGCTGTCGCCGGATGTCGAACGTGTACGGATCCGCGAAGACGTCCTCGTCGAAGTTGGCCGACACATACCAGAAGGTCACCTTGTCCCCGGCTCGGATTTTCGCGCCCCGCAGCTCGGTGTCGACCGTGGCCGTGCGGCGGAAGTAGAGAACAGGCGAAGCGAAGCGGAGGATCTCCTCGAGGGCGACGGGAATCAGCGAGGGGTCGGCGGCCAGCTCCGCCATCGCCTCGGGCTCGCCGGCGAGCGCGAGCATCCCCCGCGAAAGCCCCTGACGTGTGGTCTCGTTGCCGGCAATCACAAGAAGCGCGAAGAAGTTGGCGAACTCGCGCTCTGTCAGCCGCTCGCCGTCGACTTCCGCGTGCACGAGCTTCGAGACGAGGTCGTCCTGCGGCTCCGCGCGCCGCTTCGCAGCGAGGTCTGCGCCGTACTCGGCGAGCTCAACCGCCGCCGGGCTTCGGAACGTCAGCAGGCGATACTCGCTCGTGTCTTCGCGGCCGACGACAACGTCGGCGTAGTCGGGGTCCGTGTTCGCGATCATCCGGTCGCCGAGCGCGACCAGGCGCGGAGCGTCGGAGGGCGGCGCGCCCACGATGCGGACGAGGACGTTGATCGGGAACGGAGCCGCGATCTCCTCAACGAAATCGAACTCGCGCTTCGGGACCGCCTCATCGAGAAGCTCACGTGCGAGCTGTCTGGCGAAGCCCTCGTACTCGGCCACCGCCCGTGGTGTGAAGAACTGGCTCACGATCCTGCGCAGACGCGTGTGCTTGGGCGGGTCTGTCTCGAGCATCGACTGCCGGGCGGCGAGCTCGTCCGGCTGGAGCTCCTCGATCGCAACGTGGCCGAGCTCCGACGAGAACGTGCGGAAGTCGCGGTGGATCTGTACGAGGTCCTCGTGCTTCGTGATGACCCAGAAGCCATGGTTCGGAGGCGCCTCGGGATGCCAGTAGACGGGCTCGTGCCGGCGCAGGTAGTCGAAGTACTCGAAGGGGATCCGCTCCGCGAAGGTGTCCGGGCTCGACAGATCGATCGTGGCCGGATCGAACTCCTTGACTGCCATTACAACGTGTTCAGGTACTCGCGGATCTCCCAGTCGGTCACCGAGCTCGAGAAGCGCTTGTGCTCGTCGCGCTTGAGCGCGGCGAAAGCGCGGACGAACTGCGGGCCCAGATTCTCCGTGAGGTAGGTGTCCTGCTCGAGCGCGTCGATCGCCTCTGCCAGCGATAGCGGGACGAGCGGAAACCCCTCGGCCGCGTATGCGTCGCCTCTGACGCCCGGCCCGGGGTCGAGTTGGCGATCGATGCCGTCGATCCCGGCGAAGAGCGCCACGGCCGCAGCCAGGTACGCGTTCGCAGTCCCGTCGCCGACTCGGTTCTCGACCCGGGTCGCGTTGCCGCGCTCGACGGGGATCCGGATGAAGACGGTGCGGTTGTCCGGGCCCCAGGTGACCGTGTAAGGCGCCATCGCGAACGTCACGAACCGCTTGTAGGCGTTGATGGTCGGTGCCAGCACGGCGGTCATCGCCCGCCCGTGCTCGAGCTGGCCGGCGATGAAGTGCCGGCAGAGATCGGAGAGACCGTCCTGGCCCTGCGGGTCTTCGAAAGCGTTGTCGCCGTTTTCCCAGAGCGAGAGGTGGAGGTGGTAGCCGGACGTACCCTCCCCTTCGAGCGGCTTCCCCATGAAGGTCGCCATGAGACCGTGCTTGGAAGCAATCTCCTTGATCGCGAGCTTTAGGAGATGCGAGTCGTCGGCAGCGTCGAGCGCGTCGGCATACCGCAGGTTGATCTCCCACTGCGACCCGAAGTACTCCTGGTTCGAGCAGACGTAGGGCAACCCGAGGGCGCAGACCGCATCCTCCATCTCGCGGATCACGCCTTCCGTGTCGACCGACGGCGTCTGGGTGTAGACCATTCCGGGCTGGGCGGCGTACTGCTCGTACCCGTGCGAGCCGGCGCGGAGAAGGAAGAACTCGAGCTCGTGACCGCACGCCGCTCTGTAGCCCCGCTTGTCGAGCTCCGCGATCGCGCGCTTCAGGATCCCGCGTGGGTCGCACGGCAAGAGCTCGCCGTCGAAGTGGACGTCGGCCATGCAGATCCCGGTCTCTCCCTCCCAGGGGAGCACTTTGAGCGTGGAGAGGTCCGGGTAGACCTTTATGTCCCGGAACTCCGCCTCCGAGCCGAGCCCCGTCTCTTCGATCACCTCGCCCGCGTGCGAGACTGCGTACGCCCCGATGCAGAAGTTGACGCCCTCCTCGACCAGCTCCTCGAGCATGGTCAGCGGCACGACCTTATTCCGGGAGATCCCGGTCAGGTCCGTGAAGTGGACCCTGACACGCTTGACGCCCGCCTGTCTCGCCTCATCCAGGCGAGCCTCCGCGGCTTGCTGCTCGGTGACTGCCACCACCTAATCGTGCCTGATGTGCGGGCCTCCCGGCTCTACGGGTGGCGGCAGCTCCTCCTCGATCAGCTTGGTCTCGCGGTAGACCTCGGCGAGCGGCACGGGACGGAACTGCTCCCTGAGACTCGTTCCGAAGGCGAGGTTGAGGAGGAGCGAGAGGACGAGCGCCGCGCCCAAAAAGATCCCGTAGTCCCTATAGATGTGATCTCTCACCTCGGGGACGGGAAAGATCTTGAATGCCGCCAGCGCAAGCAGGCCCATACCGATCAGCTGTGGAACGGGCACGGCAGCAGAGCGGAACGGACGCCGCGCCTGCGGCTCCCGCCGCCGAAGGATGATCACAGTCAGGTGGATGATCACGTAGGCCGTAGCCCAGCCGAGGACGCCCGCCAGGATGAGCTCAATGAAGTTCGTGCTCTTCCCGAGATCGATGAAGACGTTCATGAGAATCGGCATGAGCGCAACGGCGGCGATCCCGACGACCGGAGCCCTCGTGGAGGGAAGCAAGTAACCGAAGGCTCGCGGCAGCTGCCGCGTGAGTGACATGCCGTAGAGGATCCGCGGGATACCCGCGAGGAGTGCGTTCAGGGTCGAGAGCGTCGCGGCCAGCGAGATGATCGCCATCCACCACTTCCCGGTGTCGCCCAGGATCGCGATCGCCGCCTCCATGTGGGCCACCGGGCTGAACGCGCTCAGCTGATCCGAAGGCACGTAGCGTGTCGCTCCGAGCCCCCAGATCACGATCGGAACTGTCACGAGCGTGAGCCCGAGGAAGATCCCGAGCGGAATGTTGCGGGCGGGGTTCTCGATCTCCTCCGCGAGCGGACAGGTGTATTCCATGCCTACGAAGGTGAACATCGCGATCCCGAGGAGCGTCGAGAAGAGACTCCAGGTAAAGGGGACGTGCGGGAAAGCGCTGCCAATCGGGTCGGACGATCCGAGGCCCGCAAGGCCGATGAAGCCAAAGACCAGGAGCGAGACGATGATAAAGCCCGTGAGGGCCACTTCGACCGCGCCGTACGGGCGGATCCCGGCGACGTTCAGGAGCGCGACCAGGACGACGAAGACGATGACCCAGAACGTGGTGCCCGGCCCGTCCGTCCAGAGGAAGCCCTTGACGATCGCCGCGGGCGTGTAGGCCTCGGCGGTGGTCGGAAAGAGCTGGACGGCGATGTACCCGACGAGCACCGTCAGCGTCGCGAAGAAGGGCCCCAAACCAGCTCGTACGTACTCGTTCATCGACCCGGCCTTCGGGATCATGGTGGCGAGCTCGGCGAAGCTCATGCTCTGGAGGTACATGGCCAGCAGGCCCACGGCGAGGGCCGCGAGAAAGACATAGCTCGCAAAGAAGCCCGCGGTGACGGACGCGAGCACTGTCGATGCGACGATCAGTCCGAACGTCGTGCCGATCGCGGTCGGGAGCCCGACGGCTCGCCGTTCGAGACCGACTTCGCCCACCTCAGCGCGAGTTGCCATGAAGCCCTCCTCCTCCCGGGCGCCGCGCACCCGGATCGACGATGCGGCGATCATTTCACCTCAGAGGCGGTTCGTATAGTGCAACGCCGTCCCACGTACTGCAAGCGGGGTGCAGCTCCACGGGCTCGGTTAGGGTTGGCTTTCGTGCGTCTCGCGAATGTGAATGGAAGAGCCGCCGTGGTCGTCGAGGGGCGGACTGTGGACGTCGAGCGAGCAACCGGCGGGGAGCTGCCGTCGGATCCGATGGCACTCGTGGGGCGACTCGAAGAGCTCACGAGCCTCGACCTGCCGAACGACGCGCCGGAGCTCGACCCCGCGCAGCTCGGCCCACCGCTGCCGCGACCCTCGAAGATCCTGGCGGCGGCGCTGAACTACCGCTCGCACGCCGAGGAATCGGGGCTCCCGATTCCCGACGCTCCTGTCCTCTTCGCCAAGCTACCCAGCGCCCTCATCGGCCCCAACGGAGACATGGTGATCCCGGCCGGGCGCGATCGGGTCGACTGGGAGGCCGAGCTCGTGCTCGCGATCGGCACCCGCGGTAGGGACATCCCGGCGGAGGAAGCGTGGTCCCACGTGGCGGGAGTCATGTGCGGGCAGGACATCTCGGACCGCGCTGAGCAATTTCGGGCGGTGCGACAGTTCACGATGGCGAAGTCCCGTGACAGCTACGCACCGACGGGCCCTGTGCTCGTCACGCCCGATGAGCTACCCAACCGCGACAACGTCGCAGTGCGGTGCTCGGTCGACGGCGACGAGGTCCAGAATGGCCGGACGAGCGACCTCATCTTTCCGGTGCCGGAGCTGATCGCGTTCATCTCTTCGTGGTGCACGCTCGAGCCGGGAGATCTCATCTACACGGGCACGCCGTCGGGCGTGGGAGACAGCCGCGAACCGCCCCGCTACCTCTCGCCTGGCAACGTGGTCGAGACCGAGATCGACGGCATCGGCATGCTGCGGAACACCTGCGTCTCCGGCTAGCCAGGAACGAATCCGAGGGGAGCCTCCTACCCGGCCGGAAGTTCGTCCTCCTGTGCCCGGCCGGAAGCTCGGAGGGCCATTACTCGAAGTACCGCTACGACGAGATGTTCCTCCGTCTCTTCGAAGTCGGGACGCTCAGCTATTGCGGCGTCACGGAATGTGAGGTTCATGTCCCCTTCGAGGTGTACTGGGACAAGGAGCTGACCGAGAGCTACATCCCGCGCGCGCACGAGATCGGCAGGTCTGCATTCGGATCCGCCGCCGCGCCAGACACCGCCCATCCGCGCGTGCCCGGTTCTTCCGCTAGTTGACGCCGCGGAGCAGGCGCGCCGCGATTCCTCTGATCGTGGCGGTGCCGTAGCGATGGCTCGGGTTGAACTCCGTCAGGATCGCGAGCGAGATCCGCGTCTCGCCCTTCTCGAGCAGGGCGACCTGGTGCGTCACCCGCCCCGTTCCGGAGCCCCACCCACCCTTGAAGAAGATCCGATAGCCGTCCGGCACGACCGGCGGGATCCCCCAACGTTGGGGCGCGATCACGTGCGCGAGCAGGAAGCGCGTGTAGCTGCGGTGTCGCAGGGGGACGTAGGCGTCGATGCGCCGGAAGAACCGAGCCTGGTCGCGCGCGGTGATCTCGGACAGGCCCCAGATCGGGAGGCGAAGAACGAAGTGCTCCATCCGGGCGCGACTCGCCACCCGGTAAACGCCCGAGGCTCCGACGAGACCAAGCACGCGGTTCGCGGCGTCGTTGTCGGAGCGTCGGATCATCGGCCCTAGGAGCGCCCGGTCCGCGTCCCGAAGCTCACGGTTGCGAACGGAGACCCGGTTCAGATAGGCGACCAGGAGCATGGCCTTCAGGACGCTCGCAGACGGCACCGCACGCCGTGCCCGGTAGCCGCGGAGCCGACCAGATTCGTCCGTGACTGCAAACGAGACGGAGCCCGCTCGGCCCTGTGCGAACTCGACGGCGCCTGCGACGCGCTCGGGCCAGGTCGGGGCGGCGGTCGCCGGGACGGCAAGCGCCGCCGAGGCGACCAGGAGCGCGGCGAGTGCCCGTGCGGTCAGTCGAGCGCCTGCCCGAGCGCCTGGAGCTGGCCGCGCTCGATCTCGATCGCCTCCGCGTCGAAGCGGAAGTACGTCCTCGGCGGGAGCGTGCCCCAGACATTCGACGAGTGGGGGGTGTCTTCCCAGTCGCGCGGGGTGTGGTCGGGGCGTAGCTGTTCCATGTCCGCATAGAGCTCGACGATCAGCTCCTCCTCGGGAATCCGGATATAGGCGAAGAGGCTCGCAGCGACACCGTGGCGGCCAGGGCCCCAGATCACCCAGCGCCCGTGCTGGGCCAGATGGTCTAGTGCCACCCGCATCTCGCCAAAATCGACCAGCTCGAGCGCGAAGTGGTGGAAGTGCGCGGCTTCCCTCTGGAGCATTGCGTGGACATGGTGGTCGGCGTTCAGATGGAGCCAGATGCCCTCGTCGCCGAGCCGATCGGTGATGCGGAAGCCCAGCGCATCCACATAGAAGGACGAAAGTCTCTGGACGTCCTCGCTGACGACGTTGACGTGCCCGAGCTTCCGCGGGCGATAGCCGGGCAGCTCCGAGGAGAAGCGGGCGAGATCGGGGAACTCGCTCTCGCGGGGTGCCCACTCGACGAGCTCGACGCCATGCCCGTCCGGGTCCTCGAGATAGAGCGAGCTGGAACGGCCGCCCGGGCGCTCCAGCTCCGGGCCGTCGAGCCCAACGTCCGCCGGCTTGACCCCGGGCCGGAGCTCCCAGCCCGCGTGGTCGAATCCCGGCGCATCGGCCTGGACGAGCTCCAGCGAGTAGTCCTCGAAGGCGCAACGTAGGTACGCGCGGTCCGCGTGTCGCTCGCGCACCGTGAAACCGAACTGCCGCGACCAGCGCGCCGTCGCCTCGTCCAGGTCGGTGACGCGGAGACCGACGTGATGGATCCCACCGAGATGGCTCATCAGCCCAGCCTTCCCATGCCCGGCAGTGTTCTATAGCCGCCCTGGAAGAACACGAGGGGGTTGCCGCCATTCACGTCCGCCTCGCAATGCTCAACGCTTCCGAGCACGATGTCGTGATCTCCTGCCGGGACGACCTCGTGCACCCGACAGGTCACGTAGGCAAGACACCCTGGCAGCAGGGGAATCCCGTTCGGGCCCTCCTTCACATCGAGACCCTCGAAGTGGTCCTGGCCGGCCCTCGCGAAGCGGCGGGAGATCTCCTCCTGGTGCTCGCCCAGGATGTTGACGGCGAAGTGGCCCGCGTTCTGGATCGCGAGCGCCGTACGCGCCTCGCGCATGAGGCAGACAAGCAGCATCACGGGCTCGAGCGAGACCGAGGTGACCGAATTGGCCGTCATCCCGTGCTGGACGCCGTCGTGCACCGTCGTGATCACGCTCACCCCCGTGGGGAAATGCCCCATGACGTGCCTGAACTCGATCGCGTCGACGTCCACGGCAGTGCTCAATCGCGCAGGAACTGCTCCACGAGCTCGGACGGGTGCTTCTTGTCGGCGAGCAGATAGGCCAGCGCGGTCATTCGGAAGGAGTCGGAGAGGTAGAAGCGCTCGTAGAGCTCTCCGCGGCCGCCCAAAGAGGAGCCGACGAAGTCCCAGGCGAGCCGGAAGGCACGCACGCGCTTCTCCGCACCCGCGTTCCGCCCCTGGAAGTACTTGTCGATGTAGGGGCGGATCTCCTCGCTCTCGAAGTCCGCCTTCGAGGGCGTCGCCATGAACCCACCGCCGCCGATCAGCTGGATGAGCTCCATCGTGCGCGGAACCCACTTCGGCATCAGGCCGCGAAGCGCGACGAACGAGCGCTCGTCCGGGACCCAGTCATCCACCCCCTCGGCCTGGAAGGAGCCGGCCTCGGCGGCGATAACGCCGGCCCGGGTCATCTCCTCCATCGACCAGATCTCTCCGAGCTTCTCCTGCACGTGGTCGAAGGCATTCACGCCGGTCAGGTCGGCGAGCATGTGGGCCAGCCCGAAGGAAAACTCGAGCTTCGACCAGGCGCGCGTCATTGCCTGGTGGATGATGTGCGCGCGCCAGTGCGAGTCCGTGATGACCTCGCTGTGGAGCTTCGCATCGCCGTCGAGGAAGATCCGGTCGCGCGGGATCTCTACGTCGTCGAAAATGACGACGGCATCCATCTCGTCGAAGCGCGTCGAGAGCGGGTAGTCCCAGGGATCGCGCTGCACTGAGTACGAGTCCCGGCAGATGAACTTGAGGCCGGGAGTCGACATGGGAATCGAGAAGCAGATCGCATACTTGCTGTCCTGGAGCCGGAGGTCAGAGCCTGGGTAGACGGCCAGCTCGTCCGCGAAGGGCGCAAGTGTGGCGAGCATGCGCGCCCCGCGGACGAGGATCCCGTTCTCGGTGTCCTCGACCTTGTGGAGCGAGACCTCGCCCGCGGCCTGCTCCGCCTCGGCGACAGACCGGTCGACCTGCGGGTTGATGAGCGTGTGCGTCAACGAGAGGTCGTTGTCCCGCATGAACTTCTGGAACTCGACGATGTTCCGCGCGCCCTCCTCGTTCCCTGAGCGTGCCCACACGTCTGCCCGAGCGGCGAAGCAGGCGAACGTGTAGTTCAGGTAGTCGGGCGTTCGGCCCATCATCCCGACCGTCGAGTCCGCGATCCGTTTCGAAGCGGCGCGGCGGCGCTCGAGATCCTCGCGAGTCTTCGGCTGGATGTGCGTCACGTTGACGGGCTGCCCCGTGTCCGGCGAGTCCATGAGGAAGGTCTCCGGGTCCTCGTGCTGCAGGTCGAAGAGCTGCGCCAGCGACTGCGCCGCGCCCTCGAGCTTGGGATGAGCCGAGGGGTCGGTGACCTTCTCGCCCTCGAGCCAGACCTCCCGCTCGTCGCTTCGGAGCCCCTCGAGATACTGCTCCCCGGTTCGTGCGCCTGTGGTCTTGCCGGTGTCGATCGCCATCGTGTTAGAGCCTCCTGGCCACGGTCTTCACGTCTGCATAAAAATCGAAGCTGTGCTCGCCGCCCTCGCGGCCGACGCCCGAGTGCTTCGCGCCACCGAAGGGCGCGGAGAGGTCACGGACGTAGAAGCAGTTCACCCAGGTCGTTCCCGCTACAAGCCGCTCTCCCAGCCGGTCGATCCGGGCCGCGTCCTCCGTGAAGAGCGTGGCGGCAAGCCCGAACTCCGTGTCGTTCGCAAGCTCGACCGCCTCGTCTTCCTCACCGAAGGTCTGAAGCGTCAGCACGGGGCCGAAGACTTCCTGCTGGACCACCTCCATGTCCTGGCGGACATCGGTGAAGAGCGTCGGCTCGTAGTAGAGGCCGCCGAGCTCCGGCGATACCCGCGCCCCGATGACCGACGTCGCGCCGTCGGCGATCGCCCGTTGGACAAAGCCGTCGACCCGCTCCAGGTGCTCGCGCGTGATCAGGGGCCCGATGTCGGTGTCGGGCTCGCGCGGATCGCCGAGCTTGCGTCGGGACACTCCCTCGAGGAAGCGCTCGGTGAACTCATCGGCCACGGATTTTTCGGCGAGGAGGCGCGTCCCGGCGAGGCAGATCTGGCCCGCATGATCGTACTGGTAGGTCGCCTTCTCGACAGCTGCCTCGAGATCGGCATCGGCGAAGACGAGGAAGGGCGACTTGCCGCCGAGCTCGAAGGAGACGGGGACGATGTTCTCGGCGGCGGCTTTCCCGATCAGTCGGGCGGTGTCGACCGACCCCGTGAATGAGATGCGGCTGATGCCAGGGTGGGCGACGAGCGCTGCACCCGCCTCCTCCCCGATTCCCTGCACGACGTTGAGGACGCCCGGCGGCAGCTCCGCCTCCGCCGCGAAGTCGGCGAGGAGCGAGCACGTGAGGGGTGCCCACTCGGGTGGCTTCAGGACTGCGGTGCAACCGGCCGCGAGTGCCGGGCCGACCTTCCAGGTCGAGAGCATGAAGGGCGCGTTCCAGGGTGTGATCAGCGCTGCGACGCCAGACGGGTCGTGGCGGACGCGGTTTTCGACCCCGTTTGCCTGCCAGGCGCGCTCCTCCAAGTCGAGCGCCAGCTGGGCGAAATAGCGAACGTTCAAAGCACCGCGCTTCATGACGCGCAGCCGCGAGGCCTCGAGAAGCGAGCCGTTGTCGAGCGTCTCGACGGCAGCCAGCGTCTCGACGTTCTCCTCGATCAGGTCAGCAAGCCGGAAGAGGTGCTCTGCCCGACCTTCGGGGCCAAGAGCGGCCCAGGGGGGAAACGCCTGGCGCGCCGCCTCGACGGCCGCGTCCACTTCTGCGCGACCGCCACGGGCAATGTCGGCGAGAAGACTCTCGTCGATCGGGGAGACGTCGGCAAACGTCTCCACCGAGCCGACCCGCTCACCACCGATGAAATGGTCGGGCGAAACCTCAACACCGGCGACGGTTGCCGTGGCGGTACTCACATCCCCACCCGGGTGGGGAATGGCCGACCCGCCGCCCGCTTCGAGCGTACGCCGGCAGAGCCCACTTCTGTGTGACGATCCGTGCCACTTTCGCGCCGAATTCGGGTGTGATTCACGCGGTCTCCTCCGGAACGGCGAGGGCGACGTGACGGGCATTCGGAGAGTCCTCCGGCTGGGCCCCTACTGCCGCCAGTTCGTCCTTGGCCTCGACGATGCGGTTTGAGAGTCGACCGATTCCTTCCACCTCAACCTCGACCACGTCGCGGGGCTCGACCGGACGGGAGTTCGCCGGCGTGCCGGTCAGCAGGATGTCGCCCTCCTCGAGCGTGATGAGCCGAGAGAGATCCGCGAGCATGTAGGCGAATGAGAAAAGCAGCCCCGCGGTGTTTCCCTCCTGCACGACTTCACCGTTCACGAGCGTTCGGAGGGTGAGGTCGGTCGGGTCGAGATCGTCCGCGTCGACGAGCTCGGGGCCGATCGGGCAGAAGCCGTCCTGCCCCTTCACACGCAGCATCGAGCCCCGGTCGGCGTGTCGGAAGTCGTGCACCCCAAAGTCGTTCGCAACCGAATACGCGCCGACATAATCGAGGGCCTCGTCCTCAGGCACGCGCTTTGCTCGCCGCCCCACGATCAGCGCCACCTCGCCCTCGTAGTTGAGATAACGGCATCCACGCGGCCGAACGACCTCGTCACCGTGGCGCGCGAGCGTGTTCAGCGGCTTCAGGAAGTACGAGGGATACTCCGGCGTCTTCGCGGCGTACTCCTCGACCCGGCTCGCGTAGTTCAAATGCACGGCGACGATCTTCGTCGGCTGCAGCTCGACCGGCCGCTTCACTCGACGCGCCTCCCACCGTCGACCGTGTAGCCGAAGCTGAACCAGAAACCCTTCCCGACCTCCACGGGCGCGAGCAGCGACAGCTCGTCGGCCGGGGATTCGAAGAACCGAAGCGTGGCGTCACCCTCCCAAATCGTCGAGATCTCGCGGTCGTCCCCGCCCGCCCAAACGTGCTCGTCGAGCGGCCTCGCACCCTTCTCCCATTCCGGGAAATAGCGCGTGTTGAGAAGCGGAGGCGAGTTGACGGTCGGACCCTCGGTCGACTCCCCGCTGAGCGTCACGGTCGCCTCTGCAAGGCGCCTGTCCGCCGCGGCAAGCGTCGCGCCGAAGCGGCCGCCGGGCGCGAGGCGGGGCCCGGCCTTCCCGACCGTGACGGGCTTCGTCATCCAGATCGAGCCCGGCTTCTTCGGAAAGCCCTGAATCAGCCCACGCACGAGCGGCATGCCCTGGTCGACCCACATGAAGGGGCAACGCGTTACCGCCTCCCCCCGGTGCTCGGCGGCAAGCACGACGAAGAACTCCTTGTACTGGGCGCGCACCGGGTCGAGAAGCTCCTCGAACGAGTCTGAGCATGACTGCCAGTCGACGAAGATTGCTGCCGCGGCGCCGATATCCGGCCCCGGGTCGAGCTCGGGCGGCAGAAGCGCGCGCGCTGCCTCTGGGTCGGCGCTGTACTCCACGATCAGGAAGTCGCCCGAGTAGTGCCAGGGAGGCGCTGGAACGAGAGAGGAACGCCCGCTCTCCGTCTGCGGGAGTGAGTACCCCTCGAGCTTCGCCTTTGCTGCCTGCTCTACGCTCATCGAGCCTCCTCGAACTGTCGCATCCCCGGCAGCCTACCCCTCGTCACCGGCCGAGAACTTGGATACAGTATACGGAATGCGTTTGGCAGGCCAGGTCGCTCTCGTGACCGGTGGCGGGACCGGAATCGGCGCCGCGGTCGTCCGGCGCTTCGTAGCAGAAGGGGCATCCGTGGTCGCAACCGGACGCAGGGCCGAGCCCCTTGATGCAGTCGCCGAGGAGACCGGAGCTGTCGTCGTCCGAGGCGATGTCGCGAATGAGGCCCACGTCAAGGAAGCGGTCGGGACCGCCGTCGAGCGCTTCGGCGGCCTCGACATCGTCGTCAACAATGCTGGGGTCGGCTGGGCGAACTGGCAGCAGACCCTGGACGCGAACCTGACAGGAGCAAAGGTCGTGTGCAGTGAGGCACTTCCGCACCTCGTCGAACGCCGCGGCTCCATCGTCAACGTCGCTTCGGTTTCCGGCTACGTGGCGAGCGCGGGCAGCCCCGCATACTCCGTCAGCAAAGCGGGGCTTATCATGCTGACCCGCTCGCTCGCCTTGAACTATGGGCCACACGGGGTCCGAGTGAACGCGGTCTGCCCCGGTTGGGTCCGGACACCGATGGGCGACACCTCGATGGATGAGATCGCCGAGCAGCAGGGAATCGACCGGGAACGCGCGTACAAGCTCACCACCCGGTTCGTCCCGCTTCGTCGTGCGGGCGACCCAGACGAGATTGCCACTGCCTGCCTCTTTCTCGCCTCACGCGAAGCCTCGTACGTCACGGGTGCGAGCCTCGTCGTCGACGGAGGCACGATGGTCGTGGACATCACGACGGCGCCGTTCGAGACATGACCTCTGTCGCACCGATCGACACCGACAGCCTTGCCGGCCGCGTCTACAGCCGCGTTCGAGCGCTGATTCTGAGCGGCGAGCTTTCCCCGGGGGAATCGCTCCGGCAGGAAGCGTTGGCAGAAGAACTCGGCACGTCCCGCACCCCGCTACGCGAGGCCCTCAACCGGCTCTCGTCCGAAGGACTGATCGAGCTCCGACCGCATCGCAGCGCTGTCGTTTCGCCTTTCACGCAGAGGGAGATCGAGGCCGACTACGAGGCCCGGCGCATCCTCGAGCCGGCAGCCGCACGGCTTGCAGCCGAGCGGAGCTCGGCGCCGACGGCACGCCGACTCGAGGCGGCGATCCGGGCTCAACGCCGCGCGGGCTCCGATCTCGACCGCCAGTTCGAAGCGAATCGGGAATTTCACGTGGGTCTAGTCGCGGGGGCCGAGAACCCCCATCTGACGCGCTTCGTGGAGTCCCTCTGGGGTGGAAGGATCGCCCCGGTCTTCTACGCGCGCCAGGCGCGCCGGCCCGGGCGCGTCAAGCGCGACCTAGAGGAACATGCGGAGATTGCACGGCTGATCGCGGCAGGGGATGGGGCGAGGGCCGCACGGATGGTCGAGCAGCACCTCTCCTCTGCGCTCACCGAGCTGAGGACGAGCGCCAACTGATCTCGAGCTCTTCCCCTCGCGCAAACCTCTCCAGATGCGTGCGCGCGACTTCCTGCACACGTTCGAGCCCGACCTGATCCTCGGCGGACGCCCGCAGGCCGACCACTCCGACGCCCGGTTCGAGCTCGAATGTTCCGGTCGGGAGCCTCACCCGGGTTATGGCACCCACTTGCTCCACTTCGACCTTGTGTGCGAAGTGTTTGCCCATCCGGAGGGCGAGCCCTTCCGGCTCGCCCGTTCGGACGACCGCGTCTGACCTCACGCGACGTCCAGGAGCTGACCTGGGTTGTCCGCGACCATCAGTCGCACGTCGTGTTCCCTCATGCCGCGGTCGAGCAGCTTTGCGACGATCTTTCGAAAGGAATCGGTTGGCAACGGGTTGTCCATCTGACCGAGGTCCGAGCCGAGGATCGAACGCTCAGCTCCAACCGCCTCGATCCACGCTGTGAGGGTGTCCAGATCCCAGTGGTAGAAGCTCGACTCATCGTCGTACATGCAGAGGGAGTGCTCGATCATGGCGCCGAGCTTGACCCAGCGCTTGCCATCTTCGTGGCTCGCTTCGATGACGAAGTTCGGGTGGTTGACGAGCAGACGTCGGACCCCGACCTCTCGGGCGGCCTCGAAAACCGCGGTGATCCGGTCGGGTGCCATATGGCCTGAGGCCAGGATCGCGTCCGCATCCCGGATCGACTCGAGGATCTCGTAAACCTCGGGCCGTAGCTCCCCGCTCTCGGAGAGGACATCAACTGGTTCCTCCGGCTTGAGGGCGACAGCTAGCTTCGGGAACTTGAGATTCGGGTGCTCGGCGTGATGGCGAATGTGCTGGGGCGACCCGATGGTAGGGAACCAGACGATCCGACCTCCCATCTTGAGAGCGAGGTCGACCGCCTTCGGGTTGATACCACCGATCGGCCCGTTCAGTGCCACCCCGCCGAAGACCCGAACGCCATTCCGGAGCGCTCCCTGCGACTCCAGGGCGAGCACATCGGTGACGGTCGAATGGTGGTGAGACTTGACCACGATCGCCGAGAACCCAGCCTCGCCGGCGAGCCGAGCCGCCTCGGCCGCGTCGATCCGCCGGGGGAGTGGAGAGGGCGCCGGGTGAACGTGCAGATCCACCGCACCTTCGAGGATGCGGGCGAGCCGGGCGTCCGTCATCCGTGCATCTCCGCGACTCCCTCGGCACGAAGCAGGGCACACGTGTGCGTCTTTGCGGGATACGCTCGCGCGTGAGCAGGGGGGCGGGTTCGGGACCCGAGGTAGACGCGGGTGTACCCAGGACCCGCTCAAGAAGTGGCTCCGTTCACGGCATAGGCCTGGAGCCCGTACCCCATGATTCGGTGGGGGTAATAAGCTTCGACGACCGGCCTCGCGTTCGAAGGCAGCGCGCCCCGCATCGCAAGCCAGTTCACGACTTCAACGGATTCGGTGCCGCCCCGCAGGATGAGCTCCTCGTGGGTCAGGTCGCAGAGAGACTCAGGCTCCTCGACCATAATCCGCATGAACTCACGATCCCATTCCTCCTGCACAGCCCCGAACCGTGGGCCGGTCAACTGGTGGGAGAGCCCGCCGGTGCCGACGACGACGACGCCCAGGTCCTCGGGGTACGAGAGGATCGCCCGCCGGAGTGCTTGGCCCAACTTCCAGCAGCGGCGCGGGGTGGGGAGCGGGTGGAGGATGACGTTCACTGCCAACGGGACGATCGGGATCTTCCACCCACCCTCCCCTTCAGCGAAATCGACCATCGGCAGCGGGGAGATCACACCGTGGTCGACCTCGAGTTCCTGGCAGATCGTTGGATCGAACTCGTCCGCCACCAGCGAGCGTGCTATGTGCCAACCGAACTTCGCGTCGCCGGGAAGCGGTGGAAAAGGCCGGGCCCCGAAGCCTTCGTCAGCGATCGGATACGTATCCGCGACGCCGAGCGCGAACGTCGGATAGGCATTGAGGAAGAACTCGTCCATGTGGTCGTTGTAGATCACAACGAGTCGATCCGGCTCGAGCTCCTCAAGCCACTTAGCAACCTCCTGAAAGGGCCCAAAGAGCGGCTGCCACTCTTCCGCCTCGCGCACTTCGTCGCCTGCGTCGTACGCGTGCTCCATCGACGGTGCGTGCGAGGCTCCGATACCTCCGATCACCCTTGCCATCACTTCCCTCCCGATTCGCGCATCTGCCTACCGATCTCCGGAAGCGGGGTGTCCGTGACACCGGAGAGCTTCACCATCACGTAGATCGAAAGGCCGTTTCGCCAGAGACCGATCCAATCTCGCCGCCGAACGAGTCCCTTTTCCTCGTCCGTCAATTCGAACTGCTCCATCCAACGCTCCTCGTCCGCGAGGAAGAGCGTTCGTTGTGCTTCGTCCTTCAGCGAGTAGGCGGCCTTGTTGAGCCGGATGCCCCGCGTCGCGGTCTCTTCGTCGAAGAGGTCGAGATCGCCGGGAAGGTTCTTCGGCTGAACCCGGTCGAGCCGGTCGAGATAGTCCTGCGTCAGCTCGCTCATGTCGACTCCGGGTCGAAGAGGAGGTGAAGGTGGTGAGGCGACCGGAACTCCCACCCAGAGAGCTCGGTCGGCCGCTCGGGGTCGACTCTGAGATTCCGCAAACGATCGAAAAGAATGCGGTAGCTCGTCCGAGCCTCGTACCGGCCCAGGCGCGCGCCGATGCAGAGATGCGGACCGGTCGCGAAGGCAAGATGAGCGCCCTCGCGACGCTCGACGTCGTACCGGTCCGGGTCGGTCCACTGCCGCTCGTCACGGTTGGCGGAAGCAAGCACGGCGGCTACGAGAGCACCCTGTTCGAGCTTCACGCCTCCGAGCTCGGCATCGCGGGTGGCCTGCCGGGTCGACGTTCCGACGGGCGAATGCCAGCGCGCGCCCTCCTCGATCGCCTTGTCGATCAGCGAGTGGTCACCGATGACCCGGGCCGCCTGCTCGGGATGCGAGAGGAGAGCCCACATGGAGATCGCGATCAGGTCGGTTCCCGCCTGGAGGCCCCCCACGATCATGACCTTGAGATTCGACTTGATCTCCTGGCGCGTGAGCCGCTCTCCTTCGACCTCCGAGTGGAGCATGCTCGAAAGCAGCGTGTCGTCCGGCGTACTCTCGAGCCGGTCGAGTATCGGCTCGAGCGTCTCGTCGACCTCGGCGCTCGCCCGGTCCGCAATCTTCTGCTTTGCCGCGTCGGCCTCGAAGTTGGAGGCGCCAGTCGCCAGGTCGACGAACCAGCGGCGAAGGGTCTCCTCGGCCACGTCCTCGAGACCCAGGGCGCGCCTGAGCGCCCGGGCGGAGAGAGGCTCAGCGAACTCGGACACGAACTCCACCTCGCCCCGGCCGGCGAAGGTGTCGATCAGCTCGTTTGCGAGCGGCGCGATCACCTCGTCCGGGTAGTGGCCGATCGCGGCGACTCGGAACGCCGGATAGATGATCGACCTGATCCGGCTGTGGTAATCCCCTTCCGAACCGAGCAGGTTCTTCCCGAACGTGCGGTTCAGCGTCGAGGGCTCCGTCTCCCCGGTGAAGAGATCCGGCGTCTTGTCCACATGAACAACGTCGTCCCAGCGCGTGACGAGCCAGAGCCCGACGGATTCCACCCAGGAGACGGGCTCCTCGTCCCGCAACCGCTTGTAGATCGGATACGGATCGGATTCAAGCGCCTCGACGGTGACGGTCGCCCCGTATGTACTGGTCGAGCTCACGTGGCCCTCCTCACTGCTGAACCTCCTCGTACGTCATGACTGCATCCGTCGACTCGCCGACGAGGTCCGCGGCGTCCGAACCCTGTTCCCCCAAATATGCCGCGAGCTGGCCTATCGCACGGGTGAGCGTGTCGAAGCCCTCGATCCAGACCGCCGTCGCCAGCTCGACCGCGCTCGCGCCGGCGAGGAGGGCGCGCGCGGCATCCCTGCCGTCACGGATGCCGTTCGTCGCAAGAAGTGGGAACTCTGGCCCCAGCCGCTGCCGAGCCTTGGCGACCCACCGCAGGGTGAGTGGCAGAGCCCACGCGCCCCCGATCGCTCCGAAGGTCCCGAGCACCGGGCGCCGGGTCTCCAAATCGGGAAGGAAGCCGAGCGTTCGGCCGGCGAGGCAGATGCTGTCCGCCCCGGCAGCCCGAGCGGCTGCGGCGAGCTCGATCACGTCCCCATGGCCCGGCAGCTTCACCGTGAGCGGCAATGCGACGGTCGCCCGTACACGACCGACGATCTCGGTCACGCGCTCCGTGTCGGCAACCAGCTCGATCGCCCCCGGTGCAGCCTCTTCGCCGTGAGCCGCACCGAGATTAACCTCGAGCCAGCGAACACCTGCGGCCTCGATCGCCGCAGCCATTCGAACCAGCTCATCGACCTCGGCCGGAATGAGGCTCGCGACGGCGTAGGCATCGTGCCTGCATGCGTACACATCGGCAACGACGACCATCTCCAACCACTCCTCGAATGGCAACGATGAAAGGCCCGACCGGTTGAAGAGCGTCGACGACCTGCCGGCGCTCCCAGCTTCCATCTCGGCCCAATCGGGGTCAAGCAGCGTGTACTCCGCGACCTCGAGCTGGCGACGGGCAGCCTCCGACTCGTTCGTTGACTTCACGACGACGGCGGCGGCCCCGGCGTCGACTGCGGCGCGCAGATCCTCGATCGTCATCGTACGCTCGCTCGAGCCGCATACGATCGGGTTCTTGAGCCGAAGGGCCCCGATCTCAACGGAGAGGTCAGGCACCTAGCACCGCGTTTCGGAGCAAGGTGAGATCCGTCGAGACCGCGGCATAGGTCACCCGAGGATCGTCCAGTGAGAAGGCACCCAGCGGAATTCCTGCCGATTCGGCAGCTGTCGCGACCTCGTCGACTCGGGCTTGCACCCGCGTGGGGTCGAGCTCGCAATCCACGGTCAGGTCGGTAACGCCAACGAACAAGACATCGGGTTCCGCGGCGACGATGTCCTCGAGAGGATCCTCGGTTTCTTCAGTCTCGATCTGGGCAACGACGATGGGTCCCACGCCCTGCGCGCCGAGGTACTCGGCCAAGTCGCGTCCGCCGTAGCGGCCCTCGGGATGCGTAAGGCTGACGGATCGCGTGCCGTCCGGTGCGTACCGACACATCTTGCGGAGCTCGGTGACCTCCGAGGCGCGGTGGACGGTCGAGAGATGTATGCCCGCGGCGCCAGCCTCGAGCAGCCGATTCACTAGCCCACGCTCAGCGGTCGCAATCCGTACGAGCGCTGGAAACTCGAGCGCGTGCGCGTGACGGAGAAGGCGGAACGCATCGACGTCGGCGAGCTGCGAGTGCTCGAGATCGACGACGGCAAAGTCGAAGCCCGAGGCGGCGATGAGGTCGATGACCTCGGTGGACGGAAGCTTGACGAAGAGTCCTCGAGCCGGTTTGCCGAGGTTCAGCATCTGTGACAGAGTTTCACATAGTGAGTACGAGTGTCGCAAGCTTCGACACCGTCGACCCTGCCACGGGTGAGGTGCTCGCCACGCTTCCGATCGCCGGGGCGGCCGAGGTGGATTCTGCGGTCGAGCTGGCAAGGGCAGCTCAACCCGCCTGGGCCGTGCTCGACCCGACCGCGCGCACCAAGATCCTCGTTCGCCTCTCGGAGCTGGTTGAGGAGCACGGCGACGAGCTCGCCGAGCTCGAGTCACGGGACGTCGGGAAACCCTTGGTCGAAGCACGCCGCCGCGACGTCAAGTTCACGGCCCAGACCTGGCTCTACTACGCAGGCTGGCCGACCAAGATACTCGGAACGACGAACCCCGCCAACCCGGGTGTCTTCACCTATACGTTGCGGGAGCCCGTGGGCGTGGTCGGAGTCATTACGCCGTGGAACTTCCCGCTCGTAATCGCCTCCTGGAAGCTCGCACCCGCGCTCGCCTGCGGCAATACGGTCGTGCACAAGCCGGCTGAAGACGCGCCCCTGACCTCGATCCGCCTAGCCGAGCTGGCGCGAGAGGCCGGGGTCCCGGAAGGCGTCTGGAACGTGGTGACGGGAGACGGCTCTACCGGCGCACTGCTTGCGGCACACATGAGAGTCGACAAGGTCTCGTTCACCGGCTCGACCGAGGTGGGGAGAAAGATCCACATGGCAGCAAGCAGCAACCTGAAGCGACTCACACTCGAGTTGGGCGGGAAGTCGGCGAATATCGTTTTCCCGGACGCGGACCTCGAGCAGGCGCTCGGGGGCGCGATGAACGCAACCTTCCGAAACCAGGGGGAGGTGTGCACCGCCGGTGGGCGATTGGTGGTCGTAGAGCAGGTCGCCAACGAATTGGTCGAACGGCTCGCAGAGCGCGTAAGAAAGATTCGCCTCGGCCGGGGCCTGGACCCCGAAACTGACATGGGTCCGCTCGTCTCGGCACGCCAGCGAGACCGTGTCCTTGGTCTCTTCGAGTCGGCCCGCAACGAGGGCGCCGAGACGGTTGTGGGCGGCGGCGCGGCCACAGTGGCCGAGCTTCCGGAGGGGTTTTTTGTCCAGCCGACGGTTTTCGACCGCACGTCGAACGACATGACGATCAACCGGGAGGAGATCTTCGGGCCTGCGGTCGCCGTGATCCGAGTCGAAAGCGAAGAGGAGGCCGTCGCGATTGCGAATGACACGGACTACGGGCTGGCCGCAGCGGTCTGGACGCGCGACGGCGCCAAGGCCCACCGCGTCGCTCGCGCGCTGCGCGCCGGCACCGTGTGGGTGAACATGTACGGCGGACTCGATCCCTACTCAACCTTCTCGGGCCGCGGCCACTCCGGCTACGGCTATGAGTTAGGACCCGAGTCGATCGGCGAGTACACGTCCGTGAAGACGGTGAAGACGGCGCTGTGACCTTGGCCGACCTCGACCGGGCGCACATCGTTCATCCGCATGCGGTCGTCGGCCGTCCCGCCGAGCCTGTGATCTTCACCCGGGGGAGCGGTGCCCTTCTTTGGGACTCTGACGGGAAGGAGTACATCGACGGCACCTGCGGGCTATGGGTCTGTCCCGTCGGCCATGGCAGGCCGGAGCTCGCCGAGGCCGCCCGCAGCCAAATGGAGACCCTCGAGTACTACGCGTCTTTCTGGGACTTCTCGAACGAGCCTTCGATTGAACTCGCCGCCCGCCTCGCCGGGCTCGCCCCGCCCGGTCTCAACCGGGTCTTCTACACCAGCGGGGGGTCGGAGGGCACCGAAACGGCGCTGAAGCTCGCCCGGCTCGCCTGGTACTCGCAGGGCCAGCCGGATCGCAGCGTTGTCCTCACGCGAAACCTCGCCTACCACGGCGTCAGCTACGGCTCGCTCGGCGCAACAGGCATTCCCCCGCTCCGTGAAGGCTTCGGGCCGCTTCCAGGCGACTTCGTCCACCTGACGCCGCCGTTCCCCTATCTAGGCACAACGACCGATGCATTGATCACGGAGCTGGAGGCGGCAATCGACGCGATCGGAGCCGATCGCATCGCCGCCTTCATCGGCGAGCCCGTCATCGGCGTCGGCGGAATGGTGCCGCCCCACGACGACTACTGGCCGCGCGTGCAGAAGGTGTTGCGACGGCACGACATCCTGCTCATCCTCGACGAGGTCGTGACGGCCTATGGTCGAACCGGCGCTTGGTTCGCCGCCGAGCATTGGGGCGGCATCGACGCAGATCTCATCGTCACGGCGAAAGCCTTGACCAGCGGTTACTTCCCGCTCGGCGCCGTCCTGATCGGCGATCGCGTCCTCGACCTCCTGGACGGCGAGCCGTTTCGTCATGGGTTCACCTACAACGGGCACCCGACCGGCTGCGCCGTGGCGCTCGAAAACCTCAGGCTGATCGAAGAGGAAGGTCTGCTCCTCAAAGCTCGCCAGCTCGGTGATCGTCTTCTGACAGGGCTCAGAGGCCTCGAGAGCCTCCCCTCGGTGGCGGAGGCCCGCGGCTTCGGTCTCATGGCCGGGCTCGAGCTCCAGGTCGAGGACGCAAGCGAGCTCTCGGGCCGGATCCGGGCGGCCGGCGTCATCGTGCGTGCCACAGGCCAGAAGATCGTCATGTCTCCGCCGCTCGTGATCTCATCCGAGCAGGTCGACCGCATCGTCGAAGTGCTCTACACCGAGCTCGCGAGAACACCGGTGGCGGCATGAGCGAGAAGGTCGTCGAGCGGGCACCCGTAAATCAGTCCGTCGAGCGAGCAGCTCAGCTTCTCGGGCTCTTCTCCGTCGACGAGCCTGAGCTCACGCTCGGGGAGATCACAGCCCGGCTCGGCACGAGCAAGGCGACTGCCCATCGCTACGCAACAGCGCTCCGCCAGGCCGGCCTCCTTCGACTGGGCGGCGGCGCCTATACCCTCGGGCCTCGCATCGTCGAGCTGGCTGCCACGGCCCTTGCCGGCCTTCGCATCATCAAGGTTGCGGGCCCTTACCTCGAGCGGCTCGTCTCCGAGCTGAATGAGACAGCAGTGCTGTCGATCTGGGATGGGGAAGCCCCCGTTGTGGTCCGGGTGGAGGACAATACGGACCGGCTCGTCCGGATCAACGTGCGAACCGGATCCCGCCTGCCGCTCGATTCTGCCCAGGGCAAGGTCTTCCGCGCGTACCTGGGTGACGAGGACGGCGACGGGCTCAGCGACGTCCGCGACGTGGGGCTCGCGTTCACAGGACGGGTCGTTGAGGGAATCGCAGCACTGGCGGCGCCCATCTTCCAGGGAGAGGAGATCGTCGCGACCATGGCGCTCGTCGGGACGACCGCCGCAATCTCGCCCGATTCTAGCTCCGCCATGGGCCTTGCTCTGTGCGACGCCGCGGCCGGGCTCTCTGCGGAGCTTGGCTTCCTACCGCCCGAAAGGAGAGAGCCGTGAAGGCTGTCCGCTGGGACGAGATCCCCGACGAACCCGTCCGCCCTGGTATCCGCCGGCGGGGCTTCGGGACGAGGGAAGTCCTGCTCGTCATGAACCACTGCGAGCCCGGCATGGACCTGCGGCCGCACAGCCACGCGTTCGATCAGATCGCCATGATCACCAAGGGCCGAGCGATCTACCACATCGGCGAAGAACCGAACGAGGTGAGTCCCGGCTCGCTGATGCTGATCCCGGCCGGCGTCGAGCACTACATCGAGCCGCTAGGCGACGCGGTGGTCGAGAACATCGACATCTTCGCACCGGCGCGCGAGGACTACCTGCACCTCGTCGAGTGGATGCGCGACCGGGACTAGCGGCGCAGAATCCGAACCTCTCCCGTTTCTCCGTCGACCGAGATCCGAGCTCCGTCCGGGATCAACCTCGTCGCTACCTCCGCCCCCACGACCGTCGGAACGCCGTATTCGCGCGCGACGACGGCGGCATGGCTCAGGATCCCCCCCGTGTCGGTGACCAGACCACCGATGGCGCCGAACAACGGCGTCCAAGCGGGCGTCGTTGTGGTGCAGACCAACACGTCGCCACGCTCGACCCGCTCGAAGCCCTCCGTCCCGTGCACCACGCGCGCAGTTCCCTCCGCCGAGCCGGCCGAGGCGCCCGTACCGACGATGAGATCCCCTTCAACGCGGGCGCTTCCAGCGACGCCGTAGAACTTCGCGACCGACGGGGGCACCTCGTCCGGCTCCGGAGGGGGTCCAAGGTACGGCGGAGGCGAGCCGGCCTTCGCAACCTCGAGCTCACGCCTCCTCTCGGCCACCAGTGCGTGAAGGCCCGGTCCGTGCTCCTCGAGTACTGCCTCCCGAAGCTCCGCGAGCCGCAGCATGAACACGTCGGCGGCGGCGTCGAGCCGGGCCTCCGCCACGAGTCTGCGCCCGAAGCCAAGGAGCGCTTCCCGCGTGGCTTGGAGGCCCGGATAGTCGATGTAGTACGTGTGGGTCTCCTCAAGAGGGACAGCCGCCACTACCTGCTCCAAGAGCTCGGCGAACCGTGCGCGCTCGCTCTCATCCTCGATCCGCGCCAGCGACTCTGCCTGCAAGCGGTCGCGTTCCTCCCTCCGGGCTCGGCGCTCGGCAGGAAGATCCCGTGGCCGCTCGAGGAAAAGTCTGACGCCGCCAAGCGCACGGCCCGGATCCTCCGCGTCACGCGGCTCCGACAGCTCGTGCAGACGCGAGCGACCGCCGAACCGAAGCAGGTACCGATCGAGCGCCGCCAGCACTTCACGCCCGGCTTGAAGCGCACGGAGGCGCTCCAAGGCTGCCGCCGTCGGGAGCTCCATGATCACGTCTGCGACGTCTAGCTCACGCGCGCGCTCGGCGATCGCCCAGAGCTGCTGATCGGCTTCGAGCGTCTCGTTTGGAAGCCCCGCGAGCAACTCATAGGGCTCGAGCTCACCCTGCTTCCCGAACCGCTCTACCCATGCATCGTGAAGCACCTCGCGAGCCGCGTGCACCGGGATAACGGTCAGGAAATGCAGGCGCCACTGCTCGACCACAAGCGCGACCAGGCGGTCGAGCAGGGCACCGGCCTCCACCGCGGGCGGACGCTCTGGCCGAAGCGACCGAAGCTCGGTCGTGATCTCTTCGACCCGCGGTCGGTATTCCCGCTCCCAGCGCTTGGCGATCCCGAGCGCCGTGCGCTCGAAGTGCTCCGAATCGAAGGCCCAGTCCGGTTCGAGCTCGTGCTCGTAAGCCCACCCGTCGTGCAACTTCGTCGTGAACCCGCCGAAGGGTGCACGGAGCTCCCGGGCGGCCGACTGGATCCCCTCGCCCATCGCGGAGAGCCAAACATCTGCCGAGAGCGGGCTCATCGGCTCCGGATAGTGCGAGGGGTCGAACGTCCAGGTCTCGACCTGCGCAGTCATGAAAGCGTCGTGATTGGCCGGCACTGCACCAGCCAGAGCTCCGCGCCTCCCAGGCAGAACTCCACGTCCACCGGCGTACCGAACCCTCGCTCGGCCTCGAGCACTAGGTCCGCGATCCGGACCGCCTCGTCATCGCGAAGGACGCGGGCGGCACGCCGTTCACTCGGCAGCTCCACGACGCCTCCACGGCCGTCTGCAGCGACGGACTTCTCCATCACGCGAGCGCGAACGGCGCTGTGGACCCGATCAACCCAGTAACGGTCGGGCGTCACGTGGCCCGAGACCACACCTTCACCGTGACCGAAAGCCGCCTCGAGGAGGACGTTCGCGTCGGCCAGCGTCAGGGGATCGACCGAGAAGCCGACCCCCGCACGGTCCGACGGCACCTCGCACTGGACGACCAGTGCCATCGCCCCCTCACGCTCGCCACGGTAGGTGCGTGCCCGCTGGGAATCGACGGCGCGGTAGCACGCCTCGATCGCTGCGACGAGCTGGTCGAAGCCCCGGACGCCCATGACACTCTCGTACTGCCCTGCGGCCGAGCGGCCGGCCGTGTCCTCATCCGCCGCAGACGAGCGAACGGCCAGAGGCTCCTCGAGCTCGCGGACCGCCTCCGTCAGACCGCGCCAGTCCGACTCGTCCAAGTGCTCGCGCGACCGCCAGCGAGCGTGCACCTCGGTCGGAAGCACGAACGCGGGTGGAATGGGAAGCCCCAACTGGGCGAGCCGTGCAAGCCCGGTCGCCTTTCCTCCCACCGTGCCCGGGTCGAGCCTGAGGACGTCCTCGAGCCTGGCGACTGTCACCCGGAGAAGCCGGGCGACGACGACTGCTCTGCCTTCGCCGGCGCCAGGCTCTCCCCGAAGAGAGCCGACAGCTCGAGTGTCCGCGCGAGAGCCTCGGGGTCGAGACCGCTCGTGGACGAGATGTCGGAGGCCTCCAGCAGCACCGCCCCGGGCGGAGGAGCCTTTCCGGGCCGAGTCGCCAGGCCGAGCGACAGGTCGTCGAGCCGCCGCCACGCGATCAGGTACTCGTAGGGATTCACGACGCCGTCGTAGCCGAGACCGAGGAGACCGGCCGGGTGGATCTCGAAGTGGAGGTGTGGAGGCGTCCCAACCGCGTCGCCGGTCGCGCCGACGAACCCGACCACGTCTCCGGCCTTCACTGCGGCTCCCTCCTGGGCGAGCGGCGAGAAAGCAGACAGGTGCGCGTAGTAGAACTCGTTCCCGCTCCGATCGCGAAGCCAGAGCCGGTTTCCACCCAGTGAGTTGACGCCGACCGAGAAGAGGGTCCCGTCCGCGACCGCCAGGAGCGGCGTCCCGATCGGCGCGAAGATGTCATTTCCGTGGTGCCAGCCGGTGTCGGCTCGGGCCGCGCCGAAGTCGTCCGTGAACGAGGCGGCCGGCCCGTAGACGGGGAAGACGTAGCCGGCGGCCGTCAACTCGGGCTTCACATCCGAGGGAGGCGACTGGACGGCCGACGGCGGCGAGGGATTCGCGCCCGGAGGCTGCTCGACCGGGTCGTTCGGCGGAGTCGGACTTTCGGGCTCGTCCGGCGTGGTCGTCGCGACCGGAGTCTTCACTGCGCTTGCAAAGGCCTCCGCATAGCCGATCGTGATGTCCGTCCCCGCCGGCAAGCCGCCGTGTGCTGCCGTGAGATGGACATGCACGGCACTCGCGAAGACGCGTTTCCCGAGACGCCCCCGGGACTCTGCCACCACGGCCTGCTCGAGCAACACGGCGTACCCCCAGTTGGCCAGCGGAACCCTTCGGTTCGGGCTCACTGCCACCGGGCTCCCGAGGATCTGGACCCTGGAGACGGATGAGCCAAGCAGGTCAGCGCCGCCGGCGATGCCCGAAGCAAAGGCGCGGGCCCGCATTACGGCCCGGCCGACCGAGATCTCCCCACCGAAGAGCGAAACCCCCGTCACCGAAGCCAGCGCGGTCGACGTCGCCCGCCGGCCCGACGTGGCACGGGCGCTCGTTTCGATGGCGCCGGTCGAGAGCGCGTTTAGGTACGCGTAGGAGCCGGCCGCCGCCGAGGCTGCAGGCGGAGCCGAGACAAAGGCCGCGGTTCCCCCGCCTCCCGGCATGAGCACCCTGACCCCGAGAGCCTTCGCAGAGCCGTTGGCCGGCTGCTCTGCCGCCGACGACGACCCCGTGGCGAGAAGCGCAAGCAGCACGAGGAGGACTCCGAAAGAGCGATGCGTCCGCACCCACCGCAGAGTATCCCGAGCCGTCCCCGGGTGGCCAGGGATGGGGACGCATGCGGAGGGCGAAAGCGGGGAGAATGGGACGGGAGCCGAAACAGACAAACCAGGGAGGGTGAGGGATGACCGAGACGAACGCCGAGAGCCTCGTCGAGATCGAGGCCCTGCTCAACGAGCAGCGCGAGTTCCCTCCGCCCGAAGCGTTCCGGGCTGGTGCGCTCATCCGCGACCACTCCGTCTACGAAGAAGCGGCGCGCGACCCTGAAGCTTTTTGGATGCGACTCGCACACGAGTTCGTCGGCTGGTCTCGCGAGCCGTCGAAGGGACTCGAGTGGGATCCGCCTCACTGCACGTGGTTTGCCGACGGCGAGCTGAACGTCGCCTGGAACTGCCTCGACAAGCAGGTGGACGCGGGCCGGGGCGACAGGGTCGCATATCACTGGGTGGGAGAGCCGGAGGGCGAGACGAGAGACATCACGTACTCCGAGCTCCTGGGAAGCGTCTGCAAGCTCGCGAACGGTCTGCGCCGGCTCGGGATCGGGAAGGGCGACCGGGTCGGGATCTACATGGGAATGGTGCCGGAGCTTCCGATCGCCATGCTCGCCTGCGCCCGGATCGGTGCGCCGCACGTCGTCGTGTTCGGCGGCTTCTCCGCCGAGTCGCTCGGCGAGCGCCTGGGGTCGACCGAGGCGAAGCTCCTGATCACACAGGACGAGGCCTGGCGAAAGGGAGGCCGGGTGCCGCTCAAGGAAAATGCCGATGCGGCAATCGCGGCCAGCCCGACCATCGAAAGCGTGATCGTCTACAGGCGGACCGGCTGCGACGTCGCCTGGGACGATCGCCGCGACGTCTGGTGGCACGACGTGGTCGAAATCGAGTCGGACGAGTGCCCGCCAGAGCGGTTGGGTGCGGAGGACCCGCTCTTCCTCCTGCACACGTCAGGGACGACAGCCAAGCCCAAGGGCGCGCTCCACACGACCGGCGGGTATCTCGTGCACGTCTCCGTGACGCACAAGTGGATCTTCGACATCCACGACGACACGGTCTGGTGGTGTGCCGCCGACGTGGGCTGGATCACCGGCCACAGCTACATCGTGTACGGCCCGCTCAACAACGGCGTCACGAGCGTCCTCTACGAGGGCGATCCCTCCTACCCCGACTGGGACCGCCACTGGGAGATCGTGGAGCGCTTCGGGGTCAACTCCTACTACACCGCGCCGACGCTCATCCGGTCGTTCGTCAAGGTGGGAGCCGAGTATCCAGGGCGCCACGACCTCTCCTCGCTCCGGCTTCTGGGCACGGTCGGAGAGCCGATCAACCCCGAGGCCTGGCTCTGGTACTGGAAGGTGATCGGCCAGGAGCGTTGCCCCATCGTCGACACGTGGTGGCAGACCGAGACGGGCGGGATCATGATCAGCCCGCTGCCGGGGGTGACGACGACGAAGCCCGGCTCGGCGACCGTTCCCTTCCCTGGTATCCGGCCCCAGATCGTGAGCGAGAAGGGCCAGCCGGTGCGGCGGGGCGAGGGTGGGTTCTTGACCATCGCACACCCCTGGCCCGGGATGTTCCGGACGCTCTACGGCGACGACGAGCGGTACGTCGATACCTATTTCTCCAAGTACGGGCCCGAAATCTACGTGACCGGAGACGGGGCAAAGCAGGACGAAGACGGCTACTACTGGCTGTTGGGCCGTATCGACGACGTGATCAACGTCGCCGGCCACCGGCTCTCGACGACGGAGATCGAGTCGACCCTCGTCGAACACCCGGCCGTCGCGGAGGCTGCGGCCACAGGTGCCACCGATCCGGAGCGGGGCCAGCAGATCGTCTGCTTCGTGCTCCTGAAGACCGGCACGGAGCCGAGCGACAACCTCGCGGAAGAGCTGCGTCAATTCGTCGCGCAGAAGATCGGAAAGATCGCGCGACCGGCCGCAGTGCTCTTCGGGGAGGACCTCCCGAAGACGCGGTCGGGGAAAATCATGCGCCGCCTCCTCAAGGATCTCGCCGAAGGGCGCGAGCTGGGCGACACGACCACGCTCCGCGACCCGGCGATCGTCGAGGACCTGAAGGAGAAGGCCGACCGGGCCCTACGCCGGTAGAGGCCGGCGGGCCGAGCGCACGAGCTGGATCGCGACCAGGACGAGGAGCGACGCGAACAGTTTCCGCAGGACATCGTCCGAGAGCGACGTCGCGAGCGTGGCCCCGGCGGCGACACCGCCGATGGACAGGAGCCCGACGATGATGGCGGCCCGCCACCGGACGTTTCCGTACCGGTGCTGGCGCCATGCCCCGAGTGCGACCACCGGAATCATGGCCGCCAGAGACGTCGCCTGGCCCTCGAGCTGTGAGAGGTCGAGCACGAAGACGAGGGTCGGGACGAACAGGAGCCCGCCTCCGACTCCGAACATTCCGGAGAGCCCGCCGGCCGCGAAGCCGAGGACCGCAGCCAGCACGAGCTCGGTCATTCGAGAAAGAGCGCGACGGCGACGGCGAGGACGAACACCGCGAAGAGATAGGCGAGAAGTCGCGAGTTGACGCGCTGCTGGAGCCATGTTCCCAGGAGCGCTCCCGCCATCGCCGGAATTCCGACCACTGCTGCGTCGCGCCAGTGCACTTCTCCGATGCTGGCGAAGGCCGTGGCCCCAACGACGGCGGTGAAGCCGATCACGGCGAGCGACGTCCCAGTCGCCTCATGGCTCTCGAAGCCGGCGAGCAGGATCAAGAGCGGCACGACGATGAGGCCGCCACCGACTCCGAAGAGTGCGCTGAAGAAGCCGGCCGCGAGCCCGATCCCTCCAAGCACCCATGGAGTCGGGATCGCCCGTGGCACGCCCGTATTCTAGGCCCGTGGACGTCGGCCCCCTGCTCGCGCCGCTGACCGGAGCGCCAGATCGGTCCGCGATCCTCCTCGACGTCGACGGGACGCTCGCACCGATCGCGGCCCGGCCCGAGCTGTCCGAGGTGCCGCCTGAGACAAAGGCCGAGCTGCGGCGACTCGTGTCCAAGTACCGCCTCGTCGGCTGTGTGAGCGGCCGCTCGAGCGCCGACGCGGCCCGGCTGGTCGGAGTCGAGGGCGTCCGCATCGTCGGAAACCACGGACTCGAGCTCGATCCACGCTCGGCCGAGCTGGCGGAGGCGGTGCGGCGGTTCGTCTCGGCGCTTGCGATCCCTGATGGGATTCGGGTGGAGGATAAGAGGCTCTCCGTCGCCCTCCACTACCGGGAAACGGAGGACCCCGAAGAGGCTGAGCGCTGGCTCGCTGAGGTCGAAGCGGGAGCACTCGAGGAAGGGCTCGACCCGCGGTGGGGGCGCAAGGTGCTCGAGATCCGCCCGGCGGTCTCGGCGGACAAGGCCACGGCCGTCCGGGCGCTGATCGCCGAGTCGGAGGCGACCCGTGCCCTCTACGCCGGTGACGACGTCACCGACTTGGATGCGTTCGCCGGGCTCGTGAGCGACGCGCTCGAATGCGCAGTTCGCGTCGCCGTGGCGTCGGCGGAGGGGCCAAGCGAGCTCACGGACCGCGCCGATCTGGTCGTCGAGAGCCCTGCGGCCCTCGCCCAGTTCCTTCGCCTCCTCTAACGGAGCAGAAAGCCTTCGCCGAGCGGATCGTCGGGCTCGAGCACGAACTCGTGCGAGCCGGTGCGATGCGCGGAGCCCGCGATCTCGGTCACGACAGCCGGACGTCCCGCGACCCTCACATGCTCAACGATCCTTGCCTCGAACTCAGTGCCGATCACGCTCCGATGCAGCAGCGTCCGGCCGGTTCCGAGCAGCGCCAGGCGGGCCGACGTGCCGCTTCCGCACGGGGACCGGTCGACCTCCCCGTCAGCGAACACCGTCACGTTCCGCTGGACGATCCGGCCCTTGTCCTCGCCCTCGTCCTGCCAGAAGATGACGCCGTAGATGTCGCGGATGTCCGAAGTCTCGGGGTGCACGAACTCTCTCCGGGCTTCGAGCTCGCGCTTAACATCGCGCCCCAGCTGGATCAGCGCCGGCACGTTCGCGGGCTCCACTCCGAGACCCAAAGCGCTCGCATCCACCGATGCGTAGAACGCCCCACCGTATGCGACGTCAGCGACCACGCCTGCGGCTTCGAGGCCCGTCGCCTCGACCCAGGCCGGAATGTTCCGGAACGCGGCTCGGGTCGCCCGCGCGCTCGCGACCGTGACCGTTACCGGCAGCCGCCCAGACGGTACGTCGAGCGTAAGCCGGGTCTCTGGCTCGGTCGGGTCTACCATCCCCGTTTCGACCGCAGCCGTGGCAAGCGCGATCGTCCCGTGCCCGCACGCGGTCGAGTAACCCGCGTTGTGGAAGAAGAGCACCCCGAAGTCGGCGCCCCCGTCCTCGGGCTCCGTGACGAAGCAGCCGTACATGTCGGCATGGCCTCTGGGCTCGTAGACGAGGAGCTTCCGAACATGCTCGAGGTGCTCCTGCGCCCAGCGGCGCTTCTCGAGGATGGTGTCGCCCGGGATCGGAGGTACGCCGCCGGTGACGATCCGAAACGGCTCGCCGGCAGTGTGGTAGTCGGTCGCTGTAACGAGGAGCGGGCCGGCCACGCATCGAGCCTAGACGGTTGACCGACAATTGCCACACCCTCGGATGGCGGGCACGCCAATTACCGACCAACATCTAGCCGGCTAGAGGAGGGGTTGGCGAATCAATTGGCGAAACGCCGCCGCAAGCGGAGGACTTCAAGCATGCCTAAGACGCAAAGAGCCACGACGATCCCTCCAAGGACATAGTGGTCAGCGATTAGAAGACGAAGCCCGCCGACCGCACAAGCAGCAATGGCGAAAGCCGCGAGCCGGAACAACCATCTTGGGAGAGTTCGCCGCTCCGTGCAGAAAGCGGTATCGCCCGCGCTTGACAAGGGCGACGCTCAGCCGGGCGAGGATCGCCAGGTCCGCTTGGACGGCCAACTCGATCAATCTCACGAACACGAATGGGTAGAAGCCCGTGCTCGTTCTTCAACGCCCGAACTCGCGCTCGATCGCGGCGCGGTCGATGGCCTCGCGCGCCATCTCCGGTGCGGCTAGCTCGACCCGGTGGCGCCCGCATCGCGGAGCACGGCCCATGCTCGCTCGACGTCCGCCGTCGTCGTTCGGAGGTTCCCGATCGCAAGCCGGAGCACAGTACGGTCACGCAGCACGGTGGTCGAGAGGAACACCTCGCCGGTGGCGTTCGCTCGCTCGACGATCGCCCGGTTCTCCTCATCGGAGCCCTCGTGCCGAAAGCACACGGCCGAGAAGGGAACCGGGGCGACCACGTCCCAGCCGGGCTCCGCCTCGACCCACGACGCAAAGAGCTGCGCGAGGCGCACGTGCTCACGGATCCGCTCCTGGAGGCCGGAGCGCCCGTGGCAGCGGATCACCGCCCACAACTTGAGCGCACGGAAGCGCCGGCCGAGCGCGGGCCCGTAGTCCATGAGATTTGTCGCGTCCTCATCGCTTCGGAGGTACTCGGGCACAAGGCTGAACGCGCGGCGGAGTACCTCCGGGCGTCTGCTAAAGAGGCAGGAACAGTCCACGGGCGTGAAGAGCCATTTGTGCGGGTTGACGACGAGCGAGTCGGCACGCTCGCAGCCCTCGAGGGCCCAGCGGAGCTCCTCGCAGACCATCGCCGACCCTGCGTACGCGGCGTCGACGTGAAGCCAGGCTCCTGCCTGCTCGGCAAGGTCGGCGATCGCAGGCACGGGATCGACGGAGGTCGTGGACGTGGTTCCCACCGTCGCCACGACGGCTGCCACCTCGGCGTCCTCGAGCGCCTCGGCTAGTGCAGCGGGAAGCATCCGGAACTCATCGTCCACGACGATTTTGCGAGCCTCCAGGCCGAGGATTCGGGCAGCCTTCTCGACCGAGGAGTGCGCCTGGTCGGAGCAGAGCACGACGCCGCCCGGGCGAAGCTCGCGGGCGGCCCCGAGCGCGGCGAGAGTCGAGGTTGATGCTGTGTCCTCGATGTGCCCGTGGAGCCCTTCCGGAAGCCCCATGAGCTGTGCCACCCAGTCGAGCACGAGCTCCTCCAGCTCCGTCGCGGCCGGCGAGGTCCGCCACAGCATCGCGTTCACGTTCAGCGTCGCAGCGAGAAGCTCCGCGAGGATTCCCGGCTCGGAGCCGGAGATCGCGAAGTACGCGAAAAAACGAGGATGGTTCCAGTGGGTGATGCCCGGCAGGAGCACGTCGTCGAGGTCCTGGAGGACGGCCGCGAACGGTTCCGGCTCGTCTGGAGGCGCTGCCGGCAGAGCCGCCCGAACAGCGCCCGGCTCAACGCGTGAGAGCACGGGCAAGTCGCGGACACCCTCGAGATAGCGGGCGGCCCACTCGAGCGCGGCAGCTCCGTCAGCGCGAAAGTCGCTCATGGGCCGGCCTTTGGCTCATGAATGTGTGGAAGGGGTGTGGGGGAACCGGGAGGTTCCTCCACGTTGGACTGTAGGAAGGGGGCGAGCCGGAGGCGAGGGACGCTCATGTCTCGAGAAGCCTCCTTGCCTCGGTCCACGACCTGGAGTTCACGACGTCAGCGGCGGAGACCCAGCCCCGGCGGGCCTGCGCCACCCCGAGCTCGAGTGCCCCGAGATGGGCGACCTCGTGTGCATCCGTCGAAATCACGAGCTTCACGCCTGCCTCCACCGCCACCTTCGCGTTCACGTCCTTCAGGTCGAGCCGGTCCGCCTGGGAGTTGATCTCGAGGAACGTGCCTGTCTCGACGGCCCCGGTAAAGATCGCCTCCAGGTCGAGCTCGTAGGCTTCGCGCCTGTTGATCTTTCGCCCCGTCGGATGACCAATGCAGTCCACGTGGGGGTTCTCCATGGCCGCGAGCACGCGCTTTGTCAGCTCGTCCCGACTCGCATCGAAGCCGCCGTGGATCGACGCCATCACCCAGTCCCGGGCGGCGAGGGTCTCGTCGTCCATGTCGACCGTTCCGTTCTTTCGGATGTCGACCTCCACCCCGGAGAGGATCGTCAGCCCGGAGATCTGCTTCGCAAGGGCGGCGATCTCCTCCGCCTGACGCTCGAGCCTGCCCTCGCGGAGGCGCTTGGCGTGGTCGCAGATGGCGATGTACTTTCGTCCGAGTGCTGCGGCCGCCCGAGCCATGTCCTCGAGTGTGTCACGGCCGTCAGACCAGTCCGTGTGCATGTGCAGGTCACCCTGGAGGTCGGCAAGCTCGACGAGCTCGGGCAACGTCCCCTCACGGGCGGCCTCGAGCTCGCCGCGATTCTCCCGAAGCTCCGGCGGGATCCACGCGTAGCCAAGCCGGGCGTAGAGCTCGCCTTCTCCGGCCGCGTGGAAGACCTCCTCCGTCTCGGCGTCCGTGACGCCGTACTCGGAGACCGAGAGCCCGCGGCGGACCGCCTCCTCGCGGAGTGCGACGTTGTGGGCCTTCGAGCCGGTGAAGTGCTGGAGCAAGTTGCCGTAGCTCTCGGGTGGGACGACGCGGAGGTCGAACCGAAGGCCGTCGTGCGAGACCACGGTCGCCTTCGTGGGTCCGTGCGCCACGACCTCGAGCACCCAGGGAAGCTCGACGAAGTAGGCCGTGAGCGCCGCGGGGTTCGTGGCCGTCGCGATCAGGTCGAGATCGCGAACTGTTTCGCAGCGCCGCCGGACGCTACCGGCTTCAGACACCCGCTCGACGGTCGGATGCGTCCGCAGCGCCTCCAAGGCCTGGGCGACGGCAGGGAGTGCCCTTCCAAGCAACGTCTTTCGCTCCACCTTCGCCTTGGGAGCCGCAAGTGCCTTCAGCACCTTCTCCTCGGTCTTCGGGCCGAGGCCCGGGAGCTCCCGCAGGCGTCCCTGCTCGGCCGCGGCCTTCAGATCCGCCGCCGATTCAACGCCCAGATCGGTCCAGAGCTTCCTGGCCGTCTTGGGCCCAAGTCCGGGCACGTGCATGACCTCGACGAGGCCACCGGGGAGCCGGCCCCGGAGCTTCGCAAGCGCCTGGAGGTCCCCGGTCTCGGAAAGCTCCACGATCTTCGCCGCGATCGTGCCGCCGACGCCCGGGATCTGGGTTGCCTTCCCTTCGAGAGCCAGGCGCGCCACCGGTGCCGCGGAGTCGCGGATCCTGGTCGCGGCGCGGCGGTAGGCGGCGAGCCGAAACGAGTCGGCCCCGTCGAGCTCGAGGAGGTCGGCGAGATACTCGAGGCGGTCCGCGAGCTCGGAGTTCGGGGGCAGCGCCCGGGCCACCCGGCGATGATATGCGGGTGCGGCTTGTCCTCTGCTTGCCTACCTACAACGAGATCCAGAACCTCGAGCCGATGGTGCGAGCCCTCGGTGAGATCTTCGCGCACGAGGCTCTTGACGGGCGCGTGCTCGTGATCGACGACGCCTCTCCGGACGGAACCGGCGAGCTGGCCGACCGGCTGGCGGCCGAGCTTCCGTACGTCGATGTGCTCCACCGGGAGGCGAAGGAAGGCCTCGGCCCGGCCTACATCGCCGGCTTTCGGCGCGCACTGGCGGAGGGAGCGGAGCTCATCATGGAGATGGACTGCGACTTCTCACACGCCCCCGACGACGTGCCGCGCCTCGTCAGGGAGGCAAGGCGAGCCGACCTCGTGATCGGGTCACGCTACGTCCCCGGTGGACGGGTAGAAAACTGGGGAGCCGGCCGCCGTTTGGTGAGCCGTGCCGGTTCGGTCTACGCGCGGCTCGTCCTCGGCATCGACGTCCGCGACCTCACGGGTGGGTTCAAGTGCTTCCGCCGGGTCGTCCTCGAGACGATCGACCTGGATGCGATCTCGTCTCTCGGCTACACCTTCCAGGTCGAGACAAGCTACCGCGCGCTCCGCGCCGGGTTCCGGGTCGAGGAGCTCCCGATTGCCTTCTCGGACCGGGAAGTGGGCGGGTCGAAGATGACGAAGAGGATCGTCGCGGAGGCAGTCTGGCGCATCCCGGCGCTCCGCTTCGCGGCCATGCGTGGCCGTCTTTGAGCCTGGGTATAGTGATTTCATGGCTGCTCTTACCGAAGTCACCGACGCCACCTTCGAGCAGGAAGTAACCCAGTCCGACCGTCCCGTCGTGGTCGACTTCTGGGCTCCCTGGTGCGGTCCTTGCCGCGTGATCGGCCCGATCCTCGAGGACATGGCCGCGCAACACGGCGAGCGCGTCACCTTCACGAAGCTGAACGTCGACGACAACCCCCAGGTGGCGGGTCGCTTCAACGTGCTGTCGATTCCCACGGTGATCCTCTTCGAGAACGGCGAGCCGCAAGAGACTGTGATCGGCGCGCGCTCCAAGAGCCACTACGAAGGTGCCTGGGAACGCTGGCTGAATGACGCCGCTTAGAGCGACTCGCCGCTAGTTGCGAAAGTGGCTCCAGCCCTCGACCTCGAGCGTCCGGCCGTCGAGCCGGAGCTCAGCGCCCCCACCCTCCTCGCAACGGCCCACGATCGCGAAGCCTGACGCCTCGGCGTCCTCGGGTGCCAGAGCGGCGAAGAGCTCGTAGTCCTCGCCAAGCGTCCAGAACGGATCGCCACCGACTTCGTCGAGGCGGGGCGCCAGGGGCAGGCGCTCGACCTCGATCACGAGCTTGCAGCCTGACCGCTCGGCGATCCGTGTGGCGTCACTCGCGATGCCGTCGGAGAGATCCATGAGTGCGTGGGCAACCGGGCCGAGCCGACGGCCGGCCTCCGTTCGGATCGGTGGGCGGTTGTGCATCCGGACGAGCTCGTCGAATCCAGGGAGGCCGAGTTCCAGCACCCGGAGACCCGCTGCAGAGCCACCGAGAGGCCCCGTGACGACGAGTGCATCGCCAGGGCGAGCTCCGCCTCGGCCGGGCACTCGCCCGCTCCTTCCAAGCGCAGTTACGCCCAGGGTGAGGACGGGCGCAACGCTCGTATCACCGCCGACGAGGGAAACGCCAGGCTCGTTCAGGCCTTCGTAGAGCTCGAACACATGGTCCGCCTCGGTCTCGGCAGGTGCCGCCAGCGTTACGAGCAGGGCCTCGGACTCGGCGGCCATTGCGGCCAGGTCGCTCAGATTCACGGCCGCCGCCTTGTAGCCGAGGTCTCGCCAGGACGTCCATTCGCGGCGGAAGTGGACGCCCTCGACGAGAACATCTTGCGTGCCGACACGACCCCCGTCGAGAACCGCGCCGTCGTCTGCAATCTGCTCTGCCAGTCCTCGCCGCTCGAGCTCCCGCAGGAGCCCGAGCTCACCCAGCTCGCTGAGTCGCAAGGCCGAAGACGTCGACGGGCCCAGAGCCGGAACCGATCTCGGTGAGGCCGGAACGGACCGCCTCGGTGGCAACCTGGGCCGCTGCACGAGCGGCCTCGTCGAGACTGTCACCGCGCGCGAGAAAGGCGGTCAGGCTCGCTGAGTGCGTGCAGCCGGCCCCGTGCGTTGCCTCCTCCGCGTAGCGTTCGACCGGGATCGGCGTGTGACGCTCGCCGTCGAAGAGCCAGTCCACTGCATCGGCGCCGTGCCCGCCCGTCACGACCACTGCGGGGGCGCCGAGCGCGTGGATCCGCTCGGCAAGGTCCGCCCGGTCAGCCTCGCCGGAATAGGGAACCTCGGCGAGCGCACAGGCCTCGTGGAGATTCGGCGTCACGACCGTGGCGAGTGGAAAGAGCCGGCGCTTCAGGGTCTCGACGGCGTCGTCCTGGAGGAGCTTCGGGCCCGCCGCGGCCACCATGACCGGATCGACGACGAGCGGAACTGGGTGCGTCTCGAGATAGGCCGCGACCGTCTCGACGATCCGACGCGAGAACAGCATCCCCGTCTTCGCGGCGTCGACCCCAATGTCCGTGAAGACCGCCTCGAGCTCCGCGCGGATGAACTCCGTCGGCGCCTCGTGCACGGCCGCTACCTCGACGGTGTTCTGGGCAGTCAAAGCCACGATCGCGCTCATGCCATGGCAGCCGAGCCGGGCAAACGCCTTCAGATCGGCCTGGATACCGGCACCCCCGCCCGAATCGGAGGCCGCGATCGTAAGACAGCGAGGCACCACGGGGACCCGAGGCTACCATCGCCTCATGGCAACCACCGCCGCGCTCTGGAGCGAGCTCCTCGCAGCAGAGGAGGTCGCGTACACGACGGTCGTCCCGCCGAAGGAGCCTCGTCTCACTGCGATCCCGCCCGACCTCCATCCCCGGCTTGCGGAGGCGCTCCGCGCCCGTGGCGTCGACCAGCTCTACGAGCACCAGGTCGAGGCCCTGGAAGCGGCGCGGCGCGGCGAGAACGTCATCGTCTCGACGGGCACCGCGAGCGGGAAGACGCTCGCCTTCAACCTCCCGGTGCTGGACGCGCTCGCAACCGACCCGAAGCAGCGGACGCTCTACCTCTACCCGACGAAGGCGCTCGCGCAGGATCAAGCGCGGAGCCTGGCCGAATACAAGCTCCCACGCCTGCGGGCGGCGATCTACGACGGCGACACCCCGTCCGAGCAACGCTGGCAGATCAGGAAGTGGGCCAACCTCATCCTCACGAACCCGGACATGCTGAACGTCGGGCTCCTGCCCCATCACGACCGCTGGGGAGACGTCCTCCAGAACCTGCGCTACGTCGTCGTCGACGAAGCCCACGTCTACCGCGGCGTCTTCGGCTCCCACGTCGCGAACGTCCTCCGGCGGCTACGCCGGGCCGCGGCCATCTACGGCGCGGAGCCACAGTTTCTCCTCGCCTCCGCGACGATCGCAAACCCCGGACAGCAGGCGCGCGCGCTCCTCGGTGTCGACGCAACCGTGGTGGATGCCGACGCGGCGCCCCAAGCAGAGCGGACCGTCCTCCTCTGGAACCCTCCACTCCTCGACGCCGAGCTCGGCGTCCGAGCAAGCGCACTCGGCGACGGCTCCCGGATCCTCGCCGAGCTCGTCTCCCACAACCTCCGGACGATCTGCTTCACGAAGTCCCGGAAGGCGGCCGAGCTCGTCCACCGGTTCGCGTGTGAGCGCGTGCCGGAGCTCGCCGAGCGACTCTCCCCCTACCGCGCCGGCTACACGCCGTCACAGCGGCGGGAGATAGAGCGCCGGCTCGTAAAGGGCGAGCTCCTCGGCGTGACAGCAACGGACGCGCTCGAGCTCGGCATCGACGTAGGGACCCTGGACTGCGCCCTGACGATCGGCTTCCCCGGGACGGTCGCGAGCCTCAGGCAGCGTTGGGGACGGGCCGGACGACAGACTGCCGGTCTCGCGGTTCTGGTGGCGAGCGAAGACGCGCTCGACCAGTTCTTCATGCGAGAGCCCGAAGCCTTGCTGGAACGCCGGGTCGAGGCGGCCATCCTCGACGGCACAAACCCGCGAGTCCTGGACGGCCACGTTCGCGCTGCCGCCTTCGAGGCTCCGCTCGACGACGCAGACCGAGAGATGCTCGGCGACGCGGCGCTGGAGCGAGCGGAGGTCCTGGCAGACGCCGGGGATCTTCGCCGGAGCAACGGAAGCTACGTTTGGGCCGGACGGGACTACCCAGCCGCACGCCTCTCACTCCGCTCGTCGACCCCGGATGCGGTCGCGATCGTCGACGCGACCACCGGCGCCGTCCTCGGCGTCGTCGAGCAGGAGCGCGCGCACTCAACGGTGCACGAAGGAGCGATCTATCTCCATCTCGGCGAGTCCTACCGGGTGATCGCGCTCGACCTGGAAAACCGCACCGCGGTCGTCGAGCCCTTCTCCGGGGATTACTACACCCAGGCGAAGAAGGAGACGATGACCGCGATCGAGGCGGTGGAGCTTTCCGGTCGGCGACTCGGCCTGGAGGCGTCCTTTGGGCAAGTCAGCGTCACTGAGCAGGTAGTCGGCTACCAGAAGCGGTCGATCCGGGACGGCGAGCAAATCGACCTCGTTACGCTCGACCTCCCGCCGACCACGTTCGAGACCGAGGCCGTGTGGTACCTGCCGGAGCCGGAGATGCTCGAGGGGCTCGAACGGGAGCCTCGCCTGCTCGGAACGCTGCACGCAGCCGAGCACGCGATGATCGCGGTGCTGCCGCTCTGGGCAATGTGCGACCGCTGGGACATCGGGGGGCTCTCGACGAACATCCACTTCCAAACAGGCCGACCGACGATCTTCGTCTACGACGGGCATCCGGGCGGCATCGGCCTCGCGCGGCGTGGCTACGACGCGTTCGAGGGCTGGGCCGGAGACACGGAGAAGCTTGTCGGCGCCTGCCCCTGCGAGCGCGGGTGCCCTTCCTGCGTCCAGTCGCCGAAGTGCGGCAACCTGAACGAGCCGCTCGACAAGGCCGGGGCGCTGACGCTCCTGCGCAGGATGCTCGCCGCCTGCTCCAGGGCGCGAGTCGAACCGCGGATCGAAGTGATAGAAGCGGCCCGTGGACGACCTGAGGGCAGCCTCCGGCGGCACGCTCATCCTCGGCGGCGGCTTCGCAGGGGCCTACGTGGCTCGTCTGATCGGCCGAGCCGGGGCCACGATCGTGAGCCCCGAGAACTTCATGCTCTACACCCCGATCTTGCCCGAGGCAGCCTCGGGAACCCTCGAGCCGCGGCACGTCGTGGTGCCGCTTCGCGTCATGTGCCCGCACGCCGAGCTCCTGCTCGCCCGCGCGACCGCCCTCGACGAAGCAGAGCAGCTCGTAACGGCCGAGAGCGACCTCGGAACGCACCGCATCCGCTACAAGCAGCTCGTGGTCGCGCTCGGCGCGGTCTCGCGTACGCTGCCGGTGCCAGGCCTCACCGAGCACGGCCTCGGCTTCAAGAGCCTGGCCGACGCGATCTACCTCCGAAATCACGTGCTGCGCCAGCTCGAAGACGCGGCGGCGGCGAGAGAGCCGGCAGAGCGGGCGGCGCACCTCACGTTCGTCTTCGTCGGAGCCGGCTACGCCGGGGTCGAGGCGCTTGCAGAGCTCTCGGATCTCGTCGCCGACGCGCTCCGCTACTACCCGGGTCTCCGGAACGCGCCGCAGCGCTGGGTACTCGTTGATGCGGCGCCGAAGATCCTGCCCGAGATCCCGCCCCGACTCGGTGAGTATGCGGCCCGCGAGCTCGCCGGCCGGGGCGTCGACATCCGCGTCTCTACCACCCTCGCCTCGCTCGATGCCCAGGCCGCCACGCTCTCGGACGGTACGAGGCTCGTCCGACCCGAACGCTCGTGTGGACGGCCGGCGTACGCGCCAACCCTCAGCTCGCACAGTTCGGACTGCCGCTCGACGACCGGGGCAGAGTCCTCGTCGACGAGACGTTGCGCGTCGAGGACCGTGAGGACGTCTGGGCGCTCGGAGACGGCGCGCACGTGCCCAACGCGGCGACGCCCGACCACCCCGACCCGCCCACCTGCCAGCACGCCCTTCGCCAGGCCCGCCGACTGGCCAAGAACCTGCGTGGCGACGTGCGTCCCTACCGGTACCGGATGCTGGGCCAGGTGGCCACGCTCGGCCGGTACAAGGGAATCGCCGACGTGCTGGGACTTCGCTTCCGCGGCTTCCTCGGCTGGTTCATCTGCAGGACGTATCACCTGTACCAGCTCCCCCTGCTTTCGCGAAAGCTCCGCGTCGTCGTCGACTGGACGGTCGCGCTCTTCTTCCGGCGTGACATCGCCGAGCTCTCGATGCTCGGCCGCGGCCACGGCCTGGGCGATCCAGACCCCTAGCTACTCGCGCTCGGGCCGCCCGGGTACAAAGTCGGCGGGGACGCCCCGGGCGCGGAACCAGTCCGCCATCGCGAGCTGGGGTGGCTTCTCGGTCCCGTAATGCGTCCCGTCGACGACCGAGACGCCCGCCTCCGAAGCGAGTGCGCGGAAAGCGGCGATGCTGGCCTGTACGTACGGGATGGGGCAGGGCGAGACCGCGTTTCCGGTCACGTATGTCTCGCAACCACGCGCCAGCGACTCCTCGAGGATCTCGCTTTGCGCTCCCCCGCCCGCGACCACGGCCACCCGGCCCGCTCGGTCGTCCGGCGCGAGCCGCGATGACGACCGGGATCTCCGGGCCGAGAAAGGCCTGCAGCCGCTCGGCGACCTCTTCGACCGAGCTGTTCGACCTCCCCGATAACGGCCGCACCACCCGGAATCTCCGGGGCGATCGGGAAGTACTCCTCAGTGTCCTCGATCCCGACGGCGCCGGCAATCAGCCGGGACGGTGAAACCTCCGGATGCTGGTCGAGTGGCGCATGGGCGTTGTAGAAGCTGACCTCGCGCTCGTGCAGGAGCTCAAACGTATCTCGAGCGAGCGGCGTGAAGACGTCCCCACCAGCAAGGTCGATCGGGTGCTCGGCAAAGAGGAACGTGCCCGGCTCGAGACCCGCCACGATCTCATCGCTCGGAAAGACGCACGTCGCGGCGCTGGCAACCTCCTCGGACCCGCGCACCATGAGGCCGTTCCAGCGCCCCTCGTAGCCCGGCTCGACGTAGTCACGCCAATACGGCTCGGGATAGAGGGTCTCGAAGATGGGGGCCCAGTCATCCGTCCGCACGTCCGGCACCCGGAAGTAGGCATCGAGAGCCTCGACGAGCTCGTCCGTCCTCACGTGATCGTCTTCAGCGCCCTGGTCAGGGACTGACGCTCCTTCAGGACGGGCTCGAAGAGGTCGCCGTAGCGCTTCACGCGGGCGAGCACGAGGTCCATGGTGAAGTCGAGCGCGTCGAGATCCTCGGTGACCTCATCCCAGCGGAGTGGAGTCGACACGGGCGCGCCCGGCCGCGGGCGGACGGAGTAGGCGCTCGCGATCGTCTTCCCCTCCCCGTTCTGGTTCGCGTCGATCAGCACGCCGCGGCGCTTGGCTTTCGTCCACTCGGTCGTGACGAGCCCGGGGTGTGCCCTCGCCAGCGCGCCGGCGATCACCTCGGCAAAGCGACGGGTGTCCGCGTACGTGGAGCGCCGGTCGATCGGGACGAGCACGTGGATCCCGTCGGAGCCGCTCGTCTTCGGATACCCATGGAGACCGACCGCCTCCAAGGCCTCGCGAACGAGGAGGGCGACCTGGACGGTTTCCTTGAACCCGACGTCGTCCGAGGGATCGAGGTCGAAGAGGACGAAGTCCGGTCGGTCGGGCTTGTCGACGCGCGAATACCACGCGTTCATGTCGATGCAGCCCATATTCACCATCCAGAGGAGCGCCAGGTCGTCGTTCACGAGCGGGTAGTCGATCATCCGCTTCTCACGCGACTGACGGGACGTAGAGAGGTACGAGATCCGCGGGATCCAGTCGGGCATGTGCTTGGGCGCGTCCTTCTGGAAGAAATGACCGCCTGCGATCCCGTCCGGGTAGCGCTTCATGGTGAACGGCCGGTCCTTCAGATGGGGCACGAGCACGGGTGCGACTTCGCGGTAGTACCAGAGGAGGTCGCCCTTGGTGATCCCCTCGTCCGGCCAGAACACCTTGTCGAGATTCGTCAGCCGAAGCACTTTTCGGCCGCGCTTGATCTCCGTCTCGAGCGGAAGCTCGCGTCGCACGTCAGAGGGTGACTTGTCCTCCCGCAGGCCCTGGTAAACCGGAGCCCGGAGCCGCCCGTCATGCGTCCACTCGCTGAAACGGACCTCGCAGACGAGCTTGGGCGTCACCCAGACGACGTCTCCCTTCCGCACTTTCGGCATCTTCGGGACGGCTTTGAACGGGCTCGTCTTACGCTCGAGCGGCCGCAGCTTCCGCAGGAGCTTCTGGATCTCCTGCTCGTCGAAGCCCGTGCCGCAGTTTCCGACCCAGACGAGATCGCCTCCCCGACGGACGGCGAGGACTAGCGCCCCGAGGCTGGACGCACGCCGCCCCTGGCCCTTGGTGTAGCCGGCAATCAGAAACTCCTGCCGCTCCTCGGTCTTCACCTTGAGCCAGTCTCGCGTCCGTTTCGCCGGAACGTAGACGGAGCTCGCTTTCTTGGCCACCACACCCTCGAGGTGCTGCTGCCGAGCGCCCTCCATGAGCGCAAGGCCATCGTCGAAGCTCTCGGAGAGCTTGACCGCCTGGGTTCCGCCGGTCGAGCAGCGATTCGAGTCGCTCCTTGCGCCGGGTCAACGGTACGTCGAGAAGCAACTCCCCCTCGACCCAGAGGGCGTCGAAGGCGTAGTACACGAGGTTCGCGCTCCCCTTTTGCATTTCCGAAAAGCTCGAGCGCCCATCCTCGTCGAGAGCACAGACCTCGCCGTCGAGAACGGCGTTCGGCGTTCGCACCGCCTTTCCGATCTGCCTCGCGAGACCGGCGAAGCGGGCTGTGAGGTCGTTGCCGTTTCGGCTCGTCAGCTGCACCTCGCCGCCCGCGATCGTCGCGATCGCCCTATAGCCGTCCCACTTGACCTCGTACACCCAACCGGGTCCCTGCGGCACCTCGTCCGCAAGCGTGGCGAGCATCGGCGAGATCTCGGGGGGGCGCGTCGATCTCTTGGACGACGTCTTGGACGACTTCTCGACGGCCTCGTCCCGCTTCTTGATCAGAAGCCAGTTCTTGGGATCGCCGGAGAGCTTCGCCGGCACCAAGGTCCAGAGCCCCTGCAGCCGCTTACCTTCGAGGCGGACGGTCAGCCCGCCGTCGCGCTTCTCCTCGACGAGCTCGTACATTCCCGCGTCCCAGATCTCGACCGTCCCAGCGCCATAGTTTCCGGCCGGGATCTCGCCCTCGAAGCTCGCGTAGTCGAGTGGGTGATCCTCGACGTGAACGGCGAGGTGCCGCTCGCCGGGCTCGAGCGGAATCCCCTTCGGGACCGCCCAGCTTGCGAGCGCCCCGTCGCGCTCGAGGCGAAAGTCGTAGTGGAGTCGCCGAGCATCGTGTCGTTGCACCACGAAGATCGGTGCTTTCCCACGTTTCTTCCCTCCGAAAGGCTCGGGTGTCTTCGCTTTCTTTCGCTTGCGCTCGTATTCGGAGAGCCGGGCCACGCCCATAGTGTTCCCATCCGGCACCGGTCGATGTTTCGGACCTGACAAACCGCGGGAAAATCTGCCGCGGGAGAGTCTCTCTCCGCCGACCAGGGGGGTTGGCACTTGGGGCCGGTGTGAGCCGGCCTCAAGGCTTCCAGCTTGGGGAAAATCGGCGGACTAGCGGGGATAACTCTGTGGAAGCTGTGGGAAACGACCCTCAGCTCGTGAACACACCGATGTTGCGGAACCGCTCGCGCCTGGCGACCCGGCGCTCGCGCGCGTCGAGGCCGGTCACGTCCGCGAGCGCAAGCTTCAGACCTTCGCCGAGGAGGGTCGCCGACGCGTCGTGATCGGTCTGGGCGCCGCCGGGAGGCTCCGGGACGATGCCGTCGATGACGCCTAGCTCCAGGCAATGCACCGCGTCCGGCTTGAACGCCGCCGCTGCCTTCTTCGCCTCGCCGGCGTCGCGCCACAAGATCGCTGCGCACCCTTCGGGCGAGATCACCGAATAAATCGCGTTCTCCTGCATGAGCACCCGGTCGGAGACGGCGATGGCGATCGCACCGCCGGACCCACCCTCTCCGATGATGCACGTGACCGACGGGACCCCGAGACGAACCATTGCAAGCTGGGAGCGGGCAATCCAGCCGCCCTGGCCATGCTGCTCGGCCTGGACGCCCGGATATGCGCCCGGTGTGTCGACGAGCGTGATCACCGGGAAACCGTGCCGGTCCGCCAGCTCCATGACCCGCATCGCCTTCCGATAGCCCTCGGGGTAGGCCATCCCGAAGTTCCGGTGCGTTCGCTCCCGGATGTCACGACCCTTCTGGTGCCCGACGAGCGCGATCGTCTGGCCGTCGAACCGCCCGAGCCCGGCAACGATGGCCGGGTCGTCCGCGAACGAACGGTCACCGTGCAGCTCGACGAAGTCGTCGAACATCCGCTCGACGTAGTCGAGCGTGTAGGGCCTGTCCTGATGCCGCGCGAGCTCAACCGACCGCCAGACCTCGTCGGCGTCGGGCTCGGCCGCGATCCGCTCGATCTGCCGCTCCAGCTTCGCCAGCTCGCCAGAAACGCCGGCACCACGGAGGAGAGGGAGGCCCCGCAACCGCGTCAGCCGCTCACGCAGGCGGAGCTGCTCGGTGTCGCCGGCTTTCGGGTCAGCTGCCATGGTCGAAGAGCGCCAGAAGGCGACCGAGGTAAGGCCGGAGATCCGGGCGGGCGACGATCGCGTCGACGTGGCCGAAGCGCGCGTTCGACTCGGCCAGCCCGAAGTTCTCGGGAAGCTTCTCCCGAGTCGTTTGCTGGACGACACGAGGGCCGGTGAACGCGAGCAGCGCCCCGGGCTCAGCAACGATGACATCGCCGAGGCTGGCGAAGCTCGCGAGCACTCCCGCGGTCGTGGGATTGGTCATGACGACGATGAACGGCGCCGGGGCCTCGCGCAGGAGGTCGACCGCGCTGACCGTCTTCGGAAGCTGCATGAGCGCCAGGATCCCTTCCTGCATCCGGGCGCCGCCCGAGGCCGTGACGCAGACGAGCGGAACACGTCTCTTCGCGGAACGCTCTGCCGCGCGGGCGATCTTCTCGCCGACCGCGCTTCCCATCGAGCCGCCCATGAAGGCGAAATCCATGACGGCGAGCTCGCACGGGCGACGCTCGATCGCCGCCTCTCCGGCAATGATGGCGTCCCCGAGCCCTGTCGCCACCTCTGCCTCCGCAATCCGCTCGGTATAGGCCTTCAGATCGAAGAACCCGAGCGGGTCGGCCGACCGCAGCCCGGCATCGTGCTCGACGAACGTGCCCCCGTCGGTCAGCTGTGCGATCCGGTCTCGCGCCCGCACCGAGAAGTGGTGGCCGCAGTGGGGGCAAACCCGCAGGTTGGCCTCGAGCTCGTCGTCGCGATAATGCGAACCGCACTTCGGGCACGTGTTGGGATGCTTGCCATCCACATCGTCAGAGCGGTTGCCGCGGTGCTCAATGGAGACGTCGATGCCGCTCGCCATGACGGCCTATCTTAAGGGCTTCCCTAGAAACCGAGCGCGGCGGCGAAGCGGGCGAGAGGCTCTGTATTTCCCGGAGCGGCGGTCAGGCCGGTCAGGCCCGCTCCGGCAAGGGGCTTTGCAGAGACGACCCGCTCCAGCGTCGCGGTGGCGGCCTTCGTGCTCAGCCCGCCGGGTTCCGGCATGAAGGGAGCAACCTCCTGGTCGGGCTCGAGGACGTCGCAGTCGAGAGCCACGTAGACCGCGTCGGCTCCTTCCAGAGCAGGTCCGATGCCCTCGTCGTCGAGCCGGAGCCCGCTCTCGGCGATGAAGGTCTCCTCCGGGGGATCGAGGCTTCGGGCGCCGATGAGAACCGTGTCCTCCGGCGCGATCGTCCCCGAGTCGAGAAGCATCCGAAGCGGCATGCCCCAGAGGTTTCCGCTCGGGGAGCTCTGCACCGTGTTCAGGTCGCCGTGGGCATCCAGCCAGACAACCGCAAGGCGGTCGTAGCGGGCCGCGAGCCCTTCGACTGCGCCGACGTGGGAGCAACAACAACCCCCGAGGACGAGCGGCCGTTCGGGGAGCGACGAGGCGAGCGCCAGATTCTGTTCGGAGAGGGTGTCTTCTTCGACCACCCCGACCTCGGGGTACGGCAGGGGCAGATAGGCAGCCTCGATCATGGCCTCGCCGCCATCCCCCCAGGCGCGCGGAACACGGACCAGTCCGGCGCCGAACTCCCGGCCGCACGCATGGCACTCGTACACGCCCTCGATCGCGACGGCCGTCAGGGTGCGACAGTGGGGACAACGCGCACGCAGGCGGCTCACGCGCCCACGGTACCTGTCCCGAGCGGCTTCTCGAACGTGATCGCCCCGAAGGCGAGCCTCATCCCGGCCGCCTCGTAGAGACGGGTGGCGCCGGTTTCATTGTCCGCATCGACCGCAAGACCGACCCGGGGCTGGCCGCGCTCCCAGAAAGCTGCGAAGGCACGCAGAAGGAGGGCGCGCCCGATCCCTTTGCCCCGCGCCTCCGGCAGAACGCCGAGCGTCGTGATGAAACCAGCGCCGAAACGCTCTGCATGGCACGAGATCTCGCCGACGACTTGCCCGCCTCGCTCGGCGACGAAGAAGAGCGACATATCGTCGCTCCCACCGGCAGCCATACGCGCCCACCACCTCCCGGAACTCATCGGGACGTGGCCCCAATGCGCGGTGAAGGCCCGCTCGACCACCGAATGAAAAACTGCCTCCTCTCCGAGCCTCAGGTTTCGGATCGAGATCCCGGGAAGCTCTGGAACGACTGGCGGCGCGCCGAGCTCGACCAGCATCCGCAGAAACCGGCGAACGGGCTGGTAGCCCTCGGCTGCGAGCAACCTCTGTCCGGCCTTGTCGTTCAGGCTGACCGAATTTTCGACGAATCCGCGGTGGGCGAGCTCGCTCGCCCTCGCCTCCATCGCACGCACGAGGAACCGTCCGACCCCCTTGCCGGCCGCGTCCGGATGGACGAACCCGTCCGCAACTGCTCCACGCGGATGCGTCTCGACGGCGCCGTACGCGGCGAGCTTGCCGTCCTTCCGAACGAGCCAGGCATCCTGATCGACGTCGATGAGCGCCCAGTCGCGCCGGATGTCGGCGGCGGTCGTCTCAGCCTCGCCCTCCTGGGCAAGCTCCATCTCCGCAATCAGCGCGGCCACTTCCGCCGCCTCGTCAACAGCGGGCCGCGAGGACTCGAAGCCCTCGGGGAGATCATCGCTCACGCCGGCCGGATGCGGTCGAGCAGATCTGCAAGGCCGGAAAGCGTCTGGAGCTCACCTGCGCGTGGCAGCTCGCTCGTCTCGCCGAGTCTGTTGATCCAGACCGCTGGAATCCCGAGCTGACCGGCAGGGGCAATGTCGTGGAACGCACTCGCCGCCACGTGCACGTAGCGCTCCTCGTCGATGTCGTCGCGCTCGAAAAGCGTCGTCCAGTGTCCGTGCGCGGGCTTATAGGAACCGGCGTCTGCCGCAGTGACACGAGCGTCGACGGGAACTCCGATCGTCTCGAAAGATGTCTCCAGGAGATCGGGGTCCGTGTTCGAGAGGATCGCAATCCGCCACCCTCGCGCACGAAGCTCGCGGAGCTCGCCCGGCACCTCCGGGAAGACCGGCCAGCGGGGCAGCGCGTCGCCGAGCGCCTGCCCCTCCGCCTGGTCGAGCTCGAGCCCCTCACTCTCGGCTAGGAGGCGAAGCGACTCGGCCAATACCTGCCGGTAAGGGAGCGCGCCGTCCAGCTGCACCCGAGGCTCGATCTCGTGGTAGCGCTCCAGCAGGTAGGCGCGGTCTTCCGCCGGCCAGAGACGCTCGAGCTCGGAGCCGATCCCTCCATTCCAGTCGACAAGCGTCCCGTAGCAGTCGAAGCTCGCCCACCGCGCCCGAGCCGGCATTGATTACCCGTCGAACTTCTTGATGACCAGGCAGGCGTTGTGCCCGCCGAAGCCGAAGTTGTTCGAGAGGGCGTAGTCGACCTTCACCTCGCGCGACTCGTTCGGGATGTAGTCGAGGTCGCAGGCGGGATCGGGATCCTCGTAGTTGATCGTCGGAGGGACCACGTCCTGGCCCACGGCAAAGACGCACGCGATCGCCTCGATCGCTCCCGAAGCACCGAGGCAATGCCCGGTGGCGCCTTTGATCGAGGAAATCGGGGTCTTTCGCGCCTTCTCCTCCCCAAGCGCCAGCTTGATCACCCTCGTCTCGCTCGCATCGCCGAGCGGCGTCGAGGTCCCGTGCGCGTTTACGTAATCGACCTGTTCCGTACTGACGCCCCCGTCCTCGAGGGCCATCGCCATCGCGCGAGCCGGGTGCAGGCCGGTTGGATCGGGCTCGGTGATGTGCTGGGCGTCAGACGACACGCCGTAGCCGACAAGCTCGGCATAGATCTTTGCGTCCCGCTTCTTCGCGTGCTCGAGCTCCTCGAGCACAACGATTCCACCGGCTTCGCCCATCACGAACCCGTCCCGCTGTGCGTCGAAGGGCCGGCTGGCCTTCTCGGGCTCGGCATTTCGCCGCGAGAGCGCGCGCATGGCGCCGAAGCCGCTGATGCCGACCTCGGAGATACCGGCCTCGGTGCCTCCGGCGAACATCACGTCCGCACGGTCGAGGCGGATTGCGTCCATCGCCTCGCCGATCGCCATGTTGGAGGCGGCGCAGGCGGTGCATTGCGACGCGAGCGGTCCGCGAGTGCCGAGCTCCATCGAGACCCAGGCGGCACCCATGTTCGGGATGATCGCCGTGATCGAGAGCGGGTTGACCCGGTCCGGGCCGCGGGTCACGAGCGTCGAGTGGCACTCCTCGAAGCTGTGCAGGCCGCCGATGCCGGTGGCGACCGAGGCACCCGTCCGCTCGGTCTCAGCCGCGACGTCGACGCCCGCGTCCGCCTCGGCCATTCTCGCCGCAGCGAGCACCATCTGCGAGAAGCGATCCATGCGGCGTGCCTTGCGGTGCTCCATCCACTCGGTTGGGTCGAAGCCCTTGAGCTCGCAGGCGAACGTGACCGGATATTCGCTCGCGTCGAAGAGTGTGATCGGGCCGGCTCCGCTCTCTCCTGCGGTCAGGTTCTTCCAAAAGCTCTCTGCCGTGTTTCCGAGCGGCGTGACCGCGCCCATTCCGGTCACAACAACACGCCGACGTCCGTTGTCGCCAGCCAAGATCCTCCTCCTACATCCCCAGGCCGCCGTCGACGAGCAAGACCTCGCCCGTCACGAACCCAGCCTCGTCCGAACAGAGAAAGCGTACCGCACCGGCAACGTCCTCCGGTGTCCCGAGCCGGCCGAGCGGTGTATTCCCGAGGATCAGATTCC
>CAVTTI010000004.1:0-19956 GCA_963737615.1 uncultured Actinomycetes bacterium | reverse complement strand
CTTCTCGGCCTCCTCCCTCACCGCGGCGGCGTCGACTCGGCCTGGAAAGCGCTTCGGAAGCGAGCTCATAGAGGCCGCGAGCCTACCGCCTCCACGCGGCAAAGAGACTCGACTCGTCTGGGGTGCGTGAGTTGAACGTGAACGGGGGCCTGGGTCTCGATCCTCTCATCTGTCTCTCATCGTTCAGTCCACAATGGGAACATGCGCGTGCTGATCGTCGAGGACGAACTGAAGATGGCCGGCCTCCTCCGGCGCGGTCTTCTCGAGGACGGGCACGCGGCCGACATCGCGGCGAAAGGAGAGGACGCGCTCTGGATGGCTCGTGCGACCGAGTACGACGCGATTGTGCTCGACGTGATGCTGCCGGGCCTGACAGGCTTCGAGGTCTGCCGGCGTCTCCGAACCGACGGCGTTTGGTCGCCGGTGCTCATGCTCACCGCCAGGGATGCGGTGCAGGACCGGATCGAAGGGCTCGACAACGGCGCCGACGACTACCTGACGAAGCCGTTCTCCTTCGCGGAGCTGCTAGCTCGACTGCGAGCGCTTTCCCGGCGTGGCCCCGTTGATCGTCCGCCCGTACTCGAGGTCGGGTCGCTTCGGCTCGACCCGGCTACACACCAGGCCTGGCGCGGCGACGAGGAGATCGCGCTCTCGACCAAGGAACTCGCTCTGCTCGAGACGTTCATGCGCCGCCCCGGTCACGTGCTTTCTCGCTTTCAGCTGCTCGAGCACGCGTGGGACTACAGCTACGAGAATCGGTCGAACATCGTCGACGTCTACGTCCGCTACCTCCGCGAGAAAATCGATCGCCCGTTCGGGACAACCTCGATCGAGACGGTGCGCGGAGCCGGATACCGACTCCGGAAGGACGGCGGAACATGAGCCGGCTTCCCATCCGCCTCCGCCTCACGCTGGCGTTCACGCTCGTGATGGCCCTTGTCCTCGTGGCAACCGGCCTCTTCCTCTACCTCCGGCTCGGGCATGAGCTCGACACGAGCCTGAACGCGGGTCTTGGCTCTCGGGCGGACGCCGTCACCGCACTCGTGCGCCAGGCGGATTCAGGCCTTGGCGAAGGAGGAACGAGCTCGCTGGCTCCTCCCGACGAGAATTTCGCGCAAGTGATCGGTGACGACGGCGCCGTGCTCGATTCGACCCCTCTGCTTCGTGATGTGCCCATCCTGGATTCCGAGCAGCTCGCGCGCGCGCGGCGTGGCACCATCGTCCTGGATCTCGACGCAGTACCCGGCGGAGACGATCCTGTCCGCGTGCTTGCGACACCCGTGGACGCGCAGGGCCAGCGACTTGTCGCAGTCGTCGGCGTCTCCCGCGAGGGGCGCACAGAAGCGCTTGCGAGCCTGCGTACCCAGCTTCTGGTTGGAGGGCCGATCGTCCTGCTGCTCGCTGCGCTCGCCGGATACGCGCTGGCCGCCGCTGCGCTCCGGCCGGTCGAGTCAATGAGGCGCGGGGCAGCAGAGATCTCCGGCGCGAGCCACGGCCGGCGGCTGCCGCTCTCGAGGCCCGACGATGAGATCCGGCGGCTCGGCGAGACGCTGAACGAGATGCTCGGTCGGCTCGAGACTGCTCTCGCCCGAGAGCGCAGATTCGTCGCCGACGCGAGTCACGAGCTCAGGACGCCCCTGGCGCTCCTCAAAACTGAGCTCGAGCTCGCTGTCCGCCAGCCTCGCAGCCCGGAGGAGCTCCAGGACGCCCTTCACTCTGCCGTGGAGGAGGTGGACCGGCTCGCTCAGCTCGCGGAGGACCTCCTCGCGATTGCCCGCTCGGACCGGGGCACACTCCCGATTCGCCCCGCACCCCTGAAGGTCGCGGAGCTCTTCGCTGATGTCGTACACCGGTTCGAAGCGCGGGCAGTGGCAGCGGGACGGCGCATCGAGGTCGACGATCCGAGCGACCTCGCGCTCGTTGCAGACGGCCTCCGCCTCGAGCAGGCTCTGGGCAACCTGGTCGACAACGCGCTCCGCCACGGATCCGGCACGATTCGGCTCGCTGCGATCGAACGCGAGGGCCAGGTCGAGACTCACGTGACCGACGAGGGAAAGGGCTTCCCGGCCGACTTCCTGGCACACGCATTTGAACGCTTTTCGCAGGCAGACAAGTCGCGCCGGAGCGGCGGAGCCGGGCTGGGACTCGCCATCAGCGAGGTGATCGCCCGTGCTCACGGCGGCTGGGCGCAAGCGCAGAATCGCGCTGCCGGCGGCGCCGACACCTGGCTCTCGCTGCCGGTTGAGCCTCGCGCCGCCTAGGCGGCCTTGATGTCCATGATCTTGAACTTCATGGACCCGCGCGGCGCCGAGACCTCGACGGTCTCGCCCTTCTTGTGACCGAGAATGGCCCGTCCGACCGGTGATTCGTTGGAAAGCTTGTGCTCGGCGGGGTTCGCCTCGGCTGAGCCGACGATGAAGTACTCGACGGTCTTCTTCGCCCCGATGTCCCGGAGCCGCACCTTCGTCCCGACTGTGACGGCGTCCGTCGAGACGTCCTGGGCCTCGATGACGCGCGAGCTCTTCAGCCGCTCCTCGAGCTGCGAGATGCGGTGCTCGAGCATGGCCTGCTCATTCTTCGCATCGTCGTACTCGGAGTTCTCGGTGATGTCGCCGAACTCGCGGGCGGTCTTAATGCGCTCGGCCACCTCACGACGTTTGTCAGTCGAGAGGTATTCGATCTCGTCCTTCAGCTTCGCGTAGCCGTCGGGGGTAAGTAGTAGTTCCTTCAAAGTCCGTTCCTCCAAGACCCCAGATAGTGAAACCCGGTGCCTTTCCGGGTACCGAGCGCGCAAAATCTTACCCTTCGCGTCAAGAGGAAAACGTTCGCGCCTGGGCTAGCATTTCCTCCCGGTGCACATCGACCTCGAATCCCCCTGGAACATCGGCCCGGTCATCGTCCCGTCCCGAGTCGTCCTCGCTCCCATGGCGGGAGTCAGCGTGCAGGCCTTCCGGCGCCAGGGACGCCGGTTCGGCGCCGGGCTCGTTTGCTCCGAAATGGTGAGCTGCGCGGGCCTTTCGCACGGGAACGAGCGCACGCTCGGATACCTGAAGATCGCGAGCGACGAGCACCCGCTTGCGGTCCAGATCTTCGGCTCCGACCCGGTGGTCATGGCCGACGCGGCCCGCATGGTCGAGGCCGCCGGCGCCGACCTGGTGGACGTGAATTTCGGCTGCCCGGTCCGCAAGGTGACCAAGACCGGTGCCGGGGCGACCCTCCTCGATGACCCCGACGGCGCCTACCGGATCGTGGAAAGCGTGGCGAACGCGGTGTCCGTCCCGGTCTCGGTGAAGATGCGCCGCGGCCTTGAAAACGGGTCGCGGGCCGCCCTGTCGGTTGGGCCGCTCCTGGTCGAGGCGGGAGCCTCGTCGCTCACGCTCCACCCGCGCTCGGCCAGACAGATGTACACGGGAACGGCCGACCACTCGCTCACCGCCGAGCTCGCCGAGCTCGTCGACGTCCCCGTGATCGCGTCCGGAGACATCACGTCGCGAGCACGGGCACAGGCCGTCCTCGCCACCACGGGCGCCGCCGCGGTCATGGTCGGCCGGGCCGCTCAGGGAAACCCGTGGGCAATTTCGGAGATCGTTCGAAAAACCGGCGACCCGAGCCGCGAGGAGGTGGTCGCCGAGCTCGTCCTCTTCATGCGGGAAACGGCCCGCGAGCTCGGGCCCGAGCGGGCGACCGGCTTCCTGAAGAAGTTCTACGGCTGGTATCTCGGCCGCGGCCGTTTCCCAAAGCCGTTCAAGCAGGAGCTTGTCCGGCTGGACTCGATCACCGAAGTCGAGCAGCGCCTCTTCGCGGCCGCGCCGGGTGCCCGGGACGTCCTGGCCGTACTCGAGGAGACACTCCCGCAGGGTGACGGGATCACCCTGGATCTCCCCATCTCCGTGTACGGCGGAGGTTAGGAAACGACGAGGCAGCCGGACCACAGCCGTAGACCTGCACCCTCCCACCCGGCGAGCCGTAGTACTTGCGTGTGAACCTCATGGGGGGACTCCATTGTCTCTTCCCAGCCGACCCTCCAGCAAACGCTGTCCGAAAGAGCTCTTCCGGGCATGGAGGCCCGTCCGGCTATAACTTCCTCCATGGCGGTCACAACCGGAGAACGCCGGATCGTCTCGGTTCTGATCGGGGATCTCGTCGGGTCGACCCGGATCGCCGAGCAGCTCGGCCCCGAACGGTCGAAGTTCCTCGTTGACGAAGTGATGCGGATCATGGCCGAGCAGATCCGCCGCTTCGGCGGCACCGTCGCGCAACTGCGCGGGGATGAGATCTACGCCATCTTCGGTGCCCCGATGGCACACGAGGACGACTCGGAGCGCGCCGTCCTCGCAGCCCTGGCCATCCAGCGCGCCCTCGCACGCTACGCGGACGAGGTCGAAGCCGCCTACGGCGTCCGACTCGCGGCCCGGATCGGGATCAACACCGGCCCTGTGGTCGTGAGCCCTGCCGAGGACGGCGACGGGAGCGACCCGTGGAACGCCCTCGGGGACACCGTGAACGTCGCGGCTCGGCTCCAGAACCTGGCTCCCAGCGGAGGGATCGTCGTCGGCATGCAGACGAAGCGCCAGGTGGAGGGGTGCTTCGAGCTCGAAGAACTCGGTGACCAGGAGCTGGCCGGAAAGAGCGCCCCGGTCCCCACGTTCAAGGTGACCGGGGTCCGGGATACTGAATCGCTGGTGCTGCAGCGCCCGCTCGTCGGGCGGGATTTCGAGCTGACGGTGCTCGAGCGGACGATGGACGGTCTCATCGACGGGCGCGGCGTGCTCATCTCGATCATGGGCGAGCCCGGGATCGGCAAGACGCGGCTCGTCGCCGAGGTCCGCAGCCTCTATCGCGCCCAGATCCGCTTCATCGAAGGTCGCGGCGTCTCCTACGGCGAGAACTTTCCCTACTGGCCCATCCGGGATCTCGTGCGTGAGTGGCTCGGGGTCGGAGCCTCGACCCCGGAGGCGCGGGTGCGACTGGAGCTCAAGGCCCAGCTCGCCGAGCTCTTCGACGATGCCGAGGAGATCTATCCCTTCTTCGCGAGCCTGATCGGCCTCACGCTCGAGCCGGAGGCAGCCGAGCGGATTCGCGAGCTGAACCGGGAAGGCGTCCAGCACCGGACGTTCGAGGCTTTCTCCGAGCTGCTCTCCCGCCTCGCAGCCGAGCGCCCGCTCTGCCTCATCCTGGAGGACCTCCACTGGGCCGACGAGGCGACGATCGAGCTGCTCGAGGCCATCCTTCCCGTCACCGAGGAAGCGGCGGTGGGCCTCTTCCTCCTGTACCGGACAGAGCGCGAGCATGGCTCCTGGCACCTCGGTGAGCGCGCCCGCCAGCTCTACCCGCATCGCTACCGTGAGATCGAGCTCCGGCCACTCCCATCGGATGCAAGCCGGACCCTCGTCGGCGACGCGGCCGAGGGGGAGGTGCCCGAGGAGGTCGCCGAGATCCTCGCCGAGCGCGCCGGCGGCAACCCCTTCTTCCTCGAGGAGGCGTTCCAGGACCTCGTGGAGCGCGGTGCGCTCAAGCGCCAGAACGGCGGCTGGCAGCTCGGCGTGAGCCCGGACGAGCTCGCGATCCCCGCGCTCGTGCAGGGAGCGCTGCAGGCGAGGCTCGACCGGCTCGATGCCAAGGCGCGCGAAATCCTCTCTCTGGCCGCCGTCATCGGCCGCACGTTTGGCATGCCCCTCCTGGAGCGAATCGTTCCCCGCGACGAGCTGCTGCCCGCGCTCTCGGAGCTCCAGCGACTCGACTTGATCGTCGAGAAGCGCCGGCGCCCTAATCCCGAGTACCGCTTTCGGCACGGCCTCCTCCAGGAGGTCGCCTATGCGAACCTGCTCGACTCGACGCGGCGCAAGCTCCACAAGCGCGTTGGCGAGGCACTCGAGGAGATCAACCGTGAGTCGCCCGAGGAGGTCTTCGCGCTGCTCGCCCGGCACTTCGCCGAGGCGAACGAGCCGGAGAAGGCGGTGGAGTACCTGCTGAAAGCGGGCGATGCTGCACGAGCCCTCTACGCAGATCAGGATGCGCTCGAGCACTACCGCAAGGCGCGTGACTTCCTCGTCCGGCTTGGCGACGAGCGCCGGGCCCGCGACACGCTCTTCAAGATGGCCTTGGCACAGCATCTCGCCTTCAACTTCGAGGAAGCGGAGGAGCTCTACGACGAGGCGTTCTGCTGCCGGGTCGAGGATCCGCCTCAGGTCGAGCCAACCGAGAGCATCTCGACCGCCGTCACGAAGCCGGACGCGTTCGTGCCGGGCGACGTCTACAGCTCGGACGGTGCGTACTTCACGGAGCACCTCTTCCGCGGTCTCCTCATGATCGACGGCGACCTGAATGTGGTGCCGGCGATGGCGGACAACTTCCGCGTCTCGAGCGACGGGCTGACCTACCTCTTCCGCCTGCGAGAGGGGTGCAAGTGGAGTGACGGCGAACCGCTAACGGCCGAGGACTTCGCCTTCGCGTGGAAGAGCATGCGCGAGGAGCGGACGCGGACGGCGTTCATGATGGAGGACGTCGAGTTCGCAGCCGCACTCGACGAGCGAACGCTCGAGGTGCGCCTACGGGAGCCGCGCAACTTCTTCCCGTACATCCTCGCCTCCGCGTGGGCGTTCCCCTGGCCGAAGCACAGGTGTCAGGAGCTCGGCGAGGACTGGCGGAAGCCGGAGAACCTCGTCGGGAACGGGCCGTTCATGCTCTCGGAGTTCGACGACGACCACGCGCTACTCGTGGCGAACCCGCACTGGGTCGAGCCCAGGGGCAACGTCCGCGAGCTCCACTTTGACTTCAAGACGAAGTCAACGGACGTCTCGGAGCGCTGGAAAGAGGGTCAGTACGACCTGCTCCCCGTCTACGGCGAGAGCGTGCGCGATGCCCCCGAGACCGTCGCCGAGATCGTCCCGGAACTCTGGCTCAACTACCTCGGCTTTCGCGCCGATGTGGCTCCGTTCTCGAACCTTCACCTCCGCAAAGCGTTCGCCCACGCTGTCGACCGGGAGGCGCTCCTCGCCGGCACGAACAGCATCAACCGGCCCGCGGTCAGTGGCGGCGCCATCCCTCCCGCGATGCCGGGGCACTCGCACCGGGTCGGTCTCGAGTACAACCCGGAGCGCGCGCGCGAGCTCCTGGCCGAGGCGGGCTACCCCGAGGGCCGTGGTCTACCCCCGATCGAGGTCCTCGTCCCGAGCTGGTTCCAGTTCGGGGACGTCCTCGCGGAGCAGTGGGCCGCGATCGGGGCGAAGGTCAGGGTGACGGACCAGACCGGATTGCCAGATCTGTACGCGATAGGGACTGCCCACGCGTGGGTTACCGGCTGGTCGGCCGACTACCCGGACCCCGACGGGGTCTTCCGCGGGTTCTTCCAGACCGGCTGGCCCTTCTACAGCGACGACGAGATCCTGGAGAAGCTCGACCAGGCCCGGTCGCTCGGAAATCAGGACGAGCGCATGCGCCTCTATCACGAGATCGATCACATCTGGGTGACCGAGCGGGCCGGCATCGTGCCGCTGGCCTACGGCCGGACGATGCTCCTCCGGCGACCCTGGGTACATTCCGTCTGGGTGAATCCCCTCCAGCGCGCGCATCTGGACAAGGCCGTCGTCAGGCGTGCCGAAAGCACTTCTAGCTCCTAGCGTTCAGCTCCCAGACCAGGCGAAGGCCCTCGAGCGTCAGGAGCGGCTCGACGTCCTGGATCGTCTGCGAATATGGCGCGATGAGCCCGGCGAGCCCGCCGGTAGCGACGACGTGTGCGTCCTCCCCCAGCTCGCCTCGCATGCGGCCGACGATTCCGTCTACCTGACCCGCGAACCCGTAGACGACCCCGGCCTGGAGCGCCTGGGTGGTTGTCTTTCCGATCGCCTGGGCGGGAGCGACGAAATCGACCTTGGTGAGCCGCGCAGCTCGGGCGAAGAGTGCGTCCATCGAGACCTCGACACCTGGCGCCAGGACGCCGCCGACGTACTCACCCGAGGCGGAGACGGCATCGAAGTTCGTTGAGGTCCCGAAGTCGACGACGATGCACGGCGCGCCGTAGCGCGCGCGCGCCGCCACGGCGTTCACGATCCGGTCGGGGCCGACCTCGCGGGGATCGTCGTAGAGGATGGGAATGCCTGTCTTGACGCCCGGACCGACGACGAGGAGGGGTACCTCGACGTAGCGTTCGCAGAGCTCGGCATACGAACGGATGAGGGAAGGCACAGTCGACGAGACACAGACGCCGGCCACATCTTCGAAACCGAGGTCGCGTAGCTCGAGGAGCCGAGCGAGCAGGACGGCGAGCTCGTCCGCGGTCCGGTCGGCCTCGGTCGCCACGCGCCAGTGCTCGGCGAGGGACTCGCCGTCGTAAAGGCCGAGCACAGTCTGCGTGTTGCCGACGTCGACGACCAGGAGCATGGTCAACGCCTCACCGGCGGTCCGGGCGAGCCCAGCCCCTACGACGCGTCGTCGTCGCCTGCGAGGGGCTCACCGAGCTTCTCGGCGAGCGTCTCGGGTGTGAGCGGGGGCGACTCGCCCTCGGCACGAAGCTCCTCGATCGTCACATCGCTCGAGGTGTAGACCTCGGCGCGCGGGATGATCCGGCTGGGTCGGTTCTTGTCCCAGACCCAGACATCGTCCATACGCAGATGGAAGAACGGATAGCTCGTCTGGGGCAGAACCTTCATATCGAGGTGGTTGCAGAGGTACGTCGAGTCCTGCGTGACCACGCAGTAGCGGAAGAGGCCGAAGACGGCCGTGTACTCCCTCTTCAGGCGAAGCTCGAGATCCGCCTCGTACTCGTCCAGCTCGTCGAGGTGGGACATGCCCTGATTCTAGCTTTCGCCTAACAAGTCAAGGACTTTCCGCCCGTCTGGCAGCGTCAACGACGGATCGAGCTCGGCGAGGGGCTCGAGCACGAAGCGTCGCTCCCGCAGGCGTGGATGGGGAACGGAGAGCCCGGGCTCCTCGATCGTGGCGTCGCCGTAGAGGAGAAGGTCAAGGTCAACCGTGCGCGGGCCGAAGCGCGGCCCGTTCCGACGCCGGCCGAGCGAGCGTTCGACGCCGATGAGGCGATCGAGGAGCTCACGCGCCGGCAACTCCGTGTCGACCGCAGCGACGCCGTTCAGGAAGCGGGGCTGCTCGACGTAGCCAACGGGCTCCGTGTCGCGGAAAACCGACACCGCAGCCACGCTAAGTCCCGGTTCTGCGGCCAGGAGCTCGAGCGCGCGCAAGAGCGTCGCCTCACGGTCTCCGAGGTTGCTGCCCAGGCCGACGTAGGCGCGAATCGTCATGGCCCAAGTCTGGACTAAACAGGGTTTCTCCAGTTAGATGGAAGCAGAGGGAGAGCCCTGGGGAGGGTTGATGGGGATCACTGCGGGGGGCCGGCGGCTGCGTCGGCTCGGAGGTCTGTGTGTACTCGGCGTGCTCGTCGGAGCGGCGGCGGCCGCCCCTGCGCCCGCAGCCGTGGCGCCCAACGATGCGCTCGACCGGGTGCTGGCGATCCTGGCGCCGGACCACGCAAACCGCTCCATTCCTGGAGCGGCCACTGCCTCCAAGCACGAGCTGACCCTGGTCCTGCGCGACCTTACAGCCGGCCTCGCCGGTCTGACACCGGCGCGCCGCTCGGCCGCAGAGAGGCTGCTTGCGCGGCCGACGGGCAAGGCGGTCGAAGGGTGGGGCCCGGCCTACACGGTGCCGGAGGCTCGGCTGTGCGACGCCAACGTCTGCATCCACTGGGTCGAGTCCACTGACGACGCCCCGCCGGGCGCGGACGGAGATCCCGGCACGGTCCCGGAGTGGGCTCGAACGACCCTCGGGGTGTTCCAGCAAGTCTGGGCGACCGAGGTCGTCGCAATGGGGTACCGCGCGCCCAAGACCGATTCTCTTTCACCGGACAACGGCGGCGACGGTCGCCTCGACGTCTACCTCGCAGACGTCGGCGACACCGTCTACGGCTACTGCGCCAGCGACGACCCCGATGTCCAGCGCTCCTCGGCCTCGGCCTACTGCGTGGTTGACGACGACTTCGCCCGCGCTCAGTTCCCTGGCCCGACGAGCGGGCTCGCCGCGCTCGAGGTGACCGCGGCGCACGAGTTCTTCCATGCCGTCCAGTTCTCCTATGACTACCTCGAGGACACGTGGCTCATGGAGGGCACGGCTGCCTGGATCGAGGACGAGGTGTTCGACGACGTGAACGACAACCGCCAGTTCCTGAACGCGAGCCCGCTCGCACGCTCGACGATCCCGCTGGACGTCAGCTTCGCGCCGTACCACTACGGCGCCTGGATCTTCTGGCGCTTCCTGTCCGAGAGATTCGACCCCAGCCTCGTGCGAGAGGTGTGGGAGCACGCTGACGGGGCAAGGGGCGGAGGCGGTCTCTACTCGCTCGCCGCCACCCGCGCAGCGGTGGCGGCCCGCGGACTTTCCTTCGGCGCCGTCTTCGCGAGGTTCACCGCCGCGAACCGGATGCCCGCCACCGGCTACGAGGAGGGGACGACCTACCCCCTCGCGCCCGCGTCGCGCACGTGGACGCTTCGAGTTCCCGGGGCTTCCACCGGTTGGCGCTCTCGCTCCCTCGAGCATCTGACGAGTCGCTCGTTCGCGTTCCGGACTGCCGGGGCAACGTCGAGCCGGTTGCGGCTCGACTTGCTCCTCCCACCGCGGTCAACGGGCTCCGAGGCCCGCCTGCTCGTCTACCACAGGCGCGGCGCGGTGTCGGTGCGCTCGCTCCCGGCCGGAGCCGGCGGGAAGACGACTGTGCGAGTGAGGGTGCGGGGTTCGGTGAGGTTCGAGCTAATCCTGGCGAACGCGAGCACGCGCATCGCCGGGTGCGGTCTCTTCACGACCCCGTTCTCCTGCAGCGGCAAGCCGCTCGACGACGCGCGGCGGTACGGCTTCCGCGCAACGCTCGTCTAGCGGGAGGGTTTGACGAATCGCCACGCCGCCAACGGTGATTAGCCCCGCTTCCACCGCCGCCTTAACCGTTCTCAGTCAATCCTTAGGCTTGCGGACGAGGTAGAAGCGCTCAAAAGCTGCCGAACGGTCCGTGACAGCGAAGCCTCCCGGCTAGAGCCCGAATCGGCGTTTTCGCCGTTCTGGGCGTGTCGGGACCTGGTCCCCGGCGGCGATCGCAGCCGGGGCGTCCTCGACCAGCCAGCGCGCGAGCCCCTGGTCTCGGAGGGACGCTGCCGCGGCGGCCATTCCCACCTCACGTACCTCGGGCGTGTGCGCGTCGCTTGCGATTACATGGGCGAGCCCGCGGGCGAGCAAGCTTTCGGCTGCCGCCTGCGAGGAGCGCCCGATGCGGCCGTCGAGCGAGGCTGCGGTCAACTGCACCAGCGTCCCGGCCGCGACCAGAGGCTCGATCCGGGCGGGATTGGCCTGGACCTCGCGGTTTCGCTCCGGGTGGGCGAGCAGGGACTCGAGCCCGGCTACCCGGAGCTCGAACAGCCGCTGCTCTAGGTCGAGCGGCCAGCCCGAATAGGGAAACTCCACGAGCAGGTAGCGGCCCGACTGCCCGAGCGTGAACCGCTCGAGCTCCTCCCGGGAGAGACCTCCGAGGCGGTCAACGGCGATCTCGCCGCCGTGCAGCACCTCGATCTCGATCCCGTGCTCGTCGAAGTCCCGCCGCACGCTCGCTACGCCTGCCTCCATCGCCTCGACGCTGGTCGGATAGTCCGCGCGGACATGCGGGGTGGCTGCGATCGATCGCACGCCGTCCTCCAGAGCCGCACGAGCCAGCTCGCGGCTGTCCGCGAGCGTGCGGGCCCCGTCGTCGAGCCCCGGGAGGATGTGCGAATGGAGGTCGATCACGGGCTCTAGGATAGGCTCGGTCCGTGAGCACGCCCCTCGAGGAAGCCTTTCCACGGCCCTCGGTGATCGGCGTGGTCAACGTGACGCCCGACAGCTTCTCGGACGGGGGTGCCTTTTTGGACGCCGGCCGCGCGATTGCACAGGCCAAGCGCCTCCTCCGTGAGGGAGCGGTGCTGGTCGATGTTGGAGGAGAGTCGACGCGGCCCGGCTCCGAAGGCGTGTCGGCGGAGGAGGAGCTTCGACGGGTGGAGCCCGTGCTCGAGGGACTCGCAGGCCTCCCGGTCTCGATCGACACCTCGAAAGCGGAGGTGGCCCGCCGCGCACTCCAGCTAGGTGCGGTGCTGGTCAACGACGTCACGGCTCTGCGTGCCGACCCGGATCTCGCCGGAGTCGTCGCAGACGCAAACGCCTACCTGTGCCTCATGCACATGCTGGGTGAGCCGCGGACGATGCAGGACGCTCCTCGATATGACGATGTCGTGGCCGAGGTCGCGTCGTTCCTCGAAGAACGCCTCGCAGCGGCTGTGACAGCGGGAATCCAGGAAGAGCGGGTCTGCCTCGACCCCGGCATCGGGTTCGGGAAGACGGTGGAGCACAACCTCGAGCTGCTCGCGCGGATGGACGAGCTCGTCGCGATCGGCAGGCCGGTACTGGTCGGCGCTTCGCGCAAGCGCTTCCTGGGGCGGATTTTGGGCGATCGCAAGGCCGTGACCGGTCCGATCGCGGCCGGAGTAGCGATCAACGTTCTCGCCTACGAGCGCGGCGCGTCTCTCTTCCGGGTGCACGACGTTCGCGAGAACGTCGAGGCCCTGGCCGCAGCTCGGTCCGTGGTCGCGTGAGTGAGATCCTCATTCAGATCGAGGGCCTCGAGCTAAAGGGCTTCCACGGTGCGCTCGCAGAGGAGAAGAAAAAGGGCCAGCGCTTCCTCTTCGACATCGAGCTCGTGGCCCACGATGCGGGTGTCCGCAGCGACAAGCTCCAGGACACGGTCGACTACACGGAGGTGGTCGCGTGCGTCCGCGCGGTCTCGGAGGCGACGAACTTCAACCTGATCGAGGCCCTCGCCGCGAGCATCGCGGATTCGCTGCTCGAGCGATTTCCGATCTCCAGAGCGCGCGTACGCGTCCGCAAGCCCGAGGTCAAGCTAGATGCGACGGTCGACTTCACGGCTGCTGTCGCAGACCGGACCAGAAGGGCCCGCCGCGTTTGAGCAAGGAGTCAGAGGAATGAGGAGTGTGCCTCGGCGAGGCACAAGCGTCGTCGAGCAACGGCGGTAGGAGCGCCCGGACCGGGAGGCAGCCGCGCCTAGCCCTTGGCGCCTTCCGGAGGCGGCGGTTGCATCGTCGCGCCCGGAAGCGGGAACGGGCGCGGCTGGGGCTGCGGCTTGCGCTCCGGCTTCTTCTCCGGCTCGGCCTCCGGCGTCTTCGGCTCCTCCTCGACGAACACGGTTTCGGGGGCTTCGCCCGCGAGCAGCCGCTCGAACTGGTCCTTATCGATCGTCTCGCGCTCGATCAGAAGCTCAGAGATCTTGTGCAGCTCCTCCATGTGCTCGCGCAGAACTCCTCGCGCGCGCTCGTGAGCTTCCTCGATGACACGGCGGATCTCGTCGTCGATCTCGCGGGCCATCTCCTCGGAGTAGTCGGGCTCCGAGCCCATGTCGCGACCGAGGAACGGCATGTCGTGGTTTCGGCCGAGCATGCGCGGCCCGAGCTTCTCGCTCATCCCGTAGCGCATGACCATGTGCTTTGAAGTCGAGGTGACTTTCTCGATGTCGTTGGCGGCGCCTGTGGTGACTTCGTGGAAGACGAGCTCCTCCGCTGCACGGCCGCCGAGGGTCATCGCGAGCTGGTCCATGAGCGCCGACTTCGTGGTCAGGAACTTGTCCTCCGCAGGCAGCGAGATCGTGTACCCGAGCGCCTGGCCGCGGCTGATGATCGAGATCTTGTGAACCGGGTCGCAGTGCGGCAGGTAGTGCCCGACGAGCGCGTGGCCCATCTCGTGGTAGGCGGTCACCTTCCGCTCGTGCTCCGAGAGGAGCCGTGTCTTCTTTTCCGGGCCCGCGATGACTCGCATGATCCCCTCTTCGAGCTCCAGCTCGCCAATCGTCTTCCGCCCTCGTCTGGCGGCCAGTAGGGCGGCCTCGTTGACCAGGTTTGCGAGGTCGGCGCCGGTGAAGCCCGGTGTCCCGGCAGCCAGCGTGTCCAGGTCGATGTTCGTGTCGATCGGCTTGCCCTTCGTGTGCACCTCGAGAATCTGGCGGCGGCCGATCCGATCCGGGCGGTCGACCACGATCTGGCGGTCGAAGCGGCCGGGGCGAAGGAGCGCCGGGTCCAGGATGTCGGGGCGGTTGGTGGCGGCGATCAGGATGATGTTGTCCTTCATCTCGAAGCCGTCCATCTCGACGAGAAGCTGGTTCAGCGTCTGCTCGCGCTCGTCGTGGCCGCCGCCCAGGCCGGCGCCACGATGGCGGCCGACGGCGTCGATCTCGTCCATGAAGATGATGCAGGGGCTCGCCTGCTTGGCCTGCTCGAAGAGGTCGCGGACGCGCGAAGCACCGACGCCGACGAACATCTCGACGAAGTCGGAGCCCGAGATCGAGAAGAACGGGACGCCGGCCTCGCCGGCGACCGAGCGCGCGAGGAGCGTCTTCCCCGTTCCTGGAGGCCCGTAGAGGAGGACGCCCTTTGGAATCCGTGCGCCGAGTGCCTGGAACTTCTTGGGGTTCTCGAGGAACTCCTTGATCTCCTGGAGCTCCTCGACGGCTTCGTCGACGCCGGCTACGTCCTTGAAGGTGATCTTCGGGGAGTCCGGGGCCATCCGCTTGGCGCGGCTCTTGCCGAAGGACATGACCTTGGAGCCGCCGCCCTGCACCTGGTTCATGAGGAAGATCCAGAACCCGAAAAAGAGGACGAACGGGATCAGGTATGTGAGGATCGAAAGCCAGGCAGAGCTTCCGGTGCCCTTCGAATCGAACGCAACGTCGTTCGCCAGGAGCTTCTCCTCGAAGGCCGCCTCGGACTGGTCGCTCGGGTAGTTCGACTTGACCTTCTCGCCGCCCTGCAGGGTCGCCTCGATCGAGCGGCCCTTCGGCACAAAGAGGACACTCTGGACGTCGCCGGCCTCGACCTTCTGGATCAGGTCGCTGTAGGCGACCTTCGTCGATTCGCCACGACTCGGGAGCAGCGTCTGCGAGGCCAGATAGACCAGCAGGACGATGACGATGAGTGGGAAGAGTGCGCTGCGGAAGAAACGATTCAAAACTGTCCTTGGATCACGTCGAAGGGTAGCAGTGTGCTATTCGGCCATCGGACTTCGGTGGATGTCCTGTTCGTTCTCCCCGTCGGCGATGAGATCCTCCCGCAAGACACCGATGTAGGGGAGATTTCGGTAGCGCTCGGCGAAATCCAGCCCATAGCCAATCACGAAACGGTTCGGGATCTCGAAACCCACGTACCGGCACTCGACGTCGTTCTCCCGCCGATCGGGCTTCGTAAGGAGCGCGCAGATCTCGACTGACGCGGGGTGGCGGGCCTCGAGATTACGCAGCAGGTAGGAGAGCGTCAGGCCGGAGTCGACAATGTCCTCGACGATCACGACGTTTCGGTTCTCGATCGGCATGTCCAGGTCCTTCAAGATCCTGACCACGCCGGAGGAGTCGACGCCCGCCCCATAGCTCGAGATCGCCATGAAGTCGACCTCGCACGGAAGGTCGATCTGACGCATGAGGTCGGCCATGAAGAAGATGGCGCCCTTCAGGACTCCGATCAGGAGGAGGTCACGGTCACGGTAATCGGCCGAGATCTCGGCGCCGAGCTCGGCGACTCGTGCCTGGAGCGCGGCCTCATCGACGAGGATCTCCTCGACCCCACTCGTCAGCTCGGTCACGGGGCTCTGGCTCAGCTCTCGCTCCTGGTGGCGCTGACAGTGCCCTCCCATCCTGGGGCGCTTGCGATCCCCGGCACCGCGACCACCTCATCTCCCTTGACCACGAGTGGCCAGGCCTCGCGCTCCGACCGAGGTACCTTCGCGTCCACGAACAGATCCTGCACCTTCTTGGAGCGGCGTGCGAGGCGGTCCCCCGCCCGCCAGCCCCGAACCTGGAGGCCGGAGACCGACGTCTCAATCGTCCAGCCGCCCCATCGAACCGGGCCCTCGAGCGCCACCGGACCTCGCTCGAGCCAGATCGAGTCGTATTCCCGGACCGCGATCCGGCCCTCCCCCAGGTCGACCCGGCGCGAGCCTCCAGGCGACGCGAGCAGCTCGGCAAGCGCACGCTCGACCGGAAGCGGCAGGGATCGGTGCTTCTCGAGCGCAGCCAGGAGATTGCGCTCGGCGCCCGGGTGCAGCCGCCTGAGCGCCGGGACGATCTCGCCGCGGATAAGCCCGCGCTTCGTGTCCGGATTCGAGCTGTCGACACGGAACTCGAGGCCCTCAGCCCGGCAATAGGCTTCCGTCTCATCACGCCAGAGGGTCAAGAGCGGCCGCACGACCCCATCCTCGCGCCGGACACGGATGCCCGTTGCCGTCCCGCTCGAGGCGAGCCGGAAGAGAACTGTCTCGACCTGATCCGAAGCGGTGTGCCCGGTGGCCCTGAGGAGCTCGGGAGCGAAGGAGTAGCGAAGCTCGCGAAGCTCCTCCTCCGTCCGTCCGGGCGCGTCGACCACGCGCGCCCCGAGCCGCTCGCGGCAGAAACGGGCGTCCTCGTCGGACTCGACGCCACGGAGCCCGTGGTTCACGTGCAGGCTCTCGACCACGTATTCGAGCGACCGGAGCGCGTGCCAGAGGCAAGTGGAGTCCGGACCGCCCGAGACGAGGCAGAGAACGTCGCCGCCTGGCGGGATCAGCTCGTGCCGGCGGACGTGCTCCTCAATGCGAGTCCGGAGCGACCCCGTGTCCACACGCCCATTCTAGAGTAGGCCCGTTCCGTTCTCGGTCAGCTGGTCTAGAGGAGGGGTGCGACGTCGCAGCCGTGCTTCGCGAGCTCGGGCTGCGCCTCGACCAGGATCTCGCGGGCGAAGTTGGCGAGGCCATAGGCACGGAACATCCGCTTGCCGGCGTCGGGCTTTCCACTGGCGAGGTGCGCGACCGCGTCCCCGTACTCGAGAAACATCGCGTCGATCAGGACCTGCGCGCGCCGAAGCGACGGGTCATGTGGTTCCGTGTACGCCACGCGCTTGGCCGCGTCTCGGGCCTGCGCGACCATCTCGGCGGGATCGATCGCACCGTCCTGGTAGCCGGAGGCCCAGATCCCGAGCGCAGTCATGTTCAGGCCTGCGGTCTGGATGAAGCGCTTGTCCAGAGCTCCACACGAATGCCCCGCCGACGCCTGTGAGCCGGTGCAGGCACCGGCCGTCAGGGCAAAGGCGGCCACTGCCGCAGAGAGGCCAAGCCGACGCACTCCCCAATCATCGGGTCGAGACGGCAAAGCGACTATGACCCGTGCGGGTGACCCTCGATCGAGGCGGGCTTCGCGGCTCTACGGGAAGATGAGCGAGCGGTACACGATCGTTCGCCGCATCCCGACCGAGTCGTAGAGGGCGATGGCCGGAGTGTTCTCGGGTCGCACGAAGAGGCAGATGGCCGGCGTCCTCTCGAGGAGAAGCCGGCAGAGATCCCGTAGGCCTCGCTTCGCATTCCCGAGGCCTCGGTGCCGGGGATCGACCCAGACCTGCTGGAGCTGCACGGCCCTGTCCGTCCAAGCCGACGCCTCGGCCTTGAAGAGGACGTCGTCCCCTTCCCGCCAGACCCAGCTGCGCCCCTGCTCGATCTGCACCCGCGTGCGCCACTCGAAGAGCGCAGGGTCACGTGCGTAGGCATCGACGCCCACTTCCTCGAGGTATGCCGACGCGGACGCGCGGACGAGCAGGTCGAGGTCGGAAAGTCGGGCCGGCCGCAACCCGCTTACTCCCGGCTGGGGCGGTTCCTCGAGCACGTAGACAGGTTGGCCCGGGCGGTCGTCGAGGGGCTCGGGCATCCGGTCGCGAAGGACGGACCACAGGCCGGTGACGGCTGACTCCTCCCCGACCATCATCCGCGGGTCTCCACGGGACGCGAGGTCGGCGAAGGCCGCAGTCTCCGGACCGGAGGGGACGAGGTTCGCCCCGATGTGGCAGAGGCTTGTCAGCCTGTCGTTCTCCTGGATCCCGACGAAGCGTCCGAGCCCGCGTCGCGCAACGTCCTCGAGGAAAACGCGCTCGATCGGATCCTCCGCGCAGAAGGCGAGGACGTCGTGGATGTCGGGCCTCTTGACCAGCCGGGCCATAGCGGGACGATAGTAGGGTGCGCGCGTGCCGATCCACGTTCGAGCCGAGCCGGGCGACTACGCAGAGGCGTGCCTCCTCCCCGGCGACCCATTGCGCGCGAAGCACATCGCCGAGACCTTCCTCGAGGATGTGGTGCAGCGAAACTCAGAGCGCGGCATGCTCGGCTTCTCGGGCACCTTCCGCGGGCGGCCGGTGTCCGTGCAATCGACCGGGATGGGGTGCCCCTCGGCCGCGATCGTCGTCGAGGAGCTGATCCAGCTCGGCGTCAAGCGGCTCCTTCGGGTGGGGACCTGCGGCGGCTTGCAGCCAGACCTCCAGCTCGGCGACCTGATCGTGGCGCTCTCGGCCGTTCCCGCCGACGGCACCTCGCGGCACTACACAGGCGGCGAGCCCCACGCGCCGACAGCCGACTGGGAGCTCATCCACGGCGCCGTGCATGCGGCCAAGGAGCTCGAGCGCCGTGTGCGGATCGGGCCGATCGTGTCGAGCGACGTCTTCTACGACCCGGACAAGGGCCGGGCCCAGCGCTGGTCGGACCGCGGCATCCTCGCCGTCGAGATGGAGGCCGCCGTCCTCTTCACCGTCGGCGCGCTCCGCAAGGTTCAGGCGGGCTGCCTCCTGACCGTCAGCGACGTGGTCGTCGAGGGCGAGTTCCAGCGGATCAGCGACGAGGATCTGCGGGCCGCCGTCGACCAGATGACCGAGCTCGCTCTCACGACAGTGACCGCGGGCTCGCATTGAGCGCCCCGGCCCCGGGGCCGGTCGTCTTCCTCGTCAACCCGGCCTCCGCGAACGGCTCCACCGGCCGGCGCTGGCCAGAGATCGCGAAACGCGCGCTGACCGCCGGCCTCGTGGGCGAGACGCTCGTGAGCGAACGCCCCGGACAGCTCGTCGAGCTGGCGGAGCGTTCGGCGGCGGCCGGGGCCGGGCTTCTGGTCGCAGTTGGCGGCGACGGCACTGTGCACGAGGTCGTGAACGGCCTGATCCGCTCCGGTCGCTCGGGGGAGGTGGACCTCGCCGTGCTCTCGCGCGGGACGGGCAAGGACTTCGTGCGCAGCCTCCGCATTCCCGGCGAGCTCGACCAGGCGATCGAGACGGCGCGAGCCGGCAAGGCACGAGTGGTAGACGTCGGCCTTGCACGCTTCACAGGCCTCGACGGCTCGCCGGCGGAGGCGTACTTCGCCAACTTTGCCGGAGCCGGGATCAGTGGCTCGATCGCCCAGCGCGCCAACGCCTCTTCGAAGGCTTTTGGCGGGAAGGCCTCGTTCATGTGGTCGACGATGGCTGTCTTCATGCGCTGGAAAAGCACCGATATGACCGTCGACGTCGACGGTGCCCCCCACTCGGGCCACATGTTCGAGGTGCTCGCGATGAACGGGGACTACACCGCCGGAGGCATGTGGATGGCGCCCGACGCGAAGGCGGACGACGGCCTCTTCGACGTGGTCCTGATCGGCGACGTCACCAAGCTCGACTTTGTCCTCACGTTTCCGAAGATCTACAGGGGCCGCCACGTCGGCCATCCGAAGATCGAGCACCTCCGGGGCCGGGCCGTCACGATCGACTCGGCGATGCCGCTCCCGATTGCGCTCGACGGCGAGCAGCCCGGGAGGACGCCGGTGACCTTCGAGATCGTGCCGCACGCCTTGCGGCTTCGCGTTCCCGCCTAGTTTCTAGGCGGCGGTGCCGCCGCGCGCACCACCGCCGAGCGCAGCGCCGGCCGGGGGCGTAACCGCCTGGTCGGCCTTCTTCGATGTGGCGGAAGCCCTCTTCTTCCGCGTGGCAGACGACCGCGTCTTCTTCGTCTCAGCCCGCTTCGTGGTCGGCGTGATTCCCGCTGCGCCCTCGATCTTCGCGAGGCGCTTCTCGAGGCTCGCGAGGAGCAATACGGTCGGCGCGGCGGCGGCAGGGGAAGAAG
>CAVTTI010000003.1:0-12284 GCA_963737615.1 uncultured Actinomycetes bacterium | reverse complement strand
GCATGAGAAGGGTCGTTTGCTTGCTTGCGAGCTGGAAGAGATCGCGGTCACTCGTCAGGACGAGCGTCCCGCGTTCGTGCTCTTCCTCTCCCTTGACGACCGCGGCGAGGAAGTCGTCTGCTTCGTAGCCCGCCTCCTTGGCCCACATGAAGCCGATTGACTCGACGAGCTCCGGGAGCCGATCGAGCTGCCCGGTCAACTCCGGGGGGAAGTCGCGCCCAGCCTGGTAACCGGGGAGAAGCTCGTGCCGGTACGTTGGCTGGGTCAGCGTGTCCCAGCCCACGAACACGGCTCGCGGTCGCTCCGACTCCCAGACCGACAGGAGCATCCGCGCGAACCCCACGATCATGTTCGCCGGCTGGCCGGCGCCGTCCTTGATGGAACCAGGCAGCGCGTGGAAGGCACGGTGCGCGAGCGAGTCGCCGTCGACTGCAAGAAGCGGCCGGGCGCTCATGATCCACCCTCGAGGTCTGCGATCCCTTTCATCAGCCGCTCGGTTGCCCTTTCAGCCGCTTCCCTACGCCGGATCCCGACGAGATCCGCAGTGTCGATCGGAGGTCCGAGCCGGACGCGTAGGGGGCCGAGGCGGGCGAGGCGGTCGCCGCCGGTGACAGCGGCAGGCACCAGCGGCACGCCTGCCGCGAGCGCGATCCGTGCCGCTCCGGGATGGGGGCGCGCGACCCACTTCTTCCTTGCGCCCTTCACACGCCGTGTGCCTTCGGGGAACATCGCGACGATTTCCCCCTCCTGCGCGAGTCGCACCGCGGTTCGGTACGCCTCGGGGTCGCGCTCGCCGCGACGGACGGGGAAGGCGCCGCACGCTTCGAGGATCGCTCCAAGCACTGGTTTGTAGAGCTCCACCTTTGCCATGAACCGGAGCGGTCGAGGATAGACGGCGAGCCCGAGAGGCCACGGATCAAAGTTCGACAGGTGGTTGGCGGCCAGCACGAATCCCTGGGCCGGCAGGTTCTCGCGTCCGTCCGCTCGAAGCCGGAACAGCCCGTAGACCAGGGGCGAGCTCCCGCGGGCGATCACTCGGTAGAGGAGCGAGGGCTTCGAGGATGAGTCCGTTCCGGCCACTGGTGGCATTGTCACCTGTCGCTACCCTGTTTCGAGATGGGAAAGACACTCGTCGTTGCTGAGAAGCCTTCCGTCGGCCGTGACCTGGCCGGCGCGTTGCCCGGTGCCTTCACGCAGACGGAGGGCAAGACCGCACTCGTCGGGAGCGACTATGTGGTCACGTGGGCCGTCGGTCACCTCGTCGGCCTGGCAGAGCCCGACGCCTATGACGACAGGCTCAAGAAGTGGCGTTTCGCCGACCTGCCGATCGTTCCCGACAAGTTCAGGCTCGTTCCGAACGACGAGCGGGCCAAGAAGCAGCTCCGCGCCGTCCACAAGCTCATCAAGGACCCCGAGGTCGACCTGATCGTGAACGCCTGCGACGCCGGCCGCGAGGGCGAGCTCATCTTCGCGTACCTCTACGAGACCTCGGGAGAGAAAAAGCCCGTCGAGCGGCTCTGGCTCAACTCGATGACGAAGAAGGCGATCGAGGAGGCCTTCAAGCATCTGCGACCGGGCGAGGAGATGCACCTCCTCGAGGACGCTGCCCGTTCGCGCTCGGAAGCCGATTGGCTCGTGGGCATGAACGCGACGCGGGCCGCCTCCATACGACTGCGGTCGGCCTTCGACGGCGCCGTGTCTCTCGGCAGGGTGCAGACGCCGACGCTCGCACTCGTCGCACGCCGTGAGGTCGAGATCCGCGCCTTCAAGCCCGAGCCGTACTGGCTCGTCGAAGCCCTCTTCGCAGCGTCAGGCGATCGCTCGTACAGCGGGCGCTACCTGGGCGGCAAGCGGATCGCGAAGGAGGAAGCAGAGGAGATCGTCGAAGCCTGCTCAGGCAAGCGCGGCGAGATCACGAAGTTGGAGAAGAAGGAAGAGCGCGAGCGGCCTCAGCTCCTTTATGACCTGACGTCGCTCCAACGGCATGCCAACACGCTCCACGGGTTCTCCGCCCGGAGGACGCTCGCCGCCGCGCAAAAGCTCTACGAAGAGCGCAAGGCCCTTACGTATCCACGCACGAGCTCCCGCTTCCTGCCGGGTGAGATGATCGCAGAGATCAAGCCGACCGCCGATTTCGTCGGCCGAAACCGGGAGTACACAAAGGCCGCCTCATACGTCACGCGGCTAGAGAAGCTGCCGCTCGGCCGCGTGATCAACGACAAGAAGGTCACGGATCACCACGCGATCATCCCGACGAAGTCCGAGCATGACCTCGGGAAGATGGGCGACGACGAGCTGAAGATCTACGACCTCGTCGCGAAGCGGTTCCTCTCCGTCTTTCACCCCGAGGCCGTTTACGAGCGGACGAGGATCGAGACCACCGTCGAGGAGCGTGTTTTCCGGACGAGCGGCCGCGTTCTCCTCCAGGCGGGGTGGAAGGAGGTCTACGGCGAGCTCGGCCGGGAGCCCGAGGGCTCTGAGGATGATTCCGGCGGCGATCAGACCCTTCCCGCGGTTCATCAGGGGGAGGAAGTCGAGACCCGCTCCGTCGAGGCCCTGGAAAAGGAGACCCAGCCCCCGCGGCGCTTCACCGAGGCATCCCTCCTCGGGGCGATGGAGACGGCGGGCAAGGACATCTCGGACGCCGACCTCCGCGAGGCGATGAAGGACTCGGGGATCGGGACGCCGGCTACCCGAGCGTCCATCATCGAGCGGCTGATCCAGGTCGGCTACATCGACCGCGAGGGCCGGGCGCTGCACGCCACGGAGAAGGGGATCCAGGTGATCTCGCTCCTCGGGAACCACCCTCTGACCTCGGCGGAGCTGACCGGGGACTGGGAGCACCGGCTCGGCCTGATCGAGCAGGGAAGCGACACGCGCAAGGCGTTTATGTCCGACATCGTCAAGTTCACGGCCGACACGGTGCAGGAGCTCGACAAGCTGAAGGAAGTGAAGATCGAGCGCGCCAACCTCGGGCCGTGCCCTGTGTGCGGGCGCGACGTGATCGAGAACCGCAAGGGCTATTCGTGCTGGTCGAAGGACGATCCGGGCTGCGGTTTCGTGATCTGGAAGAAGAAGGCGGGCAAGATCCTGCCTGTCGCCGTGGTCAAGGAGCTGATGGCGACGGGCAAGACGGAGAAGCCCGTCACCGGCTTCAAGGGGCGCTCGGGGCGGTCATTCAAGGCGAAGCTGAAGCTTGAGCAAGGCGAAGATGGCAAGTGGCGAGTAGAGTTCGACGAGGAATGGGCTACTCAACCCAGGGAGGATGAAGCGGAGCGCGAAGTGACCGCGACCGCGGCCGGGGAATAGCTCGGCCGGGCGATTTCTTGGGTTAACGGCCAGTTAAGGTGAGTCTAAGTCCTTGGCACAGCCAGGGAATCGATCTTAGGCTGCGAACGTTTAACCGAGTGGAGACGTCTAACCCTGAAAGAAACCCGATCCAAAAGGGCTCTTTTAACGAAAGGACAGTACGAACACTTTGACACCGAATCCCGTGCATGAAGTTCTAGAGACACTTCAAGGTCGCACGCTCGTCGAGACCGCCGAGGAGCGTGGCTACGTCGAGCCTGCCGAGCTCGAGGCGCTTGCGCTCGAGCTGGACCTTGGCGATCAAGACGTTGCCGACGTAACGCAGGAGCTCGAGGCCATCGGTCTCGACATCGGCGCGCCCCGCGAGGAGGAGCCCGAAGAGGCTCCCGTTGCTGCTCCGGCGCCCGTGCAGCTTGGCGCCGGCGACAGCCTACAGCTCTTCCTGGCCGACGTCGGCCGCCACAAGCTTCTGACCGCCGCAGACGAGATCGTGCTCGCGAAGCGCATCGAGAAGGGTGATCCCCTGGCCAAACGGCGCATGATCGAGTCGAACCTTCGGCTCGTCGTGTCGATCGCCAAGGGCTACCGCGGCCTCGGCGTCCCGTTCCTCGATCTGATCCAGGAAGGGACCCTTGGGCTCAACCGCGCTGTCGAGAAGTTCGACTGGCGCCGTGGGTTCAAGTTCTCGACCTACGCGACCTGGTGGATCCGCCAGTCGGTGCAGCGCGCCGTGGCAAACAACGCCCGCACGATCCGCGTGCCTGTCCACGTCGTCGAGCGCCAGCAGAAGCTCGGTCGTGCCGCCCGTCGGCTCGAGGTCGAGCTCGGCCGCGAGGCTACGAAGCAGGAGCTGGCCGATGCCACGGGGCTGCCGCTCCAGCATGTCGAGGAGGCACTCGGCGCCGCTCAGGCTTCCGTCTCGCTGAACCAGAGCGTGGGGGCAGACGACGAGGGTGAGCTCGGAGACCTGTTCGCCGACCGCGAGGCAGCGGATCCGTTCGAGGAGGCCGAGGAGTCGCTGCGGAAGCAGGGCGTCCGTCGCGCACTCGACGCGCTGCCCGAGCGCGAGCGTCGCATCCTCGAGCTTCGCTTCGGCTTCGAGGGCGAGCCCTGGACGCTCGAGGCGATCGGCCACGAGCTCGGTCTCACGCGCGAGCGTGTGCGCCAGCTCGAGGGCCAGGCACTGTCGCGGCTCTCAGCGATCCGCGATCTGTCGTCGGTAGCAGCGGCCTAAACGGACGACAGACAGGGGGGCCTTCGCCCTCCGCACAGCAGTCCAGACGGGCGGGTTCTTCCCCGCCCGTCACCCTTTCTAGGGGTCTCGAGCCGGCTTTAGGCCTCTCTCTCTCCCTCGATTTAGGGTTCTTTTATTCAAGGGAGCGTGCTGGCGCGCCGATTCAGCATTCACATGGACGCCGCCCAGCGCAAAGACATCCTGAGCAGATACCTGGACCACTCCCGCCGCTTCGAGGAAGTCGCGGCCCGACGGTCCAACGGAAACACAGCCGACGCCGACGTGATCCCCTTCACGGCGCCGCTCCGTGAGCTCGAGCAGGAGCCCACCATGCGAGAGATCGAGGTATTGCAGCTCATCTCCGACGGTCTAGTGAACCGGGAGATCGGAGTCCGGCTCTTCCTCTCAGAGGAGACGGTCAAGAGCCATGTGCGGCATCTGCTCGCCAAGCTTCAGGCCCGCAGCAGGGCCCATGCCGTCGCAATCGGTTTTCGCCGTAGCCTGATCGCCTAACTAGGCGACCAGGTCGTCCGAGAAGTCAGCTTTCCACACGCCCCTGTGGACGAATCCCTCAGGAGAGGGATGTCAACAGGTGGAGAAAGATTAAGACTTCGGCAGTCTTGCTACCAGGGCTTCCACCCGCCCGTCAATGCGGCAACAGAGACGAGAGCAGATGTCAGAGCGAGTAGGCGTGTGTACGAGTGAAGCACTTTAACTCCTCTTTCGGGGACGACGGCACGGCCGATGCTATACCCCGTTCGGGGGATTTTCAAGAGGCTTTGACAGTTTTCAATAGTTCTCTCCGTGACCTTCGCCCAGCACCGATTCAGGTGTATGGGGTGGCGCTGGCCACCGTGGCCATTGGCCTTGCAACTGTTTTCCACGAGAGCGGCGCAGCGCTAGAAGCCCCTCTCTGGGCGCTTCTAGTTCTGTCGTTCGTGGCCGCATTTGCAGAAAAGCAACCAGTACGACTGAGCAAGAACGCAGAAATCGTAGTCTCTGTGTTGCCAATCCTCTTCGCTGCGGTCACGTTTGGGCCGCTAGCCGCCATGGTGATTGGCGCGGCCGGGCTTCTTGCTGACTTGGGTGCTCCCTACACGCGTTGGGTCATTTGGACGAGCATGCGCGCGATCTCAGCGGGCTTGGCCGGCGGCGCGGCATGGCTTGTACTTGACGAATCGACCTCTTTCGGCGTTCTTGCCGCAGCTGTGCTCGCGGCGACCATTACAGAAGGGGTCGTCGACGCACTTCTCGCTGCGCTAACCGTTGCTGTGCGAGGCACCGGTTCCTGTCGCGATTTTCTTCGCCTGGCCCGACCCGTTCTGATCTCGAGTGTATCCATCTACACGCCGGCGCTAGTGCTTCTCGTGTATGCGTACCGTGAGGTCTCGCCCTGGAGCCTTCTTTTGTTTTTCGGGCCTGCCTTTGCCGTGCATACGCTTTATCGCCTGTACCGCGAGCAGCAGGAGGCTACCGACGAACTCACCGATGTGAACGCCCGGCTCGAGCGCGCCAACATCTCCTTCGCGAGTGCACTTGTCGCCGCTCTCGACGCGCGAGACCGCTATACAGCGGGTCACTCTGCCGCAGTAGCTGTCTATGCGCGCGATATTGCGGCAAGGCTTCAGCTGAGCAAGGAACAGCAACAGCTCGCCCACCTCTGTGGTCTCGTCCACGACATCGGGAAGGTTGGACTTCCGCCCGGGATCCTCGAAAAGCCCGGCGCATTGACGCTCGAAGAGCGGCGGATGATGGAGGAGCACTCTGTGATCGGCGAGCGGATTCTCGCAAACGTCGAGGACTACGCAGAGATCGCGAAGATCGTGCGGCATCATCACGAACGGATGGACGGCAACGGCTACCCAGACGCGATTCCTGGCGATGAGATCCCGCTCATTTCGCGGATCATCGCGGTGGCGGATGCGTACAACGCCATGACGTCAGGCCGGCCGTACCGAGATGCCATGCCGACCCGAGTCGCACGCTTCCGCCTGGCGCAGGCCGCTTCGACGCAGTTCGACACCACTATCGTCGCCGCCTTCGAGGCGATTCTGGCTGGTTCAAAGGAGAGCTACCTCTCAGGTCTTAGCGCCGATTTTGGAGTCGAAGTCCAGCGCCAGCCCTCGATGCGGCCATTGGCCGTCGCTCAGCCGGCCTAATCAGGCGTACTGTCGCTTCTCGGGTTCGGACTCAACGCCGCCTGGAGACGGCTCTCGACCCCAAGCTTCTCAAGTATGTGGTGGACGTGGGCTTTGGCCGTGCTCGTGCTGATCACGAGCGTGTCCGCGATGTCGGAATTCGAGAGTCCCTGGCGAATGAGGTCGAGTACCTCTACTTCCCGTGGAGTCAGCATAGAACTCAAAGTGGCCGCGGACCGTCCACCAAAGTCATTCAATCCGAGCCCGCGAGCAAAGGAAGCGTCATTCGCTCTTTTCACGACCGGACGCAGCATGGGCCAGCAAGGCGAAGTCGCCACATCTACGAGGATCTCCGGCCAGATTCGGTAGGCGGTAACGAACGCGTCGGCTGCGCCGTTCTCAAGAGATGCGCAAGCGAGGGACGAAGCCCGACTCCGAGCGTCAGCATCTCCCCTGCGCATGGCGGTAATGAGGTCTGCGAACTCTGCTAGGTATCGCGCGTCGGCACTTGAAGAGAGGGATCGGCTCAGGTCGACGTACCGCTCGACTAACGGGTTTCCCGCCGCCGCCAACCAAAGCGCTGCGATCGCGCAGAACTCGGCGACTGACACTCGCTGTATCTGCGGTGAGAAGTCTCGTTCGTACTGATCCCAATCGCTTAGTGACCCGGAGGCCAGCTCAAGTCGAAGCCTCAGGTGCAGATCGATTATTTCCGTGTAGGGATCCACTACAAGACTCTGCAGGCGCTGGCCCGTGGCATCCGCATCATCGAGTCGTCTGAGGCCGATCTCCGCCTGTGCCTTCCAAAACAAGGACTGAGGCAGAGCGAAGGTAAGTCGGAGCTTCTCGATCGTCCCGAGCACACCAGTGACCAGCTCCAGGCCCTTGTCGTATTCCCCGGCCATGACTTTCACATAGGCGCAATGAGCCAAAAAGTTGGTGGACACAGCTGGATCTTGCGTTGTTGAAGCTAAGGCGACAAGCGGCTCAAGCACAGACCACGCTCCCTTGAAACTCCCGTCCCGCGAGCCGCAGACAACTCGACCCACCGCGACGCGCAGCGCCGAGTCCACGTCGGTTCCTGCGCGGTCTGAGAGGGAGTCCAGAAGCTCGCGTGCTTCCGGTCTGTCCTGTGACTGGGCGCCTAGATAGGCACCCCAGAGCGCAGCCCTCTCCTCTTCAAGGGTTGTGGCCCAGTCGACTGCGTGCAGATTGTGCGCAAGCGCTCCATCGTCATCGTTCAGCCAGTACGCCGCCTGACCCGCGAGCCGGGCGGCTCGCGAGCGAAGTGGATGCTCATCTTCGAGCTCCCTTAGGACCTGCTCTGCAAGAAGCCTCGCATAGCTGAATTGGCCGCGCCACAATCCAACTTCGCATCGAGCCAACACTGCTCCACTGGTTGACAGACCGACCTGACCGCATCGCTCGAACCACTTCTCAACCGTTTCGACGCGCCCTGACGCAATGAGGTCAGGCGCTGCACGGCCGAGTATCTCTGCCATCGTTTGCGTCTCGTTGGCCTCGAAGGCGGCAGTGAGTGCGTCCTCCCAACGCCCTCGGTCGAGGGCGGCTTCGATTACTGTCTGCTGCAAGCGGTGCCTTTCCGCAGGATCCTGGGCCCCGACGTAACCGTGGAAGAAGTCGCGCATCAGAGGATGGAGCCGCACGGCGTCCTCTGGGACTCGCTGAATTAGGCCGTCGTCCGAGAGGTGCTGAAGCGCTTCCTCGCTCAACAGTGAGGGAACGAGGCTTCGAAGCATTTCAACCGGAGTGCTCGGCAGGATCGACGCTGCCATCAGGATCTGGCGGATCTCAGGAGCCTCCCGTTTGAGAACCTCCTCGGCGAAATAGCGGAACAGGGCGTCGGATACCCGCTCGGACGGCATCTCGCGCGTCGCGGAGAGCGCGGCCAAACCGATCACCGCCGGCCAGCCTTCTGCACCCTTCACCAAGGCTTCGACGGAAGCGTCTGACTCCGTACCAAGTACCAAACCGGCCTCCTCCTGTGTCATCGCAAGCTCGGCCCGCGTGACCTCGGTGATCTCCCCGTAGAGAACGCGGCGCGCCGATGCCCATCTCGGGCGTCGCCGACTGGTCACGACGAGGCGGATAGGCGAAAGCGTCAGCAGCCAGTCGACAAACTCTTCGACGGCGGGCGACTCGCTGACAAGCTGGTAGTCATCGAGGATGAGCCATGCGTCCTCTGGCCAGTCCATCAGCTTCTCGGCAAGGAGCTCTGCAAGAACACGGGCGAGCTTCTCCGGCTGCTCTGCCACCCGAACTCGTTGGTGTAACGACGTTGCTGCGTCAGGCGCGATCGCCTCGAGGGCTTCGGCGACGCCCACGGAGAATGCAGCGAGATCGTCCGATGATTCCGTTGCGCGATACCACGCAACCGACTCACGCCTCTCAGCCCACTCGGTTACTAGGCTGGTCTTGCCGTAGCCGGCTGGTGCGACGATGAGGATTGCCTGCGCTGCGCTTTCGTCCAGCAGCGCGGTCAACCTCGGCCGCCGTACATGCCGACGGAAGAGTGGTGTCGGTGTTCGTTTTCCCTTCGGCTCCATGTCGCCTCCAAGGGGCTAGCCGAGGTTAGCGGGAAGCATCGCGATTTCCTATTGCTCGAAAGAGGATGTCCGCGCCCGCAACTTCTGTCACGGGCGCGGGTGCCGTCATCCCCGGAAGCCGGTCACGCCGGAAATGCGGGAGTCGCTGCGCACACCAACGTCCGACTCCAGGCTCGTGGGCTCGTGAGGGTCCTCGCCGGTGAGCTCGCGAAACGCGGCAGGTATCTGGCGGCGGCGTCCGACGGAGAGCTTCATCCGCAGCACGTCGGCGTGAGCCTTCGCCGTTCGCGGCGAGATCCCGAGTCGATCAGCGATCTCGACATTCGAGCAGCCCCGCGCTAGGAGGTGCACGACCTGCCGCTGCCGAACCGTGAATCGTGTCTCGCGATCGAGCCTCAGCATGGCTCACATACTCGTGCGCGCCAAGAGGCCACGCTATTGGCCGTCGGACGTATCTTCGTGGGTACACCTTTGGATCTAGGAGGGCTTGGCGAAACGCAAGCGCAGTGCCGTCGGACCGCGCTGCTCGCCCCGATGCGGCGTCCTCAGTCGCTTTGGTAGCGCTGTTATCGGCGCTCCCTCCGTTGTTACACCGGGACCGCCATCGCACCGCGAGACGAGCGGCGTTCCACCACTCCCTCCTGGCGATAGGCTCGGCGGGTGCAATTGGACATTGTTCCCGAGCCCTCTGGCGACGAGCGCGAAGCCATCGCCGCGGCGCTCGAGAAGACGCGAGCCCAGGCCGACCATCGCGACGATTGGTGGCGTGCCGGTGTGGTGGAGAACCTAGAGGAGGGTGCGGGCGAGAGCCTCTCGCCAGCCGGCGAGTAGGCGCTCGGCTTCGTCCTCCGGAAGCTCCGGCTCGTACCGCTGCTCGATCCGCCCGAGGGCGGCGATCTCGGCAGGCGTCTTCCAGACACCGACGCCGAGGCCGCTGAGCGCAGCTGCGCCGAGAGCGGTGCTCTCCCGCTCGGCGGGCACCTCGACCGGGATCCGGGCGAGGTCGGCCTGGAGCTGCATCAGGAAGGCGTTCTCGCTCATGCCGCCGTCGGCTCTGAGCAGCTCCACCCTGGGCGCCATCGTGTCGAGCACGTCGCTCGTCTGGTAGGCAGCCGCCTCCAGGGCGGCGCGGACGAGGTGCGCGCGGCCCGTGCCGCGGGTCAGGCCGGTGATAAGACCGCGGGCGTCCGGCGCCCAGTGTGGCGAGCCGAGACCTGTGAGCGCCGGTACAAAGTAGACGCCGTCGTTACCCTCGAGCGACCGCGCCAGGCGCTCGCTCGCCGCCGCGTCGCCGAGGAGCCCGAGGCCGTCGCGGAGCCACTGGATCGCGGCGCCGGTGACGAAGATCGAGCCCTCCAGAGCGTAGACGGCCTGCTCGCCGTCGAGGCGCCACGCCGCCGTCCTCAGAAGGCCTTCGGGTGCCGGTCCTGCGTCGCTGCCAGCGTTGGCGAGGACGAAGCTGCCCGTTCCGTACGTCGCCTTCGCCTGTCCGGGCTCGTAGCATCCCTGGCCGAAGAGCGCCGCCTGCTGGTCCCCGGCGATTCCGGTGATCGGGACCCTCGCGCCGAGGAAGTCCGCCTCGGCGATCAAGCCGCTCGAGTCGACGACCCTCGGCAGGATCTCGCGCGGCACCCCGAAGAGCTCGAGCAACTCGTCATCCCACTCGAGGCTCTCGAGCCCGAGGAGCATCGTGCGCGAGGCGTTCGAGACGTCGGTCGCGTGAACCGCACCGCCGGTCAGCTGCCAGACGAGCCAGGAGTCGACGTTGCCGAAGGCGAGCTCGGCCGGGTCTCCGCTCGTCTCGCGGAGGAGCCACTCGAGCTTCGTCGCCGAGAAATAGGGATCCGGGACGAGGCCGGTGCGCTCCCGGACGAGGTCCCTCGGGACCTCCCGGCAGCGCTCGGCAGTTCGCCGGTCCTGCCAGACGATCGCGCGGTGCACCGGGCGGCCCGTCGAGCGCTGCCAGAGCACCGTGGTCTCACGCTGGTTCGTGATCCCGATCGCGGCGAGATCTCCGGCTCGCGCGCCCGCGGCGGCAAGGGCCGCTTCGGCGGCGTCGAGCACGGACGTCCAGATCTCCTCCGGGTCGTGCTCGACCCAGCCGGGGCGGGGAAAGTGCTGCCGCACCTCCGCATAGCCGCGTCCGCGGCGGTGGAGCTCCGCGTCGAAGACGATGCACGTCGTGCCCGTTGTCCCCTGGTCGATCGCAAGGACGAGTGCGTCGGGCACGGCGCGATGCTACTCGGGAGACGCGTGAGATCAGGAAGGGAACGTCCGGGCTCCGCTAGCCGTCGGCGTCGGCCGTTCGCGGAAGCGCGGCGTAGACTCGAGTGCGTGCAGCGCAGGGTGTTCGGCCTGGCCATCGCTTTCGTCGTCGCGATCGTCGCGGCAGGGTGCGGGAGCACGAGGACGGTAACCGAGACGACCACGGTCACGACTACGGCCACAGCTACAGAGACGACCACTGCCACGTCGCCGTCCGGGCTCGGGCCGCCGGCCGAGAGTGTCCAGTTCGGCCACATCCAGTCGCTGACACGCAAAGGCGACCACTTCGAGATGCGGTTCGACCCCGCCTGGTTCCTCTCCGGCGAGACGGCGAACATCGCTGCTGCTGAGGACGGGGCGGTCGAGGCCGGCCAGCCGGTTCCGAACGACAACTACGTCGTCGAGGAGGGCCACCGGCTGCTGACCTACCTCGTTCCGGACGACGCCCATGTCACAGTTCTGACGAAGGACGGCGACGCGGCGCAGCTCGGCGCGACGCCGATCACAGTCTCTGAGCTGGCGCAGATCGTCCAGGGCACGAGCAGCCTTGAGCTCTTTGAGCCCTTGGAGACGGGCGTCTGGATCAGGGTCAACGTGGACACCGTCCGCGCGATCGACCAGCAATACCAGCCGTAGCCCGCGCTCGCCCGGGTGCGCCCGATTCACCTCGCGCTACTACAAGCCCCTAGGAGGCCGGGGCGCGCCCGCCGCGGAGGATGCTCGGCGCCACGCGGGCGTAGTCGAGGCCCGAGAGCCAGGTGAGCGCGACCG
>CAVTTI010000002.1:0-14366 GCA_963737615.1 uncultured Actinomycetes bacterium | reverse complement strand
CCGCCCCGCCGCCGCCGCCGCGCCCGCGGCTGCCCACCGGGAGGCTGAGTCTGTAGTTGCAGCTACAGACTCATGAATATCGCCTCAGAGCAATCGGAACGGGTCTTGACACATCGATCAAGATCGATATATTCAAGGGCGTCGATGCGAGAGCTGGCTGTCCTCGAAACGCAGGCGCCGATCGACTGCTGCGCCCCCCTTGCTGCCCCAGCTCTGTCGGATGAGCAGGCGGAGGCCACGGCGGCGCTCTTCGCCGCGCTTGCCGATCCGGCCCGTGTGCGGATCGTCAATCTGGTCGCGACAAGCGATGTGCCCGTGTGCGCTTGCCACCTGATCGAACCGCTTGGTCTCGCGCAGCCGACCGTTTCCCATCACTTGAAGCGGCTTGTCGATGCGGGTCTGCTCGAGCGTGAGCAGCGCGGCAAGTGGGCCTACTTCTCACTCACGCCCGAAGCAAGTACGCGGCTGGCTGGCCTGGTCGACTTGACTCGCGATCCCGAGGAGGCTCTTACTCGATGACGACGACGTCTGATTCCTTGCGTGAGGACGTGCGACGCAAGTACGCGGAGGCCGCCCAGGCCGTGACCGAAGAATCGAGCTGCGGTTGTGGAAGCGGCGCGTGCTGCGAGGGCGAGACGGCGAGCACCGACTTCGGCGAATCCCTCTATACGCTCGAGCAGCGGGGTGAGCTGCCGGACGCCGCTGCCCTTGCCTCGCTCGGTTGTGGCAACCCCACCGCGGTCGCCGAGCTGAAGGAGGGCGAGACGGTGCTCGATCTCGGCTCCGGTGGTGGCATCGACGTCATCCTCTCCGCCAAGCGCGTCGGTCCGGCAGGTCTTGCCTATGGGCTGGACATGACCGACGAGATGCTCGCGCTCGCGCGCAAGAACGCCGCCGATGCTGGCATCGAGAACGCGATCTTCCTCAAGGGGTTCATCGAGCAGGTACCGCTGCCGGCGGACTCGATCGACGTGGTCATCTCCAACTGCGTGATCAACCTCTCCACCGAAAAGGCCGCCGTGCTCGCCGAGATCGCACGCGTCTTGAAGCCGGGTGGCCGACTAGGTGTCTCCGACATCGTCGCCGAGGACCGCCTCTCGCCGGGGGAGCGCGCCGAGCGCGGGTCGTACGTCGGCTGCATCGCGGGTGCGCTTGCGAAGGGTGAGTACGAGGCCGGGCTCGAGGCCGCAGGGTTCGAGCAGGTCTCGGTCGAGTTCACGCACGAGGTCGAGGACGGCATCCACGGTGCGATCGTGAAGGCGGTGAAGACCTCCAATCCCGTCGTCAAAGGCCTGCCGGTGATCCAGCCGGCGAAGAGCGCGGGCTGCTGCTGATGGCGGTCGAGACCGATGAGTTCACGATCGAGGAGCTTCAACCGGAGCACTGGCCCGGTGTGGTCCGCGTCTTCGAGGACGGGATCGCGACCCGGAACGCCACCTTCGAAACCGAGGCCCCGACCTGGGAGGCCTGGGATTCGTCCCACCTGCCCGAGCATCGGCTCGTCGCACTGCACGGCGGCGAGGTCGTAGGCTGGGCTGCCGTCAGTCCCGTCTCCGACCGCTGCTGCTACGGCGGCGTGGTCGAGAATAGTGTCTACGTCGCCGAGTCCGCTCGCGGCCAGGGCGTCGGCCAGCGCCTGCTCGAAGAACTGATCGCCTCCACCGAAGCTGCAGGTATCTGGACGATCGAAGCCGGAATGTTCCCCGAGAACGACGGCAGCATCCGCCTGCACGAGCGAGTCGGCTTCGAGGTCGTCGGCCGGCGAAAGCGGCTCGGCAAGCTCGACGGCGTTTGGCGCGACGTGCTCCTGCTCGAGCGGCGCAGCGAGAGCGTCAACTGATGGAGCTGCGAACGGCGCGCATCCTGGTTGCTGAAGCGATCGGGACCTTCGCCCTCGTCTTCGCCGGCGCGGGCGCGGTCATGGTCGACGCGAAAACAGGCGCGCTCGGCCAGGTCGGCATCGCCATCACGTTCGGGCTCGTGATCATGGCGATGATCTACGCGGTCGGGCACATTTCCGGCGCGCACTTCAACGGCGCCGTTACCTTCGCGTTCGCGCTCACGCGCCACTTCCCCTGGCCGCGTGCCCTCGGCTACTGGGGAGCCCAGCTGACGGGCGCTATCCTCGCCGCGTTCCTCTTGCGCGCCTCGCTCGGCGACATCGCCGACGTCGGCGCGACGCTCCCCTCCGGCTCGCAGGCGCAGTCGTTCTTCTTCGAGCTCGTCATGACCGCCTTCCTGATGTTCGTGATCCTGGCGGTCGCCACCGACACGCGCGCAGTGGGGGAGGCAGCGGCGATCGCGATAGGCGGCACGATCGGGCTCGACGCGCTGTTCGGCGGGCCGATCTCGGGTGCGTCGATGAACCCGATGCGCTCGATCGGGCCCGCGATCGCCTCGGGCAACTTTCACGCCCTCTGGCTCTACATCGTCGCGCCCGTCCTCGGCGCCGCGATCGGCGGGCTTGCCTACCAGTTCGTGCGCGGGGAGCCGACCCGCCCGGGTGAACTGACGAACGGGCGCGAAATTGAGGAGGCGCGATGAGCCGCGTCCTTTTCGTCTGCGTGCAGAATGCCGGTCGCTCACAGATGGCCGAAGCGCTGTTCACCGCGGCCGCCGACGGTCACCACGAGGCGCGCTCGGCCGGAACGGCACCAGCCGCGCACGTCCACCCTGAGGTCGTCCAGGTGATGCGAGAGTTCGACCTCGACCTCAGCGAGCGGGTGCCCCACCGGCTCGAGCAGGCTGATGCTGAATGGGCGGATGTGGTCGTTACGATGGGCTGCGGCGATGCCTGCCCCTCCATCCCGGGCAAGCGCTACGTGGACTGGGAGCTGACCGATCCGACGGGCCTACCGCTCGAGGACGTGCGGCGCATCCGAGACGAGATCGCCGGCAGGACTGGCGAGCTGGCTGCCGAGCTTGAGGTGTGACGCAGACGCACCGCGCGGGCTAACAGATGTCGTCAGCCAACTGATCTTCGACCAGGGCGGTACGGGCCAGAGCCTCGCCACCATCCCGGAATTCTTTTGGGAGCTCGGGCTCGGCCTCTGGCTCACCTTCAAGGGATTCAGCCCGTCGCCGATCCTCGCTCGGGACGCGACTGCCTAGAGACAGCCGAATACGTCCGAAACCAGGCTCGTCTCATGGTGGCGAGTTCAGCGATCGAAAGTGAGAAAGTCAAACTTGGCCGTTCCCGCCTGGCGTGACAGGCTGGCCGCATGTCCACCGAGGCGGCCGCGCGCTCGCCGCGGAGTCAGCCGGCCACGGCGAAGCCGAGCGAAGCCCAGGCGTTCCGCTTCTGGCTGAGGTTGGGGATGATCAGCTTCGGTGGGCCTGCAGGGCAGATCGCGATCATGCACGACGAGCTCGTCGAGCGGCGTCGCTGGATCTCGGAGCGCCGCTTCCTGCACGCGCTCAACTTCTGCATGGCGCTCCCGGGCCCGGAGGCGCAGCAGCTTGCGTCTTACATCGGCTACTCGATGTACGGCGTGCGCGGCGCGATCACCGCCGGCGGCCTCTTCGTGCTCCCTTCGTTCGTGCTCCTCTGCATCATGAGCGCGATCTATGTCGAGTACGGCGAGGTTGCCGCAGTCGCGGGCATCGTCCGTGGCCTTGGGGCCGCAGTGATCGCACTCGTCGCTGCCGCGGTGATCCGGGTCGGCGGACGCGTGATCCGCACTCCTGCGGCGCTGGCGCTCGCGGCCGTCGCGTTCGGGCTGATCGTAGCGGGCGTTCCGTTTCCGATCATCGTCGCCATAGCGGCGCTGGCCGGGTATCTGGCCGGCACGAGAAGGCCGCTCCTGCTCGGGGCATCCTCAGAACCGGCGGGCGAGGAGGAGCGCGAAGTCTCGCCGCCCGAGAAGGGTCTGCGCCGCCGCTTCGTTAAGACGCTCCTCGTCTGGCTCGTCCCTCTCGCCGTTCTTCTTGCCGCCGGGGGGCTTGTGGCCGAACTGGCCGGCTTCTTCACGGTCGCCGCGCTCGTCACCTTCGGCGGGGCCTACGCGGTGCTCCCCTTCGTCGCGACGGCGGCGGTCGACCGCTTCGGCTGGCTCACGCCGGACGACATGGTCGCGGGTCTGGCACTCGGGGAGTCGACGCCTGGGCCGCTGATCATGGTCAATACATTCGTCGGCTTCCTCGCCGGCTATAACGTGGAGGGAGGGTTGGCCTGGGGCCTGGCGGGGGCGACGATCGCCACGCTGTGCACGTTCGTTCCTTCGTTCGTGTTCATTATCAGCGGCGCTCCGATCATCGATCGGATCCGCACGACGGGCGCGTTCGCAGCCTCGTTGAATGGCATCACGATCGGCGTCGTCGGCGTGATCGCCGCGCTGGCCGTCTTCGTCGCCCGGCACGCCGCCTTCAGCGAAGGTGAGCCGGACTGGCTCGTGATCGTGCTCGCGATCGTGGCGTTCCTGGCAGTGTGGCGCTTCCGTGTCGGCGTCGTCGTGACGGTGGCGACCTGCGCCGCCGTCGGGCTTGTGGCGACCCTCGTTCAGTAGCCCGCGCCGGCGAGGGTGAGCCAGAGGATGGTGCCGACGAGGCTCACGTTCTTGTGGCGAACGCCGGAACCTCCCCGTCAGGCTAGTCCGGCTTGACTCTCCGCCTGCCGCGCACTATGGACGAGGGAGGGGGCTGACTCACTAGGGAGACGCGCGAGGATGCGGCCGTACCCTCGCTCGACCCGGAGCCCGCACAGCGAAGGAACGGGAAAGGGGTTCGAATGAGGTTTGCCACGAAGCTGTGGCTTGCCGTGTGTACGGCCGTCGTGGCCGGCGTGATCGCGCCGGTCGCGAGCGCGACGTCGCCGATTCAGGCGTACAAGACGGCGGAGGGCCACTGGACGACGACGTACGAGTGGACGATCGAGAAGTCCGTCTCGCCGGATTCCTGGAACCTGGAGACCGGTGAATCGGGGACGAGCACGTACACCGTCGAAGTGACCAAGAGCTCAGGCATCGACGAGTTCTGGGTCGACGGCGAGGTCTGCGTGGAGAACGTCAGCGCGGCGCCGACAGAGAACTTGAAGATCGTCGACCGCCTGCAAGCGCTCCTCGAGGGCGAGGTCATCACGTTGGCGTCCGTCCCGCTCGACATGACCCTGAACCCGGTGCTCGATCCGGGCGAATCGCAGTGCTACCCGTACTCGATTCCGTTCGAGCCGGTGGGAGGGACCCTGCGCAACAACGCGCGGATCACCGTGACGAACGACCCACGGAATCCCGGTGAGGAGATGGGGCCGAACGAAAAGGTCGACTTCACGCTTCCCGAGCCGACGGTCGTGAACGGCTCCGTGCACGTGGACGACACGAACGGTCTCTCGTGGCTCTTCACCGACTCCGGGACGGAGACCTACACCCGGACGTTCCGGTGCAACGAGGACGAGGGGACGCACGACAACACTGCGACCATCCGCGAGACCGGCCAAAGCGACGACGCGCGCGTGACCGTCACGTGCAAGCCGCCGCCTTCGCCGGGCTGCACCCTGACGCAGGGCTACTGGAAGAACCACTCGAAGTACGGCCCTGCGAAGTACGACGCGACCTGGGCGCTGATCGGGGAGGACACCGCGTTCTTCTCGAGCGGGAAGACGTGGTACCAGGTGATCAACACGTCCTCTGCGGGCGGGAACGCCTACTACATCCTCGCTCACCAGTACATCGCCGCGAAGCTCAATCTCCTCGCGGGGACGAGCTCGACGGCAGCGGTCAATGCGGCCCTGGCCGGCGCGGATGCGTTCTTCACCACCTACACGCCCACGTCGACTCTCTCCAGGGCCGTCCGGGCGCAGGCAATCGCCTACGCCGGCACGCTCGCCGACTACAACGAGGGCGACATCGGCCCCGGGCACTGCTCCGGCTAGATCAGATCCGGCAAGACGGTGCGGTAGTGGGGGCCCGGAAACGGGCCTCCACTACTTCTTGGCTTCCTTGACCTTCTTGCTCTTCTCGAGCCCGTTCGCTGGGGCGTGCGGCGGAGGGCCGCCCTGGCCGGCGTGATCCGGCCTGCCCCCGTGAGCTGCTCCGTGGCCGATCGGCTCGTTCGGGGCATTCTCGGCCTTCTTGACCTGGCCCGGGGCCTCGGCCCTGCCCTTGCCGTTCCCGTGGTCCTTGTCGTGCCCGTTGGCCTTCGCCTTGCCGTTCCCCTGTCCATCCGCCGGCCCGGACCCCCGCTCTTCGCTGGGTCGGTCGCCGTCCGGGCCCAGTAGCTTGGTCCGCGGCTCGGCGGGGACGGGGACCGGCCCCAGCGCGTCCTCGACGATCGGCGTGCCGGCGATCAGTCGCCCCGAAGCCGCGTTCGAGCCTGCCGCTTGCACCCGCGCCTGCCGCACGGAGTGCCGGTCAGAGAACATGCCGCCCGGATCGGTGGCGACGAGCGTGGTGGTCGTGGCAGCCGCCACGGTGAGCGCGGCGACGGTCTTTACCCCGACCCCCGCGCTTCCGGCGAAGAGTCCCTTGATCGCGGCCGCGAGCCCGCCCAGGTCAACCGCGTACAGGGACCGGAGCCGCGACCGCTTCGGCGGGCTCTCGAGCCCGGCGGCCAGTGAGCGCCGTGCACGAAAGATCAGCGTTTCCACGGCCGACTGGGTGATCCCGAGCTCGGTCGCGATTTCGCTGTAGGAAAGCCCCTTCCATTCGCGCAGGAGAATCGCTGTGCGCTGCTGGTCTGGCATATCCTGGAGGGCGTCCGTCAGTCCGACCAGGTCGTCGGGCTTACGGTCGGGAGCGGTGGCAGTCGCCTCGAGGACGGCGGTGTCCTGCACGTGCTCGAACGTGCTCCGGCGGCCCGAGGAGCGCAACCTGCTGAAGCAGACGTTCTGGGCGATTCGGAGGAGCCACGCCGACCCCTGTGTCGGACGCGTGCCCCGGTTGAGGCTGCGGCACGCGTTCAGATAGGTCGTCTGGAGTGCGTCCTCCGCCTCTTCCGGCGAGCGGAGGACGCGCAGGCAGTACCCGTAGATCCAGCCCGCATGCTCCTCGAAAAGCTGCTCGGCGGTCTCGGACTCCTCAGCGGCCAGCTGGGTTCGGCTCGCTTCCGGCGCAACTGCCATCCCCGCACATTCTGACGGATCCACGCCGAGCTTCAAGTCGACACGTCGTTCGGCGCATGTTTTCGTGGGCTCCGGCGTCTATGGACGTAGCGCCCAGTCTCCCAGCACCCGAAAGGCGATCGACATGAAGATCGGACTCCACGCTCTTTTTGCGAGCCTCCTTGCAGCCGCGCTCCTGGTTCCCGCAGCTGCTGCGAAGCCTGGCAACGGCAACGGCAACGGCAACGGTCACGGCCCGCCCGCGTGGGTGGGCGGCGGCAGCGGCGGTGCGAAGGCCCACGGCAAGCCCGCCTGGGCCGGCAAGGGCCAGGAGAAGAAGGCGGAGAAGGCCGCCCAGAGGGAGGCGCGTCGAGCCGCCCGAGCGGCCGCTTCTGAAGCGCCCTCGGATGCACCGAAGCACGACAACCCGGCCTGGGTGTGCAAGTTCGAGCGCGAGCGGATGGGCGCCGAGGCCTTCGCCACTCGGTACGGCACGAACGAGACGAAGGCGAATGCGTTCGGCAAGTGCGTCTCGACCGAAGCGCACGACCGCGACGGGCCTACGGCGACCGACGGCGAGGCACCGGCAGCAACCGAGCCGGAAGCGGCGGACCCGGCAGATCAGCCCGCTGTCGGCGATGACGAGTCCGTGGCCGCCGATGCGCTCGCCGCGCTGCGGGCGTTCTTCAACGCGCTTACAGGATTGGTGTTCTAAACCCGGGACGGCCTGCGGCAGGAGCTCGTGGTCGGGCGTGCCTCCGACCACGAGCCCAGCTCTCAAGAGTCGCCCCCGGACTACGGCCACCGGGGGCGACCTCTCCGTTCGCAGGCACCGTGAAGCTGGAGGGCTGGAGTCAGGCCCGGCCCCACCGACGCCTGCGTCAGGGCGAGCGCCTACCCTGTGAGGTCATGTCGGCCGCGAAGACCATCCTGGTCGCCTTCGACGACCCGGAGAGCAACACCCTCGCGCGAGCTGCGGACCTGGCCGAAGCGCTGAAGGCGACCTTGATCGTTACCAACGTCTCGCCGGACGATCACGACGAGACCGAGGGCGCGGCACGCTACGGGAGCGAGCGCCTCGACCAGGCGCGGGCCTACCTCGCCGAGCGCGGGCTCGAGGTCGAGCTCGTCCAGTCGTCCGGGCAGCCGGCCGACGCGATCGTGGCGCTGGCCCAGGAACGGAACGCCGACATCATCGTCGTCGGCATGCGCAAGAAGGGCTTCTTCGAGCGGCTCGTCGAGGGGAGCGTCGCGCAGAACGTCATGCGTCGGGCGACGTGCGACGTCCTCGCCGTGCACTGACCCCGTGAACGATCCGCGCCTGATCATCGCCGGTCTCATCACCGGCCTGCTCGTCGGGATGACGGGAATGGGCGGCGGTGCGCTCATGACGCCGATCCTGATCTTCTTCTTCAACTTCAACCCCGCGTCCGCGATCGGGACGGACATCCTCCACGGAGCGATCTTCAAGTCCTTCGGTGCCGTCCGGCACCGGCGCCTCGGGACGGTCCGAGCCCGACTGGCCGCCTGGATGCTCGTCGGGAGCGCCCCCGCCTCATTGGTGGGAGTGTGGGTCGCGACCTACCTGACCGACCGCTACGGAGACAGCGTCGACTCGGTACAGGGGCAGGTGCTCGGCTACACGCTCTTGTTCGGCGCCGTGGCTTTCGTCGCGAAGGCGCTGACGCATCGCGGCGGTTCGGCCTCCACTCTCGGCCGGCTCAGCACGCGCGATCGGATCGTGGCGGTCGCGATCGGCATCGTCGGCGGCTTCATCGTCGGGCTCACGTCGGTCGGGAGCGGCACCCTTTTCGCGCTCGCGATGCTGCTTGCCTACCCGCTCGCCGCCAAGTACGTCGTCGGCACGGACATCGCCCACGCCGCCGCCCTGCTCTGGGTCGCGGGGATCGGGCATCTCGTCGCGGGGAACGTCGACCTGACCGCGATCGCGTGGCTGCTGGTCGGCTCGATTCCCGGCGTGCTGATCGGCAGCCAGATCAGCGTCGGCCTTCCGGAGACCGCACTTCGGATCGCCCTGGCAACGTGTCTCGCCCTTAGCGGTATCAAGCTCCTCGACGTGCCGCATGCGAACGGCATCGTGATCGTGAGCCTCGCCGTCGGCCTCGGGATCCTCGCAGGCTGGGGCGTCGTCCACTTGATCCGGCACACGAGGCCAGCGCCCAAGGATTCTCCGCCAACGCAAGCGGCCCCCTAGCCGCACGCACCTTCGGCATCCGGGATCGAAGGCCGTCGTATCATCAGACGATGCAGGCGCTCCCGCCGCCTCCTCCACCGATCATCACGACATGTCCGGCTGAGGCGCGGGGTCTCCAGCGGGCGGCGCAGTGCGGCTACGTGCGCGTTCCGCTCGACCGGGCGAACCCGGACGGGCGGTCGATCCGCGTCTACTTCGAGCGCTATCGGCGAACGAACCGCGACCTGCCGCGCATCTCGACGGTCGTCTCGCTCGAAGGTGGGCCCGGATATGCGGTCACGCCGGGCCGCTCTAGCCGCGTCGACCTGTGGCGGCCCGTCTCGGCCCGGCGCGACCTCGTCCTCTTCGACCTGCGGGGGACCGGCGGGAGCGCGCCGCTCGGCTGCGAGGCGTTCTCCAGGCCGGCCCGCCACTACGTGACCCGTGCCGGCCGCTGCGCGAAGCAGATCGGCCCGAAGCGCGACCTCTACTCGACGTCGCAGGCGGTTCAGGACCTCGAGGCGGTGCTGCGGTCCCTGCACGCGGGGAAGATCGACCTCTACGGGGATTCCTACGGGACCTACGCGGCGCAGGCCTACGCGCTTCGCTTCCCGCAGAGGCTGCGCTCGCTCACGCTCGATGCCGCCTATCCGCTGCCGGGAACGGATCCGGCCTGGGCCGACCTGGTCGAGGCGATCCGGGTCGGACTTGACCTGTCCTGCTCGCGCTCGGTGACCTGCCCGACCCGCAATCCGGTCTTGCTGGTCGAGCGATTCGCCAACCGTGTGCGCGCGGAGCCGATCCTCGGCACTGCGCCCGACGGCGACGGAAAGCGCACAGATGTCCGGCTGGACGAAGACGCATTCGTTCAGCTCGTCTCCGCGAGCTACTGGTATCCCGGGCTCTGGCGCGACCTCCCGGCCGCGATCCTGGCGGCGAACAACGGCCGCCCGGCTGCGATCCTCCGCCTCGCCGCCGAGACCGTCACGGTCGTCGCTCCGCCGGACGATCCCCCGACCTGGTCGGAGGGCCTCTACCTCTCGGTCATCTGCCACGACTACCCGCAGCTCTGGGACCCCTCGACGCCGATCTCCGCACGGCGCGCCGAGGCGGAGGCCTCGATCGCTGCCTATCCGCCTGGAACGTTCCTGCCCTTCAGCGCCGAGGCGTGGACGCACACCGACTACGAGGGCGTCCTCGCCTGTCTCCGCTGGCCTGCTCCGAGACCGGCCGACCCGCCCGATCCGCCCGATCCGCCCGGCGCCGTGTATCCCGATGTCCCGACGCTCGTGCTGAACGGCGACATCGACACGATCACGGCCACGTCCGGGGCGCAGGAGGTGGCGCGGCGCTTCCCGGGCTCGACGTTCGTCGGCGTCGCGAACTCGGTGCACGTGACCGCGCTCGCCGACTGGGATCTCTGCGCCTCGCGGATCTACGCAAGCTTCGTCCGGAACCTCACTCCAGGCGACACGTCCTGCGCCGATGAGGTCGGCGAGTGGAATCTGATCCCCGCGTTCTCGAGCTCGGTCGAGAACGTGACTCCTGCGGCCCGTTCCGCCGGCGACGACTCGACGCGGGATGATCGGCGCCTGGCTGCGGCGGCCGCTCTCACCTCGGCCGATGTGATCGCGCGCTGGATGGTGAACTACGACGGGTCGGGCGTCGGCCTCCACGGCGGGCACTGGTCGTACACGGGCTATCCCAACGTCCGCTTCCGGCTGACGAACGTACGGCTCGTGCCGGGCGTCTTCGTCAGCGGAACCGTCCGCTGGGCGTACGACGGCGGTGCCTCGAGCGCGGACGTCGAGGTCAGAGGCCCGGGCGGCACCACCGGCGCGCTCCGGATGGAATGGCTCAAGGAGCCGCACGCGACCGCCTCGCTCGTAGGCACGGTCGGCGGGCGGCAGGTCCGGGCCACCATGCCTGCCCCGTAGGCTTCGCGCCATGTTGCTGATCACCGGGCTCGTTCTGCTCTTCGTGCTGCCGACGCCGTGGAACGTGATCGCCCTCCTGGTCGGGCTTCTGCTCTGGCTCGGCGAGGTCTTCGCCATCTGGCGACTCGTCCGGAAGAAGCAGGTTCAGGCCGGAGCCGAGACGCTCGTCGGACGAATGGCGACTGTCATCGCGCCGTGCAAGCCGCTGGGACAGGTTCGGCTGTCTGGCGAGTCGGAGATCTGGAGCGCCCGCTGCGTCGAAGGGGCCGAGGTGGGGGAGACCGTCCGCGTGGTCGGCCTCGACCAGATCACGCTGATCGTCGAGAGATGATCGCTAGGCGTCCTGGGCGGTGCGCCGCTCCAGCCCGTGCGTCACAACCCATGCGGCAGAGGCCGCGAACACTGCGGCCGGAACGGCGTCCACACTTCCCGAGCCGACGAGCAGCGCTGAGAAAAGGAGCGGGGCGAACAGCAGCTTGGTCATAGCTGCCATCCCCGCGGCCGTGCCGACCGCGACCGCGAATGTCGGCGAGACGTCGAAGGCGATCACCGTGAACGTCGCCAGTCCGACTCCGAGGAAGACCGCCGGGAAGACGGGGCCCCCGCGAAATCCGCAGCCGAGGCAGATCGCGTAGCCCAGCGCCTTGGCTGCGACCAAGACGACGAGGATGCTCGCCGAGTCCTCAGAGACCACGGCGTTGATGGAGTTCTGGCCGGAGAAAAGAACGTCCTGCGAGTCTGCGCCGAGTGCGTCCGCCAGCACAGCTAGCAGGCCTACCGCCAGTCCGCCGCCGAGCAGGAGCGGGGTCATTCCGAACCGCTGCTCGCTTCCGGCCGTGCGCCGTGCGAATAGGCGCACGGCCTCGCACAGGATCGCGATCCCGATCCCGAGGCCGACGGCGAGCAGCAGGTCACGGACGCTGGTGGAGTCGTAGATCGGCAACCCGGGCACGGTGAGGGTCGCCTCCTCCAGGCCGCCCCAACTGCCAAGCCCGATGAAGAGCAGGTAGCCGACTGCCGCCGCGACCAGGCCGGGGAGGAGGATCGGGATCAGCAACGCGCCCATGCCGACGCCCGCCTCGACGAGGAGCAAGCCTGCCACGAGCGGCCCGCCGAAAAGGGCCGAGATGGCCGAGAAGGAGCCCGCCATTGCGAGCACGCCGTGCTGTTTCCGGTCGACGGCCACGATGTGCGTCACGGCGAGGCCGACGGCCGAGCCGAGCGCGATCAGGGGCGCCTCCGGGCCGAGGACGGCACCGAAGGCCAGCGTCCCGAGAGCAGCCAGCGCGACGCCCGGCGCGTAGGAGACCGGCGTCGGCTTGGCGCCGATGCCGTCTAGCGGCGGATGGCCTCCATCGCCGGGCAGAAGCCTGCGCGCGGCCAGAACGACAGCGGCACCCACGACGGGCAGGCCCAAGACCATGTACCAGGGCGGCGAGGAGTAGCCGAGCGCGTCGGGCAGGTCGTGCCAGAGCCAATCCTCTGACGTGTGCACGAGCGCGAGGAACCCCGCGGCCACCAGCGCCGCCGGGAGGCCGATCACCGCGCCCAGCGCGACCAAGCGCAGGTACTCGGCGCGCGGAAGAGGCGGCGCCTCCGGAGACGCGGTCACGGCGGGACGGTAACGCCGGCCTCGGCTGGGCTGTAGACGCTCAGGTCGCGAGCGCGATCGCGACCAGGATCGGCACGATGATCAGGCGCCGACGGTCAGGCCGATCGAGACGAAGACGAACGTTCGCGTCGAGTCCTTCGGCGGCTTGCCGCACCAGCCGATCGTCGACCAGAGGGTTTGCATCGGTGCACTCGTGGCGAGCCGGATCCGGCGCGAGGCGAGAGCGGCGCCGCGAAGGATCACCCATGAGGCAGCGAGAGAGACCAGCAAGCCACCAACGCCGAGGACTGTTGCCCAAACGAGGCTCTCGAGCAGGCCGGTGACGCGTCCGAACGCGGCGATGAGCGGAAGTGCGGCGCCGCCCAGAAGGAACGCCGATACCGCCAGCTCTCTCGCCTGGAGCGCGTCGATCCCCCGCTCGGCGTCCATGCGGGCACGGCGCAGGAGGTAGCGCTCCTCGCTCCCCGGAACCGCCTGGATCTCTCGCAGCGTGTAGATGTTTCTCATCTGGGTGACGACATTCCGGATGTGCGAGACGACCAGGTAGCGGGCGATGATCCCGATGTCGTCGCCCCAGACTTGTCCGGCGGCACGAGTCCGCCCTCCTTTTCGGGATGAGCTACCCCCGCGCGAGGCAGCGGAACCCGAGGTGGTTCGTCGACGTGTCGATTGCTTGCGCCATACGAGCCGCGGGCCGGTAGCGGCGGCAGTAGTTCGGCGCGCACAGATGAGACCCGCCCTTCATGACCCTGCGCGGGATACTTGCGGGGTCGTTCGGGTCGACGCTGGCGGCCCGCAGGTCTCCCGCACAACACGCGGACACCGCTTCGTGGGTCGACGTGTACCAGTCGGTCGTCCACTCCCACACGTTCCCCGCCATGTCGTAGAGGCCGTAGCCGTTGGGCGAGAACTTCCCCACTGGAGACGTGCCCTCATAGCCGTCCAGGAGTGTGTTCTCGTAGGGGAACTCGCCCTGCCAGATGTTCGCCATCGGCTTGCCCTTCGGCATGAACTCGTCGCCCCAGGCGTACTCGGCCCCGTCGAGGCCGCCGCGCGCGGCAAACTCCCACTCCGCCTCGGTCGGGAGCTCCTTCCCGATCCACGCGGCGTAGGCCTCGGCATCGGAGAAGGTCACGTGCACGACGGGGTGCCGCTCGCGTCCCTGCAGCGAGCTCTCCTCTCCTTCCGGGTGTCGCCAGTCCGCACCGCGCGCCCAGGTCCACCAGTTGAAGTGGTTGCTGAGGTCGACCGGCCCGTCGGTCTTCCGGAAGACCACGGATCCGGCAAAGAGCATGTCCTTCTGCGCGTCGGGGTACTGCGCGGGGTCGGGCTCGCGCTCCGCCCAGGTCACGTGACCGGTTGCCTTCACGAACCGCAGGAACTCGAGGTTCGTAATCGGATGCTCGTCGATCCAGAACGGCTCCACCGTCTCCTCGCGGACGGGCGCCTCCTCCGGGTAATGACGCTCCGAGCCCAACGCGAAGGTGCCGCCCGGGACGAACACCATCCCCTTGCGGCCCGCACTCCTGTCAGCGGCGGCGCGAGCCATGTGCTTCCCCGCGACACCCTAAAGGAACGGCGATTCGGTCA
>CAVTTI010000001.1:0-18342 GCA_963737615.1 uncultured Actinomycetes bacterium | reverse complement strand
GCCTGTGTCTCGACCTTCACGAAACCCCCGAAGTACTTGATCATCTTGTTGACGCGGGCAACGTCGCGCTTCGGGGGCGCGAGAGCCTTGAGCTTGACGAGCGCAGTGTCGGCGAGGGCAAGCGTGTTCGGCAGCGTCAGCTGTACCTCGGCCGGTGTCTGGGGCTCGCCGAGCTTCGCGATCTCGGCCTCGACCCCGGCGCAGATCAGGTTCGCCTGCTGACGCCATTGCTTGCGTGTCAGTCGTGCCTGCTGCGGATCCTTCGATGCGGCCGGCGTCCCGAGCGGCTTCGGAGCCGGCTCCTCCGCCGGAGTTCCGGTGAACGCAAAGGCCCCGTACCCGAGCCCGAGGAGGGCCAGCACGGCGACCGGGAGGAGCACGCGAAGGCGAAGCTGCGACCGCATGCCATCTCTATCGGCAGCGGAGCCACCGGCCTTGACGGGAACCGTTCGAGTGGCGACGGCCAGTGTTCTTAGCCGCCACTTCGCCGCCGGGGCGCGCGCTGTTAAACCAGAAAGGGCGCGGTCTCCCGCGCCCTTTCGCTCAGTACCGAGTGTCTCTGACTAGCAGACGCCCGCCGTGATGTCTCCACCGGGACCGGTCAGGTGGAACTGCTTTCCACCCGTGGCCGAGGCGAGGTTCTGAATGCAGTACGTCGTGGCGGTCAGGTTCTGGAACGTCACGTTCTTGATGCCGGCGTCATAGCTCGCCTGAAGACCGGCGAGAGTGATGCCCGTATATGCGCCCGTGTCGGCGAAGAATGCCTCAACGCCTGGGACTGCCGCACGAATGTTGGCACGGGCGGCCTGGTCGTTGGCGCGATCACGGAAGCTGAGGTACGACGGGATTGCAATCGCAAGCAAGATCCCGATGATGATGATCACGACAAGGAGCTCGATCAGGGTGAAACCACCCTCGCGCTCGGTGCCGGTGATCCGCTTTCTGAGCCGGTCAATGATCATGTAGGACTCCTCCTTTGGAGCGTAGGCGTCAATGGCTCAGGCCCTCTATCGGCCTCGAGTGCCGCCGACCCGCCCCCGAACGAGTGATTTGCGTCTCCCCTTTAGCACCGCCGTATGCCTGCCGATAGGCGTTGGCGGAGGGAACAAGCCATGGAAGCGACTCACGTACTGCAAGGGGCCCCAAGCGGGCCCGTCCATTCGATCGATGACCTGCTGGAGCGCATGGTTGCGCGCAGCGCGTCAGACCTTCATCTCACGGTGGGCGCTGAGCCGACCGTCCGCGTGATGGGTCAGCTCGAGCGGATGGAGGAGTTCGGCCGCCTCAGCCCCGAGGACACCCAGCGGCTGCTCTACCGCATGATGTCGACGGAGCAGCAGAAGCACCTCGAGATCAAGCGGCAACTCGACATGTCGCACTCGATCCCGGGGCTGGCCCGCTTCCGCGTCAACATCTACTTCCAGCGGGAAAGCCTCGGCGCCGCCTTCCGAATGATTCCGACCGAGCTGAAGACGCTCGAGCAGCTCGGAGTCCCGACGGCGCTCGAGGAGCTCGCCAACAAGCCTCGCGGCCTCGTCCTCGTCACGGGCCCCACGGGATCGGGCAAGTCCACGACTCTCGCGGCGATGATCGACCTGATCAACCGCACGCGGCAGGACCACATCATGACGATCGAGGACCCGATCGAGTTCCTCCACCGCCACAAGCGCTGCATCGTGAACCAGAGGGAGATCGGCCCGGATGCGATCAGCTTCGCCGAGGCGCTCCGCGGCGCGCTCCGCCAGGACCCGGACGTGATCCTCCTCGGCGAGATGCGCGACCTCGAGACGATCACGACCGCGCTCACCGCGGCCGAGACCGGTCACCTCGTCTTCGCCACACTTCACACCCAGGACGCGCCTTCGACGGTCGACCGCCTGATCGACGTCTTCCCAGGCGCACAGCAGGAGCAGGTGCGCGTCCAGATCGCAGCCACGCTCCAGGGGGTCGTCACGCAGACCCTGCTACCACGCGCGGACGGTTCCGGGCGAATCCCCGCGGTGGAGATCCTCTTTCCGGACGACGCGGTCAGGAACCTCATCCGCCAGGGAAAGGTCGAGCAGATCTACTCGATCATGCAGACCGGCACGAAGCGCGGCATGCAAACCCTCGAGCAGGCGCTCGCAGATTTCGTCGTTCGCGGCCTCGTCTCCGAGGAAATCGCGCTCAACCGCTCCAGCCGGCCTGAACAGCTCGCCGGGCTGCTCAAGCGTGGCGCCGGCGGCCAGACCCCTCAGGCCGGCCTTCGGGTCGCGGCGGAGTAGGGGCTAGCCGTGGGTAAGGAGAACATCGGCTTCAAGATCGGCGCCTCGCGGCTCTCCGCAGCCCGCGTTGTCCTGAACGGATCGGCCGAGCTCATCCAGGTCGCCGAAGAGCCACTCGCGCGCGGGATCGTGGCCGGCGGCGAGGTCAAGGACGTCGAGGCGCTGGCGGTCGCTCTCAAAGCCTTCTTCAAGTTGCACAAGCTGCCCCGTCGCGGCATCAGGATCGGCGTCTCGAACAACCGCATCGGTGTCAGGACGATCGAACTGGCCGGGATTGAGGATCCCAAGCAGCTTGCGAATGCCGTTCGCTTTCGCGCTCAGGAGGCCCTTCCGATTCCGATCGAAGAGGCGGTGCTCGACTACCAGGTGCTTTCCGAGACCAAGAACGCCGAGGGTCTGCCGTCGACGCGGGTCCTGCTCGTCGTCGCCTACCGCGACCTGATCGATTCCTATCTCCAGGCGTTCAAAGCAGCCGGCATCAAGGTGGCCGGTGTCGACCTCGAGGCATTCGCGCTGCTTCGCGCCCTGACCCCACCGGTCGGCGTCGACGCCGCGGGCGCACAGCGAAGCGCTCTCGTCGCCGTCGCCGTCGGCTCCGACCGATCCACACTCGCTGTCTCCGACGGGCTGAGTTGTGAGTACACGCGCGTCCTCGACTGGGGCGGCTCGTCGTTGACGGGAGCCATCGCACGCGCGCTCGACGTGGGTGCCGACCGCGCCGAGGAGCTCAAGCGGGAGCTCTCGGTCGACGGTGGCCCCATCCCCGAGGGCCTCTCCCAAGTGCAGCTCACTAAGGCCCATGAGGCGATCCAGGTCGGGCTCCAGACGTTCGGCCGCGAGCTCGTCAGCTCGCTCCAGTTCTACCAGAGCCAGGAAGGCTCACTCGGCATCCGCGAAGTCGTTCTCGCCGGCGGAGCATCACAGCTTCATGGCTTCGCAGAAGCCGTCGAGAAGCTCGTCGGCGTGAAGGTCAGAGTCGGAGACCCGCTGATCGGGATCAACGTGAGCAAGAAGCTCAAGGGCGAGACGAGTGCTGCGCTAGCGATCCCCATCGGACTCGGAATGGGCTACTGATGGCCGACTGGAAGAAGGAGATCAAGCTCTCCGACCTCTTCAGCCGGAGCGGCAGGAAGGCCAGGCCCGAAGCCGAGCTCGACGGTCCGGAAGAACCGAACGCCGAGAAGCACGAAGGCAGCTTTCTGAAGCGCGACCTGAGCTTCTCTCGCAAGTCCAAGGCGCCCAAGGCGCCCAAGGCCCCCAAGGAGCCGAAGGCGGACCGGAAGGCGAGAAGAAGCAAGGAGCCTCGCGGCCGAGCCAAAAAGTCGGCAACTGCCTTGCCGCAGATCCCGCTCATGCGGGCGTTCAACCTGCTGCCCAAGGATGATCCTCGCGAGGGCGCCGAACGCCGTGCGAAACCGGCCAAGCTGATCTTGGCCGTGGTCGCGCTGGTCGCGCTGGCCGGCCTGGGCGCGTACTTCCTCCTCCTGAACGCGCAGGTCGCAGGCAAGACGGCCACCCGCGACGAGCTGAAGACCAAGCTCGCGGCCGCGAACGTCCCGGCGGAGCGGCCACAGCAGGAAGAAGAGGTCGACCCGGCCCTGATCGAGGAAAAGCTGAAGCGCACGGGGGCCCTCTCGTCGGCCCTTGGTGGCCGGACCGCATGGGATCGCCTGCTTCGGGAGTTCTCGCTCGTCCTGCCAGATAACATCTCTCTCACCAAGCTGACAGCAAGTGCCGCGGTGATCGATCCTGCCGCGCCGATCGCGGCAGGCACGCCCGCGCCTACGAGCACGTTCACGATCGAGGGCTACACGGAGACGCAGAAGAGCGTGGCGCAGCTCCTCGCGCGCCTTGCGGTGCTGCCCGAGCTCAGCTCCGTCCAGCTCAAGTCGAGCATGGATGCGGACTTCCAGGGCCAAACAGTCGTCCAGTTCGTGATCGCGGCGAACGTCAAGCCCGTGACCGGAGCCACGGCATGAAGTCGAAGCAGGTACCGATGACGCCTGTTCTTGCGATCGGCCTCGCGATCTTGCTGGCGGTCGTCTATTTCGGGCTTCTGCGCCCGAAGGCGAGTGAGGCGTCGAGCCTCGACCTCGAGATCGCGAACCTGGAGAGCACTTTGGTGACACGGACACACCAGGGCGATGCCGCCCCGCCCGCGGTTCAGATCGACGTCGCCGATCTCTTCAGGCTTGCCAAAGCGATGCCGAACTCCCAGGACATGCCCGGGATCATCCTCGAGTTGAACGCCGTCGCCGACTCGGCAGGCGTCCGTTTCGTCTCGATCGCGCCGTCCGAGGCCGTCTCGAAGGGCGAGTACAACGCGGTTCCGATCAACCTGACGTTCGAGGGCAACTACTACGACCTGACGGACTTTCTTTTCCGCCTTCGCAACCTCGTCACCGTGAAGGAGGGCGTCCTCGAAGCCTCAGGCCGCCTCTACACGCTCGACGTGCTCGACCTGCACGAGCAGCCGGCGGAGCGGTTTCCAAAGATCCAGGCTGTGCTGACGATCTCCGCTTACTCCTTCGGCGCGCCACCGGCCGCCGCCGGCGTTGCGCCCGCTACGACGACGGCTCCTGCGACGACCACGGCGGCCGAAACGACAACCGGCTCTGCCACCACCGAGCCGGCCCCGGCTGCGGGCGCCGCGGCGACAGTGGGAACGGGAGGCTAGCCATGGCGAAGAAAGGCGAAGAGCTCCTCCGCCAGCGCAAGGAGGCGAAGCAGAAAAAGCTCCTGTTCGTCCTCGGCCCGATCTTCCTCTTGCTCATGGTCTGGCAGGGACCGGGCTACGTCAAGATGCTCACGGGCGGGGGTTCCGAGCCGGCCGCAACGACCACGAGTACGCCGGCCACAACCGGCGCCACGCCCGATCCGGGCTCGGCTGCCCCGCCGTCGACGGCTGTGCTCGATCCCAGCGCCGTACCAGTTGCCTCGCCGGCCGCCGGCGCACTCCCTGATTCTGATCAACCGCTGGGCGCGGATACCGGACAGCTCATCTCCTTCGGACGCTTCCTGAGCAAGGATCCGTTCAAGCAGGGAGTAGCCCCTCCCTCGACTTCGGACGGGTCGACCTCCGGCACGTCCGGGGGTACAGGCTCGACCGGAGGAACCGGCTCGACCGGGAGCGGCGGCTCGAGTGGCGGCACCGTCGTTCCGCCATCGACGGGAACGGACGGCGGAGGCGGAGATTCGAGCGGCGGCGGGTCCTTTACGACCGCGTCGACCGCTGACATCAGGGTCAACGGCACCACCGAATCTGTGAAGCGGGATATGCCCTTTCCAACGAGCGACCCACTCTTCCAACTCGTCTCCCTCACGAACACGACCGCGAAGATCGGCCTGGTGGCAGGCTCCTTCTCGAACGGCAAGAAGACCGTGACGCTCAAGCTCGGCAAGGTGCTGACCCTCGTGAGCGAGCCGGACGGCCTTCGGTACCGCCTGAAGCTGATCAGCATCAAGCTCTAGTACGAGGGCCGACGAGACGCAACGCGCCACGCACGAGCGTGGCGATCCCTGACGGTCGGCTACAGGTCAGGCGCCTCGCCACGGGCCAGTGCGTACCGCGACTACGAGGAGAGTAGACTCGGCAGCTCCGACTGACGCCCCAGCGGATTCGACCTCGGGCGCCGCAGCGGCTCCGCGGTGTTCTCCGTCCGGAGCCGCGGGCTACGGCCTCGTCGCTAGGTTAGAGGCCGGTGGCTTGGTCGAACGACGAGGACACGCGGGCGTAGACCGTGGTGGGGCTCGTGGAGCTTCGTACGACGACGGTGACCAGCTTCGCGTTTCGCCCGGCGACCCCGCCCGAGTTCGTGATGAGCTGCCAGCTCACGTACGTGTCGACCCGATAGCTCCGGCCGTCCGCACCGGTGGCCGTTTTGACGGGGTCGGCTGTCGTGCAGGTGCCCGAGCCACAGGAGACGACGTGAACACGCTTCTTCTGGACGACCGCAGCCCCTCCTGAATGCGAGGTCTGAACAGTAAGGTCGGCGCCTCGCGTGACGGTGAAGACGGCGCCGTTCGTTTCCGTCACATAGAGGACTTCGTTATCGATCTTGATCCGGAACGGCGCCGTCGGGAAGCCGGTGCTGGACGCGACGGTCAGCGTCAAGGCGGTCGCGTCGATGGTCGAGCTGAGGGTGGTCGAGGGTGTCGTCTCGGCCTTGTAGGCGGTATCTGCCAGGTAGATCGCGCCCGCGGCGGCGACCTCGGAGTCGTCAAGCCCGACCACCGTGTATTTGAGGGCGCGAAACTTCTCTATCTCCGAGTCGGCCAGCGCGGCGGCCGTCGAGATCGTGCTGGCGCGGCGAATCGTCACCATGCCGGTCTGAAAGAGGGCGAACACCGCGAGGATGCCGATGGACATGATGCTCATCGCGATGAGGAGCTCGATCATGCCGAAGCCGGCCTCGTTTGAAGGCAGCTGTCGGCGGGTCCGCAGGATGAACGACATCTAGCGGCATATCGGCAATCACACGCTTCCCCTCAAGGCGCCGAGGGGGGATGCCGATTCCATCTCGTAGATGGCCTCCTTCGCCTACAGCGCAATCAACGCCTCGGGCCTCGAGCTCAAGGGCGAGATCCACGCGCCCGACATGACCGCAGCGCGCGAAGCGCTGCGGGTTCGCGGGATGCTAGCGCTCGACCTGAAGCAGCAGGCTGCGTCATCGGACGGCATCGCTGCGGTCGTCAAGAAGGTCAAGCCGAAGGCGCTCCAGATCTTCTCGCGCCAGTTCGCGACGATGATCGAGGCAGGGCTCAACGTCGTCACGGCGCTCGTCATCCTCGAGGACCAGACGGAGGACAAGAAGCTGGCCTCGGTGATCACCGAGGTGCGGGCCGATGTCGAGGGCGGCCTGCTCCTCTCCGAGGCGATCGCGCGCCACCCAAGGATTTTTTCCCGGCTCTACATCTCGATGGTGGAAGCCGGCGAGGCCGCGGGAATCCTGGACGTTGTCCTAGATCGAGTCGCGATCCAGATCGAGAAGGAGACTAAGATCAAACGGCGCGTCAAGGGCGCGATGATGTATCCGCTGATGGTCCTGGCGTTCGCGTCGGTCGTCATGATCGGAATGCTGCTCTTCCTCGTCCCGATCTTCGTAGGGATCTTCGCGCAACTCGGCGGCGACCTGCCGACGCTGACCCAGTGGGTCCTCAAGGCGTCCAACGTCGTGCGCTACCAGTGGTACATCCTGTTCCCGGGTATCTTCGGCGCGATCTTCGGGTTCATGCGCTTCAAGAAGACGGAGAAGGGCCGGCGCTGGTGGGACCGCACGCGGATGAAGGCGCCCGCAGGGATCGGCAAGACGATCCTGAAGATCGGCATGGCGCGTTTCTCGCGGACCCTCTCGACACTCGTCGGCTCGGGCGTCGACATCATCCGCGCCCTCGAGATCACCGGCACGACCTCCGGCAACAGCATCATCGAGGATGCCGTTTACGTAGTGCGGGAGAAGGTCCATCAGGGTGTGCCGATCGCGATCCCGCTTGGCGAGCTCGCGATCTTCCCGCCCATGGTCGCGCAGATGGTACGGGTCGGCGAAGAAACAGGAGAGCTCGAAAAGATGCTGTCGAAGATCGCCGACTTCTACGAGGACGAGGTCGACAGCGCGATCGCGACCCTCACATCCGTCATCGAGCCGCTCATGATGATCGGCGTCGGGATCATGGTCGGCATCATCATCATCAGCATGTACCTGCCGATGTTCAAGCTTCTCACGCTCATCGGCGGGTCCTAAAGCTCACGGTGCCCCCGGCGGATACGCTCGGCGGGTGGCGACACCCCCGGGTGGCACGATCACGATCGGCGGTGACCTCAGGGTCAGCCGCCTCGGGTACGGCGCGATGCGGATCACCGGGCCGAACGTAACCGGGGAGCCCGACGATCCCGAAGGAGCGAAGCGAGTGCTCCACCGCCTCGTCGAGCTGGGGATATCGTTCATCGACACGGCCGACTCGTACGGTCCGGAAGTGAGCGAACGGCTGATCGCCGAGGCGCTCCATCCCTATCCGGCCGGGCTCGTCATCGCCACCAAGGGTGGGTTGACACGGACTGGCAAGGAAGGCCGGTGGCCTCCCGACGGACGGCCGGAGCACCTCCGCGAGGCGTGTGAGGGGAGCCTGCGGCGCCTGAAGCTCGACCGGATCGACCTCTATCAGCTCCACCGGGTCGATCCGAAGGTTCCGTTCGAGGAGTCGGTCGGCGCCCTGGCGGAGCTCCGTCAGGAGGGAAAGGTTCGGCACGTCGGGCTCTCGAACGTGTCCGTCGACCAGCTCGAGCGTGCCGAAAACATCGTCCCGATCGTGTCCGTCCAGAATGAGTACTCGGTTGGAAACCGGTCCTCTGAGGACGTTCTCGAAGCCTGTGAGGGCCGGAGGGCGGCGTTCCTTCCCTGGTACCCACTCGAAGCGGGCTCGCTGGCACGCCCCGGCGGGCTGCTCGACCGGGTCGCCGAGACACACGGGGCGACCCCCGCGCAGGTCGCGCTCGCCTGGCTCCTCGCGCGCTCGCCGGTCATCCTCCCGATCCCGGGCACCTCGTCCGTCGAGCATCTGGAGGAGAACGTCGCGGCGACCAGGCTCTCGCTCTCAGACGAGGAGCTCGCCGACCTATCCGACCCCGGTGGCGGGAAGCGATGACGGCGGCGGCCGTTCGGCCGGGTCTGCTCGTCTTGCTCGCAGCGGCCCTGGCGGTTATGGCTGCAGGGACGGCCGGCGCGGCCGGCAAGCTCACGGAGGCGGCGGCTGCGCTTGCGGCCGATCCCGTCTACGTCGATCCGACGGCAGAGCGGGCGATCAGCGAGGCGGATGCGGACCAGCTCCGGGACCGGATCGAGACGAAGGACGCTGGGCCGCTCTATATCGCGATTCTCCCCGCAGCGGCCGCGCGTGAGGCTGGCGGAAGTGCGGAACAGGCCCTCGCGGCGATCGCGAAAGAGCTGAACCGCGACGGCACCTACGTCGTCGTGGTCGGAGACCAGTTTCGCGCGGCCAGCACTGTGCTCGAATCGGGGCGGGCGAGGGAGTTGGCCGACGCCGCCTTCCGGGAGAGCCGCGACCAGGGCGTTGCGGCCGTCCTCCTCTCCTTCGTCGACGCCGTCGGCGAGGAGAGGAATGGCGGCGGCGGTGACGGTGGCTCGCGCGGTGGGATCCTGATCCCGCTTGGGCTGGCCGGGGCGGCAATAGCGTTCTTCGTGCTTCGCCGTCGCCGCCGTTCTGCCGAAAACGACCGGGAGCTCGCCGAGGTCAAGACCACCGCCCGCGACGATCTTGTGGCGCTGGGCGAGGACATCGGCACCGTCGACGTCGACGAGCTGCCCGCCACGGCGCGCCCCGATTACGAGCGCGCGCTCGAGCAGTACGAGCACGGCTCGAACGCACTCGACTGGGCGAAGCGGCCGGCGGACATCGAGGCTGTGAGTGCCGCGGTCGAGGAAGGCCGGCACGCGATGACCGCGGCCCGCGCCCGCGCGGCCGGCCAGGAACCGCCGGATCGTCGCCCTCTGTGCTTCTTCGACCCGCGCCACGGACCCTCGGTTCGGGATGTCGAGTGGACGCCACCCTGGGGCGCGCCGAGGCCCGTGGCGGCGTGTGCGGCCGACGCCCAGCGGATCGAGGACGGCCTCGATCCCCAGACGCGCGAGGTCACCGTCGGCGGCAGGTCGGTTCCCTATTGGAACGCCGGCCCGGCCTACGCTCCGTGGGCAGGCGGCTTTTACGGCGGGTTCGGTGGTCTCTTCCCGGGCTTCCTGCTCGGCTCGATGCTCGGCGGGGGCTTCGGCTTTGGAGGCAATGGCTTCGGTTACGGCGACAGCGGAGACCAGGGGGACGGGGACTTCGGAGACGGCGATCTCGGTGGAGGAGACTTCGGTGGAGGAGACTTCGGCGGCGGGGACATGGGCGGCGGCGACTTTTAGGTTCTCCGGACTAGACTCCGCGGCATGAGCCGCTTCACGGATGCCCTGAACGAACAGATCGGTCGCGAGTTCGGCGCCTCCCAGCAGTACGTGGCGATCGCGGTCTACTACGACGCAGAGACCTTGCCCCAGCTCGCGGCGCATTTCTACCGGCAGGCGGTCGAAGAGCGAAACCACGCGATGATGATCGTCCAGTACTTGCTCGACGCGGGCGAGCGTGTCGCGATCCCGGGCGTCGGGGCGCCGCGCAGCGACTTCGGAGACGCTGCCGACCCGGTGCGGGTCGCGCTCGACCAGGAGCGGCAGGTCACGGAGCAGATCGTGGCGCTCGCGGGCCTCGCGCGGGAAGAGGGCGATCTCGTCGGGGAGCAGTTCCTTCACTGGTTTCTTCAGGAGCAGCGCGAAGAGGTCTCGAGCATGTCCGCACTTCTGGCGGTCGTCGAGCGAGCGGAGGCGTCCAACGTCCTTCTTGTGGAGGAATACCTCGCCCGAGCGGGCGGTGGGGACGGCCAAGCAGAGGTCGGCGCTCCTCCGGCCGCAGGCGGCGCGCTCTAGCCGGTCAGCGTCGAGACGGCTTCCGCGAAGACCTCCGTGTGGCGGTCGACATCGGCGGCGGTCGTGTCGGGGCACATGAGAGCCATGTTGTGGAAGGGGGTCATCAGGACTCCCCGGTTCAGTGCAAAGAGGTGGAGGAAGCGGTCGAGTTCGGCATCCGCCGCACCGGCTGCCTCCGCACCTGTCCGGGCCCGCTCGGGACGCGGCCAGTACTCGACGCGGCAACCGAGCCGCGTGACGCTCCAGGGCAGAGCATGCTCGGCGATGACACCGGCAACCCCGGCCTCGAAGCGTTCTCCCAGTGAGATCATGCGCGCGAACGCCTCCTCGGTCAGCACGCCGCCTAGAGTTGCGCGGATCGCGGCGAGGGAGAGCACGTTCCCGGCCAGCGTTCCCCCGATCCCGCCGACGTCTGCCTGCGGGGGCATCGCCGCGAGGATCCGATCCCTCACCGACTCGCTGAAGCCGTACGCGGCCGCGGGGATGCCGCCGCCGATCGTCTTGCCGATCGTCAGGAAGTCGGGCTCGAGGTCATACGCGCGCGTGTAGCCGCCCGGGCCCGCACAGATCGTGTGCGTCTCGTCGATCACGAGCAGGGTGCCGTGGCGCTTCGTCAGGTCCCTGAGAGCCTCGTGGTAGCCGGGCCCGGGGAGGACGATGCCGATATTCGTTAGCGCCGGCTCGATCAGCACGCAGGCGACGTCGCCCTGCGAAAGCTCGCGCTCGAGCCCGTCCACGTCGTTAATCTCGACTGCTCGCGTCGTGATCGCAGGCTCAACGGGTGCTCCGATCGTGTGGGGGCGGAGCCTGAGGGCGCCGTCTTCGAGGACGACGAACGTCTCGTCCACCGAGCCGTGGTAGCACCAGGCGTGCACGAGGACCTTCGGCCTGCTTGTTATCTCGCGCGCGAGACGGATCGTGAACCGGTTCGCGTCGGTGGCGGTCAGCGCGAACTGCCACGAGGGAAGCCCGAAGCGGCGGGTCAGCTCCTCGCCGCACCAGACCGCGTCTTCGCTCGGGAGCATGACGGTGATACCACGGCGGACCTGTTTCCCGACCGCGTCAGCGACGGCCGGAGGCGAGTGCCCCGCCATCGCGCCGGTATCCCCGAGGCAAAAGTCGACATACTCGTGACCGTCCACATCCACGAAGCGCGCTCCTCGGGCCTCCTCGACGAAGACGGGGTAGGCCCCGGCCCATTCGGTCATCCAGTGCATCGGGACGCCGGACAACAGCGATCCCCGGGCCCGCTCGAAGAGGTCGCGCGACCGGGAGTGCTCGTCCAGGAAGCGCGTCGCCTCCCGCTCCATGAGCTCGCGAAGCCGCCTGCGGTCGATGACGGCGTCAGTCATGCGGGGCTCGGGGCGATTCTGGTCCGGACGGTCGATCGAACCGCACCGCCGTATCATGACGCGCGGAATGTTCTTCCGGCAGGTGCTGCACGAGGATCTCGGCTGCGCCTCCTACGTCGTCGCGGACGGGGGAGAGGCGGCGGTCGTCGATCCGAAGTGGGACGTCGAGGACTACCTCGCCCTGGCGGACGAGCACAGCTTTCAGATCACGCAGATCCTGGAAACGCACACGCACGCCGACCATATTTCCGGCCGCGGGCGTCTTTGGTCTGCAACGGGAGCGACCATCCACGTCTCCGATCGGGCCGGCGTCCAGTTCGAGCACGAGCCCCTTGCCGACGGCGATGCCGTGCAAGTCGCCGGCGTCCGCATCGCCGCCCTCGCCACGCCCGGGCACCGGCCGGACCACATGGCGTTCGTGGTCGAGGATGAGTCTCGCTCCGGAGCGCCGTGGCTCGTGATCACCGGCGACTCCCTCTTCGTAGGCGACCTCGCCCGGCCCGATCTCGCAGTCGAGCCGAAAGCAGGTGCGCGCGATCTCTACCACTCGGTCCGGCGCCTGCTCGAGCTCGAGGATTTCGCCGAGGTCTGGCCGGGACACATCGGCGGCTCGCTCTGCGGTGGCGCCGGCATGAGCGAGAAGCCGGGGTCGACGATCGGCTTCGAGCGCCGCTTCAACCGCCTCGCCGCAATCCAGAACGAAGGCGACTTCGTCGCGCAGCTGACCGGGAAGCTCGCGGCCCGGCCACCGAACTTCAAGCGCATCGTCGCTTTGAATCAGGGGCAGCTGCTCACCGAGGCTCAGCCGCTCGAAGAGCTCGCTCCGCCCCGGGTGCAGGAGCTCCTGGACCAGGGCGCGACTCTCCTCGACGGGCGCGCGACTCGCGAGTTCGACGCCGAGCACGTTCCCGGAACGATCAACGTGACCATGGTCAAAGCTGCAGTCGGGACCCGTGCTGCCTGGGTGGTCGACCCCGAGAGTGGCGTGGTCGTCTCGGCGGCGAGCGAGCCCGACGCCCGTCGGCTCGGACGACTCCTCGAGGCTGTCGGCTTCCGCGCGCTCCGCGGCTACCTCGCCGGCGGTGTCTCAGCCTGGCGCGAGGCCGGGCTTCCCATCGCGACTACGCCGGCCGTCGACGTCTCGGGCCTGGCGGAGCGGCTCCGCCGCGGCGACGTCCGCCTGCTCGACGTCCGTGAGGACGACGAGTGGGAGGAAGGTCACGTGGAGGGCTCAATGCACATCCCGTATCACGAGCTTCGGGACGGGGTGCCGGGCGAGGTGGCCAACGGTGACGGCCGTCAGATCGCGGTCGTTTGCTCGGCTGGGAACCGGAGCTCGATTGCAGCCTCCCTGTTGCGGCGAAGCGGTGTCGAGAACGTCCTGCACGTCGCCGGCGGCGGCGTCGCGGACCTCGCAAACGAGGGAGTCGAGCTGGTCCGGGGCGAGTGATGCCGCCAACGCTGCTTGCTACACTCGGGCCCGCGTGGCGGCGTAGCTCAGTTGGTTAGAGCAGCGGAATCATAATCCGCGTGTCGGAGGTTCGAGTCCTCCCGCCGCTACCTCGATCGCTTCAGCGCCACAGCGTCTCGGCTACCATTGTCCGGCGCGGAGCGGGAGCGTCGTGCGGGAGCGGACGTCCCTGGCGGCTCCGCCGGACATCTTCGAAGGAAAGAGAAAAGCGAGTGGCAACCGGAGTACGAGTGGCGATTACGCTCGCCTGCACCGAGTGCAAGCGGCGGAACTATCAGACGAACAAGTCGAAGCGGAACACGCCCGACCGCTTCGAGTCGAGGAAATACTGTCGCTGGTGCCGGCGTCACACGTTGCATCGGGAGACTCGTTAGTCCGCGATGGCTCGAACTCCCCGCACGAGGCGCGCCAAGCGCACGACAGACTTCCAGCAGCCGGCCGCCACGGCGCGCGCCCGCGACCGCCGGCGCCAGGTCAAGCCGGTCCAGCAGGCCAAGAGCCAGACGGGCGCCCAGCGTGAGCGGCGCGGCGGCATCCGCGCCTTTGCCAAGGAGTCCTGGGGCGAGCTCAAGAAAGTCGAGTGGCCCGGCCGGCGCCAGCTCCTCTCAGCGACCGCCGTCGTGATCATTGCTGTCGCCGTCGTCGGCGCCTATCTCTATGTACTGGACGAGGCGATCTCCCGCCTGGTTCGCGACGTCCTCCTTAACCTTTGATGATCGATCGACAATCACCGCGCCCACGGATGGCGACCCAGACGCGGCGCCAGGCCGCACCCTCGCCCTTGCCAAGGCTTCTAGCCTTGCCTGCGGGCGATGGCGCACCCTGGCTTGGTCTGACCCGTCCCCGTGGGCACGCCGATCATCGACCAATCATCTAGACGCCCATGTTCCGCTGGTATGTCATCAACACCTACTCGGGGCACGAGAACAAGGTCAAGACCAATCTCGAGCACCGGATCATCTCCATGAACCAGCAGCCGAAGTTCCGCCGCGTGGTGGTGCCGACCGAGCAGCGCATCGAGACCAAGGACGGTCAGAGGGTCCAGACCGAGCAGCGTGTCCTTCCCGGCTACGTGCTCGTGAACATGGACATGACCGACGAGGCCTGGACGGTGGTCAAGAACACACCTGGCGTGACGGGCTTCGTCGGCTCGGGCACGAAGCCGGTGCCGCTCTCGCAGCCCGAGGTCGACCGGATTCTCCATACCGGCACCGGCGGCGAGCGCCCACGGGCGATCGCCCAATTCGAGCTCGGCGAGTCCGTCAAGGTAACGTCAGGGCCGCTGTCCGACTTCGACGGCGAGATCGTCGACGTGAATGCGGATCAGCAGAAGCTCAAGGTGCAGGTCAACATCTTCGAGCGGCAGGTACCGGTCGAGCTCAGCTTCGACCAGGTCAAGAAGATCGACTAGGAAGGCGACGTGGCGAAGAAGATCCTCACTCTCATCAAGCTCCAGATTCCGGGTGGCCAGGCGAATCCAGCCCCACCCGTCGGGCCTGCATTGGGTCAACACGGAGTGAACATCATGGAGTTCTGCAAGGCGTTCAACGCCGAGACCCAGCAGGAGAACGGCCGGATCACGCCGGTCGAGATCACGGTTTACGAGGACCGCTCCTTCACCTTCATCACGAAGACGCCGCCGGCCGCGGTCCTGATCAAGGAAGCGCTGAACATCCAGAAGGGCTCGCCCGAGCCCAACCGAGAGAAGGTCGGCAGGCTCTCCCGGGACCAGCTTCGAAAGATCGCCGAGACGAAGCTCGTCGACCTGAACGCACGGGACGTCGACCACGCGATGCTCGTCGTCGCCGGAACGGCCCGGAGCATGGGCGTGGAGGTGGAGAGATGAGGCTCCAGCTCCACCGGGGAAGGGTGTCGGGAAACCGGGAGGTTTCCCGCGAGTTTCAGCGCGCGCAGCGCGCCCTGAGATGGAAGAAGGGGCTCGTGGGGGAACATGGGTTCCCCCGCGGGAGCGGGGCGGAGTCTCGCGACGCGGAGGTGGAGAGATGAGGCACGGCAAGCGGTACCGCAACTTCCGCGCCCTGATCGATCGCGAGCACCTGTACTCCCCGCTCGAAGCGGTAAGGATCCTCAAGGAGGGGCAGTCCACGAAATTCGACGAGACGGTCGAGGTGCACTTCAACACGGGCTTGAACGTCCGGCACGCCGATCAGCAGCTTCGGGGCACGCTGATGCTTCCCCACGGCACGGGCAGCGACGTGCGGGTCGCCGTTTTCGCGGAAGGCGAGAAGGCCAAAGAGGCGGAAGAGGCCGGTGCCGACATCGTCGGATCCGCAGACCTGGCTGCGAAGATCGAAGAGGGGTTCGACGACTTCGACGTGGCCATCGCGACCCCGGACATGATGGGAACGGTCGGGAAGCTCGGCCGCATCCTCGGCCCCCGGGGACTCATGCCGAATCCGAAGGCCGGCACGGTGACCATCGATGTCGCGAAGGCGGTGAACGACTCGAAGGCGGGCAAGCTCGAGTACCGGACCGACCGGGGGGCGAATGTCCACCTCGCGATGGGGAAGAAGAGCTTCTCCGAGCGTGATCTCCTCGAGAACTACGCCACGGTGCTCGACGAGATGATGCGGGCGAGGCCCGCCGTGGCGAAGGGCCGCTACATCCGCTCAATCACGTTGACGACCTCGATGGGCCCGGGCATCAAGGTCGACCCGTCCCGAACGCGGGGCGTCGTCGAGGAGCTGAGCGAGGAGGCCGCAACCGCGGCAGCGTAAACACACGACGTCTCGTCGCCAGAGACAGCCGGCAGCGCGCCAGCGCGGAAGACCGGCCGAGGCGGTTCGAGGGAGAACGCTTCTCCTCCTCGTGCCCGCCTCCCGGCGGGCGCGACTCGTTCGAGAGGAGAAGCAGTGCTGAAGGAAAAGAAAGAACAGGTCGTCGCGGAGCTTGTGGAGCGGCTCCGGTCGACCGACACGCTCATCGTGGCCGACTACCGCGGCCTTAGCATGAAGGAGATCGACGGGGTTCGGGGTGAGCTGCTCCAGCATGGCGCCCGTTTCTCCGTCGTCAAGAACACGCTCACGCGGCGGGCAGCCGAGGAGGCCGGGGTCGAGGCACTGAACGAGTTCCTGGACGGCCCGACCGCGATCGCCTTCGTCGGCGACGGCGACATGGTCGCGGTCGCGAAGACGCTAAGCGACACGGCTCGACGCACGAAGGTCCTCGCCGTCCGCGGCGGGATCCTCCAGGGCGTGACGATCACCGCCGATCAGGTGCGCGACCTGGCGACCCTGCCGCCGCTCGACGTCCTCCAGGGCCAGGTCCTGGGGGCCATCGTCGGCCCGATGACCGCCGTGGTGGGGCTCTTCACCGCCCCGCTGCGGGACCTGGTCAACGTGCTCGACGCACGCATACAACAACTGGAAGAACAGGAGGCATAGGAAATGGCAACTGACACCGCAAAGGTCGTCGAGCAGCTCGGAAAGATGACCGTGCTGGAACTCGTCGAGCTCAAGAACAAGCTGGAGGAGGAGTGGGGCGTCACGGCCGCAGCGCCGGTCGCGGTCGCCGTCCCGGGTGCTCCGGCCGCCGGTGGCGGGGACGGAGCCGCCGCCGAGGAGCAGTCGGAGTTCGACGTCATCATCACCGCTCCCGGGGACAAGAAGATCCAGGTCATCAAGGTCGTCCGCGCGATCACGAGCCTGGGCCTCAAGGAGGCGAAGGACGTGGTCGACGGGGCTCCCGGCCCGGTCAAGGAGGGTGTCACCAAAGAGGAAGCCGAGAGCATCAAGGCCCAGCTCGAAGAGGCCGGCGCCACAGCCGAGATCAAGTAGGAGACGGACTTCATGGGAACGGAAGGGCGGCAGAAGGCTGCCCTTCCGGCGTTTTGGCCTCTTTTCTCTGTGAAGAGGTCGTAAGGGTTCCTCACCCGTCCGGGGGTTCGAGGGTGTGGAAAAGCCCGCGCGCGGCCGAAGAAGTGCAAGAACGGGAAGCCGCAGCTCACACGGAGGTTCACATGAAGTTCAAGGCACTTCTGCTCGCGCTCGTCGCCACGCTGGTCGTCGCCTCTGGCGCTGCCGCGAAGAACGGCGGGGGCAACGGAAAGAGTCACGCCCAGGCCACGCATTCGGCGTCCGCCTCGCAGGGCTCGAAGCACGAAGCCAAGGCCCATACGACGAAAGCGCCGAAGTCGAAAGTCAAGAAGCCCAAGAAGCATGAGGCAGCGGCAGCCGAGGAGACCGGCGTCGAGCTGGCCCTGGTCGACGCTGTCGTCGTTGAGGAGCCGAGCGCCGAGAAAACGAACCCGGCTTGGACCTGCAAAGCGCGACTCGAGGAGCGTGGCGCGGAGGAGTTCGTCGGCGACTACGGGACGAACACGAACGGCGCGAACGCGTTCGGCAAGTGCGTTTCTGGCGTTGCCAACGGCACCGACGAGGAGGCCACCGAGGCCGCGGCAGAGCCCGGCGACGCCGCCTGTGAAGCGGTGGCCCAGGCCGCAGCCGAGTCGACCGAAGTGGAAGCTGTGGACGAGGAGAGCTCGGACGTTGCGGACGAGGAGAACACCGAGGTGCCCGAGGTGCCTGTCTGCGAGGCTGCCGAAGGGACCGAAACAACTGCTCCTGCCGCCGCGGACGACACTTCCTCTACCGAAGACACCACGGGTACCGTTGACGGAACCGTCGACCCCACCGTGCTAAGTGCGGACGATGCGCTCCTGGCCGCCGCACGCGATGTCAAGGCGTTCGCCGCCTCCCTGTAGAGCTCCGAATGAGATCGTTCAGAAGGGGCGCTGCGGCGCCCCTTCTGGCATTCATCAG